>NZ_BCQF01000014.1 GCF_001544295.1 Enterococcus pseudoavium NBRC 100491
GCCACTTACCTTTATTATCATAGATGGATAAATATTTTGATCCGTTGAAATGGTTGTAGTAGCCTGTTGCTCGATACGTCCGTTGATACAGACTCTTTATCGAATTTCCATTTTTAAAACCAAAATCATTCCAAATCGTTCCACTACTTTTTGTGATTGTTACGTATTGGTTTGTACCGTGCCACTCACCTCCCGGCGTACCCGACACACTTGCATCCCTTTCGTTTAAGTACCCTTGCCATTTACCATTACCATCATAAATGGACAAATATTTTGATCCGTTGAAATGGTTGTAGTAGCCTGTTGCTCGATATGTCCGTTGATACAGACTCTTTATCGAATTCCCACTTTTAAAGGCAAAATCATTCCAAATCGTTCCACTACTTTTTGTGATTGTTACGTATTGATTCGTTGAATGCCAAATTCCGCCTTGATTACTCGCCTTTTGAATAGTACTTTCCTTAACAATTCCTTTGAATCCTTCGTTTATATCATAAAGAGCAAAATACTTACTGCCATCAAAATGATAGTACCATTCCTTAACATTAAATGTTTTTTCATTAATAGTTGTTGTGGTTCCCATTTCCTCGAGATTAATATTTTTCCAGACTTTTTGATCTTTCTTTATAACAGAATAATAATCATTAACCAAATGTTTTTTCCCTGCAGGATGTTGTCCTTTTTCGACAGCTGCTGCAGTAACTATTCCAACTGTCTGATCATTCGAATCTTTCAGTAAATAATAGGTTTTTCCATCATAATGGTGGTACGATCCTTCAATTCGAAAAGTTTGATTGAGTAACTGACTAGTCATTCCTTTTTCTTGAAAATCAGAAGTAAATAGAATGGCATTAGGAGAGACAATACTACCATACGTATTTGTTGCTTCTGGGAATAACTTTCCTTCTTCACCCGCTACTTTTTCCACACTAGAGGCAGCGATGTAACCCAGTTTCGTAGTTGATGTACTAAGTAGAAAATAAGTTATCTCAGAATTACCGTTTATTTTTTGGGCAGAAAAAGTTTTTTGATAATTCTTGTTATTATCATTTACTCTCTCTCCATCAGGTTCTTTAAGTAACACATAATCCTTATCAGTAATTGAAACGAAAAATTTTTCACCTACTGATTCTGTTGCAATCGTTGACCGTTGCGGTTCCTGCTCCTCTTCGGTAAGCGAAGTCTCGTCAATTGATTCAGAATTTTCAGTCGTTGTTTCCATACTTTCTGAATTCGTAGAACTAGTTGCACTGCTTGAACTTTCAGTCATTTCTTCAACAGTAGTACTAGTTGTACTGCTTAATGAATCGGTCATTTTCGTTTTTAGTTCACTTGTAGAGATCGTTTCTGTTGATACTGTTTCATCAGAATAACGGAATCCTAACAAAGGCAGACACAAAATAATCGATAAAAATATGTTCCCCAACACTTTTTTCTTTTTCATAAGCTAAAGTTAAATAATCTAATGCGACTATTTAACAACCCTCCTATCCCTTTATAATATTATTATAAACATTTTATCATATTTATCGTGTTATTAAACAAAAAAAGGTAATCGATTTAATCGATTACCTTTCTATTCTCACTGAAAAATCGCCACCAGTCCTCGTTAAATTGGGATTATAGTAAGGGTCATTTTCAATATATTTAGTCCAGCGGGCTTCCATTTGCTTTGTTTCTTTTTCAAAACGGGCTTGCTTTTCAGGTGTATTTTCATAGCCTCGTGATTGGGATTCGAAATGATATAGCTCGACTCCGTGAAGCCAAACATTATTATGACCAGCTTCATACTCCTTCAAACAAAGATCGACATCGTTAAAGGCGACGGTCAATTCTTCATCAAAACCGCCAATCTCAACAAAATCTTCTGCTCGAATCATCAAACAAGCGGCAGTGACTGCTAAATAATCGACGTTGATCTCTAATTTACCAAAATAGCCGAAATCGCCCCTTGGGAAAGTATGATGACCATGCCCCGCTGCTCCCCCCATACCTAAGATTACACCGGCATGCTGGATCGTATTATTAGGATAGTATAATTTGGCCCCAACACAGCCGATTCGCTCAAGCTGTGCAAAAGAGACCATCTTGGTCATCCACTCTGGCGTGATAACCTCTGTATCATTATTTAAAAACAATAAATATTTTCCTTTTGCAACTTTAGCGGCTAAATTATTGATGCGAGAATAATTGAAGGGGATATCAATTGATTCTACAACGAAACGTTCTCCCAATTGATTTTGATACTGAGCATAAAGTTCTTGCATCTCAGGTTGATCACTACCATTATCAGCCATGATAATTTCGTAATTTGGATACGTCGTTTTTTCGATAATCGAATCCAAACAGCGTTTCACATCGTCATAACCATTTCGGGTGGGAATAATCACACTCACTAAATCCTCTGAAAGTACTTTATAATCTACATCATACAAGCCATTCCCCGCTGCATGGTTAACAGTCGCTTGCAGGCCGCGGCGTTTGATCGCATCTTTCACAGCTTTCAAGCCGGCATCAAAAGCATAGCTCTTCGTTGACTGATCCGCAGCGGTGGAACTCGGTAAAATACGCCAGTAGTATAAAATTTGTGGAATATGAGCGATTCGATCAGCTGTTGTTTGCTCGGTAAAACGTAAGACCAAATCATAATCTTGTGAGCCCTCATATCCGACCCGAAAACCACCGATTTCTTCCATGATCGAGCGACGATAGACTCCTAAGTGCGAAATGTAATTTGTTCCTAATAATAAATCTGGCGACCAATCCGGTTTGAACGCTGGATCGAAACGCTTCCCAGCCATATCGATCTTATCTTCATCGCTATAGATTAAATCAAGCTCGTGATTTTTATTTAACAGCTTGGCTACTTCATACAAAGCAATCGGAGCTAATTCATCGTCATTATCCAATAATGCAACAAAATCCCCTGTTGCAATTTCTAAGGCCGAATTGGTTGCCTTAGAGATATGTCCATTCTCCGTACGAAATACTACTTTGATGCGTGAATCTTGTGCAGCATATTTTTCCAATAAGGGTCTGACTGAAACATCGGTCGAATGGTCGTCCGCCATACAAAGTTCCCAGTTAGGATAAAACTGATTTTGCACGGATTCAATACATTTTTCTAACCATTTCTCTTCGACATTGTAGACAGGCATCAAAATTGAAATGAGCGGCTGATAATCAAAATTCGCGATTTCTGCTTCAATAGCCTTTACATCCCAATTTTCATTATCAGTAATCCATTGCTGATAACGCTCATCGGATTGTTTAGTTTGATCTAATTTGATACGTCGCAGTGTATTTTTTAAGCCATTGCGTTTTAAATAGCCGAATCCTTTACGAGCCTTGCCGTAAAAATTATGCAATTGCGAAGGTTGTCTTACTTCCTTCACAATATTTTCTTTTGGAATAAAGACTTGCGTCTGCTGCTCATCGTTAAAGTTAAACGCGACAATAATTGGTCCGGCGGGATCATTGACTTCGACTGTCATGCTAAAGCCCATTTGCAAACTGGCACTTGTTTTATGCGCCGCGGCCACATCCGAACGGGGATAGAATTCCGTTTTATCATTAATCACATTATCTGAAGCAAGTTCAATTTCTGGAACTTGCTTTGAAATCAAATCAAGCGCCCATCCTTTTATTTCTAGCAGCTTTGTTTTGGGCTGATAACTGCATTGATCAATGCAAACTTGTTGCTTTTTTGTCATCAAAATTAACCCCCTATGCTGAATTGATTTGGATTGATTAATGGATCATTCAATTCTTGCGAATATTTATTAGTTAAGGTAGCGTAAGCTTCTTGTTTTACAGCAAAATGATTTTCTCCTGGATAGCGCATTTCAAAATAAGGATCGAAAACCATTTTTTTGTTTTCTTTGGCTAAGCGAATCGAGAAATCAATTCCTTTGATCTGAGTTGGCAATGACAGATCAAACCCGGCTAGTGCAAGAAAGTCCTCTTTACGCAAAATGAGCATATCCTCAGTCGCCGTATAGATTTCACGCGGCAGTGCGGGACGGAAATAAGTTCCGATCGTCTTATTTGAAAGACCTTGTTGCTCGTAAACAACTCGTTCATTGGCAGGATCTAAAACGACCCCACAATTTAAAATAGCCTCATCTTTACTGATAATTTTTCCCGTAACTGCTCCGACTTCAGGCAAGCGAACAAAATTCAAGGCTTCTTTTAGCCAAGTAGGCTTCGTTGGGGTTAAATTTTCACCTAAAAAGACTAAAAATTCGCCCGTAGCTTCACGAGCTAATTCATTCTCATTCTGACCAGTAAACGTCCGAATCCGCGAATCTGCCAGATTTGAACGGTTCGTCAAAATTTCGAAATCATTCCATTCCGTCGTCAACAATTCTTGGAGCTGTTTTTCACTAGTTTGCCCACTTAAAATAATTGAAACTTTAGGTTCAGTTTCATACTTGAAATCAATTTTATAGGCGCCATAATTTTTCGTCATCGTGACGGCACCATCAAGCTTCCGCCGTTCAAGGGCCGCTTGTAAAGCATTTTGACCAGCGATATAAGCATATTCCTTACTTTGAGGATCCATCGCCACTGAGGTTTCAATTGTTCGCCAATGATAAAGAATGTTAGGGATATGATAGATTTCTTTAGCAGCTTCGGTTGCTCGTAACACAAAATCATAATCTTGGCTGCCGTTAAACTCTGTTCGTAAACCGCCAATGGTGTCTATGATCGAGCGTTTGACGACGACAAAATGAGTAATGTAGTTATGACCTAGTAGTAAGGTTTCATTCCAATTTGGTTTGAAGAAAGGATCAAAGCGTTTACCGCTCATGGATAATTTGTCCTCGTCGGTATAAATAAATTCACGATTTTGATCTTCATTCAAGGCATTCACGACTGCCAGTAATGCCGTATCGGCTAAAATGTCATCATTATCTAAAAAGCCGATGTACTCGCCCGTCGCAATTTCAATCGCTGAATTGGTTGCTTCTGAAATGTGACCATTTTTTTCTCGCAAAACAATTTTGATTCGTTCATCAGTTGCTGCTAGTTCTTGCAATAGCGGCTTGATATGCGCTTTAGGTGACGCATCGTCTGCTAAGCAAAGTTCCCAATTAGGATAGATTTGATCCGTCAGAGACTTCACACAAGCCCGCAACCATTTTTCATCAACATTATAGACTGGCACGACTAAAGAAATTTTAGGCTGGAAGGCCAGACTGTCCAACGTCGCGATCAATTGCGTCCTCGTCGGTTCTTCAACTTTGAGCATCCACTCTTCGTAGTTAGCACTTTGCTGTTTTGAGCGTTGATAATTTTTAAGCGCTCCAGAAAAGCCATTGCGTTTGATTGAGCCTAATAAATGGCGAACTTTTCTCGTGACCGGTGTGTTTTTAGTTTTCGTTATTTTAGCTAAAACAGGATAGATTTGATCTTGATCATCTACCGCAAATAACTTCAACTCATCCATCACTTGCAGATTTTTCGCAGTCAAAATAAAACCAAATTTTTCTGTTGAATCAATGCCGAAAACTTCATTGACATCTGGGCGATAGATTGGATTGACTTGCAACGGATTAACCGATTCAGCTAGCAAATAGCTCAACGGTAGCTGGTTAGCTTCTGAGAATCCCCAGCCTTTAATGATTACTTCGTTTTCTGACTCATTATTTTCGATTGATTCAACGGTCAATTTGATGCCTGCGATTTCACTTCCCGCTTCAGTATAAGGAATCTTACTTAATTGATACTCATGTTGATCCAAGTAGCTAAGTTTCAAGGATAGCAACCGATTTTTTATCTGCTCCTTCGCTACATCCTTCATGACCTTCACTTCTGATGGAAAAAATTCCTCTTCATTTAAGACATTTACGTTCACCGTAAATTCTTTACCGGCTACCAATGCACCGTCAATGATCACATACGGTTCTTCAGTAATTTCTGGAAACATCAGCAGATCTTCTTGGTACCACGAAGCGTTCGTTTCTTCAATCTCCAGTAATTTATTATCAACGACTACCGATAATTGGATTGTTGCTGGAACTTTCCCGATGACGATTCGTAATTTCTCCGCATTCTCAGGGGCCTGATGAACGGTCGTTTTATTTTCACCGCTTTGATTATTAAAGATGTAGGGTTCTATCGTGAATTTTCCGTCCAGCAAATAGGCCAACTGCATCTGTTTATTATAATTCGAATTAATTGGTTCCACTCGTTCAGGAGTTTTAACTGATTCTTTACGCAAAGCATAGAAATACTGATACACTTCTCCAAAAGGACGCTTTTTAAAATCATACCGCACCATTTGCGGTAATTCTTCATAACTAGCAGGTAATTCATTTTGACCAACTTGCGAATAAGTAAAGTCTTCTCTGCGAATCGATAGACCCAGCCGTTCAAATAATTCTTCAAAACCCTTTTGTGTGTAAAAACTGTTGTGGGTTCGGTCTAAGAGACCATATTCTTTCCAGTCCAGTTTATTATTAAACAAATCAATCAAGACCGAGTTATGAGCCAAATTAGGGAAGGTCAGTAAAATTTCACCGTTTGGTGCTAAAAACTTACTGGCTTCCTGCAAGGCTTTTTCCGAATCTGTTAAGTGCTCTAGAACATCTGCGAAAATAATAAAATCAAACTGCTTATCAGCAAAATAAGTACTCCATTTGTACTCTTCGATATTTCCTAAAAAGCCGTCCTGGGCAAAGCCCATGACGTGCTCATATAAGACCGAATCAAATTCCACGATCGAAACTTCACATTTTTTTTTATTAATCAAGTATTGGGTCATGCGGCCATTCCCTGGACCAAACTCTAAAACAGTGGAACCTTCCGTAATTTGACTAATGATCTTTCCAACACTTGTATGCTCTTCCAGTGACAAATCAAAATCATACTTCATAATTAAATCGTATCCTTCCACTTGTGATCCAAAACAACGATGCCTTCGCCGACGTATTTGCCAGAAATGAACATAGTCAAATAGCGGGTCTTATAAACCAACGGCACCGTGGCATTTTCTTCAAAAAGGGCTACGTCAAAGTAATACTCCCCGCCTAAAAGGGCCATTTTTTCATATTCTAGATAAAAGACATTCTCACCCTTTTTCCAAGGAATCGACTCTTCATCCAATAAAGTGTTTAGTCCGCAAACATAATTATTATCAACGGTTCGAATCGCCACTCCCAGAACCGGTTGTTTGATCGAATCATCCTTCACGTTATACGTTACTTTCACCACGACTTTACTGTCCTGTTCGACTATTTCCAAAGGCTGTAGGTCCCCATCTAATAACTCAGCAGATTTGACTTCTACAATATCGTAAGCAGAAAATTCCTCTGAAGTAGAATTATCCCGATCCACAGTTTTTAATGATTTTTTCTTTAAGAAGTTTTCGTAAGTCTCGGTGATTTCCATCGTTTCACCTTCTGCTTCAACGACTCCATTTTTCAACCAATAGACCCGGTCGCAAAAACGGCGAACCGCATTAACATCATGAGAAACGAATAGAATCGTTTTACCAGCGTTACGCAGCTCGGTAAATTTTTCCATACATTTTAACTGGAATTCTAAATCCCCGACTGCCAAGGCTTCATCAACGATCAAAATATCAGGATCAACATTAATAGCTACAGCAAAGGCTAAACGCACAAACATCCCGCTGGAATAAGTTTTAACTGGCTGATACAAGTGATCGCCAATATCGGCGAAATTAATGATATCATCAACCTTTTCCTGCATTTCTTCGCGGGAAAAGCCTAAAACCATCCCATTAAGGAAAATATTTTCGTAGCCGCTGTATTCAGGATTGAATCCTGAACCCAATTCTAACAACGCAGCAATGTTACCGATGATTTTGACCTCGCCGGCTGAGGGAGTTAAAACTCCTGTGATGATCTTCAAAATGGTCGATTTACCTGAACCATTTTCCCCGATAAACCCGATCATTTCACCCTTTTTTACTTCGATATTTACATCGTTCAACGCATAGAAAACTTCATGATAGGTTTTTCTAGTCAGGCTAAGCGCTTCTTTTAAACGATCCGAAGGCTTTTTATACATATCATATTTCTTTGTTAAGTGGTTAATTTCAATTACTGTTTCAGTCATTTAATTTTATCTCCTTACAGAACATCAGAAAAATGTGGTTTCAAGCGTTTAAAGACGACACTGCCGACCACTAATAGAATCAAGGTCACAACCCAAAAGTAGATTGTTAATAATGGTTTTTCCCAAAACCATTGTTCCCCAAAGAACGCATCACGATAACCTTGGACAACATAAAACATTGGATTGAATTTTAAAATAAATTGGATCGTAGGATGTGCCGCAAATTGGTTGATACTCCATAGTACCGGTGTTCCCCACATCAATGCTTGCATGATCACGCCGATAAATTGGTTGATATCTGGGAAAAACGGCTGAATTGAAGAAGTGATCCACGTCAAACCGGTCAAGAACATCATCATAGCGAATAGGTAATAAAGCAGCTGCAGCAAATGCAGGCTAGGAATTGCATGATTAAAAATTGCTACAATCAAAGCAATTACAATGAAAAAGACATGCATGAACAAAGCTGAGAATAATTTGACCGATGGCAAGATTCGGATATTGAACACGACTTTTTTGACTAAATAGCTGTATTCACGAAAAACATTGGTAGCTGAACCTAAGACTTCAGAAAAATACATCCATGGAACCAACCCGGTTAATAAGAAGACGATAAAGGGATATTTTCCATCTGTCATCGCCGCTTTAAAACCGACTCCAAACACAAACCAATAGGTCACAACCATTACCAAAGGATTAGCAAAAGCCCAAAAAATCCCTAAGGCGGAGCCAGCATAGCGTGCTTTGAAATCATTGACTGAAAATTGTTTCAATAAGGTACGATTTTGATAAATTTCTTTAAAAAAACTCAGTAAGTCTTTGAACATTTTTTTACCTCTCATCTAAAGCTTTAATTTATTATTTCTACAGTTGATTAACGTTATTATTCTACAGAAAGATATATGTAAAAGCAAGGTCACACAAAAAAAGCTTAGATGCTTATAAACATCTAAACTTATTTTTAACAATTAACGATAACGACTGCTACGGGTAGGTCGTACTTCAAACTCCTCTTCATCCACCTCTGGATCAAAAATATTCAGCGAATAATCATAAAACTCTTCTGGAACCTGATTTTGTTGCCAAGCAAGTCCTAATAAACAAAAAGTAATTGGGATCCAGTAAGGTGCCATCAAAGTATCTTCCATCGTTGACTGAAGTAAGACCGCAAAAAAAGCGATCAAAAAACTCAGTTGAAATGCAGCGGTCTCTTTTTTTATAATTAACCGCCAAACATTATATAAAATAAATGAACTCATTAAAACTAGCCCAACTAAACCGAACTGTCCTAACGTTGCATTGTAACTATTGTGATTGCCTAAAATTTGCGCCCCACGTTTAAACGTAAAAGGTGGCATGCCGACCCAAAATTGGCCCTTTACCTTAAACAACGTTTCATAGAAATGCTTCCAAATATCTTCTCGCCCGGTAAATAAATCAAAATGACTAGAATTTGCTAGAAACAGAGACAAAGGAAAAATGCCGATTAGGAAAATGCTATAACTAATCCCATAGGCCCACTTGACTTTTTCCTTTAAAAAAGCTGGCCACAAATCAAAGAAAACAAAGAAAGCGACTGCGATAAAGGCGGCCTGCGATTGCACAACCCAAGTACAGGCTAAGGCGATCAGATAGATGGGATATTTGATAATTTTTGCCCATGTCCATTCTAATGATTGAAATAATGTCGCACTTAAAAAGCTCGCGCACATGACACTGCTGCCAATCGTGTTCGTATTAATCCAAATTTCCTGCAACTTATTGCTTTTATCCCAAATACTCATTCCAGCCGCTGGAGCAGGAATTTCCGTAAAAATCCGATAGGCCGTGATCAATAAAACCACAACCATTAACCCAGCAAAAAGCCCTCGTAAGCCTTTAGTAAATTCAACTAGCTTAAAATCCAATACAATAAAAATAATCAATGCCAGCGTAATATCTGACCAAATCCCCGCTTGCCGCATAACATCAAACCGCTGAAAGAAAAATACTGACAAAATTGCGATACCAATCCATACTAAGTCTTCTACTTTCAAACGATAGCAATTCAGCAATAAAACAATCGTCGCTCCGATCGGCATATAGCGCCCCATATTGGCATAAATATTAAACATCCCTTGTGTCCCGATTCCTTTAGTCCACAGGAAAAAACACAACAATGTCATCCCAATTAAAATGACGGCACTGATCGTATTCAACGTCGCTGACGTTCCTTTTTTCACTCGTTCCATTTTCTTCCTCCGAAACTCAATCAATTAATATTGTCCATAATAATCCGGTACTTGTTGGGGGATTTCTTGGTAGTTTTCGGTTCCACCGACCGGATCTATTGTCGCCTCTGTTTGATCAGTATCAGAGGCAAAACTTAGCTGATAAATGGACCAACTGTCTTTGTCGGGACCATAGATTTGTTCAAACTGTGCATAGTTCAACGCATTGTAATCTTCTAATGGTCGTTTACTGATTACATATTTAAAGCCCAGTTTCTCACAATCAGTGAAATTGATATTTACCGTAAAATTATCTGGACGATCTAAATGAAATTTAGTTTGATCTGCCGTAACAAAAGCTCGCGTATGGGCATATCGATTGTAAATCTTTTCATTTTTATGTTTAGGATCAATTTGCTGCCATAATTTCATATCAGGATAGAAGCGAACCGAATTGATCGTTTTCACGCCCAATGCTGGAGTAAAGTTGTAAAGATCTCCTTCGGATAACCAAAATGCTTCAGGATCTTCTTTTTTGATTTTAACAATTTCTTGGGCTAATGTTTTCTTATCAATCGCACCCGTCCCCTGGACGACCGGATTAACAAACGCTCCCGAAGCCAAAACGATCAAGCTCATCGCAATCAAAAATAGTTTTTTCAACTTGAACAGCAAACTAAACAGGATCAAAGCAAATACCACTAGCGTTATAAAGATCTCAAAATTATTAAAGTACAGCCCCATCACCGATGAAACCATCGAATGTGTAGCTAAACCAATGATTAAGGCTAGAAAAATCAGTTTGATCCAACCAGGAATTTTAGTATACTCCCAAATAAAATTGATCATCCAAAGTGATAGCAAGACGGCGGCAAATCCAAGTGTCACAAGTCCCCGAGTACTAGTCACATAAGTCAGCAGAAAAATTTTTGCAATTCCGTGACTATAACCAAAGAAGGTCCACCCAAAAATAAAGCAGCAGAATAAACCTAAAATTGCCCCGATGTATTTCTCCTCTTTCCCCCGCTTAGAAAAGAAAATAAATGGAGACAACAGAATTGTTAATGGAAAGAAATTGAAATATGAGGCTACTTCGCCATTGTTTGTGCCATGAAAATTGAAATTTTTAAATGGAATCTTCCAATTCGTTAAAAAGAGGAAATAATCTGAAGGTGGTCGCCCGCCACCGCTAGCTTCCCGGTGACCAGGATAAATTGTATTCATTGTCGCTTCAATCGCTTCTTTTGAGCTATTATAAAAATGCAACAGTACAAACACAATAATTCCTAACCCGCCAACAATCACTGGCAAATCCCAAATATCTAGTACCAGCTCTTTGCGGAAATGAATCAAATTTCCAAACAACCAGAACAATATCAAATAGGCCAGCGGCACTTGGTGAGCTGGATACAAGACTAAGACAAAGCCGATCCCACTGATAACAATCAAGCCCATCATCAATAAGCGTAATAATTTATTTTCATGCTTCGCAAGATAGTAATAACTGGCAACCATGATTGCCAGAGTAAAAAACATCAAATCACCGACGTGCTGCATAAACCACCATTGAATCGATGGTGAGTAGGTAATCCATAGAGCCCCCAATAGTGATAAATATTTATTGCGTTTTGTCAAAATCATGACCAGTTCAAAACTCAGTAACAGCATCCCAATAATTTTAAAGCCCCAGTAAAAAGAAAGTCCCCGTTCTTTTCCTAAAAATAAAAAGCCCCAATTAAAAGGTTTACCAATAAGCGTTAAATCTTTTACCGGCGCGTTATAGGCAACAATCATGTTTTGCCCTTCTTTGCCATACTGCTGATTGACTACTGGATAATCACTTTCCGCCTGTGAAAAATAAAAGGGGGTTTGAACCATCCACTCATCTGAACGGACTTGACGATTCTCACCAAAAATCACATCAGAACTCTTACCATCACTGCGTTCCGAAACAATTTTATCCCAAGAACCAATCGAACTCCCATTCAAGTTTAGCGCAACAATCATAACCAAAAAAAATACGCCAATCAGATAGCGAAAACGAATGATTTGATCAATGATCCAGACAAACGGATTCACTCGTTTAAACGCTCCCTCACTCGTTCGTTTTTGTGCTCTTGTCTCCATTGTTTCCTCCTAAAAATAAAAATTTGAATGTCATTTTCCCATAGTTAAATTTGCCGGTAACCAATTGCTTGACCCCACGCAGGAACAAATGTTTCCGATAATCTGTCAGCCGTGTTTGTTGATAAAAAATATAATAGCTTTTTTCGGCTTGTAAAATTGCCTGATAGCGAGCGACCGTCATTTGTTCGGCATAGTTCAAGACAGATAACTGATGCTGCAATGTTGCTTTCAAAATTTTGACTTGTTTTTTTTCAGTAAAGACTCGCCAACTCAACCAATGGTCCAAATAATCTAGCGGAAATTCTAAATTATAACCGCCAATTTTACGCAAGAAATTCGTTCGAAGAGCTGTTGCGGAATTGATAACCATAATATCCTTTGAGTACAGTTTGTCTCCGGCGGGTAATACATTATGTAATGGCCGCAAAGTATCGCTGCGAACAGGGGATACTTGCTGCTGATGATCCATAATTAGTGGAGCAATCGCTACCACTGACTCTGGCAGTGATCTAGACTCCCTAATTAATTCAGTTAAATATTCCAGTGTAATCACGGTATCTTGATCCAAAGTCACCAGCCACTCCGTTTCTGCAGCACTTTGCTTCAACGCGGTATTATAGGCTTGCGCCAAGCCTACATTTGAAGGACTGTGCTGATAGTCAAAACGTGGCGCCAAATTCTTCGGCACAGCCGCTTGGAAACTATTGTCGAAGATCAAGATTCGTTTGATTTCTGGAAAAGCAGTTGAGGTCAGCAGTTGATTCAAGCTTGTGATTGTTGATGACTCTGAAGCAGCCAGATTGTATAAGACTATCACAAATTCAAACATACTACTCACCTCTTTTTTTATTATTTTGCTTCTAACTCAAGAAAGCTGGTCAAAGCTTCTTGCCAAGTTGGGATTTCAAAGCCTAGTGCTTTGGCTTTGCTTAGATCCATAATTGAATATTGCGGACGTATCGCTTTTTGTGGGTATTCTGCCGAAGTGACCGGCGCTACCTCCACGTCCGTATCTTTTAAGATTTCTTTTGCAAATTCATACCATGAACAGCTGTTTTCATTTGATAAATGATAGACACCAAAGGGCGCATTCTTTTCAATCACAAAAGTCATAAATTCAGCCAATGTTCTAGTCCAAGTTGGGCGGCCGAATTGATCATTGACGACGGTTAAGCGATCGTGGGTCTTAGCTAAATTTTGCATCGTGTAAACAAAATTATGTCCATAGATTCCAAAAACCCAAGAAGTTCGGATGATATAGTAATCCTCCATAATTTCTTGTACCGCTTTTTCTCCTAAAAGTTTAGTCCGACCATATTCACTTAGCGGATTGGTCATATCATCAACTTGATACATTCCATCCTTTTTTTTGCCGTCGAAAACATAATCCGTACTGATATAGACAAGTGTTGACCCTGCTGCTTTGGCGGCTTCCGACACATTGCGTGTTCCTACAACATTAATTGTTTCGTCCAATTCTTTGCCTTCATCTTCGGCCTTATCCACTGCAGTATACGCTGCACAATGATAAATGATGTCCGGTTTCATTTCAGTAATGAATTTATAAGTACTTTCTTTATCTGTAATATCTAGTTGATCAGCGTCTGTTGACACATATTCACTGTTCTTTTCGTCTAACAAATGACGCAATTCTGTTCCTAGTTGACCATGTCCACCTGTGATTAAGATCATTCGTATCTACTCCCCGTATCCTTATAGTAATGCGATTTCAATATAAAAATTCTTGTACCCATCTCAGCTCGCTAAGCAGATTCGCTCAGTAAAACAAATACATTCTGGTGCTGTGAAAAGAGTAACTGACAAAAAGGCAGGTTGCACCTGCCTCATTTATTTTGTATTATTGGCCGTTTTTCGCGTAATTGCTTTCAACTGCATCTTTTTCCGCCCGCCACCAAGCTTCATGATCGCTGTACCATTGGATGGTATCCTTGATTCCAGCCCGGAAATTGGTGAATTCTGGTGTCCAACCTAATTCTTCTCGCAACTTGGTTGAATCAATTGCATAACGTAAATCATGACCAGCGCGGTCTTTGACGTGATCATAGGCATCTTTGGGTTGACCCATTTCTTCTAAAATGATTTCCATCACAGTTTTGTTGTCTTCTTCGCCATCGGCACCAATCAAATAGGTTTCGCCGATTTTTCCTTTTGTCAAAATCAACCAAACGGCAGAAGAGTGATCGTTGGTATGAATCCAGTCACGAACATTTTTTCCGTCGCCGTAAAGTTTTGGTCGAATACCGCTCAAAACATTTGTAATTTGACGCGGAATAAATTTCTCGATGTGTTGGTAAGGACCATAATTATTTGAACAATTGGAAATCGTCGCTTGCAGTCCAAAAGAACGGATCCAAGCCTTCACTAGTAAATCAGAACCTGCCTTCGTTGATGAATACGGACTTGATGGATTATACGGTGTTTCGGCAGTGAATTTTTCCCCTACGCCTTCTCCGTGACCCGGTAAATCTTCTCTTAGCGGAAGATCACCATAAACTTCATCGGTTGAAACATGGTGATAACGAACATTGTGTTTGCGACAAGCTTCAATCAATGTATAGGTGCCAATAATATTGGTTTGGACAAAAGGAAAAGGATCCTTTAATGAGTTATCATTATGAGATTCTGCCGCATAATGGACCACCGCATCTGCTTCTTGGACCAAACGATCCACCAATTCTGCATCAGCGATATCACCCACTACCAACTCTACTCGGTCTTCTGGTAGACCAGCTAAGTTCTCTTTATTTCCAGCATAAGTCAATTTATCTAAAACTGTCACATGGACCTCTGGATGATTATTCACCACATAATGAACGAAGTTAGAGCCAATAAAGCCCGCTCCGCCGGTTACAATAATATTTTTCATCGCTACTTTGCTCCTCGTATTAAAATACTCATCTGTTTAAAAATTATTTCAAAAGAAAGATTGTTTAAATTTCACCATAGACAAATGGATTTTCCGCTTCAAATTCCTTCAAAGTTGGTTGTTTTGCATCTTTTTCGGAAGTGATAGCTTTATCGATGTCGATTGGCCAATCAATCGCTAGGTCAGGATCGGCAAATGAAATCCCGCCGTCTGCTTCTGCATCGTAGTAGTTATCGCATTTGTACAAAAAGTTGACGTTAGGTGTCAATGTCACAAAGCCATGGGCAAATCCCCGAGGAACTAGTAGCTGACGGTGATTGTGCTCAGAAAGAATATAACCTTCCCATTTACCATAAGTCGGACTGCCTTTGCGAATATCGACAATTACATCAAGTACCGCCCCTGTTACTACGCGAATTAATTTGGTTTGTGCGGATTGCCCTTTTTGGAAATGCAGTCCTCGTAAAACACCAGGTTGCGTTGAAAGTGAATGGTTGTCTTGAATAAAATCAAAATCGATACCGGCTACTTTGAAATCTTCTACTGAATAACTTTCAGTGAAAAAGCCCCGATGGTCGCCAAAGACAGCAGGCTCAATGATTTTGACATCTGTTAAATTGGTTTCTGTTACTTTGATTTTCCCCATGATTATTCCTCTTCTGCTAAACGTAATAAGTATTGTCCATATTGATTTTTCTTCAGCGGTTGCGCTAATTCAACCAATTGCTCTTTCGTGATGTAACCCATCCGATAAGAAATTTCTTCTAAACAAGCAACTTTTAAATTTTGACGTTTTTCAATCGTTGAAATAAATGTTGATGCCTCTAATAGCGATTCATGCGTGCCGGTATCTAACCAAGCAAACCCACGACTCATAACTTCAACTGATAATTTATTACGTTTCAAATATTCTTTGTTCACATCCGTAATTTCTAATTCGCCACGCTCTGATGGTTGAATATTTTTGGCAATTTCGACTACATCATTGTCGTAGAAATACAAACCAGTGACTGCATAATGTGATTTAGGCTTTGTTGGTTTTTCTTCGATCGAAACAGCCTGCATCTCGTCATCAAATTCCACCACACCGAAACGTTCAGGATCGTTTACATGATAACCAAAGACAGTGGCGCCTTCTGTTCTTTGCGCCGCTCGTTGCAACATCCGAGATAGACCGTCACCATAATAAATATTGTCACCTAACACTAAGCAGACGCTGTCATCGCCGATAAATTCTTCCCCGATAATAAATGCTTGAGCCAAACCGTCAGGACTTTCTTGAACGGCATATTCAATATGAATCCCTAATTCATGACCATCGCCAAACAAATTCTCAAAGCGCGGTGTATCTTGCGGGGTTGAGATAATCAAGATTTCATCAATTCCTGCCAACATCAATGTCGACATTGGATAGTAGATCATTGGTTTGTCATAAACTGGCATTAATTGTTTTGATGTTGCTTTGGTTAGAGGGTATAAACGGGTGCCGCTTCCCCCTGCTAAAATAATTCCTTTCATCATTACGCTCCTTATTATTGATAGATGGAGAATCTTTCTTAAAAATAGGCCATCATTTAGAAAATACACACGAACACATTATACCTGATGTTAGGTATCAGCAGAATCGTTTTATTGCTTTTTTTTATTTTCTTTTATTCTTTTCCTCACCAATTGCCAGGCATTCCAACGCCATTTAAATTGCTGAAGCTTAGATGCAGTCGTTTTAATCTCTGAAGCATTCAAGCCGTGACGCCGATAATAGACCAACTGTTCCGGAATAAAAACTACTCCTTGATAATAATCTGCTAACAAACCAATCCACATGTCGTGCATCGGAACATCAGAAGGAATCGGTAAAATCAGTGCTTTTAACTCTGCACGAAAGGCCATCCCTGCTCCGATATAGCTACTCCTCAGCAAGTTATGCCAAAACCCTTGGTGCGTCTTACGCATCGCTTGGTAAGAAGGAGCTAAGATTTCAAAATCATTGTCCACGATAATCAAATCAGAAACGACGACTTTCACCTTCGGATCCTTTTCAAAATATGGCAAAGTCCGCTCCACTTTATCCGGTACCCAAACATCGTCTTGGTCACTCAAAAAAATAAGCGGGTGCTGGCTTTGTTGGATCGCGTTAGCAAAATTAGCGATCAGCCCTTGCCCTTCATTACGAAATAACTTGATTCGTGGCTCTTGTTTTTGCAAGTCTAATAAAAATTCCCACGTACCATCGGTTGAATGGTCGTCGGAAATAACCAACTCGTCATCAGTGGAAAGTTGCGGGAATATGCTATTTATTTGTTCTTCAATAAAGTGACGTCCGTTGTACGTTGCCATACAAACCGAGATTTGCCCCTTGGACTGTTGGTCCATTCCCTTACCTCCAAAATTAGAAAAATTGCCAGCCCCACTTTTGAAAATATTTACTCATGGACTGTAAAAAAATAATAAAAAGTTTGCCGCTTTTGACGGCTCCACGCTCGTATAAGTGAACAACCGAAAACCTTGGTGCGTACAGTGCCTGATAACCTGCTTTTTCCATCTTGCGACAAAGATCATTGTCTTCAAAATACATAAAGTACCGTTCATCAAACCCTTGAATTTCATTAAATTTAACTAGATCAACAACCATAAAACTACCGGAGATCATTCGAACATAACTATCTTGATCCTCTGGCAACGCGCGACATTCAAATCGAGCAAGTCGCTTTGCAAACAGTCTTTTGACAAACTTGAAGGGAATAAAGCGTAGCATATAATCAAACACATTCAAGTGATCGCGAATCAAATATTGCATGGTCCCATCTTCATTAAGAACTTTGGGTGCCAGCAACCCACACTCGGGATGTTTTGCTAAATGAGCTGCCATCGCCTCTAACTCGTTCTCATCCAAAATGATGTCTGGATTAAAAATGATTCCATAACCAGTCTGCCCCAGCAAATTGGCGTTGTGTCCATAGCCAAAGCCTTTATTTTCATCATGGAAGGTAATATCCACAAATGGGTACTCAAGATACTTTTTTAATCGCTCTTGATAGCTGGGATCAGACGCATTATCAAAAATTTTGATTTGGATCATTGGTTGATCACCTAGTATTTTGATCAATGCCTCCAAACTTAAAAAAAGTTTCGTACTGTTATAGCTTACGATGCTGACCGTCACTTTTTTATCTTTCATCTTCATAACGACGGATAACACTCATTTCTTGAAATATTTTTTCAATACTTGCGAACGGTATTCCTTGTTTCCGAAAAAACGGAAAGTCTTGGTGATAAAACTATATTTTTCACTGATCAAACCGATTAATTCTAATAAAAAGGTCAGAGCAAACACCATGGCCACAATCAACACAATTGTTCCGACCTGACTCGTGTAATTTAGTAGCAGCGCCGAAAACGAAAATAGAACCGCAATAGCATAGATTGTCAAAACTGCTCCCCGATGAGTGAACCCTAGATTCAACAGTCGATGATGCAAGTGTTGCTTATCGGCTACTGAAATTGGTTGATTCTTAGCTTTGCGTCGAACCATCGCAAAGAACGTGTCGGTCACTGGGACCCCTAAAATAATCAACGGTGTGATCAAAGAAATAAACGTCACATTTTTTAAACCTTGTAAGGTCAAGACAGACATCATGAACCCTAAAAATAATGCACCTGTATCTCCTAAATAGATTTTGGCAGGATGAAAATTATAGGGAAAAAAGCCCATGATACTTGCGACTAAACAAAAAATCGCCAATGAGATATAGACCGTGGATGAATGCAGGAAAAAATAGCCGATTACTCCAATTGTTGTTAAACTGATAATCGAAACCCCTGCAGCTAAACCATCTAAGCCATCAATTAAATTGAGCGCATTTGTAATCCCAAAAATCCAAAAAACCGTTGCCGGCAGGCTCAGCCACTCAAGATTGATCCGACCTAGCAGTGGTGCAGTAAAGAAATTAAAGCGAATTCCCGCTACATAATAGATTACTAAGGCAGCTAGTAAGATCCCGATACTTTTTTGTCTAGGCGACAATTCAAACTTGTCGTCTAACAATCCGGTAATGACGATGATCAATCCCCCTAATAAAATCCTACTAATATAATCGAAAGGAATTGCATCACGGAATAAAATCAACGAAGAAATCGCAAAAGTAATAAAAATCGGTAAGCCGCCGGCACTAGGCATCGGTACTTGATTCATACGACGCGCATTCGGATTGTCTACCAAGCCCGTCTGGACTGAAATTATTTTAAAAATCGGTGTCAAAATCAACGCGATTAAAAATGTTAAAAAGTATTTAATGATCAACCCGAAGGAAACTAACATACTGACACCTGCCTTTTTTTCTAATACATTATTATAGCGGAATTCCCTCTCTTTACAAGATTCTTCAGAAATCTTACAAAAAACATTGAGGTTATTTTCGCTTTTGGATCAAGCGGTCTTTCAATTTATTGAACCAGCGATTGACTCGATTCGAACCGACCTTAACTTCTTGACCCGTGTGGTATTCTTCGATTGCAACATTTAGCACGCCGCCTAAAATGATAATTGTTGCAGCAAAATTTAGCCAAAACATCAACACAATAAAACTTCCGATGATTTGGTATCCGGAAACACGTTGCGCAAAGGTTCTTGCGTAAAGACTAAATCCCTGCGCTAAAGCGATCCAACCAACAGTTGCAAAGATAGTACCAGGCAACGCATATTTAAAGCGAACTCGAGCATTAGGAATAACAATATATAATCCTCCTAAAATGACGAGTAGGCCAATCAGAGTTACTGGCCAGCGCAAAGCTAGGAACGTTTCGATAATATCTGGTGAAAAATGTAATAATTGCTGTAATGCATCCAAAATTACCTGACCCGCACTGAAAAATAAAGCGACTGCAATGATAGCCATCATTAAAATCCCGACAATCCCCACTGAGACAATCCGGCTGATGACAAAATTCCCACGATCTTCCACACCATACGCTCGATTTAACGCCGTTTGCAAGGCATTAATTCCACGGCTGGAAGACCACAATGCGGCTAAAACCGAGAGTGATAACATCCCACCCGAGGTATCCTCCAATAAACCCGTGATCGCCGGTTTTAAAAAACTAAACACATTCGGCGGAATCACCTCGCTTAAATAAGGCAGGACCGTTTCAGGCGTGATATTGAAATAGGGCAACAGATTACCGACAATGATCAATATCGGAAAAAAGGACAGCAACAAATAATAGGCGACTACCACAGAGCGGTCGCCTATTTCTGTTTCTGCTAGATGTTTTTGGATCGATTGGATAAAATCCATTAGTTTTTTATTCTCTTTAATTTTATCTATTGGTCCCATAAAAACCTCGTCATTCTAGTAAGTCCCTTCTTCACCTTGTGAAGTCAAAATTTGCGGCCCTTCTTTAGTAATTGCTAATGTATGCTCATATTGAGCACTCCAGCCGCCATCGCGAGTATAAGCCGTCCAGCCATTTGGATCCATCTTCATTTGCCAAACGCCTGTATTGATCATTGGTTCAATTGTGATGACCATCCCCTCTTTTAAACGCAACCCTTTTCCGGCTACACCATAGTGAGGGATTGCTGGTTCTTCATGAATCGTAGGCCCAATGCCGTGTCCCACAAAGTCACGAACAACTGAAAAGCCTTCACCTTCCGCATACGTTTGAATCGCATGACCAATGTCGCCAATCCGATTGCCAACTTGGGCTTGCTCAATACCTAAATAAAGAGCTTTTTTTGTTACTTCCATTAAACGTTCAATCTCAGGCGATACTTCACCGACTGCATAAGACCAACAAGAGTCAGACATTGCGCCCTTGTATTCGACACACATATCGACTTTGATCAAATCGCCATTCTTCAAAGGTTTCTTTCTAGGGAACCCATGACAAATTTCATCATTGATACTGCAACAAGTTGCATATTCATATCCTTCAAAGCCAATTTGAGCGGCGATTCCGCCATGGCTTTCAATAAAGTTTCTAACAAACTTTTCAATCTCCATACTTGTAATTCCCGGTTTGATAAAATCACGTAAATGACGATGAACATCAGCCAATAATTCTCCTGATTCATTCATCATTTCAATTTCACGGGGTGATTTTAATGTAATCATGCACTCGTCTCCTTATTTTTCTGTCAAGTTATCTTTCTGGTGAAAATATCTTCGTTAATCGTCTAGCAGAATCATTTATCAATCCATCCAAGTCAAGTGAGCTAGTCGAATCACCTTTTTCATCCTGTTTATTTTAACATAACCCTATTAAGCGAACAAATGGTAGGAAGCGGTGATTTCCTTTTGATTTTTATTTTGATATAATGACCATAAATTTAGCTTAAAGCTAAGGATGTCTGTTGCGAGTTTCACTTCGTATTTCTAATACGTTAGTGGAACCGTATGCCAACGACGAGAAGAAAATTTGGCTCAAATTTTAACATCTTCGTTAGAGTTGGCTCAACTTTCTATAGCACACTTAAGAAGAAAAACTTGTTTCAAAGAGTGGGAAAATTATCTGAGTGTACGCTTTAGTTGAACAATATACGGCATTCGAATTGAACTAACTTTTTCTTGAAAGATTAGTTCATTCAAACGAATAAGGAGGAATTTTTTTGACATTAGCAAAAATCGTTTATGCCAGCATGACAGGAAATACCGAGGAAATCGCCGATATTGTGGCCGAAGCCTTTGAAAATTTAAATCTTGATGTAGAAATCGACGAGTGTACCCAAGTAGAGGCGGAAGAGTTTGAAGCTGCGGATATATGCGTCGTTGCAACTTATACTTATGGCGAAGGCGATCTGCCAGATGAGATCGTTGACTTTTATGAAGACTTGCAAGAATTGGATCTTAGCGGAAAAGTCTTTGGCGTCTGCGGATCTGGGGATACTTTTTATGACCTTTATTGTAAATCAGTGGATGATTTTGATGCCGCTTTTGCAAAAACGGGCGCTACTCGCGGTGCAGATAGCGTAAAAGTTGAAATGGCGGCAGAAGAAGAAGATATCGAAAATTTGGAAGCTTTTGCCAAAAAATTAGCAGAAGCAGTCGCTTAAGTTAGAGGTACCGATGAAGTTCGGTACCTCTTTTTTTATAACCTAGATTGAGGATGTTTTCTTTTTAGAAAAGCTGAGAAATGCTAAGATAGGATTAGTGAATTGGAGGGATAAAAATGGTTTTACCAAATTTTGAGATACTTTTAGAAAAATATGCTCATTTGATTGCGAAAGTTGGCGTAAATGTGCAAAAAGAAGATACAGTGGTAGTTTATGCTAGTGTTGAACAAGCGCAATTGGCCCGTTTAGTCACCAAAGAAGCCTATCGATTGGGAGCTGCCGAAGTGATCGTTCAGTGGAATGATGATGAAATTCAGCGGGACTTTTTAACTCATGCTGCTGATGATCGAATCAATCAAGTTCCCACCTACAAAGTTGATGAAGCGAACGCTTTTGCGGAAAAACGTGTAACTCGGATCAGTATTGTTTCCCAAGATCCAGATGCCTTATTAGGTGTAAATACACAGCGCGTCGCTACCTATCAAGCCGCTCGCGGCAAAGCTTTGCAAGCTGTGATGGAAGCAACACAATCAAACAAATTACGCTGGACTGTTGTGGCCGCTTCAAGCCCGGCTTGGGCCAAAAAAGTTTTTCCTGAGCTAACCTCCAGTGACGAACAAGTCGATCGGTTGTGGGATGAGATTTTCAAAACAACTCGGATCTATACTGAAGATCCGATCAAAGCCTGGCAAGAACATGATGCAGCGATGCGTCAACAAGCGGAACGTCTGAATCAAGAACAATTTTCAGCGCTGCATTATACTGCGCCAGGTACCGATCTAGTGATTGGCTTGCCAGAAAATCATGTATGGGAAGGTGCAGGTAGTTTTGCCGCTGATGGCAATGAATTTATGGCCAATATGCCGACAGAAGAAGTTTTTACAGCTCCAGATCGTAATCGCGTTGATGGTTATATCACCAGCACGAAACCATTGAGTTACGCGGGCACGACCTTAAATGATATGAAATTTACTTTTAAAGATGGCAAAGTTGTCGAATTTTCAGCTAAAGATGGTACTGATGTTTTAGCTTCTCTTTTAGCTATCGATGAAGGGGCAAAACACCTAGGCGAAGTCGCCTTAGTTCCTGACCCTTCACCGATTTCTCAATCAGGGATCACCTTCTTCAATACCTTATTCGATGAAAATGCTTCGAACCACTTAGCGCTTGGGGCCGCTTATCCTTTCAGTGTCGAGGGTGGAACCGAAATGACGAAAGATGAATTAGCAGCTGCCGGTCTGAATAGCAGCCAAACCCATGTCGATTTCATGGTGGGATCAGCTCAAATGACGATTGATGGAATCCGAAAAGATGGCTCAAAAGTGCCGATTTTCAGAAATGGTGATTGGGCTTAAATTAAACCTAAAAAAGGAGGGATGACAAGATTTTTGTCATCCCTCCTTCTTCTGAATAAACGGTGTTCCAAAAGTAGCTTCTTCGGAAATAAGCCACAATTTCACAAAAATTTAAGAAGCCAGTTTCGTCAATTCCTTCTTATTTCTTGAAGTTGATCCCTTTTGTCACAACCTTATGATGTTCCCGACTGGAGTCGAACCAGCGGCCTATCGCTTAGGAGGCAATCGCTCTATCCTGCTGAGCTACGGGAACAGATCTATATTATTGTAGCGATTTTAACTTATTTTAGCAAGTCGCCTCGCTTAAATATAAGTCATTTATCTAATCAAACAGCAAAAAAGGAAGTCGTTTTCTTTATTTGAAAACGACTTCCTTTTTATTACTTCAATAAAACTAGCACATCAGTAAAAAGTTATTTACGCTTTTTCCCTTTATTTTTGTTTTTCACTTTTTTCTTTTTAGGTTCACTTTTTCTCACAGGCTCTTCGGTTAATAATTCACCGCCAAATAAATAAATTGGGGCTAACGGAATTTCAAGTTTCTTCCCAATTTTTACTAAATCGGCTTTTTCCTGTGGTGTAACTAGCGAAATAACCATTCCAGCTTCCCCCATCCGACCTACGCGGCCAGAACGATGAAGATAACTTTCCTCACTTAATGGGATATTAGCGTTAATTACAAATGGCATAGCTTCAATATCCAAGCCCCGACTGGCTAAATCAGTCGTCAGCAGGCCTAACACCTGATGCTTTTTAAACTGTTCAATCGCGTTCTTACGAGAAATTTTTGATTGGTCTGAAGCAAGGCTTGCGACAGGCAACTGATGGAAGAGCAATTTTTCTTCGGCACTTCCCATATCACTTAACTGATTAAAGAAGATCATGCCCCAAAATTCCGGTAAATTCAGCAGCCGGCGCAGCTGATCAACTTTCTTTCGATCACTTGTCTCTATATAAAAATGCTGAACCTCACCTTGACTGTCATCCTCTTTAGAAACATCCACAACCAACAGCTCGGTCTCAAACTGATTCAACTCGGCTAACACAGTCTCGGCCGTTGCTGAAAAGTATAAGCGTTGTGCCTCGTTGTCACTTGCTTTCAGAATTTTTTGAACAAGCTGTAAACTCTGACCCTGGATCAGCTGATCGACTTCATCAAAAACCAAGGTTTTAATATTCGCTGCCTTAATTTTTTTAGCGGTAATCAATTCTAAGACTCGTCCTGGCGTTCCCACCAGCACTTCCGGCTTTTTCTTCAAAGCTTCTTGTTGGCGTTTCACATTGGCGCCGCCAATTAGCGACTGAACCTTCATGCCTGAACCGGCTAACCACTTACGCGCCACCTCAACCACTTGCATCGCTAGTTCTTGCGAAGAAGTTAACACCAGGAGTTGACTGGCTACTCCCTCTTCTAATTGATTGATCAGCGGCAATAAATAAGCTAGGGTTTTGCCACTGCCGGTGGGGGCGATCCCTACTAAATTTTGACCCTCACTGATTGGCGTAAATACTTTTGCCTGGATCAGTGCCGGTTT
Source organism: Enterococcus pseudoavium NBRC 100491 (assembly GCF_001544295.1). GTDB lineage: Bacteria > Bacillota > Bacilli > Lactobacillales > Enterococcaceae > Enterococcus_A > Enterococcus_A pseudoavium. Next base: position 25,254 of record NZ_BCQF01000014.1, read on the forward strand.
TTGAAACCCTGCATCCTGCCAGTTTTTTTGTAAAAATGGGACAAATTTTTGACTGTTCATAGTTTCCTCTATTTCTCGTCGGCATCAAAGACGATGCCCGCACTTTTTCGCATATCATAAATTACTTGGTTTACATTGCGGGATAATTCCACCCACGCTTCATACTCTATTCCATATTCTGGTTTTGTCGGATTTAAAATAACTTTAGCAAATTCTGCTGCTTCTTCCACCATCGGATTATCCAGTTGCTGAACGTTTAATTTTTCACGGCGATGATGGTTCCGATCATGAAACACTGCTTCGTCAATCGAGTTGATGGCATTCAATACTAGCGTACCATTTGCCAAATATATTTCCGACTCTTGAAAGCTATCACCAATTTTGCCTGTACGAATCGTTACATCAAAACCGTCATAACGTAAGATTCCCGTTCCCATGCCATCAACTCCGGTGGCAATCTTTTGGTCAAAATAAACACTCTCTTTCGGCATACCAAACCAAGCAAGTGCTGCGTAAATCGGATAGACTCCTAAATCAGCTAAGGCACCACCAGAAAAATGTGGTGAGAAGATATTAGGCTCTTCCCCATCCAACACTAGATCATAACGAGATGAATATTTCATAAAACTAAAATCAGCGCCAATGATCTGATCTTTTAATGGTAGAAAATCCGCCACGACTTTAAACGCTTTCTCATGGATATTGCGAGCGGCTTCAAAGAAAAAGACGCCCTTTTGATTGGCTGATTCAATGATCTCAGCCATTTCTGTGGGAGTTGAAAAGGCTGGCTTTTCGACAATCACATTTTTCCCAGCTAAAATGGCCTGTTTCGCTTGTTCAAAATGTAAACTATTCGGTGAAGCAATATAGATCGTATTTACATGCTCAAGCTTAAAAAAAGTCGCTAAATCAGTAGCATATTCGACATCACCATATTTTTCGCCAAATTTTTGGGCCGTTTCTAACTGCCGCGAATAGACTGCGGCTAATTGATACTTGCCTGTTTCATGAGCTGCTTGAACAAATTGATCGGTGATCCAATTCGTTCCAATAATACCTAAATTAATCATACTTCTTCCACCTTTCACTGATTGGGATCAATAAATGTTTGGGCTAAATCAAAAGGTACTTCCCCTTTGATTACGATGCTCTCCTGATCTACTTCACAATTATACGCTAAAATCTGAACGCCGTCTGCTTCAGCCTGTTCCACCGCCTCATACAGTGCCGGCTGCATTCCGCGGTGAATAGTTGCCGTTTTGATCAACGGAAACTGAACAATAAACAGCACATAACAATGATAAGCCATTTTTTGAGCCAGCTGCAACTCTTTTACGTGTTTCAAGCCCCGTAACGTCGGGGCATCGGGAAAGGCTCCAATTCCGTGATTTTCCAAAGTCAGGCCTTTAACTTCCACAAATCCCTTTTCCACTTGATCGGTTTCAAAATAAATATCAAATTTTGACCGATCAAAGGTATACTCACGTTTCAAAAAATTGATCTGACCTTTCAGTCCAGGCAATGTAATTTGACCTGTTAAAATTCCTTCTGCCGCTAGAGCATTTGGGATCTGTGAATCAAGATTGATCCACATTGCTCCTTTTTTAACCGCAATCAAATCGTACGCCGTCTTACGTTTAACCGATGGCTGATAATTAACTGCAACTAGCGCTTCGGGTAATAATAATTCTTTGCTGCGACCAGTATTTTTTACATGGGTGACGATTTCTTCTCCCGTATCTAATAAACGACAACGCGCAATAAAACGATTGCTTCTTTCAATAAAAGTTGCTAAGTAAATAGCCGAATATTTCATTTTCTATCAAAATCCTTCTAAAAAAGTTAAATAGTCCTTAAGCCGGATGGCAAGACTCCCAACTTTATTATATAGTATAACAAAGCAAATCTAAAAAGATCACTATTTTTAATAAATTGGTCGATTATCAAACGTCATTTTTTGATTATTATCTGCCAGATTGTGAAAGGAGTTTTTTGATGAGATTGAAATGGCCTGTCTTCCTCAGTGCGATGTCCCTCAGCGCTGCTGCAGTAAGTTCAAAGCTAGCTCGCAAGCGTAACACACAAGATTTAAATAGCATTTATGTTGGTTCTTGGGAGTTCACTCATCCAAGGGAACAGAAACTTCATACAATCACTATCTATCCGGATCTTTCGATCATTTTAGATGGAACGGCAATTATTTATCAGCTGATCGAACTAAGTGAAGAAAAATTAGCGATTCAAGATCAGTTCGGCTATCATTTATTAATCAAAACCCAAGAAGGCATCCCAAACACCTTGTATGATGAATTAGATGATGTCTCTTTTCCGATTATTCCAGTAAATAACTACTAAAAAATGAACGAGTTAGAAGAAAGGGCCGCTTCTTCTAACTCGTTCTTTAGCGAAAAAAGGGGAGTGACCAACGTCACCCTCCTTTTTTGAATTTCTTTTATTGATGAATCAACGAACGGAGCATCTGATCAACATTCTCAGCAGCTTTGCGCCCTTCACGGATTCCCCAAATAACGAGACTCGGTCCGCGTCGAGCATCCCCAGCGACATAAACCTTTTCATTATTGGTCGTGTAATCTTCATAGATCTCTGTTACCTCAAAGGCCTCTAATAGATTTTTTTCCGCACCAGTAAAGCCCATCGCCAATAACACTAAATCAGCTTTTAAGGTTTGTTCCGTACCAGCAATCGGCTGGAATTGACTATTAACTTTCGTCGTTTCAATCGCGATTACTTGTCCTCGCTCTGCACCGATAAAAGCAGTCGTTGAAGTATTATAGGCCGTCAACTCAGTATTTTTCAAGATCCCTTCTGCTTGCCCATAACCAACACGTGCGATCATGGAATATTCCGGCCAAGGATTATCTTCACGACGACTTGCCGGTAATTGCGGTGTGATTTCCAACTGTTTCACTGAAGCGGCCCCTTGACGAACGGCCGAGCCGATACAGTCGTTTCCAGTATCGCCTCCACCAATCACGACTACATGCTTCCCAGCTAATTTTTGATTGCTGGCCTTTTTCCCATGTTGCAAGACATCTTTCGTACATTCCGTTAAATAATCCACCGCAAATTGAATACCTTGTAATTCCCGGCCTTTAACTTTTAAATCTCGAGGAACACTTGCTCCACTTGCGATGATCACCCGATCATAGTTTGCTTGTAATTCCTCGGCAGTAATATCCGTTCCTACTTCAGTACTTAAAACAAATCTGATACCAACTTCTTCCATTACATCGATTCGCCGTTGAACGATTTCTTTGTCCAACTTCATATTAGGAATCCCATACATCAATAAGCCACCCGCTCGATCACTCCGTTCATAAACGGTCACTTGATGTCCTAATTGATTCAGGCGCCAAGCAGCTGAAAGACCCGCTGGACCAGAACCGATGATCGCCACTTTGAAGCCCGTCCGTTCAGTCGGCATTCCGTCTGCTTTGACCCAATCATTTTCAAAGGCATGGTCAATGATAAAACGCTCATTATCATGGATCGCTACCCCAGAACCATTCAAGCCTTCAGTACAAGCTTTTTCACAAGGAGCTGGACAAACCCGTCCGGTCATCTCTGGCAATGGATTCGTTTTAGCCAAACGATCAAATGCATTCTTAAAATCACCGCGATAAACAAAATCATTCCACTCTGGTATCAAATTGTCATTGGGACAGCCAGAGACCGCTGGCTTCCCGCCATAAAAAATACCGGTATGGCAAAAAGGAATCCCACAATTCATACAGCGGGCTGCTTGCTCTCGACGCTCCTCAACACTGAGGGGCGTTTGTAATTCTTCCCAATCTTGAATCCGCTCATCAACTGGACGGTAAGGATTGTCCTTCCGAGGATATTTTAAAAAACCAAATGGATCTGCCATCCTAGCCACGCTCCTTTCCAGCTGGTGCTGTTTGTTCGCCGATGACTGCCACAAAAGCTTTTTCAATCAGCTCTTCCCCTTCGAGACCCGTTTTGGCCAATTCTTCCGTCACACGAACCATTTCGTGATACTCTCTTGGGTATACTTTGACAAAATGTTTTTGGGCATCTTCCCAATTATTCAATAATTCAGCTGCTTTCAATGAATCGGTATACGTCAAATGCTTTTCGATCATTTCTTTCAAGACCGCATCATCACCCGTCTCACCTAATTTGAAAAGATCGACCATCTCCAAATTGCATTTATCTGCAAAAGTCTCGGTTGGATCATATACATAGGCCACTCCGCCAGACATCCCAGCCGCAAAATTCCGACCAGTCGGCCCTAAGATGACGGCCACTCCGCCAGTCATGTATTCACAACCATGATCGCCCACACCTTCAACAACAACATTCGCCCCACTATTTCGAACACAGAAGCGTTCACCGGCTTTACCGCGGAAATAGCCTTCTCCGCGATTCGCTCCGAAACATACCACATTTCCGACGATTGGCGAATTTTCTACATCATAAGCTGCGTCTTCTGGCGGAACAATGATTACTCGGCCACCACTCAAGCCTTTCGCCACGTAGTCATTCCCTTCACCAATCAACTTCAGTTCCATCCCTTGGGTGATAAATGAACCGAAGCTTTGGCCAGCGATTCCGGTATAGGTGTATTTAATTTGTCCGGGCGTCAATGCATAGTTTCCAAAACGTTCAGCGATCCAGCCACCCATCCGTGCGCCGACTGTACGATTGACATTATTGATCGGGTAACTCATAGCTACTTGCTCGCCATTTTTAATAGCACCTTCCGCAAAATGATCCAATTCCGGCCACTCACGTTTTTCCTTGAAAGGATCTTCAGTTTTGCGTTCAATTCCGACACTAGTTGACAGAATCCGTGAGAAGTCCAACGATTTTGCTTTGCCTTTTGCAATGAAACGCGGCGCTAATACTTCGGTATGACCGATCATTTCATCAATACTTCTAAAGCCTAATTCAGCCATAATTTCCCGCAAGTCTTCTGCGATGAAATACATCATATTGATTAAATGCTCTGGCTTTCCAACAAAGAATTTCCGCAAAGCTGGATTTTGGGTTGCGACTCCTACCGGACAAGTGTTCAAACTGCAGACCCGCATCATGACACAACCGATTGCAACTAAAGCTAACGAAGCAAAACTGTACTCTTCCGCGCCTAGTAAAATCGCCATCGCCACATCACGACCGGTCATCAATTTACCATCTGTTTCCAAAGTCATCCGTTGGCGCAAATTATTCATCGCTAATGTCTGATGCGCTTCAGCCACACCCATTTCCCATGGCAAGCCGGCATCACGAATCGAATTTCTTGGCGATGCTCCAGTTCCACCATCGTAGCCTGAAATCACAACCACATCGGCCCCGGCCTTGACAACTCCTGTTGCGATCGTACCCACACCAGTACTTGAAACCAATTTGACATTGATTTTTGCGTAAGGATTGATCGCCTTCAAGTCATAAATTAATTGCGCCAAATCTTCGATTGAATAGATATCATGATGGGGCGGTGGTGAAATCAAGCGTACCCCTGGTGTTGAGCCGCGAATCTCAGCGACCCAAGGAAAGACTTTATTGCCGGGTAATTGTCCGCCTTCACCTGGTTTTGCACCTTGAGCCATTTTGATTTGTAATTCTTCCGCACTCATCAAGTATTCGGCATTGACACCAAAACGGCCAGAGGCAACTTGTTTGATTTTACTATTGAAATTCTTGCCATCTGCTTGGACTTTGAACCGTTTGCGATTTTCGCCGCCTTCACCACTGTTGGATTTGGCACCGATCGCGTTCATTGCCTCGGCGATACATTGATGGGCTTCCTCACTAAGTGAGCCATAAGACATCGCACCGACTTTGAAGCGTTTGACAATTTTACTTGCTGGTTCGACTTCAGAAAGCTTGACCGCTGGACGTTCCTTTTTAAATTCCCACAGCGCCCGTAAATTAGTAGGTTCTTCCAAGGCTTCTTGATTCATTTCCTCAACATAATGCTTGAATAATTGATAATCGCCTGCTCGCACGGCCTGTTGGAAATTATAGATCGTCTTAGGATTGAACAAATGATGTTCCCCATCAGCTTTATATTGGAAACTTCCACCAGAGGCTAACAGATCATTTTGCCGTGATCCATAAGCCAATTCATGGCGTTGTAAGTATTCCGCTTCGATTTGTTTCAGTGAAAGTCCACCAATTCGACTAGCTGTTCCAGTAAAATACTTATCTGTAACCGGCTGACTGATTCCGACGACTTCAAATAATTGGGCTCCATGATAGCCAGCGATTGTTGAGATTCCCATTCGTGACATGACTTTTACGATGCCTTTTTCGACCGCCTTACGGTAACTTTCCAAGCCATTTTCAATGTTAAAACTACTAAGTGTCGCATAGGCCCCATACGGATGAATCCCACTCGCACCATAACCGATTAATGTGGCAAAATGGTGGACTTCGCAAACTTCGGCCGAATCAACCACTAGACTAGCCAGTGAGGCTTTGCCTTTTCTAACTAAATGATTGTGCAAACCGGAAACAGCTAATAAAATCGGCAGTGCCATCTTCGCTTGTTCTGATCCCCGATCGCTCAAGATCAAGATCGTTGCCCCCTGATCAATCGCTGATTCTGCTTCTTTGAACATTTGCTCCAATCCATCTTCTAAAGCATTCGGAGCGCCCACCAAATAAAGCGTTGAGATTGTGACTGCTGTTTGGACTTTTGTTTTCAGCTGAGCGATTTTTTGAAAATCAGCTGTACTTAACACGGGACTTTTAATTTTCAACTTTTGACAGTTCTGTGCATCATCAACGCGAATGTCTCCGTCGCGACCCAAAAACATCTCCGTACCAATCACCAACTGTTCGCGAATCGCATCGATTGGCGGATTGGTGACTTGGGCAAACTGCTGTTTGAAATACGTGAATAACGATTGCGGTTTTTCACTCAATACCGCTAACGGCGCATCATACCCCATTGAAATGACCGGCTCTTCACCTTTTTCGGCCATTTGGACTAAGGCACCGCGAATAATCTCATCCGTGTACCCATTCAATTTCCACATTGTTTGTAATTCTTTTTCGGAGAGAATTGTCTTTTTTGTTTCTGTCTCAGTAAGCTGAGACACTTCAAGGCGATTCTCCGTTAGCCACGTTTGATAGTCATGCGCTTTGGCATATTTCTCTTTGACTTCTTGATTGCGATAGAATTTTCCGTTAATGGTATCTACTAAGATCATATTCGCCGGACCTAGCACACCTTTTTCAATCACAGTTGATGGCGCAAAATCAACCACTCCAGATTCAGAGGCCACCTGCACGAAACCGTCCTTAGTGATCGAATAGCGTGAAGGCCGCAAACCGTTACGATCCAAGGTCGCACCGACCATTTCACCGTCTGTAAAACACAATGCCGCAGGTCCGTCCCATGGAGCCATGAAACTAGCATTGTATTCTTGGAAAGCTGTCATTTCTTTTCCTAAACCGGCTTCTTCCGACCATGCTTCTGGCACCATCATCATTAATGCGTGAGGAATATCACGACCGTTACGATACAAATATTCCATACAATTTTCTAGTTTGGCCGAATCAGAGTCTTCTTCGTTATAAACTTCGATTCCATGACTCTTCATCCAATTTTCCGAACCCCGCAAAGTATTGATTTCACCATTATGGGCTAAGAAGCGAAACGGCTGTGCGCGATCCCAGCTTGGAAAAGTATTGGTAGAAAAACGTGAATGGACTACCGCGATACTCGCTTCGAAGTCTTCATCTTGTAAATCATCATAAAAAAGACCAACTTGGTAAGCATGCAGCATTCCCTTATACACAATCGTTTTGCCGGATAAACTACAAATTGCCAGCTCACTTGCCTGGTAGGTCTTCTCCAATTTACGACGCAGGCGGTATAAGCGATCTTCAAAATCACGGTCAGTGGAAACTTCTAAAGGCCGCTTTATGAATAATTGCACAAAACTAGGCATCACTTTTTGCGCGCCTGGTCCACAATTCTCATATTGAAACGGTACATCTCGCTGCCAAAGAACTGAGTAGCCTGCTGATTCAATTTCTTTCACTAGTGCTTGTTGCAGACCCATTTTATGTTTTTCATCGGTTGGTAAAAAGAACATTCCGACTGCATACTGACCACGTTTAGGTAACGTTACCCCTGCCGCTTTAGCTTCCCTTTGAAAAAAAGTATTGGGAATCGTTGCTAATATTCCAGCCCCATCGCCTGTTTCTGGTTCTGCACCAGTCCCTCCGCGATGGTTCATCCGCTCTAACATCGTCAGCGCATGCTTTACTAATTGGTGTGAAGCTTTTCCCTCGATTTGAGCAATAAAGCCCATACCACATGCATCCTTTTCAAATGATGGATCATACATGGTCGGGGCCTCGATAGTTTGTTGCTTTGCCATTGACATCAATCCTTTAAATAGTTTGACAATTCTCATTTATTTTTAATATACTACCTTTTTTCTTTAAGATAGGCAAGTGTTCTTAGAATTTTTTTTTAATTACTATCGTTATCACAAAATCCATTTGTTGCAAGAAAAATCCAATCAAATGGAAAAAATAAGATTTATTTGGTAAACTTAATCTGATATGCTTCGTTATGAAAGGATGAACACCAATGACACCAAATCGCGAAGATTATTTAAAATTAATATTAGAATTAGGTGGCGATAAAGAAAAAGTTAGTAATAAAAAAATCGTTGCTGGTTTATCTATTTCCGGAGCTTCTGTCAGCGAAATGATCAATAAATTGGTAAAAGAAGGACTGGTCGAGCACTCGCCCTATCAAGGGGTTCAACTGACTCCCACTGGTTTAGAAAAAGCTAGCACCTTAGTTCGCAAACATCGTTTATGGGAAGTCTTTTTAGTCGACCATCTTGGTTATTCCTGGAACGAAGTCCACGATGAGGCTGAAGTTTTAGAACATGTAACCTCTTCACAGCTAGAACAAAATCTGGATAATTACTTAAATCACCCAACCTTCTGTCCCCACGGTGGCATGATCCCACAACAAAATCGCATCGTTCATGAAAAAGAGCGCCAAACATTGGCCTCCTATCCTGTCGATTCAAAAATTCGGATTGCTCGTGTCTTAGATGAAAAAGAGTTGTTGGATTATTTGATGGAAATCGGCATTAACATTCGTGAAGAATACACAATTACGAATGTCGCTGCTTATGAAGGACCTATTACTTTACAAAATGACCAAAAAGAGGTTTCAATTAGCTACAAAGCCGCGTCAACGATTTTTGTTGATTTATTATAATATTACAACACTAACTATCCAAGATCCGTGTGAACTTCATGTCAGATTGGCTTTCTTTTAAGGGCTGGCATGCAAATCGCAACAGCACGGTAGTAGGCAGTGAAGTTATTTTTCCTTTCGAAAGATAATTTATCAAAATGAACTAGGAGTGAATCATATGGAACAGGCAGCTTTATTCACCATCTTTGGTGGTACGGGCGATTTAGCACAACGCAAGCTTTATCCTTCGTTGTTTCGTCTTTATAGAAAAGGCAATTTAGCAAAACATTTTGCAGTAATCGGAACCGCGCGACGTCCTTGGAGCGATGAGCATTATCGTGAAGTCATTTGTGAGACGATCAAGGATTTAGAACCCAACGAATCCGAGAAAAAGGAATTTGCAAGCCATTTTTACTATTTGTCTCATGATGTTAATGACTCTGACCATTATGACCAATTGAAAGCTTTATCTGATCAATTGGACGAAAAATATGAGCTACAAGGCAATCGTTTATATTACTTGGCGATGGCACCACAATTTTTTGGAACGATCGTCAACCATTTGAAATCGCAAGACATTATAACTACTACTGGCTATAACCGTTTAGTGATCGAAAAACCATTTGGCTTTGATTATGACTCGGCGGATAAACTGAATAATCAAATTCGCAATGTTTTCCCAGAACAAGATATTTTCCGGATCGATCATTATTTAGGTAAAGAAATGATCCAAAATATTTCCGTAATCCGTTTTGCTAATAATATCTTTGAATCCCTTTGGAACAACCGTTACATTGAAAATGTTCAAATCACCTTCTCTGAAGCACTCGGGGTAGAAGATCGCGGTGGGTATTATGAAAATAGTGGAGCCTTGAAAGATATGGTCCAAAATCATATTTTACAAGTCGTTGCTTTATTAGCAATGGAAGTACCGACTTCCTTTTCTAATCAATCGATCCGTGAAGAAAAAGTCAAAGTCCTACAGGCGATTCGCCGTTATGAGTCTGAGGAAGTTTTACAAAATTTCGTTCGTGGACAATATGACACCGGTACGTTAGATGGAAAAGACTTCATCGCTTATCGTGATGAACCCAAAGTTGCAAAAGATTCTTTAATGGAAACATTTGTTGCTGGTAAATTCTTGATTGATAACTTCCGTTGGTCAGGCGTTCCTTTCTATGTTCGCACTGGAAAACGCATGACTGAAAAAGGCACGCGGATCAATATCGTCTTTAAGCAAGTTCCAATCAATGTTTTCAATTTTGAACAAGAAGCCGCGGGTAAAGACTTGCCGCAAAATATCCTGACGATCTATATCCAACCAACCGAAGGATTCTCTTTAACTTTAAATGGGAAGAAAATTGGTCAAGGCTTCAAAACAGAGCCTGTCAAATTAGATTTCCGGCAAAGCGCTGAAGTAACTGAAAATAGCCCCGAAGCTTACGAAAAACTGCTATTGGATGCTTTAAATGGCGACAGTACCAATTTCTCACATTGGGATGAGGTCGCCAACTCTTGGGAGATCATCGATCGGATTCGTCATACTTGGGATCAAACAACGCCCGGATTTCCTAATTATGCGGCCGGCACGATGGGACCACAAGGAGCCTTCGATCTCTTAGCTAAAAATGGTCACGAGTGGGCTTGGCAACCGGACCAATGGTATCGTGAACGCGGAAAATTGAAATAAATAAAAACGGATGCGGAACTCTCCCGCATCCGTTTTTGTCTTACATCCTTTATACTAGGAAAATCCCCCTAAAAAAATCCGTGCCGACAAACTCGACACGGATTTCTTCTATTATATTACTCTAATCCTTCAATGACTGCTTCTGGATAATGTTCTTCTACAATCTGGGCACATGACGCACATAAGTGTGGTAATTTTTCATCTTCACCAACAGTCGTCCGGACTTGACGACAACGATCACAAACTTCTCCTTCGGCTTTTTCAACTAAGATCGCCACATCATCAAAAGCTAATGCCTTCTCTGGAGCAGCTTCTTTAGAAACGCTGAATGAGTCTGGTGATACGATCAATAATTGTGCAAGATCTGCATCTAATGCGGTTAGCATTACCGCTACTTGTTCATTAGGATAAATGGTTACTTTCGCTTCTAATGATTTACCGATCACTTTTTCATTCCGTGCTTCTTCTAAAGCTTTCAAGACTTTATCTCGTAGGTCCATAAAGGATTTCCAAGTGTCTAATAACTCAGCTTGGTTAGGGAATTCTTCGTAGCCTGGTAATTCGGCTAATTGAACGTATTCCTCTTCTTCCTTCAAATACGTCCAGATTTCTTCTGTCGTATGCGGGATGATTGGTGTCAATAATTTAGTTAATGCAACAGCTGCTTGATAGAAGACCGTTTGCATGCAGCGACGTTCATAACTATCTTCGGCTTGGATATAGACGACATCTTTAGCAAAATCAAGATAGAAAGAAGACAAATCAACCGTTAGGAAGTTCACCACTGTTTTGTAGATTTGGGTGAAATCGTATTTTTCATATCCCTCTTCACGAATTGTTTTGATCACTTCATTCAAACGAACCAACATATATTTATCCACCGAACGTAATTCAGCATAAGCCACTGTATGTTGGCTTGGTTCAAAATCAGTCGTATTGGCTAACAAGAAACGCATTGTGTTCCGAATTTTACGATAAACTTCGGAAACTTGATTCAAAATATCCATTGATACGCGAACATCGGCTTCATAGTCCACACTGCTGACCCACAGACGTAAGATATCCGCGCCCATTTGATTGATGACTTTTCCTGGCACGATCGTGTTACCTAAAGATTTACTCATCTTACGGCCTTCACCATCTAGAGTAAAGCCTTGCGAAAGAACGGATTTATAAGGAGCCACCCCGTTGATCGCGACACTTGTCGTAATACTTGAGTTGAACCATCCACGATATTGATCGGAACCTTCCAAATACATATCTGCTGGGAACGTTAGATTTTCCCGTTGACGTAGGACTGCTTCATGAGAAGAACCTGAGTCGAACCACACATCCATAATATCTGTTTCTTTCGTAAATTGGCCATTTGGTGAACTTGGATGAGTAAAGCCTTCAGGTAACAAGTCTTTCGCTTCACGTTCAAACCAAATATTGGAACCATGTTCAGCAAATAATTGTGCCACATGTTCAGTCGTTTCAGGTGTGATGATTGCTTCTCCATCTTCCCCATAGAAGATCGGTAGCGGCACGCCCCACGCACGTTGACGAGAGATCACCCAGTCACCGCGATCCCGGATCATATTATACAAACGGGTTTTGCCCCAAGGGATGATCCAATCAACTTTTTCGATTTCGTCTAAGATATCTTGACGGAATTTATCGATTGAAGCAAACCATTGCGGTGTTGCTCGATAGATGATTGGTTTTTTCGTTCGCCAGTCATGCGGGTAACTATGGGTGAAGAAATCCAATTTCAATAATGCCCCATTTTTCTCTAACAATTCAGTTACCATTGGATTGACTTTATCGTAAAAGACCCCTTCAAAACCAGGCGCATCGGCAGTCATAACCCCACGATCATCGACTGGTGAAATAATATCATTCCGGTATTTCTTCCAGGCAAAGTAGTCATCTTCCCCGTGTCCAGGCGCCGTATGCACTAAACCAGTTCCGGCATCTAAAGTGACATGATCGCCTAGGATAACTAATGATTCACGGTCATAAAACGGATGTTGCGCCGTCATATATTCCAAATCTTTTCCTGGAACTTCTTTAATGATCTGAGGATCTTGCCAGTCTAATTCTTTAGCGACAGTTTCTAATAAATCCTTCGCGATCACATATTTTTTGCCAGCTTCTTCGACTACGGCGTAAGTATAAGCCGGGTTTGCTGAGATCCCTTGGTTTGCAGGCAACGTCCACGGTGTCGTTGTCCAGATAATAAATGATGTATCGTTATCTAAAATCCCTTTGCCGTCTTTAACTTTGAAAGCCACATAAATTGAAGCCGATTTGACATCTTTATATTCCACTTCGGCCTCAGCTAATGAAGACTCGCTTGATGGTGACCAATAAATTGGTTTTAAGCCTTTGTAGATGTAGCCATTTTCAGCCATCTTTCCGAAGACCCGAATTTCAGCTGCTTCGTAATCCGGTGTTAACGTGATATACGGATTGTCCCATTCGCCAGCAACCCCTAGACGTTTAAAGTCTTCTCGCTGTTTATCAACTTGCGACAAGGCATACTCTTCACATTTTTTACGGTATTCCGACATCGACATTTCTTTCCGTTTAATCCCTTTATTCGCCAAAACTTGTTCGATTGGCAAACCATGCGTATCCCAACCAGGAACATAGGGAGCACGGAAACCAGACATTGATTTTGAACGCACGATAATGTCTTTACTAATTTTATTCAAGGCATGGCCGATATGGATATTCCCATTAGCATAAGGCGGTCCATCGTGTAAAACGAAGCTTGGTTTGCCTTCATTCAATTTTTGGCGCTTCTCGTAAACTTTATTTTCTTCCCATTCTTTTTGCCATTGACCTTCACGATTCGGTAAATTACCGCGCATTGGGAAGCCGGTTTTCCCTAGTTGCAGGGTTTCTTTGGTCTTCATTATTGATCGTCTCCTTTGTTTTTATCAATTATTACTAAGGGTGGAACTATTAAAAATGGTCTGCTTTTTAACAAACCTTTCAAGACGTAGCTTCCTCGACTTTTGGAAGCCACAAAAAAACAAGCTCATCCGCAAAGGGACGAGCTTGTCGTGGTACCACCCAAAATTTGAAACTTGTTGTTTCCTCTAGTCATCGGTAACGAGATGAGTCGTCGCTTGCTACTGTCAATTCACAATCGAAAGCTCTAGAGGATCTTTCCAATTAGAGGGTCTGCCGAACTTCCACTGTCATCGGCTCGCTAAAAGAATCTAATCAGCTTTTCTGTTCTAGATGGCTTAGTCTTCGTCTGTTTTGATTAATTCAGGAATATCAATCGTTAATCCAAGATCATCTTGTGACACGTTCTCAACGATTGGTTCATCTGAGTCTACTGCAATCTCAGTATCGTTGTCAAGTTCATTGGATAAAACTTCTTTTAAAACTTCATGACCGTCACCAACATAGGCTGACATTGGTTTTAAAATTTCATCCCAATCACCACTGCGGGCTTGATCGATTTGGGTTTCTAACAACAAGAGTAATTGTTGATGGAAGACCCGCGTTTTTTTCTTCAAATCATTGGTTTCGGCAGCTAATTGACGCGCTTGCGCCGTTGCATCGGTTAAGATTTCTTTAGCTTTATCTTCAGCCGTCGTCGTTAATAAATTGGCTTTTTGCATTGCGTTTGATACCAATTCATCCGCACGATTTTGAGCAGAAGTAACAATTACTTCTGATTCTTTGCTGGCAGAAGATTTCACTTTGTCAGCAGTATCTTGAGCCACTACGATTGATTGGTTCAAGGCTTCCTTCAATTCATTGAAGTATTCCAATTTTTCTTCTGAATGTTTCAAGGCTTTTTCTAATTCACGATTTTTCGCGATGCTATCTTCATAATCACGAACGATCATATCTAAGAAGTCATCGACCTCATCTTGATTATAACCACGCATTTTGGTGGAAAAACTTTTATTTTGGATATCTAATGGAGTTAATGCCATTTTGTGTTCACCTCATCAATTTATTTTCGTAAAACGCCTAAACGTAAACGGAATTTCTCTTTCTTGGTTTTCCCCTCTAATCCTTGGATTTGGATACGACCAAATCCCCGAACAGAAACCACATCTAGCAAATCAAGTAAATAGTCTGGTCGTTCATTGACCGACCAATTGACTTTCACTTTTCCAGCTTCGACTAATTGTTTTGAACGTTGCCGCGAAATATTATAAACCGTTGAAATGATCGCGTCCAAACGCAGCGAGGTTGCTGTCGTGCTTTCCTCAGCCCAACTGTCCTTTGGAACAATGATCTCCGTATAAGGACGCTCTTCTAAATGGACCGTCACGCGACCGATTTTGTTGACTTGACCAACGATGTAATTAGCCGATTCTTTCGCTAAAAAGATCTGCCAACGAGTTCCATCCGAAATAATATCACCGAAATAATCACGCTTAATTCCCGCACTCATCAGTGTGCCTAAAATCTTACCATGAGAAAGCTCAGTAAATTTTTGCGGATATTTGATTTCAATCATCACTAGTTCAAAGTCATCAATTTGCGGTTCATAATACTCTGGGTAAATCATGCAACGACAACGTTCCGCATCTTCATAACCGCCGTAAAATGAAAACTTCAATTCACTGTTCTCGCGAATCAAAGTCTCCAGAATATATGCTTGGCGAGGATCTAAAAAATTCGTCAAATAAGGAGCGTACTGGCTTTCAACTTGTTCTAACCAATCGCCAACACTGTCAACAAATGGATGCTCTTCCGGTCTAAAATGTTGATAGACATTCGCATTCATCTTGCCACCTCCTTAATAAATAATTGAAATCAGAATCTTTTGTAAAACCTCCATCGCAATATTCAACGCTAAGATCGCGGCCATAATTGAAAAATCGATTCCGCCAAATTGCAAAGGCAAACGTCGAAACAAATCAAGAAATGGCTCACAAATCCGACCTAAAAACTGGCCGAATTTTGATTGATAGGCTCCTGGAAACCATGACATCAACGCGTAAACGACTAACAGTATCGTATAAAGATAAACTAGTCGATTTAAAACATTAAAAAGTGTAATCAGCAAATTCAAATAAGCGACCCCTTTACATTTCTAATCCATAAATATCGTCATCAACCATCGAACTCAAGCTCGAACTGCTAATTTCAACATTTGTTGGCGTACATAAAAACATTTCATTTCCGACACGTTTGATATCTCCATCGATCATAAAGACTGCTCCAGTCAAGAAATCAACCACGCGCCGGGCCTTCATTTCATCTAGAGATTGAAAGTTGATTAAAACCACTTCACCCTGACCCACACGCTTAGCGATAGTCATCGCTTCATTATAAGCCCGAGGCTCCACGACTGAAATACGATCTTTTTTACGTTCTTCCATTTTAGGTGCTAAGCGCTGTGCCCGACTAGTATTGTTAGGCATTGAAACAACTTTTTCACTTCTTCTCGGTGCACTTTCGGCTTTTTGCATAACCGCTTCGGCACGTCGATTCGGTTTAGGTTCAGCAGCTGGCTGAACTTTTTCAGTTACCCTAACTTTTTCTTTTGGCCGCTCTTGTTTTTGATAGCTTGGACGTGAGGCTACACGTTCCTTTTTAGCTGCACTTTGCGGGCGGCTAACTTGCTTTTGGGGCGCAGGTGCCGGCGCTCCATACATCTCTTCATCATCAGCTAAACCAAAAAAATCAGTGATCTTTGCTAGACTAATTCCCATTAACTTTACCTATACCTTTCCTAAATAATGCCGTGCCAATTCGAACAAAAGTAGCACCTTCTTCAATTGCCGTTTTGAAGTCTTGGCTCATTCCCATACTTAACTCTGTACAGGGTGCGTACTGCAAGTTTTGTTCTTTCACACCTTCTTGAAGCTGCTTCAAGCTAGAAAAAATCGTCCGGATCTCCGCTTGACTGGACTCGTAAGGAGCCATTGTCATTAAGCCAATCACTTTAATCTTATCTAAGGCTGCTAATTCCTTAATGAATAAATCAAGTTCTGCCGGCGCTATACCGTGCTTTGATTCTTCACCAGAAATATTTACTTCAATAAAACAAGCAATTTGCTGTTTGGCTCGTTTTTGAATCTCTTGAGCCAAGCGCAAACTATCTAGCGCATGAAAGTAATCAATTTCATTTATAATCAATTTTACCTTGCGACGCTGTAAATTGCCAATAAGATGCCATTTGATTTGTTGATGCTGGGCCAGATCCTGCTTCTTTTCTAGTAGTTTATCCACTCGATTTTCAGCTAGATCAGTTACCCCTAATTCAACAAGCTCATTTGCTGTTTTGGAATCGACACTCTTGGTTACTGCAACCATTGTAACATCCTCTGGGTTACGTGAAACAAGAGCACACGACTCCTGAATCTCTTGCTCGATTCTATGCAAGTTTTCAGCGATCATGTGCTCTCCCCCTTTTATTTTCTACGGCGAAAGAATGGTGGTGTGTCTAGTTCTTCGTCTTTTTCAGGTTTTACTTCTTCACGATTAAATGTCTCGAATTCTTTCTTTTCGATATTTTCAAATTGCGTTTCTTCTACTTTAGGGCGGATATTCTCTTCTTTCCGAATATCCCATTCACCAAAAGCAGATTGGCTTTCGCTGTTTCTTGCTGGTTCGATATCTAAGTTTTGCTTTTGTGGAACTGATTGGATTTGACTAGCACGCTGACTGTTACGTGTAGCCTTACGCTCCTTTTTTGTTGGATCAATTCCTGTCGCAATCACTGTCACGCGAATTTCATCGCCTAATTCTTCGTTGATTGATGTACCTAAGATAATGTTTACATCACCAGTTGCAGCATTAGAAACAATGTCAGAAGCATCTTGCGCTTCAAACAAGGTCATGTCTAAGCCGCCTGTGATATTTAATAAGACTTGTTCAGCTCCATCGATTGATGTTTCTAATAATGGAGAAGAAATCGCCTTTTTCGTTGCTTCAACAACACGATCTTCACCGCTAGCAACACCAATCCCCATCAAAGCAGTTCCTTGGTTTGCCATAACAGTCTTCACGTCAGCGAAGTCTAAGTTTACGTAGCCCGGAGCTGTGATCAAATCAGAAATCCCTTGAACCCCTTGTCGCAAAACATTGTCCGCTTCACGGAACGCTTCAAGCATTGGAGTCTTCTTGTCAACAACTTCTAATAAACGGTTATTTGAGATGATCAATAAAGTATCAACATTTTCTTTTAATAATGAAATACCTTCAGCGGCAAAACGTCCGCGTTTTGGTCCTTCAAAGCTGAAGGGCCGAGTAACGACGCCGACTGTTAAAGCGCCTAGATCTTTGGCGATTTTTGCGACAATTGGAGCAGCCCCAGTACCTGTACCGCCGCCCATGCCGGCTGTGATGAAGACCATATCTGCACCTTCTAGTGCGTCACGGATTGCTTGTTCACTTTCTTCTGCTGATTTTTGACCAACTTCAGGTTGTGAACCAGCACCTAAGCCCCGCGTATATTTAGGTCCTAATTGGATAACTGTTTCTGCTTTTGAATTTTTAAGAGCTTGGACATCAGTGTTTGATGCGATGAATTCAACGCCTTTAACGTTTTCTTCGATCATACGGTTAATAGCGTTTCCACCACCGCCGCCGACACCGATAACTTTAATAACTGCACCTTCGTTAATATTGTTATCTATTGAGAATTCCATGTTCATTTTCCTCCTACTTAGTCAAAAATATTAGAGAAGAAATCTTTAATCTTCCCAGTTACTTTTTCTTCATTTTTTGGTTTGCTTTCTTCTTCGTAATCATTTGCTGCTTCATAGTCATCATAAACTGGCGTTGTAGAAACTACACTAGTTTGTGGTGAAGATGATAGGGAAACTTTTTCACCAGTTACAGCTGATTTAGCTAAATGATAAACATCGTTTAGTTCAGCTGAGTAGTTCACAATACTGATCACATTTGTAAAGACCGGATTTCTTAGACCCATTTGGTTTGGCACATGTAATTTCACGGTTGTTCCAAAAATGTCTTCCGCAAGATCAACTACTCCCGGTAAACTAGCCGCACCGCCTGTTAACACGATCCCACCAGGCAGATCTAAAGCTTCGATCTCATCTAAAGCATCTTTAGCTTTACGGAAGATTTGTTCTAAACGTGCTTCAATGATTTCAGACAAGTAACGTTCATCGACTTTGACCGGATCGGTTTTACCAATCACATCAACGGGGAATTCTTCATCCGCAGATGTTCGGCTTGGGTAAGCATCGCCGTAATTGATCTTCAACGCTTCCGCATTATTAAAGGAAGTGTTCAAAACAATCGAAATGTCTTTTGTGACAAATTCGCCGCCTTCTTGGTCTACATGAGTAAACTTCAGTTGTTTGTCATGCATAACAGCTGTCGTTGTTTGACCGCCACCCATATCGATAACAATCGTACCAAAATCTTTTTCGCCATCTGACAAAGTAGACTCGGTTAAAGCTAAAGAAGTAATCACCGTTTCAGCAACCGTCAACCCAGCTTTTTCGACACATTTTGTAATGTTATGAATGATCGTCTTAGGTCCAGTAAAGACTAATCCGAACATTTCAAGACGAACACCGATCATTCCCCGCGGGTCTTTGATACCTTCAAAGCCATCTACTGTAAATTCTTGTGGTAACAAGGCAACAATTTGTCTTTCAGGAGGAACCGAACGAACCATTGCTGCGGAAGCAACATTCCGAACATCTTCATCCGCAATCTCTTTTGACTCATTGTTAACAGCGATCATACCTTGACAAGGCTCAACTTCTAACAAGTTGGCAGGTAATCCGACGCTAACACTTTTAATCTGAATCCCAGCTTTTTCCTCGGCCTGTTTTACTGCTCGTTGAATCGCGTGGACTGTTTTATCTATGTCTACGATAATCCCACGGTTGATTCCTTCTGATTTTGCGTTTCCAACACCAATGATATTCATTTGGCTATCGATGTATTCGGCAACAACAACTTTTATCGATGTTGTCCCGATATCAAGGCCTACATACATTCCTGCTTTTGCCATGAATGGGATTCCCTCCTATTTTCAAATAAATGCTTTATTCAGATATACTATTTTAACTTACTGTTAAGCATGAAATATAATTTTTTGCAAGTAATTCACTGCCTTCAATTTTAACACATTTTTAGTGGAATGAAAAAGAAGATTCAGCATTTTCTTGTAATAAATTTAATCATTTCCAACAGCCATTTCAGATTGATCTGTCGAGTTTTGAACCGGCTGTTCTGCAGTGGAATCTTCCGGATACGGATAGCTGTAAATTCCCGCCTCCATATCCACCACACCTTGGAACTCTTTATCGTTCATTTCTTTGACAATTTGTGGGTAGTATTTCATTTTACTGCCAAGATCATCGATGCTTACTAAGACCTTATTTCCATCATTCATGAAAATTTCCAACAATTCTTTGTTCTCGCTAGTTGGCGCATATTTAATTTGGGAAATCCCCTGTTTAACTTCTTCCGACAGTTTGTCATATTCTTTTACGACTTTTAAAATTCTCTTGGGTCCGGTGAAGCTTTCTAAAATCGGCAAATTGCCATCACTTTTCTCCACTTCGATTGGAATGATCTCCCCAGTCGAAATTACCGGTGAGTACTTGCCGTTGCTTTCTATGTAGGCAACTTCCGGATATTCTTTGACTTGCACTTCAAAATGGTTGAAGCCATCAATATGAACTTCGACTGCTTCGATTTGTAGCTCTTGCTTCTTCAAATTTTTGACATGCTCCGCTCGCTCAAAATACTGTCCCCAGAGATTATCGCCAACAGTGAAATCGATTTCCTTCTTTATTGCCTCCGTTGAGATCCGTTCATTACCAGTGACACTCACTCCGCCTAATTTACCTAATGGTGAAATGTAATATAACAATAATAATGCAGGAATCGAAAATAAGGCAATCAATATGGACGATCTTCGTACGAGACGACGGTTACGCTCATGCTTAATGTTTGGTAGCCGCTCCAAGAAAGAACCGTTTTTCGGTCCTTTTGAAGTTTCAGCCGGTTCTTCAAAACCTGCTTCTTCCTCTAGCTCTTCCTCAACAACAGCTTCTTCAACTTCTTCTTCATCAGCAGGTTCATTAGTATCGGCTGTTTCAGCTGATACCTCAGGAGAATCTGGCTGGGGTTGTGTTGCA
Source organism: Enterococcus pseudoavium NBRC 100491 (assembly GCF_001544295.1). Taxonomy (GTDB): domain Bacteria; phylum Bacillota; class Bacilli; order Lactobacillales; family Enterococcaceae; genus Enterococcus_A; species Enterococcus_A pseudoavium. Next base: position 46,264 of record NZ_BCQF01000014.1, read on the forward strand.
GCATTTTCAAGCGCCTTTTGCTTCAAGTATTCCATGTTGGCTAATTGCCAAGGAGTCAGATTTTCTTGTTTCGCTTGACGATTTTCTTCTTGTTCCTTTTTTTCTTCTGGAAACTCTTCACGACTAATGACCCTCACCTCCAAAAATTATTTGACGATTTCGTTCACTAATGACCATAAGCGTTCAGCGGCATCGGGAATTCCTTCTTGACGTGAGGCTTGCGCCATTTTGTTTCTTTTCTCAGGATCGTTCATGATATCATCCACCGATTCAACTAAAGCATCCCCAGTTAAATCAGCATCCGCAATCATCTCCACAGCGCCGGCAGCGACTAAACTTTGAGCATTTTTTGTCTGATGATCATTGGTCACGTAAGGGCTAGGAATCAAAATCGCTGGCAAGCCTAATGCGGTAAATTCCGCAATCGATGTCGCACCAGCACGGCCAATCAATAGATCCACATTGGCCATCACATCCGTCATGTTGTTGATATAAGGCTGTAAGGAAAGATTATGACTAATCTTTTTGACATCAAATTTTTCAGATATTTCGTTATAATAACGATCCCCTGAAGCATATAAAACTTGATATTCTTTTTGTGAAAACTTCGGTAAGGCCTGAATCACTGCTTGATTAATCTTCAGTGCACCTTGGCTCCCGCCAAAGATCAATACCGTGGGTACCTCTGAAACTAAACCGTATTGTTCCAAAACGTCTGATTTGCCACTCGTAACTACTTCCTGAGCTCTAGGATTTCCGACCAGAACTGTTTTGTTAGCTGGAAAATACTGAGCAGCGTCAGGAAAACAAATACCCACCCGATCAGCAAAACGACTTAGGAATTTGTTGGTGATCCCTGGTACACTATTCTGCTCATGAATAATCGTCGGAATCTTCATCCGAGCTGCTGCATAAACTACCGAACCAGAAACATAGCCCCCAGTACCAATGACAACGTCCGGCTTAAATTCTCGTAAAATTTCTTTCGAGCGTTTGATACTCTCAAGGAATAATTGGACGGTCTTGACATTGTCAAAGGACAGCTTCCGTTTGAAGCCTTGGATCTTGATCGTTTTAAAGGAGATGCCCGTCTCAGGCACAATTTTATTTTCTAATCCGCGATGCGTTCCAACATATAAAAATTCGGAATCCGGCTGGATTTTTTGTACGTAGCGGATAAATGCTAGGGCTGGATAAATATGTCCGCCGGTGCCGCCGCCTGTAACCAGTATTCTCATTTCTTTTCCCTACTTTTCTAATTGCTTCACAGCAAGCATAAATTTGTCTCCGCGAATCTCAAAATTCGGGTATTGATCCCAACTAGCATTGGCCGGAGATAATAAAATATTGTCGCCAGCTTCACTTTGTTCATAGGCCAATGGTACCGCCGTTTCAACGTTTGTAGTCATGATAATCTTCTGAATGCCGGCACGTTCGGCCGCCTCAGCTAATTTTTCTTTCGTTTCACCAAATAAAATAATTGCTTTAAGGCCTTCAAAGGCCGGGATCAATTCATCGAAATCATTGCCGCGATCTAATCCCCCAGCTAATAAAATCAAATGCTCATTATCAAAGCCACTTAAAGCCATTTCAGTCGCCAAGCTATTGGTAGCTTTCGAATCATTGTAAAATTTCCGACCATTGATCGTATCCACATACTGAGTTCGGTGAGGAACACCATGGAAATTACTCAACGCTGTTTTGATTCCCTTGTTAGAGACACCCTTTAATTTTGCTACAACAATCGCAGCTAAGGCATTTTCAATATTATGAGCACCTGGCACACCTAATTCATTCGCGTCCATGATTTTTTCGTCTTTATAATAAAGACCTCCATCCAACAAATAAGCACCGTTGTCTAACTGTTCTTTTGTTGAAAAAGGAACAACTTGAGCGTGTGTTTGGGGACTTAGCGCTTGTAATTCCTCAGAATTCCAATTTAAAACTAAATAATCATCAGCCGTCATATTTTCTTGAATTGCCCATTTTGCTGCCACATAGTTTTCACGGGTCTTATGGTAATCTAGGTGGGCTTCATAGATATTCGTAATTACGGCAATCTGTGGTTTAAACTTCTCAATTCCCATCAATTGGAAACTCGACAGTTCCATCACGATATCGTCATCCGGATGAGCTTTGGCAGCGACCTCGCTAGCCGGGAAACCGATATTTCCAGCTAAGTGAGCTTTGCCAGCTGTTCGTTCTTGATTCAACAACAGACCGATCATGGTCGTTGTTGTCGTCTTGCCATTTGTTCCAGTGATACCGACGATAGGACATTCCGCAACCTCGTAGGCCAACTCAACTTCGGTCAAGATTGGAATATGTAGTTTTTTTGCTTTTTTAACTAAAGGGTTGTCATAGGGAATTCCTGGATTTTTTACCATTAAAGAAAAGTCTTCATCCAGTAATTCAATGGGATGGCTACCGGTGATCACTCGAATCCCTTGTTCCAGCAAGCCTTGCGCTTCTGGATTTTCTTCAAAGGGTTTTCCGTCGTTAACCGTAACAAGTGCGCCCAAGTCATTTAATAACTTGGCCGCACTAAATCCACTCTTTGCTAATCCTAAGACTAATACTTTTTCATTTTCATACGTTTTGATTTGTTTCATTTTCTAGTCATCTCCTACAGTACGATCAATAAAACAACGATAGATGCCAGCAGTCCAACAGCCCAAAAGACCGTGTCCACTTTCCATTCCGACCAGCCAGACATTTCAAAATGATGGTGTAATGGCGACATTTTAAAAACACGCTTTCCTGTTAGTTTAAAGGAAGTGACTTGAATAATCACGCTAGCTGTTTCAAAAATATAAACTAAACCGACTAACAGCAGTGTCCATTCTTGATGTAGAAGAATCGACACGGCAGCTAACAAGCCGCCTAAAGCCAATGAGCCGACATCACCCATGAAAATTTTTGCTGGTTTCCTATTGTATGGAAAGAAACCGACTAAGCCACCCATCACTGCCAGACAAACAATCAGCACTTCATACTGCTGTTGATTCCAGGCGATAATACCGTACGTTGCAAAAGAGATCGTTCCAAGACCAGATACAAGTCCATCAATCCCATCTGTTAAGTTCACTGCGTTAGAAAAACCAACCAGCCAAACAATCACAAACAAGCCATAAAGAATATTCAGCGGCAGATCAATGCCAAAGAAATTCAATGTATTGGGATAGCCCTCCAGCCGATAAACTAGATAGAAAATGACAGCTACCACAACTTGTCCGATGAACTTCTGACGAGACGTCAAACCTTCATTTTGTTTTTTTGCCAATTTGATGAAATCATCTAAAAAACCGATGATGCCATACAGCAGCAAAACAAACACTAAAATCATCAGCGAGGTTGTCAATTTTTGCGTCCAAAGACTGAACCAAAGTGACGTAATGACCGCTGCGGCCAAAAAGCCTAGCCCCCCCATCGTTGGGGTCCCCGCTTTGGAGTTGTGCCATTTCGGACCCTCATCCCGAATTTCTTGTCCTTGTTTTTTCATTCTAAAGTAGCCAATTATAAAAGGCATGCTTGCGACAGTAATTGCAAAACTACTGGCAAAAGCGATAAATAGTTGTGCCGGTTGCATTTTTTTCTCTCCAGTCTAACCTAACGTAATTTTTAATTTTTTCTTCGATACTTCCGCATAAGGAGCGATATTTTGTTTCGTACAGTAGCCTTCTCCCTTAAAGCTGACATCAATATCAAGCAAGTTCGCTAATTTCAAGATATCCGCCTTTGACCATCCCCGTACATCTGGCATTTCTTTCTTTCCGTCCGTTAACAAGATCAGATGCTCATTAGCCATGACTTTTTCGCCAGGCTTAGCAGATTGTTTCACGACCTTATCACCATCCCCAATTACTACCGCAGTTACGCCTCGCTTATTCGCATCGGCAGCCGCTTTAGCAGTTGAAAGATTGCGGTAATCCTCAACCGTTACTTTCGTAGAGCTTTCTTGCTCTGAAGAATCAGGTTGATTGTTTTGAAATTCCATCGCCCGACTCAATAATGGATTGGCGATTTCACCCAAAATCCCCGCTTCATTTTCCTGCGGTTGTTTCATCGTTAAATACAAAATATACTCAGGATCTTCTGAAGGGATCATTAACGCGATCGAATAGATATAGTTAGTATCTCCAGTTAAATAGCGGCCATTTTCAGCAATTTGGGCTGTCCCCGTTTTAGCTGAAATATGATAGCCTGGTACTTTATATTGATCATATGCTGAGCCATAATTTTCGCTTTCAACCGTATCTCGCATATATTCACGAACTTTTTGGGCCGTCTCAGCCGTAATCGGTTCACCAACAACTTCTGGTTTTGTGATGATTTCCTTATTCGTATTAGGATCAGAAACTTTCTCGATGTAATGGGGCTGTAACATTTTCCCATCATTAGCGACCGCCGTAAAGCCTCGCATCATTTGAAAATTTGTTACACCAATTGCTTGACCATAAGAACTCATCGCTTGGTCAACGATATTGCTGGTTGGCAAGGTTCCTTTTGATTCACCCGGCAATCCAGAGTACGTGCTTTGACCAAACCCGAAACGTTTGACATATTCCGGCCAACGATCTCCCAGTTTTTCTTCCAGTTTGACCATTCCCACATTACTTGACCAAGAGAGTGCCTGCCGCATCGTCAAGATTCCTTTTTTACCTAAGTCCCAGTCATTGATCGTAGCATCGGCTACTTGAATCTTACCTGACAGGTAGCTTTCATTTTCGTTAAAGACTCCTTCATTCACAGCAGCCGAAGTCGTAAAGACCTTCATCGTTGATCCTGGTTCATAGGTGTCTTCAATCAAAAAGTTCCGCCAAGAATTATCGCCGCCAAGCCCTTCTTTTGTTTCAGGGTTAAAAGTCGGCCGCTGTGACATCGCTAAAATATCACCAGTTTTAGCCTGCATCAGCATCGCAGTCATTTCCGTTGGTTTTGCTTCTGAGTTGACCTTGTCCAGTAAAGTCTCTAAATAACTCTGCAAACCAGCATCTAAAGTGGTGTAGATATCTTCACCGTCAACGGCTTTCTTTTCTTCTGCGATACTGCCTGGAATCGGTCGTTGATTTTCATCTTTCTGATAGACAACTTTTCCGTTCTTACCTTTTAAAACATCGTCATAGGCTGCTTCGACACCCATCACTCCAGCAAGTTCTTCCTTTTTATCTGGTTGTGCATAGCCGATAAAATGCGAAGCGAAGTTTCCATTAGGATACATTCGATCCGTGTGCTCGGAAAAATACAGCCCCTTGACTTTCGCTTTTTTCATGGCGTCTTCTATATTTTGTTTGGTTTCTTCAGAGATATTTTTCCCTTTATTACCAAACTCAACTTGATAATACTTACTAGTGCCATCACTATTGATCCCACTATTCAAAGTTTTCAAAGCAGATTTTTTTGAGATGCCTAAGTATTTATTTAAGATTGCCGCTAACTCATCAAAATTTTTCTCTTGAGCATACAGCTTTTCCTTCCCAGAAACATAGCTCTCAGAAAGAATCGCATAGACTGCATAAGACGTCGCGTCCTCAGCGATCACTTCACCATTGCGATCGTAGATGGTTCCACGTTTCGCTTTAATCACCTGCCCACCACGATAAAGCTCTTCAGTCTTAGTTTCCAACGAGGTGCCTGCGACATGTCCGCCTGCCACGACATAAATCATCCGAATGGCAAACAAAAAGAACAATCCAATACTCGTAGCAAACAAAATAACGCCTACTTTTTTGCGATTGTTCATCGGAGTTAAATTCTTTTTTCGAATTTTTCTTTTTAGCCTTTTAAAGCGCATTTACTTCACTTTCCTTAAATTCTCGTCATTGATCGAAAGACCAGCTTTCTCAGCAATTTCTTTCAAACGATCAGAACGAGACAATTCGCTCTTTTCTTGCTGCAGCTGTGTTGCTGTTTTTTCTTTTGTTTCAATATCAGTCTGAATACTCGTTATTTCATTTTGGGTCTTACTGATCTCGTTACGATAGTTGACCATCACGATTGATAATCCAATCAACATCGTCAAGAAGGCCAATACAGCGAATTTTTCTAGGCGTGTAATTTTCTTTAAGCGATCTCCAGGAGAAACGAAGACTTCGAAAGAATCTGGCGTTTGATGAATTTCATCTTGCAGAGGTTCAAAATAGAGCGGTTGATTGTTTTTCAATTCTGCCATGCCTACGATCCTTTCTTCACTTTCTCAGCGATCCTTAATTTTGCACTTCTTGCACGATTATTTTCATCTAATTCCTCTTCTGAAGGAATAATCGGTTTACGATTTACTAATTTTAAAACGGGTTGAAATTCTTCTGGCACCACAGGCAAACCCGGAGGCAGATCCTTTGGTGTACTGAATTCTTTAAACATCGTTTTCACGATACGATCTTCTAATGAATGGAAGGTAATCACACTGACTCGGCCTTCAACCGCTAACAGAGCGATTGCTTGTTCCAGTGAACTTTCGATTGCTCCTAACTCATCATTCACCGCAATTCGAATAGCTTGAAACACACGTTTAGCGGGGTGTCCGCCTTTACGTCGTGCTGGAGCCGGAATCGCTTCTTTAATCAGATCAACTAATTCACCAGTTGTTTCAATCGGTTTATCAGCACGTTTTCGTTCGATCAGACGTGCGATTTGTTTAGAAAACTTCTCCTCGCCGTAGCGGAAAAAAATCTTAACTAACTCATGGTAAGAATATTCATTGACCACTTGATAAGCACTTAAAGGGGCCTCTTGATCCATCCGCATATCTAATGGTGCATTTTGATGATAGCTAAACCCTCGTTCTGCCTCATCCAGTTGCGGAGAAGATACACCCAAATCATAGAGAATCCCATCGACTTCGGTCACACCTAAAGCCTGTAATTCTTTGGTAAGTTCTCTAAAATTGGCCTTAACAAACGTTACTTGGCCTTTTGCCACGTATTTTGCTAAACGAATCTTCGCATTATCGATTGCTTTTTGATCTTGATCAAAAGCATAAAGGTGTCCATCTGAGTTTAATTGACCGAGCAAATACTCACTGTGACCAGCTCCGCCCAGTGTACAATCAACATAGATACCGTTTGGTTTGATTGCTAGACCATCAACTGTCTCACGAAGCAAAACGGTTGTATGTTGAAAGTCTGTCATTGATAATCCTCTTCTCTAAAATCCAAAATCGACCATTGTTTCAGCAATGTCATCAAAACTAGCTTCTGTTTCATTTGTAAATTCATTCCAACGCCCTTGATCCCAAATTTCGATTCGATTGGCTACCCCAATCACGACACATTCTTTTTCAAGCGACGCGTGGCTGCGTAAAGACTGTGGGATATTGATTCGTCCCTGTTTATCTATTTCGCACTCAGTGGCTGCGGAGTAAAAAAAACGGACGAATGCTCGTGCATCTTTCTTAGAAAGCGGCATCTCATTCAACTTCGTTTCTAGCTGTTCCCATTCGGCTAAAGGATATCCAAATAAGCAGCCGTCCATTCCGCGGGTGACAACAAATTTCTCGCCTAACTGTTCACGTAATTTTGATGGCACGATCAAACGACCCTTGGCATCAATATTATGTTGAAATTCGCCCATGAACATCTAGACTCCACCCCTTTTCACCACCACATGAGATAAGTCTACCACAATCCCCCACAATCTACCACACTTTGTAAAAAACAAAAATAACAGTTTGCTGACCAATTTTAACCATATTGAATTATCAACAAAGACGGAAACAATTTGGAGTTTTTAAAAAGTTTTTTCGAATTATAACGCATTAATAATGCTTGCGATAATCAAAACAAAGTAGATCAAAATCGTCAGTAAAAACGTCAGGCGCCAAAACATTTTGAAGAAGCGGCCGTACATGATCTCGCGATAACGATACGCTTGAAAAACAACCACACCAATACCCAGCAAAAGAATCGTTAATAGAAAATAGGGCAGAATCGAAAATGAACTGATACTTTTAGATATTTCGTGCATCCCCACAACTAAAAACGGGACCGTAATATCCGGTGTTTTCAAATTGAAGCGTTGTTTTAACTTAAATGTTGTTACTAGGTAATCAGACCCTAAAAAGACGATAATCGGGAAAATATACCATAACAATAAGATTGGTGAAAATGATGCCAACAAATACAGTCCTTCCTCTTCAAACTACTACTCACAACTATACTGCATAATCGTTACATTCGTGTTTCATTTCATTTAAAATATAAAGGTTTTAGCAAGTTTTAACAATTGAATTCGCGAGATTGTAGCAAAAAGATTTCTTAGTATTTTTTAAAAGTTTTTTCGGATGAATTGCGGAGTGTTGAGAAATGGAGTATGATGAATTTGACTTTTTAACGAGGGTGGTGACACCATGAATAACAAAAAATCCACGAGTACATTTTCGAAGGTTACAAAGGTTGTTATTTGGGCTATGTTAATTTTAACAATTGGTTCATTAGTTTTGAGTAGTCTGATCAGTATTATGTAAGCAAATAGCCGGAGCAGCTGCTCCGGCTATTTTTTGGCTAATTGCAATAATTCTTTGGCGTGTTCCACCGTTAGATCGGTAATTTCAGTTCCTGCTAACATGCGAGCGATTTCTTCTGTCCGCGCCTTTTCCGTTAACTCTTCCACTTTAGTGACCGTTCGACCAGCTACCACTTCTTTGCGGATAAATAGTTGATGATCCGCTCGAGCCGCAACCTGTGGCAAATGGGTAATACACAGTGCTTGCGAATTTCGACCGATCTGATAAATCTTATCTGCGATCGCTTGAGCGACCCGACCACTCACACCCGTATCCACTTCATCAAAGACAATACTAGTCAACTCTTGCGTTTTCGAAAAGATTGTTTTCAACGCCAACATGACACGGGAAATTTCACCACCGGAAGCGACTTTAACTAACGGTTTCAACGGTTCTCCCGGATTGGTTGTGATATAAAATTCTACCTCGTCAATCCCATCTACGGCAAAATTTATCTCTTTAAACCTTACTTCAAAACGAGCATTTTCCATATAGAGATCTTTCAACTCATGTTGAATCGCTGTTTCTAATTTTTGCGCCATTTTTCTTCGAGCGCTCTGCAATTTTTCTGCCAATTGTTGCAGCTTCTCTGCTTTTACTTCCAACTCTTTTTCCAGCTTTTCCAATTTGTCACCCGAAAAATCAGAGTCTAGTAGCTCTTGGCTGATTTGATCATAGTAATTCAAAATGCTTGCAATCGAATCACCATATTTCCGCTTCAGCTGATGGATCAATTCCAAACGCTCATTGACTAAATCCAAGCGCTCTTCATCCAGCTCCAACTGATCCAGCTGACGACCGATCTCACTGACTGCATCTTGCAATAGATAATAAGCACTATGAACATTATCTGAGATATTTTCATAGTCCTGATCCAATGAAGCGATTGTTTGCAGTTCTTGACTTGCCGAACCGATTGCATCAAGTGCATTCGTCTCTTCGTTCGTCATCGCTTGATAACTATACGACAGGCTATCGACGATTTTTTGGTAGTTGGTCAGTTTTTCACGTTCTTCCGCCAACTTTTCTTCTTCCCCTATCTCCAGTTCGGCATTGCCAATCTCTTCTTGCTGAAAAGTCAGCATATCGATTCGCTGGGCAAAAGATTGTTCATTTTGTTTGAATTTTTTGACTTGATTCGCTAAAGCGACATAGGCTTGGTGAGCTTTTTGATACTTGGCTTTAACCGTTTGAAAAGCTGCATCACCGAAGCTATCTAACAGTCGCAAATGAGATTCCGGATGCATCAATTCTTGATGATCATTTTGGCCTTGAATATCAACTAAAAATTGTCCGATTCGCCGTAAGTTAGCTAACGTCACAATCCTGCCATTGACTCTTGAGATACTTTTTCCCGAGCTGTTTAAGTCGCGTTGTACGATTAGTCCTGCTTCATCAACTTCGATGCCTAATTCCTCCATCAGCACTCGGAAATCTGCCTGTTTCGGCAAATCAAACAGCCCTTCGACTAAACATTTGTCACTACCTTGGCGAATATACTCAATGGAGGAACGGGCGCCTGCCAGCAAACTGACCGCATCAATAATAATCGACTTTCCCGCACCAGTCTCACCCGTTAAGGCAGTCATCCCATCAGTAAAACTTAAATGCAACGAAGAAATGATTGCAAAATTTTTAATGGTCAATTCTTGCAACATTTTAGATTCTCCTTTAGCTATGTTAGTTATTTTGACTTTTAGCAGCAATTCCTTGCTGAATTTGTTTGGCTTCTTCTTCGGTTCGCGCAATCATCAGGACACTGTCATCATCGTTTACGGTCGCAAACAAATTCTTAGCAAACTGCTTTTCTAGCAAATTCGCACAAGCCGATGCATTCCCAGGCAACGTCTTGACACTGATGAACTTTTCCATCTGGTCAACCGATACCACGGCTTCTTTTAACAGATCGGCTAACTTTTCGTTTACATCTTCTTGTTCTTTTTGTGGCACACTATAACGATAGCCACCATTTTGAGCGGGCACTTTAATAAGCTTCATCTCTTTGATATCCCGTGAGATCGTCGCTTGGGTCACTGTGACACCTTGTTGCGCCAGAATCGCTACAAAATCTTCTTGTTTTTTTACATCATGCTCACTTAATAATTGCGTGATAATCCGATGTCGTTCTTGTTTTCGCATGCCTTTTCTCCCTGTAATATTATTTATCTAGTTGCTGATGCGCCTCAGCTACAACGTCGGCTAAATTGATTTTGGGATTTAGACTCCCGGTTTCAGGCACTTTTTTCAAATGGGCTAAAAATTCAATATTCCCTTCTCCACCAGTGATAGGCGAAAAAGTCAACTCTTGAACATCAAAGCCGTGGCTCGTCGCAAAAGTAGTAATCTCTTCCAATACCATCAGATGCGTTTTCGGATCTTTAATAATGCCTTTTTTTCCGACGAACTCTTTGCCTGCTTCAAACTGTGGCTTGATCAATGCCACCACATCGCCGTCCGCTGTCAGAATCTCATGAAGTGGCGGGAGGATCAATTTTAACGAGATGAAGGAGACATCGATGGTCGCAAAATCAGGCTGCCCTTGTGTAAAATCTTCTAATTTAGAATAGCGGAAATTGGTTCGCTCCATGACGACGACCCGCTCATCCTGGCGCAATTTCCATGCCAACTGGTTGTAGCCAACATCTAAGGCATAACTCATTGTTGCCCCATTTTGAAGTGCTACATCGGTAAAACCACCAGTCGATGAGCCGATATCTAGTAAGATTTTTTGATTGATATCAACGTCGAACTCCTGCAAAGCCTTCTCCAGTTTCAAACCGCCTCGCGAAACATACGCCAAACTTTGGCCTTTGACTTGTAAAAGCGTTTCAATCGGGATTTTCTCCCCAGGTTTGTCCAGTCGTTCATTTTTTTGATCGTAAACTAGCCCGGCCATCACACCGCGTTTAGCCTTTTCTCGTGTTTCAAAAAGACCTTGGTTAAAAGCTAACACATCGACACGTTCTTTTTTCATGCTCTTCTCCTAATTCTAAGGTAATCCATTTTAAGTTTTGCTTCGCTCATTCTGCTAAAAATCAGGCGATTCTATTTTAACGCAAAAAGTTCCAACAATTCTGTGAAAATTTGCGGTTGGAATTCACTGACTTCGGTTAATTGCTGCACGATTGCTGCTGCTTTTTGCAGTTCATCATTTAACGCTTGGCGCGCACCGTCCAGACCTAACAATGCCGGATATGTACTTTTCGCTGCTTTTTCATCCTGTCCAACTTGCTTGCCTAATTCCTCGGTCGTCCCGATAACATCTAAGAGATCGTCACGAATTTGAAAAGCCAAACCGACATGTTCCCCTAACTGTTCAAGTTGATCCAGTACGTAAGCTGTTTGATCGGCTAAAATTCCACCCGCCATAAATGCATAAGTCAATAGAGCTCCTGTTTTCCCCCGATGAATCGTCTTTAATTGTTCCAATGAGACGTGTTGCTTTTCCGCCGCCATATCTCCCGCCTGACCGGCTACCATGCCACTACCCCCAGCCGCTTTGGCTAAAAGCTGAAGTAATAAGACCGTTTCAGCCGGGTTTAAGGTAGTTTCACTGATTAATTGGAAAGCACCTGTTAAAAGACCATCCCCGGCCAAAATCGCTAACGCTTCCCCAAAAATTTTGTGATTCGTAGGCTTTCCACGCCGCAGGTCATCATTATCCATCGCCGGCAGATCATCGTGAATTAAGGAATACGTATGGACCATTTCCAAAGCCCCTGCCGTTTGGTAAACGGGGGGCGTTAGCGGCTTTTGAAAAGCTTGAACCGTCGCTAACACGATCAAGGGGCGAATCCGTTTTCCCCCTGCCTCTAGGGAGTAAAGCATACTTTTTTTTAATTCTTCATGTGTCGTACACGTAGCAATAAAGGTCGTCATTTCTCTTTCGACTTTAGGTAGCTCCTCAGCAGAAAGCTGCTGTAACATTAAGCTTCCCCCTCACCCGTAAATGGGACTTCTTCGTCTTCACTCATCACTTTGGTTAAGGTTTTTTCTGCCTTTGTCAGCGTATCTTGACAGTGTTTGCTTAATTCCATCCCTTTTTGAAACGCTGTTAAAGCTTCTTCCAAAGGCACATCGCCACGTTCTAACTGGGTCACGATCGCTTCTAATTGAGCGATGGATTCTTCAAAAGTTGTAGTTTCCATTATTTTTCTCCTTCTATTTCTAAAATTGCTGCTTTTATCGACCCATCAACAAAATGGACCGTCAACTCTTTTTCCTGCAATTCCTTCACCGAACGAACCACGTGCTCATTTTGCGTCGTATAAGTGAAGCCTCGCCCCATCGTTTTCAACGGACTCAATAAATCAAGGGAAATAATCGCCTGCTGAAGACGTCTTTGCTGACTCTCCAAATATCCCTGCATTTGCTGCTGCAGTCGCTCTTGCAAATAATCCATCTGCTGTTGCGCTTGCTTCACTCGATTGATCGGATTAGCTTGGGATAAACGATTGATCGCTTGCATCAATTTCCGTTCGCGCTGATTGACTAAAACCAGCATATTTTGTTGAAGTTGTTGGGTCAAACGATCTAACTGAACACTTTGAGCTTCATAAAGCCGATTCGGCTGCCTAAAAATATAAGACTGCTGCAACCGTTCAAATCGTTCCTTTTTTCGTTGCAACTGATTCATAAAAGCTTGTTCTAAACGTGCTTGCTTTTCTTTGAGACGTAAAATTTCTTCGGATAAGACAGGTACCGCAAGTTCAGCAGCGGCCGTCGGGGTTGCCGCTCGGACATCGGCAACTAAATCGGCAATCGTCGTGTCGGTCTCATGACCCACAGACGAAATAATCGGAATCGGTGACGCGGCAATCGCCCGTGCAACGATTTCTTCATTAAAGGGCCAGAGATCTTCAATCGAACCACCGCCACGACCAATGATCATAGTATCAAAATCCATTGATTCGGCCTTTTTAATGTTCTTAACGATATCAGCGGCGGCTTTATCCCCTTGTACCAAGGTTGGAAATAAAACTAATTGGGCAATTGGGTAGCGCCGCTCAACCGTCGTGATAATATCGCGAACAACAGCCCCGCTAGGACTAGTAATGACCGCGATTCGTTTGGGATAACGGGGCAAAGCTTTCTTCGGTTGCGAAAACAGCCCTTCTTTGTCCAGTTTCTCCCGCAATTCTGCTAAAGCTTGATACAACGCACCAACGCCATCTGGCTCCATATGATCGATATAGATTTGATAGTTGCCACTAGCTTCGTATAGCGCCACTCGGCCAACGACCAAGACTTTCATGCCTTCTTTAGGCGTAAATTTCAGTTTTTGGAAGGCTCCTTTGAACATGATGGCGCTGATTTTGGAGCGCTCATCTTTCAAACTGAAATATTGATGGTTGTTAGGGCGCATCCGGAAGTTGGAAATCTCTCCGGTCAAATAGACCCGCTCTAAATAGGGGTCTACATCGAATTTTCGTTTAATATATTTGTTTAACGCACTGACAGTCAAGTACTCTTGGGCCATTTAAACACCTCTTATTCGTGATTCAATACTTGCCGCTGACAGCATTCTACCGTTTGCTGCATCAACATGGTGATCGTCATGGGACCTACGCCACCGGGAACTGGTGTAATATAGCTGGCGATTGGTTCAACTTCATCAAATTTTACATCACCAATCAGTTTCCCAGCTTCATTGCGATTCATTCCAACATCGATTACCACTGCCCCAGGTTTGATGAATTCTTTTGTCACAAAGTGTCCTCGACCGATCGCCACGACTAAAATATCGGCTTTGCGGGCAACTTCTGCCAAGTCCTCAGTTTTCGAGTGAGTTAATGTAACCGTCGCATCGGCACCTAATAATAAAATCGCCATTGGTTTCCCAACAATATTACTGCGACCAATTACAACTGCTTGTTTGCCGGCTAAGGGAATGTTATATGCTTCAAACATTTTCATAATGCCATAAGGTGTGCAGGGAATGGTATGAGGCATCCCCGCAAATAAGCGTCCCATATTCATCGGGTGAAATCCATCTACATCCTTTAACGGATTAATCGCCAATAGAACCTTTTCTTCATTGATATGCTCTGGTAAAGGTAATTGGACTAAAATTCCATGAAATTCATCGAAATTGTTAAAGTACTCGATTTCACTAATCAATTCAGCTTCTGTGATTGTTTCTGGGTAATGTTTTACTTCAGAGTGAATCCCGATTTTCTTTGCTGCCCGCTCTTTGTTACGAACATAGATTTGACTGGCCGGATTTTCACCGACGAGTAACACAACTAACCCTGGATAAATCTCCTGTTTTGCTAGTTCTTTGACTTGTTCAGCCGTTTCCTGTTGCAGCTTGGCCGCTAATTCTTTACCATTAATAAGTTGTGCCACATTCATTCCCCGCTTCTTCCAAAATAGTTTAAATAAAGCTGGGAAAAATAGCTAAATTAGCTATTTGCCCCAGCTTCATCGATCTCTTTCATTACATTAGATAAGATTCCATTGACGAACTTTCTTGATTGGTCATCGCTGAAAGTTTTAGCTAGTTCGATTGCTTCATTTAAAACAACGCGATTGGGTACTTGAGTGTTGTATAACATCTCATAGATTCCTAGTCGTAAGATAATCAAATCCATTTTGGCAATTCGTTGAATCGACCAGTTAGAACGTAGATGTTTTTGGATAATTTCATCTAGTTCGGCTTGGTGTTCAACCACCCCGCCAACCAACTCATCAAGATAGACCGGAACAAATTCTTCCTCATCTTCGCTGACAAAGTCTTGTTGATCAATACTCAATGCATGGTTGATGGCATCTTTTTTTGTTAATTCTTGATTGAAATCTAGCGGAAACAGTGCCTGTAAGGCTTTCTCGCGGATTTCATGACGTGATAATTCTTTACTCATTATTTTCCTCTTCATCATTAAATAATTCTTCTAGGGTTGGTTGTTCTAATTTTTCCGCAACAACACCGACAACATGAATGTTTACCTCACTCAAAGCAACATCGGTCATAAACAAGACTTGTTCTTTCACACGGTCTTGCATCGCCATCGCTACTTTCGGCACCGAAGTGCCATAGTCAAAGTAAGAATAGATATCTACTTTCAAGCCGTCTTCGTCATTTTTTAAGTAAACGCCCTTACCATGAGCGGATTTACCTAACAATTCAGTGACATTACTGGTCAAAGAACCACGCATACCGTAGACTCCGTCAACCTTGGAAGCTGCAATCCCGATGATTACTTCGATTACTTCTGGTGCAATGATAATTTCGCCAAGTTCTGGGCTTGCGCCTAAAACTAAATTCTTTTCATCTGCCATCTTACTCGCTCCTTATTCCTTCAAATGAACTTATTTTTCCTTCAGAAAAATAAATCTGATCTTCATGCCGTATATCATCCAACTATACACTTTTTCTCTTAGCTACCGCTAGAAAGATACGTTGCATTCTTACGTTTAGCATCCTGCAAAAAGTTGGACTGACATCCTTATTCCTTCAAATGAACTTATTTTTCCTTCAGAAAAATAAATCTGATCTTCATGCCGTATATCATCCAACTATACACTTTTTTTCTTTGCTAGCGCTAGAAAAATACGTTGCTTGCTTTTATGCTCGTGAAACGTAACTGCCATCTTGAGTGTTGACGATCAGTTTGTCCCCTTGGTTTACGAAAAACGGGACGTTGACGGTCAAGCCAGTTTCCATCACAGCTGGTTTTGAACCGCCGGATGAGGTATCGCCTTTGATGTTTGGTTCGGTTTCAGCTACTTCAAGGATCACTGTATTCGGTAGATCCACACCTAAAACTTCATTACCATACATGATAACGGTCAATTCCGTATTTTCTAACACATACAGCATTTCTTCTGCCACTTGTTGTTTCGGCATTTCGATTTGTTCATAGCTTTGCATATCCATGAAGACGTAGTTGTCACCGTCATCATAAAGATATTGCATTTTTTTATTATCGATTTGGGCTTTCGCAACTTTTTCTCCTGCTCGGAACGTCTTTTCTTGAACCGCTCCAGTCCGCAAGTTTTTCAGTTTTGAACGAACGAAGGCCGCACCTTTTCCCGGCTTCACGTGTTGGAAATCGACTACACGCCAAATGCCTCCGTCCACTTCAATTGTTAAGCCAGTTTTAAAATCGTTTACTGAAATCATGATACTTCCTCCTACTTCACTTTAAGGAATTCATTTTAATTAAAAAATGAGTTCGACTTTCACATGGTCCACCACTTCGCCTAAATCATACAAACTCAGTTAAAAAGTGATCGCCAAAGTGACTGTCCGATCTTTTCAGATTTGGTTCTAGTTTATCATTTCTTGTTTACTTACGCTACCACTACTCACGGCTATAAAATGATCAATTCTTTTGGTGAATGAGTCAATACCCGATTACCTTCTGCTAAAATCACCAAGTCATCTTCAATTCGAACGCCACCTAAACCAGCTAAATAAATTCCCGGCTCATCCGTAATGACGTTGCCAGTCATCAACCGCACTTCATTTGAACGGCTGACATTCGGCCCTTCATGAATCTCTAAACCGATTCCGTGACCTGTTGAATGCCCAAAGGCTTCCCCATAACCGGCCTCAGTAATCAAGTCCCGCGCCACGGCATCTAACTGCGTACCCGTCACACCTGCTTGAGCTACCTCAAGCACTTTCTGCTGTGCGGCTAAAACGATCTGATAGATATCCTTCAACTGCTGACCCGGATCACCAATCGCAAAGGTGCGGGTAATATCCGAAACATAGCCTTGATAAACACACCCAAAATCGAGGGTAATCAACTCTCCCTGTTCAATCATTTTTTCACTCGCCACACCATGCGGCAGCGCTGAACGCGCCCCGCTAGCTACGATCGTGTCAAATGAGGTGCCCGTTGCACCTAGTGAACGCATAAAGAAATCCAGTTGATTGGCTACTTCGATCTCGGTCATGCCCGGACGAATCATTTTTAACACATGCTCAAAGCCTTCATCTGCGATCGCGCAAGCTTTTTGGATGATTGCGATTTCACCTTCATCTTTTTGTTCCCGCAACTTTTCAATCAAGCCGCTGGCTGGCGCCAATTCAGCATCAATCACTTCTTCAAAGATTGAATACTCCGCATAGGTCATAAAGGCATCCTCAAAACCTAAGACATTGACACTTTCCTTGTCCATCAGTTTGATTATTTCACCGACGATATCCCCTTGATGCTGCAAGATCGTCATACCCTGTACTTGTTCACTAGCTTGTTCGGTATAGCGAAAATCAGTAATAAAGAACGCTTGATCCAATGTAATGAAAGCCATGCCTGCTGTTCCCGTAAAATTCGTCAAATAACGTAAGTTTGCTGAACTAGTCACTAAATAGCCATCGATTACCTCTTTTTTCATTAATGCTCGTAATTTTTCGATTCGATTTATCATTCTTATCACCCATTGTCTATTATAACAAATTGTTGGAAAAAGCAGAACGAACACGATTAGAAAAACTAAAAGACTTTAAGCAATCCTTCCTCAAACAAAAAACAAGTGTGACAAACATCTTGTCACACCTGTTTTTCCTCTTATCGTCGGCCCGTGAAAAAGGAAACGACCGCAACAACTATCACCGCACCTAAAATCGATGGTACCAAGGCCATGCCCGCTAGATGTGGTCCCCAATGACCAAAAACAGCTTGACCAACATACGAGCCAACCAATCCTGCAATAATATTAAAAATACAGCCCATCTGTTTTCCACGGCCAGAAAGCCCCCCACCGATCGCACCAATTACAGCGCCAACAATTAATGTCCAAATCATCATTTTTCCTCCTTGTCCTGCATTTGCTAATTAACACCTTTTTTTCATGTTAAAAAAATCTTATTACAAGTTTACCATAGCGATTTTTACTTCTGATAGCCAAACGCTTATTAGGAAAGTCAAGCCCTCGACAGCGTTTTTTTTTAAAAGTTTCCCAGTTGTGAAACGCTAAAAAAAGCTGATCCAACGGGATTTGTCTGATTGTAAGCGGCTAAATCCACCTACAAAACCCACTTTTTAAGTAATACTGTGTATAACTTTTGATCAAAGCAAATCCGACCGCAGTTTTAAACAGTTTTGTGTCCAATCAACTGCCCCAAATTGATAAGGAAAGCTCCCTTGCAAAGTAAAACTTCCGGCTTCAGGCACGTTGATTTTATTCATTCGATCATTTCCTTTGGCTAAATAGCCCGTCCCCAACTTCAGCATATCCTTCAAGTTGAGATTACTGCCGGAATACTCCTTGACCGTTCCATAATTATTCGTGATCGAAGCTAGACTCGGCCGTACCGTTTTGCGTTTCATTAAGCGAATAAGATCTTCCTGCCGTTCAAAGACATCGATGCGACCATCCTGATCAATCTGGTAACTAATATAGGCATCGATTTCCGCCAAGGTCAAGCGGTGCTCCCCTTTAGTAAAATGCTGGCCATTTTTCAAAGCCGTAAAATCCTTGTAAATCGTCAGGGGCATTCTCCCGTCCGCTTCTAAACCCGCCTCTTTAACCCCCAACAAACTATCTGCCTTTTTTAGAATCAAATACTTTTTTACTTCTATAGAAAAGGCCAGCGAAAAATAGTCTAAAAATTTTTCGATGGGCACTTGCGTATAAAGTTCTCCTAAAGTCAATTTTCTGATTCTGATCTCGGGGGCAACACGCAACAAACTATTCACGCCGCTAGTTAAATCATAGACAAAAAAACTGGAGTACTGCTGGTCATCAAAAACAAACAAAACTTTCATGGCGTTCTTCCTCTCTATGCCTATTTTATAAAAGACCGCAAAAGAAAACATCCGTCAAAAGACTGAAAAAATATCGGAAATTTGATGCTTTTTTCAGTGATCCGACAAATAAGAAAATTGTTGCTTTTATTCTCTAATAAAATTAGCATGCTCGGTTATACCTTTCTAACCACAGCGGCTCACTAACTTCCAGATAGCAATAAATTGAAACATTTCTTGCTTTTTTGAGAAACTAACCATAAGCAAGATTTAATTGAGAACATTGATACTTGTAGCGACCAACAGAACAACCAAAAAATCCCGGAAACCATTTACAGTTACCAGGATTGATTTTATACTAATTGGCTACCCACTTTACGGTCTAAGATGACTGTTTGCTTGGCTGCCAGCGTAAAATAGTAGCAGATATATCTTCTGTGATTGGCCCTTCCAAAGCCTATTGATAATCTGAGCTTTCTTTTCACCATTTCATTGCCTAATTCAATCGCTCCTCCGATGCACACCCTAATCAATGATCTAAACTTCAGTAAATTTTCTCAAAAATGACCGTCATCACCCCCGACTAGATCCAAACCACCAGTTTCAGCGATTTGATAATCACAGTCCAGATAATTCTGTATATTTAGAGCTTCAACGTCTTCTTTTTTAAAGAATTTTCTTTACGATCAACTAGGCATTTTTTCCTTTACCGGCATTTGTAAGATACAGTTTTGTGGACAAATTTCCACGCATTCACCACAGTTGATACACCGTTCTGGATCAATCACTGCGACATTATTTTCGATCTTGATTGCTTTTTCCGGACACGTTTTTACACAACGTTTGCAGGTAATGCAGCCCACATCACAGATTTTGCGAACACCGCCGCCTTTGTCCTGATTCGAACAGGCGACGATCGAGGTATTTTCTGCCGGCAACATCTTAATCAAATTTTTCGGACAAGCGGCAAGGCATTTCAAGCATCCGACACATTTAGCCGGATTGATCTTGGCGATACCATCGACGATCTGGATAGCATCGTACTCACAGACGGCTTGACAATCCCCATAGCCCATACAACCAAAAAGACATTCCTGCTGACCACCAAAGATTTGATTGGCTCCGTAGCAAGTTGTGGTCCCAGCATAGTCCATCTTGCTGTTGGTGTGCT
This sequence comes from Enterococcus pseudoavium NBRC 100491, assembly GCF_001544295.1. GTDB lineage: Bacteria > Bacillota > Bacilli > Lactobacillales > Enterococcaceae > Enterococcus_A > Enterococcus_A pseudoavium. Next base: position 66,638 of record NZ_BCQF01000014.1, read on the forward strand.
CACAAGTCCCGTTGCAACGGACAAAAGCCGCGACTTTTTCGATTTCACCGACCTCTACCCCTAATATTTCTGACAAAGCTTGGCGAGTGGTCGGTCCGCCGGGTGTACAATTGGTTGCTCCGGCAGTACCTTGCGCCATCGCTTTGGCATAGCCATCGCAACCGGAAAAACCGCAAGCCCCGCAATTGATCCCTGGCAAAGCTGAGCGCAATTTCTCTTCCTTTTCATCTACCGGTTTATGAAAAATAATGGTCGCAAGGGAAAGAATGACACCTGCGATCAATCCCATTCCACCAACAATGGCGATAGGTATCATGATTTCTGTCATTTTTACGCCCCCTTACTGGAATAATCCTTCTGCTAACCCGGCAAATCCTAAAAACGATAATGAAACAATCGCTGCCGCCACCAATGTGATTGGCAGACCTTGCAATGATTCTGGAATATCATTTCCTTCTAGTCGACCGCGCACACCGGCGAAAATTACCATAGCTAATAAAAAGCCGACACCTGCCGCAAATGAATTGACTAGCGACTGCCCATAGCTGTAATTTTTTGAAAAGTTCAAGATGGTCACTCCTAAAACTGCACAATTAGTAGTGATCAAGGGCAAGTAAATACCTAATGCATTATATAGAGGCGTCATATACCGTTTCATGACAACCTCGACTAACTGAACCAACGCTGCAATCGTTAAAATGAAAACAATCGTCTGTAAATAATCCAAACCTAATGGAACCAATAAGAATGCATAAATCGGATACGTCACCAAGGTCGCTAAAACCATTACAAAAGTCACTGCTAAGGACATTCCGACGGCTGTATCCAATTTTTTGGATACACCTAAAAACGGGCAAATCCCTAAAAATTGAGATAAAACAAAGTTATCCGTCAAAATCCCTGCTACTAAAATCGTCACAAACATTTGCATTATCCCTCACCTGCCTTTTCGTCACAAACAACTGTACAGGCTTCGGCAATCGGACAAGCCGTACAATCTAGCTCGCCCGTTTTTCGATCACTCAGTTTATTCGCTGCCATCACCAGTATTCCGAAAACGAAAAAGCCTCCTGGGGGTAAGAGCATAATCGTCATCGGTGGAACAACGCCCGCCGTAATCGGGAAACCTAAAAAAGTGCCACTGCCTAATAATTCACGAATCCCCCCCATACAAAGCAAGGTTGCTGTAAAGCCAACACCCATGCCTAAACCATCTAAGGCCGAATGAAACACCGAATGATTTTTAGCATAAGCTTCTGCACGGCCAAGAATGATACAATTCACTACGATTAAAGGTAAATAAATCCCGAGCGTCGCATCAAGGGCCGGGGCCAATGCTTTTACGATTAACTGCACGACCGTCACGAAACCTGCGATAATCGTGATATAGGCTGGGATCCTGACGCGATCGGGAATCACCTTCCGCAACAAGGAGATCATGACATTGGAACCTAACAGAACCACCGTCGCAGCGATGCCCATGCCCAATCCATTGATTGCTGAAGTAGTGACCGCCAACGTAGGACAAGTCCCCAACATCAATCGCAGCACTGGATTTTCAGTAAGGATGCCTTTCGTAAAAATAGCGCTCGCTTTTTCTTTTTCCATTCCGCTCCCTCCCTATTTCTCTGATTTAGCGACTTGCTCAAAAAGAACTAGCGCTTCTTTGACTGAGGCAGCTACTGCATTAGAGGACTTGGTTGCCCCGGTAACTGCTTCGACTTGATTTTTATTGGTTGGATCATTTTTAACTACTTCAAGGGTCGCATCTTGACCGTTGAATTGTTTCGTAAAAGCTTTTTTCGTCACATTTTGGCCAAGACCGGGGGTTTCATTTGAAGCGTCCAGCACATCCATTCCAACAACTTTTCCCTCTTTGATAGCGCTCATCACACTCACATCGCTACCGTAACCATAGGCCTTAGTCACAAAGAGATAGCCCAGTGTATCACCGGTTTCATCAATAGCCTTGTAGCCTTGATTTCCAGCTGATACGGTGATTTCCTGAAAGTCATCCGCCTGGATCAGCTGGCTCATCACACTGCGCGTTTGATCCCATTCTTGTTTGGCGATTCGGTCTTTAAATACCGCCCGAGTTCCTGCCACTGCAAAGGTGATCACTAAACAGATAATAAACAGACAGAGCGCATCGGTGATGATCACTTTCGAATGTTTCATTTTAGCTTCGCCTCCTCACCAAAAACTTTCGGAATCGTCAAACGCTCGATATGCGGCACTAGAATATTCATTAGTAGAATGGCGTAAGAAACCCCTTCTGGTAAAGCAGCAAAGAAACGAATCAAGACGGTTATGATTCCACAGCCGATGGCAAAAATGATTTTCCCCTTTTTAGTGACCGGTGAAGTCGTATAATCAGTCGCCATGAATATCGCTCCTAATAGCAAGCCACCTGACATCATTTGATACAGCGGATCACCGCCTAGCAAAGTAGACAACACTACGACTGTCCCGATAAAAAAGAGGGGAATGATTGGTGAAATCACTTTTCGTACAACTAAATAAAGCCCGCCAAGCAGTAAAGCGAAAGCACACGTCTCACCTAAGCTACCCGCTCGAATCCCCAAAAACATATCCACTAAGGATGGAATCTTTTGACCATTTTGAGCAGCGGAAAAATAAGTTGCCGATGAGATCACATCTGGTCGAAACATATAATAATTCAATGGTGGCTGCCAAGTGCTCATCTGGGAAGCAAAGGACATCATCAAGACGATTCGAGCGGTAATGGCCGGATTGACAAAATTTTGTCCCACGCCGCCAAAAAATTCCTTCACGATCACAATGGCGATCACACCACCTAACGCCGCCATCCAAAACGGTAGCGTCACTGGGAGATTCAACGCCAAGAGAATTCCAGTAACTACTGCGGTCAGATTGTAAAGTGTATCCTGCCGTTTTAAGATTTTTCTCGTCACATACTCGCTGAAGACGCAGGCCGCTACTGTTACAATAATTAATAGAAGTGCGCGAAAACCAAAAATAATAGTAGCAGCGATCATTGCCGGAATCAAGGCGATGATCACATCCAGCATGATGCTCTGACTGCTGCGTCCACTGTGCAAATGGGGGGAGATTGAAACCGGTAGTTTATTCATTTAACTACCTCCCTTACTAACAATTTGGCTTGTTTCATGGATTGCACCAAACGACGACCAGCTGGGCAGACATAGGCACAGCAACCACATTCCATACAAGCCGAGACATTTAAGCGCTTTAAGCCAGCGACATCTTGATTTCGCGTACACCGTTCAATCTGAACCGGCAGTAACAACATCGGACATGCTTCCACACAGCGACCGCACCGAATGCAAGGTGATTCCTCCGGCAGATGCTGAGCTTCTGATAAGATCGTGATTGCATTGGTTTGTTTAGTGATCGGCAACTCCAGAGCATATTGCGAAATCCCCATCATCGGACCACCTAAAACCACTTTGCTTGGTTCACTCCGCAAGCCGCCACAAAAATCGATCACTTCTCCGATGGAAGTACCGATTGGTACAACAACATTTTTAGGTTCTGCAACATTTCCATCAACGGTCACCCGTTTATGCGTCAATGGCCTCCCAGTCTCTAAGTAACGCTGAAACAATGAAATCGTCGAAATATTCATGATTAGACAACCAACTTCCGACGGCAACTTTCCTGGGGGGATCTTGCGCCCAGTCGTCGCGTAGACCAACATTTTTTCTGCTCCTTGCGGATACAAAGACGGAATCTCCATCACATCGATCTTAGGATCTTCGTCAGCCAGTTCATTCAAGCGCTGACGCAAAATATGCAACCCTTTCGGTTTATTGCTTTCGATTCCGACGATTCCATGAGGGATCTGTAAATATTTCATAATTACTTGCATCCCGGCAATAATCCGCTCAGGGTATTCCAAGCTTTCACGATAATCTGAAGTAATATAAGGTTCACACTCTGCTCCGTTAATGACTAACGTATCAATCGGCGTTTCCTCTTTAACTTGTAGTTTCACGTGCATGGGAAAGCCCGCTCCACCGATCCCGACGAGCCCACTAGTACGAGCCGCTGTTAACAGGTCCTCTTTAGAGTGAATCTCAACCGGACGCGCCTCAGGAAATTCTACCGGTAAACCATCACTGGCAATATGAATCGCATCGCAAGTCTTTCCATTAGCCATTAATAGCGGCTTAATACCTTTAACTTTACCGGAAACCGACGCATGAATCGGTGCCGAGACAAAGTCCGCTGAATCACCGATCACTTGCCCGACTGTAACAATGTCGCCTTTTTTCACTGTAGGTACACACACAGCGCCAATATGTTGTTGCATGGGAATCATCACAATTTTCGGCGGCTCCATAAAAACGCTTTCATTTTCTGCCGTGTTTTTTTTGTAAGGAATCTTGACGCCCCCTTTGAACTTTGCGATCGCTTTTGTTATTGTATCCATCGACAAGCCTCCTTCCAAATCAATTAAACGGTGTATCTGATTATCTTTTTAGGTTTATTTTCTTACTTTAAATAGTTATTCTAACTCCATCATATGGTTTGAGTGAAAAAAGAAACAACCCGTGATTTTTGCTTTAATTTGAAGAGTATTTTTCCCTTTGAAATAACTTTTTCACAAACTTCAGAAGCGACTTCCTCTCGAATATTCCTATATTTATGATAGCACAGTCAGTAATAATTGTAAGTAATTTTCACAAAGTCAGCTGAAAAAATCGGATTTTATGATCAAAAAGTGACACCACGCTTCGATCATAATCAAATTTTTTTCTGATCATTTTGATTGAGTGGCGACTCGTTTCAAAACTGTCTCCGTTACCTTTTACTGAATCTTTCAATCAAAATTTTCTTCCACAATAAAATAATAGAAATTCTTTCATTTTTCATAAGTAGCCTGATTTCCGTAATTATAATCAGCGTTTAATCCCTGTAGGCAATCTGTTTTGGCTGTTTTTAGCCCTATCCTATGTAAAAGAATATGCTCAGTCCGCACATTGCTTGAACCGTCTTTTTCGACCCTTTTCCCTCTCCAATATATACTTTCTCCATAGTAAGTAT
>NZ_BCQF01000015.1 GCF_001544295.1 Enterococcus pseudoavium NBRC 100491
TAAAAATAGCGCAAAAAAAAACCATTGTTCCAAAGAACAATGGTCTGCTTACTATTTAGTTAAAGTGAGCCCGCGTAATTGAAATCGCATCACGTTGCATGATTAGTTTTCCATATTCCTCTAACATCTCAGTCGAAACTGAAGTGTTTTGAGTATATTCCAGAATTTCTGCTACAACATCTGCTACTCCAAACTCACCGAAAATCTCAGGATCAAAATAAACTTGTACATAATACGTCTCATTCAATAGATATAAATCACACCAAGCATCATCTAAAAAATGATAATTGGCTAGTTCAATCATATTCTCAAAGCTGCTTAATTGAAAAATTCGTAAACGATTGCTTTTTTCATCCTCTTCAAGACTCTCAGAATTAGCTAAAATTTGTTGGCGAATCAATTGATCAAAATCATCCGTTTCAAATTCGGTTGAATTATTCATTTTATTGATATCTTCAGGTGTCAGATTTTTGCTAATAAATAGTTCTAATCCGTCATTCTTTGGCAAAACTTGGAAAGTGACCGCTTCACTACTCTTGAATTCATCTTCAACATCGACTTCTTCTAAAATACTGTAAAAAAAGGTTTCGATCTCACGGTGGTTCCCCAGTAAATCTAAAAAGGTAATCCCACGTTCAGCCAAATCCTCATTTTCAATAATGACTCGGATTGTATTCTCATTGATGTGTTCCATCTCCATTTTGGCACACCTCACTTTAAAGATAGATTATATGTTCATTGTAACTGATTCCGTTTAAAAGTAAAGAAAGCCGACGAATTTTATTAAATTCCTATAAACAAAGGACTCCTTACAGTAACTTACCCATAATCCCATTAAAAACCAAAGGGCCTTATCTAACCTATCTTCATTCCGTTAAAAAGATGACTATTCCTCAATTCGTTGTTAGACTAAGGTATACCATCTAGGAGGGTTTCAAATGATAAAAAATATTGTCTTTGATTTAGGAAATGTTTTGGTTGATTTTGATCCGGCACGCTTTGTCCGTGAAAAAACGAGCGATAAATCCCAACAAAAGTTACTGATGACAGAAATTTTCGGTTCCGTGGATTGGCTACGCTTTGACAAAGGTACGATAACTAAAGAAGAATTTTTGCAGACTGTTGCAGCTCGTTTGCCAAAAGAACTTCATGATATGGCAGAGGAATTATTAAGCACTTGGTATGAGGGACTGCATTCCTTACCTCAAATGGCTGAACTTCCGCAACAATTAAAAGATAATGGACTGGATATCTACCTACTTTCAAATGCGCCACAAGATTATTATCTATTTGAAGAAAAAGTTCCTAGCTATCACGCTTTTGATGGCTTCTTTATCTCTTCAGACTGGAAATTAGCCAAACCAGACCACCAGATCTTTCAAGCCTTCTACAGCCATTTCCGGTTAAATCCAGCAGAATGTTACTTCATCGATGATACTGCCGCCAATATTTTAGCAGCTGAAGAAACTGGGATGAAAGGCTTTCATTTTAGAAAGAACTACACTGACTTAAAACAAGAACTGCTCTCACTAGGGATACTATAAAAAAAAATAGGGTCAAACGACGAACTTATCGATCGTTTGACCCTATTTAAAAATGCCTCGCGCATGCGAGGCATTCACTCTATAATCCAGCCATTAATTGGGCTTGTCGTAATTCATATTGGCGAACATCACGTGGTAAGAAACGACGAATTTCATCTTCATTAAAGCCAACTTGCAAACGTTTTTCATCGATCATAATCGGACGACGCAACAATCCAGGATTTTCTTTAACTAAATCCAATAATTCTTTCAGTGACAACTCATCTAAATCCATGTTCAACTTCTGGAAAACCTTCGAGCGTGTCGAAATGATTTCTTCAGTTCCATCTTCAGTCATTTGTAAAATAGCTTTCAACTCATCGATGTTCAATGGCTCAGAAAAGATATTTCGTTCAACATAAGGAATCTCATGTTCCTGTAGCCAAGCACGTGCTTTCCGACATGATGTACAACTAGGGGAAGTATATAGTGTTAACATGCATATCACTCCTTTTCTTGACTCTCAAATTTTGTAACAGGTATTACTTGTCTCCTACTATCTGTTTCTATTATACAAAAAAAAGGTAACAAAAAAAAGAGTCAGTTTGCTTTTTTTTATAAATATTAACGTTATTTAATATTTACTAACGGATTAAAAGCTATCATGCCACTCAAGACTTGTTAAGATGAGAAAACAATGGTGCAGCTCTCATTTGATTGTTCTGTATAACAACACAGATATCTGTATCATTATAATTGATTTTTTTACAATCTAGCATATTTAATTCAAAAAAAGAATTTTTTTATTTTACAAATATTTAAATTTTTTCTTTAAAAAAGAATAAACTAGTATGGATAAAACTCGATACAACAAGTCTTTTTTTAAATTATTTTATTTTAGTTAAAATAATAAAGCACACACGTTATTATTTTATAGTTATTTTATATCAGTTCTCTAGTCATTTTTCTGTACCAAATTTTATCCTTTATATCCCTTATAATAATAGATACAGCTTACATAAATGCAAAAAAAGATAAAAAAAACATGGAGTTTAGGAAAATTGGTAGACCTTGTTTTTACACGAACTTCTAACTTTCCAATCATTATTTTTTTCCGCGGGAATATTTTTGATTGGCGATTACCGGTGTTTTTTTCACCGTTTTGTTAGAAATATAACATAACAGATTTTATCTACATAAGCAGCTTTATTGCTCAACCGGAAAAAAATTTTCTTTTTTGCTATAATGAAACCATTCAAGTAGCTGTAAAAGATTCAGGCCTGCTGCTACAATGATCCACCAATATTTTTAGGAATAGGAGTGTACTCATGTTTCAAGGAATTGTATTTGATTTGGATGATACCTTATACCAACAACAGTCTCCCTTTGCCGAAGCGATCACCCGTTTATTTCCAAACTTTCCAGCTGATAAAATGAACCCACTATTTATTCGGTTTCGCCATTATAGTGATCTTCATTATATGAAATCAATCACTGGTGAGTGGAGTCTAGAAAAAATGCGTTACGAACGAATTCGGCAAGCTCTTGCAGATTTTTCTTTTGCGCCATCAGATACTGAATTGATGGCTTTTCAAACCGCTTATGATCAAGCTTTAAAAACCATAAGCTTGCCTGATGAAATAATTGCTGCATTGACTTTTCTCAAGCAACAGCCGCTCTCATTGGGAATTATCACTAATGGACCAGTAAAACGGCAAACAGATAAACTCAATGCTTTACAGCTCACTCGTTGGTTTACTCCTGAAAATATTTTGATTTCTGACGGTGTAGAGATTCAAAAACCCGATCCAGCAATCTTTCAATTAATGGAGCAGCACTTGAAGCTTCCTGCTGAATCGCTACTGTATATCGGTGATAGTTACGACAACGATGTGGTCGGTGCTAAAGCCGCCGGTTGGTCTGTCTGGTGGTTTAATCACCAAGACCGTGATCTCCCAGCAGAACACATTGCCTTCGAAAAGGAAATCAAAAGCTTTGAAGAACTCGCTAAAACACTTACTCGTTCTTCCCTTTGAGTTACACAATAAGGGCTGAGACATTCAGTTGTCCCAGCCCTTTATTTATAAAATAAACGAGAATCCAGAAATATTTCTTGAAATAGAACCTCTTCTTATCCGGCTCTATTCACCTAAGCTTAAAATCATACGAATATCCTCTTCAGTAAGTTTATTCGTTTGTTCCTCGTTACCTTGGATAACTTTTTGGAACAGCTCCCGTTTTTCATGCTGTAGTTGATTCATCCGTTCTTCAATGGTACCTTCTGCAATCATTCGCCAAACTTCAACGACTTTCTTCTGACCGATTCGATGCGCTCGACCGGCTGCTTGTTCTTCCACAGCTGGATTCCACCATAAGTCATACAAGATGACCGTATCAGCACCCGTTAGGTTCAAGCCAGTCCCACCAGCTTTTAAGGAAATCAAAAAGACATCTTTTTCACCTGCATTGAAAGCATCGACCATTTTTAACCGCTCTGAAACTTTGGTGCTGCCCCGAAGATAAAAGCTAGAAATTCCTTGATCAGCAAATTCCTTTTCAATAATTGAAAGCATACTAGTAAATTGCGAGAACAGAAGAACCCGTCTGCCATTTTCTTTTGCCGCTTGGATCAGATCCTTCACTTGTTCCAACTTACCTGAGCCGCCATCATAACCTTCAATAAAGAGTCGAGGATCATCACAGATTTGCCGTAAGCGCGTTAATCCCGCGAGAATGCTAACCCGTTGTTTACGGAATGTCGCTGAATCCATTTGATCAACTTCTTGACGCATCCGTTTTAAATAAGCTAGATAAACAGTCTTCTGTTCTTCTGTTAAACTGCTCAACACATTGGATTCAATCCGTTCTGGCAATTCTTGTAAGACGGTCTTTTTATCTCGCCGTAAAACAAATGGTTGGATCATCTTAGCGATCTCAGAGACCGCCATTTGGCGAAAGCGCCCAATGCTTGGGAAAAAGCCCGGCATAACCGTTTGAAACAACGACCAAAGTTCCTCTAAATTATTCTCAATCGGTGTCCCGCTTAAGGCAAAACGATGGGGAATAGCTAAATTGCGCAATGCACTGGATGTTTTCGTTGAGGCATTTTTCACCATTTGCGCCTCATCTAGTATCAAATACTGATAACCCATTTTTTCATGTAACTCGATATCCTGACGCAGACTGGCATAAGAAGTAATCACAATTTCATCCGCTTCCGCTAGTAATTGCTCCCGCTCACTGCGACTGCCAGAGATAACGATTGAGCTCAGTGAGGGCGCAAATTTCTTGATCTCTGCCTGCCAGTTATAAATCAGGCTGGCCGGGGTCACAATCAACGCCTTGATCGGCTGTTGTTTTCTTTCCGCCAATAAGAACGTAATGACTTGGATTGTTTTCCCAAGCCCCATCTCGTCGGCTAAAATCCCGCCGAAACCATAGTCACTTAGCATTTTCAACCAGCGGAAACCGGCTTCTTGATAAGGTCGTAAGGTCGCTTGCAAATTGTCTGGCAAGTCTACTTGATAGTCTTCTGGATGAGTCAAATCATGCACCATCGCAGTAAAACTTTCACTGAACTGTGCTTGTGGATTATCCTTCAAGCGTTGCTCCAGCATCAAGCCTTGGCTCTTCGGCAAACGAATCAAGCCATCTTTGGCATTGATCTTTTCACGTAATTGGCCAATCATCTCACTCGTTTGCTGAAATGCCTCTGAGTCAAAGGACAAGACTTCGCCATTATCTAAAGTGTAAAAGCGGTCTTTGCGCAATAGGCTATTTAAAACTTGATCAATCTCATTATCATCGATTCCAGTAACATCGAATTTGATGTCCAGCCAAGAGCCTTCCTGATCAACTTCAATCGTTGGTTGGAACTCTTCCCCATCTAAAAATAGTTGACGAAGTTTTTTCCCCATCCGAACTTCAGCATATTTTCTAAATTCTTCTACCTCTACTTTAAAGAAGTAATAGAGATTATCCTTCACTGGTAATTTTTTTTCAAAGCCAGTGTCGATTTTTTGATAACGATAAGCATCAAAAAGCGCTAAAATTTGCTGCTCTTTTTTTCGATCCCGTAAGATTTCAACATTATTGGGCAGTTTTGGCTGATGGGCTTCATTCGTAGAGAAATAGGCATTCCCGTAATGAAACTCGGCTTCAGCTTTAATCATCCCTTTAATCTTACGGAAAATGACCACCGCTCGTAATGGTTCCTCTTTCATAAGTTCGGCCACATCATCCATCACAATCACTCGACCAATTTTTCGCAAATAGGGAAATACATCCGTGAATAGTTGGGAAAGCTGGCGTTGTTCATAGCCGATCACCGGCTCTTTCAATCGTTTCATCAGCTGCTTCAACGTAATATACGTATCCTGCTGTTCCTGTGTCATCAAATAGTAGGAATTTTCAACAAAACCTACGAAATAATTACTATAATAGCTAGTAAAATCATCATCGATCGTTAAACCAAAATCATTCTCCCCACGTTTTTCTAAAGTAAACAGCAAGGGCAATTCTTGTCCCTCATGAACTTCAGTATAGGTCTTTTCACCTAATTTGATACTCAAATTTCCCGTCTTTTCCATCGCTGTTAACAACTCTTGGAAACGATGAACTGGCAGTAATAAATAGCGCTTATCTAATTTGCCTTTTACTTGCAATCCCGTTTTACCCAATAATTGATAGGTCTCGCTGACACCGACTAAATCTTCAATCAGATCTCGACATTTCGGATCAAAAGCACCGGCTTCGATTTGAAACTTGTACTGTTTATTGACCGTATAAGCGGAATCCGTTTGATAAGCATGAAGAAAATCATAGAGATTCTTCACGATATAACTGCGTTTATTTACATTACTGCCGATTCGCAAGGAGACAGCCAGCACGTCCAATTCAGGGTGATACGGATTGGTCGGAAGTGCCTCGACCACAAATTCGACAAATAAAGACTGCAAAGGTTCTGCTTCTTTTTCCAAACGCGCAAAGCCTTGGTTCAACAAATCAGCGAACGATACACCGCTCTCCATTTTTTTCGGTAAAACAGTCTCTGGTTTAATGACTCGAGACAAACCTTTTTCTCGTAAATATAATTCTACCGCTACCGTATGCTTGCAATACCCATGCTCTTCCCAATAAGGACAAGCACAAATATCATTTTCTTTTCCGCTGCCATCTAAGTCAACCAGATAAAGTTCACTGCCTAATACTTCACCGTGCCAAACGCGGCGTGCTGGATCTGCCTCAACCGACAAGACCCGTCCTTCTTTTAAATAGGTTCTGCCGCGCTCAATCACTTTTTCTGGAATACTCCATCTCATTTACCTTTCACTCCATCCTTCTAGCTGGTAACGAATGCTACTGCGCCCCGTTCCGCTAGTCTCCACAATAATTTGTTGCGGAATTCGTTCTTTCAACTCCCGTACGTGACTAATAATACCAATCATACGTCCCGCACTTTCAATTCCGGCTAGAGCCTCCATCGCCATTTCTAGCGCTTCTTCGTCCAACGATCCGAAACCTTCATCGATAAACAATGCTTCGATCGTTACTCCACCGGCCTGATTTTGAATGACTTCCGCCAGTCCTAAAGCTAATGACAACGCTGCGATAAAACTTTCGCCCCCAGACAAAGTATGAGAACTGCGGGTGGCACCGGCATTGTCGTCATAGACATTGATTTCTAAGCCCGTATTTCCTTTGGAACGTCCGACTTCTTGTTTCAATTCAAAGCGATACCGACCTTTTGTCAGCTGATGCAACTGCTGATTGGCACTTTGCAGTACTTCGGCTAAATACCACTGTAGAACATAGCGCTCTAAACTGATTTTTTGCGGGTTATCACCGTTCATCGTTTGATAGAGTTGGATCAGCTGGCTTAATTCAGCTAACTGCCCTTTGCTTTGTTCCTGCAAGGCTGAAATTGCCTCCACCAGTTTTCGCTGTTGCTGCAGTTGATTTTCTTGGGCATAATAATGCTGCTGCGCTTCCATCACAGCGCTTTCGCTAGCATTTACTAAATCCTGTAAACGTTCCATTTCTGGGGGTGTTTGTCCGTTAATAAGCACCCGTAATCTTTTTTGGCGATCTTTCAAAACTACTAGCTGTTGGTCAAACTCCGCCAGCGCTTTTTCTAACTGAACAAGATTAAGCGCTGGCGCGGTTAATTCTTCAATGGTCAGTCCTGCTTCGGCTAATTGTTTTGCCAACATGGCTTGATAATGCTGCAATTGTTCCGCGGTCTCCTGCTGTTGTTTTGCCAAAAGTTTTTGATTTTCTTGCAGTCGAATTTGCTGCTGTTCAAGTTCTTTCGTCCAGACTTGATGGGCTTGCAACTGTTTTTTGAAATCCGCTAACCCTTGGTTTAATTCATTAATTCGCAATGTTAATTCAGGTAATTGCCACTCAGCTGTTTGTTCCTCCACGCTTGTTAACCGGCCTAGCAAGGTTTGCAGCTCACTATTAACCGTATTCAAGCCGTTCTCAACCTCAGCTTTATTCTTTTGCTGTTTTTCTAGTTCAGTCGTCACTGCTTGCAGTTTCTGCTTCACTTCAGCTATCTCTGCTAGAGCCGTCGTCGTCTCTATTTTTCGCGCGATCAAAAATTCAGCGAGCTCAGAAAGCTCTGAGCTGACCTCCGCTTGATAATAATTTTTCAGCTCAAGCTGGCAAGCATCCACGCGCTGCACAAAAGTTTTTTGCCCACTCAGACGATCCTCCTGTAATTGATCGAATGTTTTCATCGCAATTTCGTAACGCGCTTGTACCTGCTCGCGAATCAATTCCAATTGTTTGATCCGTGCTTCTTGACCTTCCAATGCCATTTGCAGCTGGACCAAATCATCACCTGCCAACTCACTGTGCTGTGCAGGGTTTGGATGTTCTTTTGACCCGCAGACCGGGCAAGGCTCTCCGGGAAGCAAGTCTCTACTTAAACGGGCAATTTCCGCGGCCGCCCATTTACTTTTCAATTTTTTATATTCAGCGGTTTCACTAGTTAACTGATTGCTAGTCCGGCTAGCCGTTTCCACGAATTGTGCTAGTTTGATCTGCTGATCTTCCTCTTCTTCTTGTTGCTCAAAGATCTGTTGGGCCAGCATTTGTAGTTGGTCGATGTTTTGTTGGAACTGTAATTCTTCATACCGTCGATCTTGCCATTTTTTTTCAGCACTTTGTTTTGTTGCTAAAACTTTACGCTCGCCCTCAAGCTTTTCAGCTTGTTGCTGAAGCAGAGTTGAGGTTGCCTCATACTCATCTTGCTTTTTCATCAACAACTCTTTTTGCCTCAAAAGCTGGGCTTTTTGTTCCACTAAGGGCAGGAGTGCTGTTAATTTCTGTAAAATTTGCTCTTGTTCTTGCCACTTAGAATGCTGCTGTTCGTATTCTGTCGCCTGTTGCTGACATTCCGTGATTTGCTGCGTTAATTCTACCGAACGCTTCTGATACTCCGCCGCTTCATGTTGCTGTCGCGCTTGCAGTTCTGCTAACTCTTGGCTCCGTTCATAAGTCGGTCGCAACTTTTCCATTTCTTTTGCCTGACGCAACTGCCGCTGCTTTTCAGTCTGTTCGGGTAAGCGAGCTTCTAATTTTTGAAGTTGCTCTTCAGTTTCCTGCGCTTGACTGAAATTCTCAGTCAGCTCTTGTGCTTTTTGCAATTCCTGCTGCTGTTCTTTTTGCTTCATTTGCAGCTGAATAAGCTCTGTCTGACGCTTTTGCAGTGTTTGTTCTTCTGCTTCTAAATAAGCTTGCGCAAAACGAAGAGATTCTTCATAAGTCGCTCCCTTTTCGGCAATAATCTGCTGAAATAATTGATCGATCCGCGTCGTCAACTCACTTACCGACTTTTCAAGCTCCGTTTTTTGAACTTTCAGGCTATCTGTAAAATTACGATAAATACTAGTTCCAAATAAACTGCGTAAAACGGCTTCTTTTTCGGTGCTATTCGCATTTAAAAAGGTCCGGAATTCCCCTTGCGGCAACATCACAATCTGACGAAATTGGTCTTTTTGTAAGTGCAGAATTTGGTAAATCACTTCGTTAACAGCATCTACTTTAGTATAAGCTTCTGCTTCTTGACCCTCATCATTGAAAATACTCAATTGAACTTTTTGATTTTTGGTCGTTTCGCCTTTGCCATTTTTCTTAGCCAAAGTTTGTTTGGGCCAACGTTCGATCAAATAATTGCGGCCCTGATGTTCAAACAAAAACTGAACGCGGGTTTCTTCCGTTGGTTCGGCAAAGGAGGAGCGGATTTCATTAGAGGAGCGAATCCCACCCGACGCATCCCCGTACAAAGCGAAGGTAATCGCATCAAAAATCGTTGTTTTGCCCGCACCGGTTTTCCCACTGATCAAAAACAAAGGAGCTTCTGACATTGCTTCAAAGTCCACCTCTTCATGTAAGAAAGGACCAAAATTTTCCATTATGATTTTTTTAGGAAGCATCAGCTTTCGCCTCCTTTTTTTAGCATCTCATGCATCCCCGCTTCAATCCACTTTCTTTGTTGTGGGGTCAATTCATTTTGTGAGACAGCCGTAAAAAATTCTTCAGATAGGTCAATCGGTGATTTTTCCTTAATGTTGGCTTTTTTTAATTGGCTTTCAATCGACGTCTCAAAGCCATTCGCTCGTTCTACCTGAATGATTCGCGGATAAACTTGACGTAGCTGATTCATCAAGTTAGGGATCACTGACCGATCTTCTAATAAAAACGATAAATAATCGTCTCGCTTAAAATTTGTATAGAATTCCGGCTGCAACAATTCTGCAAAACTGGCCTGCAGCTCGCAAACTTCGTGTAGCGGTGTAAGTGTCTGAAAAGAAAAATCATTGGTGGCCGTATCCACGATCCAAACACCTTTTGGCTGGTCCTTTTCCGACAAAGAATATTTTAACGGCGAGCCGCTATAGCGGGCATTCGGCAACTTAAGAGCGTCTTTTCCATGAAGATGTCCTAAGGCGACATAGTCAAAGTTTTCCAGTAATGCCCCGTTAATCCCATCTAGTCCCCCGACTTCTATTTTTGTCTCCGAATCCGTCTTACTGCTACCTGCCACAAAAAAATGGCTTACTAAGATATGTTTTTTATTAGGACTAAAACAATCTTCTATTTTTTGGATTACCTTAGGCATAGCATCCTTAATTGTGCGTAGCTCAGGGTCTTCAAAGTAGATTCGTGCATCCACCGGTTCAAAATAGGGCAATAAGTAAAACTCTGTGTCCCCCATATCAATCGGTGTAAAAGCTTCAGCTAAACGAGTATGCAAATAAAAATTGGCTTGATTGAACCAGGGAGTTCCGGTCGCTAACCGCGTCGCACTGTCATGGTTGCCGGAAATTGCTAATAGGGGCAACTTTTCTTTCAAGTTCCAATTAGTAAGTGTTTGATTTAATAACCGCACACTGTCCTCAGAAGGAACTGACCGATCATACAGATCCCCCGCAATTATAATCGCATCCACCGCTTCCGCCTTGGCAATCTTTAATATCTGATCAAGAATATAGGCCTGATCCGGCAGTAAATCGTAGCCATGCAATTTTTTGCCTAGATGCCAATCAGCCGTATGTAAAACTTTCATTGATCCACCCTTTTCCTAATTAAGTCCTTCCCAAAAGTATACCATGATTTGGCAAATTTTTCTCCACAGCCAGTGATGGTCCGACTATAAGAACTTGCTCTGGAATAATTCTTGGTCTCGCTGAAAAATTGTTTGCTGTTTACCGTCTTTTTTTGAATCTGCCTAAAAGAAAAGGAGATGTGACAAAAATCTTGTCACATCTCCTTGTTCTGAATAAATAGTATTCCAAAAGTAGCTTATTCGGAAACAAGCCGAAATTCCGCAAAAATTTGAGAAGCACTTTTCGAGAATTCCTTCTTATTTCTTGAAGCTGACCACTTTTGTCATAGCCTCTTTACTTAGCAATGTATTTAAAATTCGGATCAATCTCATGGTCCAATTGATCAAACGCGCCCTGGACACGTTGCTCTACTTCAGCTAATCCATCTTTGTCCATCTTTTTGATATCCGAAATATCGATCGGATCACCAAAACGAATAATCACCGGAGTCCGTTTGAATAGTTGCGAGAATTTCATTGGCCCTTGATAGACTGCTGGGACGATTGGTTTCTTTGATAAACGTGAAATCAATGCCATGCCGCCTTTCAACTCCGTCGAATGACGCGTACCACTTGGGAACATGATCAAACTTTTATCAGAGTCCTTCAGCATCTTAACCGGACGCTTAACGACACTGGGGCCAGGCTTGTCGCGATCCACTGGAAAAGCATTTAAATGAACTAATATGAAACGTAAAATGGGATTTTTAAATAATTCAGCCTTGGCCAGAAAGCTGAACTGCTTAGGTGAAGCACCTAAAGCCAAATAAACCGGATCCCACCAAGTGCGGTGAGGTGCAACCAAAATATAATTTCCCTCGGGCAAATTTTCTCGATTTTGATACTGAGCATTCCCATTAATTACTGCTAAGAGGGCGCGTACAATGACACGGATAAATTTAAAAAACATGTTTTCTTCCTTTCAGTTAACTAACTAAACGTAGTATAATACAACGGTATGATTTTTTTAAGGGGGCAAACGAAATTGTTAAAAAAAGGCGAACGAATCGATCAACTTTACGCCGAGGACATTCAAATTATCCAGAGTGCGAATGTTTTTTCTTTTTCGATTGATGCGGTGCTGCTGGCAAATTTCGCTCGGATACCAAAACATGGCAAAATTATTGATCTCTGTGCCGGCAACGGTGCGATTGGTCTTTTTATCAGTCGTAAAACAGCTGCCCAGATCGATCAAATTGAATTGCAGCCGCGCTTAGCTGACATGGGGGCTCGCAGTATTCAATTAAATCATTTAGAAGATCAGCTGACGATGCATGAGCTGGATTTAAAAAATACTTTTACTTATTTTAAAGCGGACTCAACCGATCTTGTGGTCTGCAATCCACCTTATTTTAAGGAACTGCCAACTAGCAAAAAAAATCCCAATCCTCATTTAGCGATTGCTCGCCATGAGATTCACGCAACCTTAAACGACGTGGTCAGCGTCTCAGCAAAACTGTTAAAAATGAACGGTCGCTTTGCGATGGTCCATCGGCCCGATCGCTTCCTCGAAATTGTGGATTGTTTGCGAGCAAATCGGATTGCCCCTAAGCGAATCCAATTTGTTTATCCAAAACCCGGCAAAGAAGCGAACACGCTATTGATTGAAGGGATCAAAGACGGCAAGAACGAAGGCTTACGTTTTCTTCCTCCATTATATACTTATGATGAATCCGGCAGCTACTCTGCGGCTTTACAAGAGATGCTTTATGGCGACTGATCAATTCTTTTACGTGTTACTTTGTAATGATCACAGCTTTTATGGCGGCTATACGACCGATTTAACACGCCGATTAGCCGAGCATAACGCTGGTACTGGTGCAAAATATACCCATCCGCAAAGCCGCAGACCAGTTCAGATGATCCATGCAGAGCGCTTTGAAACACGTAGTCAAGCAACGAAAGCTGAAGCTGCTTTTAAAAAGCTTCCCCGCAGAAAAAAGGAACAGTACTTAATTGATAATCAAGCAAAAAACGTTTTGTGATCCCTCACAAAACGTTTTTTTTAATTAGACGCCCTTTAACATTTCCTTGGTAATCAAGTGACAATAATGGATCGAGCCAACCTCATTAGGATGGACTTGATCATCATAAAACCAATCTAGATGATCTTTACTAAAATCATACCAATCAATTAAATGAACATTCTTATAATCTTTTGCCGCGGCTGCCAAGTTTGCATTCACATCATTTTGCCAACGGCGGGTTGGTACATGCGTGTTAATGACAAAAACTTGATGTTTTGAACCAAGGACATTCATGATTTGAGTGAAATCGTCTGGACTGAAGGCCCCATTAGTTCCAAGACTTAACAGAATCGTATCGTTTAACTCACCCTTGTCCTTCAATGCCTGTAATAATGGCGGACTATCTTTTAATTGACGACCCACTTCACCATCAACAACCATATTAGGGAAGATTTCTGTCAATCCTTTAGAACCGGCCAACAAAACAGAATCACCAAAGGCGGTAACTTTTAGATTTTTAGCCTTAGTCATTTCACGATTACTTAAATCGTATTTATCTGCTAAACTTACCGGCTTCTCAGAACTGTCCGTTGTTTCTTGCGACTGTTCCGTACCACTGGAATCACTTGACTCCGTATTTACCTCTGTTTTATTCGCGGCTTGCTTATTTTGTTCAATCTGTTTTTGCAGCGCTTGCTGATTAGCGTCTACTTCATTCGTCGGGGCAAGGATCATACCAATGACTGCGACTAGAGTAACTATGCCAGAAAAAATCAAGCCAATTTTTCTGCGGCTTTTTAGCGGAGCACTAACGCTGGCTTTTAGTGTGTCGAAGGTCTCGCGATAATTAAAGACACGCAGTGGTTTTTCAACATAACGATAAGACAACTCCGTAACTAACAAGATCAAAATGATTTCCATAATCGTATGAAGTACCGCGTGATTGGCCACATTGATTTTCGCTTCGTAAAAGATCATAACTGGAAATTGGTACAAATAAATACCATAGCTTCGCTTACCTAGCCAGGTAAACACTGGATTTGTTAACCAGCGATTCAAACTAGCCCCTGGATGAGCAGTGACTGCGACTAATAAAACGCTCAAAAGGCTGACTAAAAACATTCCCCCGTAATAAACAAAGGTTAAGTCATCTCGTAAAAACAAAAAGGCTAGTAACAAAAGGAGCAATGATCCCAAACCAATACCATTCAAAATGCGTTTGGCTTGAGGAGGAATCTGTTCTTTCAGGCGGTTGCTTGGCCAAACGTAGGCTAGTGCACCCCCTAATAAAATCGAAAACAGTCGTGTGTCGGTACCGTAATACACACGAGTCGGATCTTGTCCCGGAACATATAAAATCGCCATTAGAATCGCCGATATAAAGGCGGCTCCAACAATCCCGAGAAATATTTTCCCTCTGTTTTTAACAAACTTCATCAATAACACAAAAACGATTGGCCAGATAAGATAATTTTGCGTTTCTACCGCTAACGACCAAATATGCGTAAATGGCGATTCACTGGCAAAACGATCAAAATAGGACATACCATGGTTGATCTGCCACCAGTTATTTACATAAAATAAACTGCTGATGACATTTCCCCGTAAATTATTTAGCAGGTTACGCTGAAATAGTGTTATGTATGCTGAAGATCCAATCAACATCGCAACTAACGCGGGATACAAACGTTTCAATCGTCGATAATAAAACTGTTTGATATCGATCCGACCATTCTGTTTCCATTCCTGCAATAATAAATCAGTAATCAAATAACCAGAGACCACGAAAAAAATCGGGACTCCTAGATAACCGCCATGCATTTGAGTAGGCATTAAATGATATAAAATGACGCCGATTACTGCTAACGAACGAATGCCGTCAAATCCAGTAATGTAGCGACTATGCTTCAGTCTTTTTCCCATATTTTATTTTCCAACTTTACTATAGAATATCAAATTAACTATACGGATAAATTTTGTAAACTGCAACATTTTCTCAATAAAAAAAGTATTTTCTAAACATTTTTGATTTTTATTTTGCTAAAATTTGATGAGAATGGCGTATTCCAAGGACTAAACTCTATTTTTTGATAAAATTATTTTTTTCATCCGCCTACTAACTAAACCGTTTGGTCTTGTCAATAGACAAAAATTTTATTTACCTCACCCGTTGAGTCATTGGGAAAAGTTGGACTAGCAAAAAAGTTGGGAAATTTATCCCAACTTTAGTCCATTGATTCTTCATAAAAGCGACCCATGATCCGTACGTTCTCCGAAATACTAACAAAAGCAGCTGGATCATTTTCCCGCATGATTGATTCTAATAGTGGTAACTCAAAACGTGTTACCACGGTGAACAAGACCGTTTGCTTGTCATGTTTATACGCTCCCTCGGCTTCATTGATGATGGTAATCCCCCGACGCATATGATCTTGAATGCCGTTGATCACTCGCTCAGGACATTTTGTCACGATCATAACTTGCATTTTTCTTTGCTTCGTATAAAGTGCGTCTGTTAATTTACCGCTCATGAAAATCGCTAATGCTGAATAGAACATATATTGCCAACTAAATAGAATCCCTGCCATCAGCATGATCAGCACATTAAAGATAATCGAAATCGAACCGACCGAACGGCCTGTCCGCTTACGGATTGTGATACTCAAGATATCCAAGCCTCCAGAAGACAATCCATTCTTCAAGGCAAACCCAATCCCAACACCCATGATCGCACCGCCGAAAATCGCACAAATAATCGGATCAGAGGTCAATGTCGTCTCTGGAATAATATGAATAAAAAATGATGTCAAGAACACGGTGATGAAAGTAAAAATCGTAAACTTATGACCAATCTTAAACCATGCCAAGAAAAATAGTGGCACATTAATCAAAAACAGCGTGATGGATACAGGTACGGTAAAACCGATGACCCGATGAGAAAGCGTCGTGAGGATTTGGGCAAATCCGGTAGCTCCGCTAGAATAAATGTGTCCTGGTTGGTAAAAAAAGTTTACGGCAATCGCCGCTAGAAATGCATAAACAACTGCAACAGATAAGCGAGTAGCGTAGTCGTGATGGGGCCACTCTTCTATCTTTTTTTTCAACATAATATGTCCGCCTCATTTCAAAATTTCATTCACATTATACGTATTTTCATGAAAAAAAGAAAGCACCTACCATGGAGGTAGGTGCTTCTCTTAGTATTTTCTTATTCTTCTACCTTGGTCACATCAATACTCAACTCATAAAGTTGTAATGGTGATACCGTGCTTGGAGCATCTGACATTGGGTCAGCAGCTTTCCCATTTTTAGGAAAGGCAATCACTTCACGAATATTATCTTCCCCGGCTAGTAGCATCGCAAAACGATCCAGTCCTAAAGCGATTCCGCCGATTGGAGGGAAACCATAGTCTAAAGCTTCTAATAAGAAGCCAAATTGCTCGTTGGCGCTTTCTCGTGTGAAGCCTAATGTTTCAAAAACTTGTTCTTGCAATTCACGCGTGTTGATCCGGAGTGAGCCGCCGCCCAATTCGTAACCATTCAAGACGATATCATACGCTTGCGCGTAAACTTTTTCAGGATGATCTTGCAAGTTAGGAATATCTTTTTCCATCGGCATTGTGAATGGATGGTGAGCAGAGACATAACGGCCTAACTCTTGATCAAATTCAAATTGTGGCCAATCAACGACCCATAAATAATCAAAACGATCTTCATCAATTAAGCCCAGCTCTTTGCCGACCTTCGAACGAACCGCACCTAATGCGGTCACAGCTGTTAAGAATTGGTCAGCTGCAAACATCAAAACATCGCCAGCTTCCGCATTCGTAGCTTTTTTCAATTCATCACTGACGCCGCCCATAAATTTAGCGATGGGTCCAGTTAATTCACCATTTTCATCAACTTTGATCCAAGCCAAGCCCTTCGCACCAAATTGACCTACGAATTGACCTAAACGATCCAATTCCTTCCGTGAATATTTATCAGCCGCGCCTTTAGCGTTCAGTGCTTTAACCACACCACCGTTATCTGAAGCCATACG
The DNA here is from genome assembly GCF_001544295.1 of Enterococcus pseudoavium NBRC 100491. Classification (GTDB taxonomy): domain Bacteria; phylum Bacillota; class Bacilli; order Lactobacillales; family Enterococcaceae; genus Enterococcus_A; species Enterococcus_A pseudoavium. Next base: position 17,149 of record NZ_BCQF01000015.1, read on the forward strand.
GAAGACTTTGAAATCGGTCGCTGCTGCGATCTCAGTAATATCGATCAATTCCATCTCAAAGCGTGTATCCGGTTTGTCCGAACCATAACGTTCCATCGCATCATCCCAAGTGATTCGTGGGAATGGCAACGTTACATCGATTCCTCGAACATCCTTCATGACTTGTGCAATCATTTGCTCAGTATATTCTTGAATTTCCTCAGCTGTTAAGAAGCTCGTTTCAATATCGATTTGGGTAAATTCCGGTTGACGATCGCCCCGTAAATCTTCGTCACGGAAACAACGGACGATTTGATAGTAACGATCAAATCCCGCAGTCATCAACAATTGTTTCAAAATTTGTGGTGATTGTGGCAACGCATAGAAATGCCCCGCGTGTACTCGTGAAGGAACCAAATAATCCCGCGCGCCTTCTGGTGTCGATTTTGCTAAATAAGGCGTTTCAATATCTAAGAAATCATTGTTGTCTAAGAAGCGACGAACCGATTGGGTTAAACGGTGACGCATCATCAAGTTTTGAGTCATCTTTGGACGACGCAAGTCCATATAACGATATTTCAAACGAACTTCATCACTGATGTTTTGCTCATCTTCAATTGAAAACGGCGGTGTTTTTGCACTATTTAAAATCGTGATGTCTTCACCTTTGACTTCAAAATCACCGGTCGTCATTTTTTTATTGACAGCACCAGCATCCCGGCGGATGACCGTCCCCGTAATTTCAACAACAAATTCGCTGCGGCATTGGTCCGCAACTTCCCAAGCAGTTTTTGATTCTTCAGGATTGAAGACCACTTGTACAACACCTTCACGATCGCGTAGGTCAATAAAAATCAACCCACCCAAATCACGGCGTTTTTGCACCCACCCTTTTAATGTTACTTTTTGATCCAAATACTCATCGGACACGCGTCCGCAATAGACAGTACGTCTAGCCATTTTCTATTCCTCCTACCATTTTAATTAATCAAATTTTGGTGTTGTCATTTCATCATAAATCCTAGCAAAATCTTGATAAAGCTCGGCTAATGAAAAAGCTTTTTCTTCTCGTGTAGCTGAATCTTTAACATTGATCATGCCTTTAGCTAATTCGTCTTCACCTAAAGTCAAAACTAGCTTAGCGCCCTCTTTATCAGCCGCTTTAAATTGCGCTTTCGCTTTTCGACCCATAAAGTCACGATCAGCGGAAAAACCAAAACCGCGAATTGCTTGTACAACTTTCAGTGTTTCCATATTAGTGGCATCGCCAAGTCCAACAACATAGGCATCTAGATTAGTCGCATCAGGAATTATGACTTTTTCTTGTTCCAATGTTAATAAAATCCGCTCGATTCCCATGGCAAAACCAATTCCCGGTGTTTCTGGTCCGCCAAGTTCTTCGACTAAACCATCATAACGCCCACCACCGCAGATCGTTGTTTGGGCACCCATTCCCGGTGCATCACTCATAATTTCAAAGATAGTGTGGTTGTAATAGTCTAAGCCCCGCACCATTCGATGATCAATTTCAAATGAAATATTCAAGTATTCTAACGTTTTCGTTACACCTGCAAAATATTCTTTAGCATAATCACTTAGATAATCCAAAATACTTGGTGCATCAGCCACAATCGGTTGATCTTTACGATCCTTACTATCTAATACCCGTAGAGGATTTTCATGTAAACGTCGACGTGAATCTTCGCTCAATTCTTCTTCATGAGCTTCAAGATACGTAATCAATGCTTGGCGATAATTTGTCCGTGTTTCTTTATCACCCAAAGTATTGATGACTAAACGCAATTGATTAATCCCTAATTGTTTAAAGAAATCCATTGCCATCGCCATTACTTCTACATCTAAGCTTGGATTTTCACTGCTAAAGGCTTCAACGCCGATTTGATGAAATTGACGCAAACGGCCTTTTTGTGGACGTTCATAACGAAACATCGGACCAGTATAGTAAACTTTGTATGGTTTCTTAAATTCCGGACCATACAATTTATTTTCAACATAGGCACGCACGATTGGTGCTGTTCCTTCTGGCCGCAAAGTAACATGGCGATCCCCTTTGTCACGGAAGTCATACATTTCTTTTGAGACAATATCCGTCGTATCCCCTACACTGCGGGCGATCACCTCGTAATGTTCAAAAATCGGTGTGCGAATTTCGCGATACTGATAATCAGCAAAGACTAAACGCGCCGTTTCTTCCACAAACTGCCATTTCTCACTTTCTCCCGGTAAAATATCATTGGTCCCTTTTGGTCGTTGATAACTCATGGTAAGTCTCCTTTTTCATACTAATGTATTTATTTTTCTTTTCAGAAAAATAAGGCTAATCTTCAAGCCGTATATCATTCTGCTAGTTCCTTAACTGTTGCTTTGCTCCCTCTTTTATTACTTTATCGTCCCTTTATAAACTGCAAAAAGCAGAACTGACATCCTTTTTCATACTAATGTATTTATTTTTCTTTTCAGAAAAATAAGGCTGATCTTCAAGCCGTATATCATTCTGCTACGGTTTCGTTGAGGGCTTTCTCAACACGCCAACAGCAATTGCGCGCTCTTCCATACTAACATTATCTTTTTCAAAAAGCTGAGCACAAAAAAGCCCCTGTTCAATTGAACAAGGGCGAAAATTCCGCGGTACCACCTATTTTTTAAAAGAGTCTCGCTCTTTTTCTCTAGCAATTAACGCTTGCGTAACGGAGCGGCTTTGCACGCGCTCATCTCCAGACTGTCTTTCAATCATCACTCACGAAATTGCTCTCAGCCAAGGCAATTTTTTCTGTACGTTTCTGTGCAATCTACTGGTTCCTTCATAGATATTTCATTGATGTATTTATCTCTTAATAAGCTACTAAAAAAAAGCTCGAAAGTCAAGCGATATTCTAAACAGAAATGAGAGCTAAATGCGATTAGTCGCTTTTTCTTTTACTTTATCTTACACTAAAAATAGAATGACTCTTTGAATCAAACAGCAAAAATAAGGAGTGAATACGATATGTCAGATGTACGAATTGGAAAATCACAAGTCTATGCCAGTGCCTTAGGCTTAGGAACAAATGCCGTCGGCGGACACAATCTTTATCCGAATTTAGAAGATGAAAACGGCAAAGAAATTATTCGCACAGCACTTAATAATGGCCTTACTCTGTTAGATACGGCTTTTGCTTACGGCCATGGTCGCTCGGAAGAATTAATCGGCGAAGTTTTGCAAGAGCCAGAGTTTGACCGGTCACGTGTAATCGTAGCAACGAAAGCGGCCCACGATTTGAAGCAAGGCGGAAAATTTAACAACTCTCCAGATTTTCTGCGGGAGGCTGTTGAAACAGCTTTACAAAGACTACAAACAGATTATATCGATATTTTCTATATCCATTATCCTGATGAAGCAACGCCAAAAAATGAAGCAGTCCAAGCTTTACGTGAATTAAAAGACGCAGGTAAAATTCGAGCCATCGGTGTTTCTAATTTCTCCTTAGCCCAATTAAAAGAAGCCAATCAAGATGGCTATGTCGATATTGTTGAAGATCGTTTCAGCTTGCTACATCGGGAACACGAAAAAACTTTATTTCCTTACCTAAAAGCCAATGAAATTAGCTTTGTTCCCTACTACCCATTGGATTCTGGTCTTTTGACCGGAAAATATGACCAGGAAACTCACTTTGAAGATAGTGATTTACGCAGCAAGAATCCCGATTTCAAAGGCGAACGCTTCAAAAAAATCATCCATACCGTTGACCAGCTAAAACCACTCGCCAAAGATTATGATGCAACAGTGACACAACTAGTTTTGGCTTGGTATATGAAACATCCGCAAATCGATGTAGTGATTCCGGGAGCTAAACGTCCAGATCAAGTTGAAGCTAATGCTAAAGCCGTCGACATCCACCTTTCTACAACAGACTTTGATAAGATCGATCAACTTTTTAAATAGAAGAAAAGGCCGTGACGTTAATCCGTCAGGGCCTTATTTACAACATTTTTGGCTTGACCCACTAGAAAGGCCGCTAAATTATCGACTGCGATTCCCATCAAGCGTTCCCTCGTCTCTAAAGGACGCCAAGCAATATGGGGTGTAATAAAACAATTTTTGGCTTTTAATAATGGGTTATCCCCGGACATGGGTTCTTTTGAGACGACATCTAAGCCAGCCGCATAAATTTTACCTGCATTCAACGCTTCGGCAACTGCCGCTTCATCGATTAGACCGCCGCGAGCACTATTTAATAAAATGACGCCATCTTTCATTTGGTTAATGGCCGTTTGATTGATCATCTGCTGCGTCTCGTCCGTCTGAGGAACGTGTAAACTGATAATATCAGCTTGTTGGTAGAGTTCAGTTAGTGACACTTGTCGCGCCCAAGCAGCTTGCGGAGCTTTTTCCCGGTGATTCCAATAAATCACCTTCAGCTTGAAGGCCTGAGCGATTGCTGCCGTTGCTTGTGCAATTTCACCGTACCCGATCAAGCCGATTGTTTTTCCTTGCAATTCCATCAAAGGAGTTTTTTGATAGGTAAAATCGACGCTACTTTGCCACTCTCCCAGATGGACCGAGGCATTGTGGGCGCCTACTTGGTTCACAATTTCTAATAGCAATGCAAAAGTAAATTGTGCTACGGCGTCGGTTCCGTATGCGGGAATATTCGTTACTGGTATCTTACGCTTGCTAGCTGCATCAAGATCAACCACATTGTACCCTGTGGCCATCACACCGATATATTTTACTTGTGGAGCAGCTGCCAAAACTTCCGCATCGATCGGTGTCTTGTTGGTCAAGACTACCTCTGCCTCACCAATTCGTTCAATAATTTCCTTTTTATCGGTAAATGAAGTTCGTTCATAAACCGTCACCTCACCAAATGTTTCAAATCCTTGCCAACTTAAATCACCGGGATTCAAGGCGTAACCATCTAAAACTACAATTTTCATGCTACTTGCCTCACTTTCTACTTGAAATTATTCTACCTAGTTTTTTTCTAAAAGAAAAGCACCAATACCAGACTGAAACTACTCATTAGCTCACAGGTCGCTAATGGGTTTCCTCCACATTATGCTAAGAGGCCATTGCATTAAAACAAGCCTAGGAAAGTTATCAAAACTTTCCTAGGCTCTAAGAATATAACCGCACAGATCACTTATTTGGGAAATCAAATTCCCTACTTTCCTGCATACTGGTGGCTGATTGATTAAACAGTAATTGCAAAAACTTATTTATCTAAAAGTGATACTGTGACGGATTTCCTCAAATTAATATGCACGTGCGATCCAAACAGTGTGTTTCGCAGGCTTTCCACTAACGATATCGACCGTTTTTTCAATCGGTGGGTTAAATGGAATATTTCTTGTCGTGAAGCCAGTTTCTTCCTTGATCTTAGCTTCGGTTTCCTCGGTACCATCCCAACCAATCAAAACAAATCCAGGGACTTCACCGGCTTCTTTTGATTTTGCGATGTGTTCCTTCAACTCATCTAATGTATCGATGTCAGTATGTTCATTGGCTCCATAACGCTTTTTAGCACTTTCGAATAAACGTTTTTGCATCACATCAAGTTGCGCTTCGATATACTCTTCAATACCATCTAAAGAAACGGATTCTTTTTCTGCTAAATCACGCATTTTAATAACCGCTTGATTATTTTCTAAATCGCGTGGTCCAAATTCCACTCGTAAAGCCGCACCTTTTAGTTCCCATTCGTTGAATTTGAACCCTGGTGTATTATCAGTCGTATCAATGCGAACCCGTAGACCTTTTTGAACTAAAGCTGCTTTTAATTCTTTCAAGCGATCAAGAATCTCCGGTTTCTTTTGCCAAGGACCCACTGGAATTAAAACAACTTGTGTTGGTGCCACTTTTGGCGGCAAGACTAATCCTTGTTCATCACCATGAACCATGATCAATGAACCAATCAAACGAGTTGAAATCCCCCATGAAGTGGTGTAAGCATGTTCATGCTCGTTGCTGCGGTTTAAGAATTTAATATCAAAAGCTTCAGCAAAGTTTTGACCAAGGTAATGAGACGTTCCTGCTTGGACGGCTTTCCCGTCACGCATCATTGCCTCTACAGAATAAGTATCGACCGCTCCAGCAAAACGTTCTGAAGGCGTCTTTTGTCCACGGTAAACAGGAATCGCTAAGGTATCTTCAATCAAAGTCGCATACGCTTCTAAGATACTCATCGTCCGTTCACGAGCACTTTCTTCGGATTCATGAGCGGTATGACCTTCTTGCCATAAAAATTCTGACGTCCGTAAAAATGGCATCGTCTTTTTCTCCCAACGGAAAACGTTCGCCCATTGATTGATTTCGTATGGCAGGTCGCGGTAAGAATTGATCCAATTAGAAAAGGCATCGCCAATCAATGTTTCTGACGTTGGCCGTAAAGCATACGGTTCTTCTAATTCTTCGTCACCGACTTTCGTTAGCCAAGGTAATTCAGGTGCAAACCCTTCAACGTGTTCTTCTTCTTTTTCTAAGAAATGTTTAGGAATCAGCATTGGGAAGTAGACATTGCGAATGTCTTGAGTTTTTAGGTATTTGTTAAAGTCCTCTTGAATATGTTCCCATAATTCCCAGCCATCTGCTTTAAAAATAATACAGCCACGAACAGGTGAATAATCCATTAAATCTGCTTTTTGAATCGTTTGTAAATACCATTTTGAAAAATCTTCTTTTTGTAAGTTTGTCATTCATGCATCCTCCTAAAAATAAAATAAAAAAACCGTTCCATCCCTACATCTCTGTAAGGACGAAACGGATAATTTCGCGGTACCACCTTGCTTGGTCAAACTTTGTTGACCCAACTTTCAGCTCCAATAACGCTAGAGTCGCGTGTTGTTTTCACAACATTCAACTTTGGTAGGTTCATAAATTCCAGAGGACGTGTTGATCTTTCAGCCGGTGAATCAACTCTCTGCAGTCATAAAAATTTATTACTATTCCAAATGCTTAACACCATATTAAAGACTTCTCATCAAAATTGCAAGCCTAAATGTTAATCTTTTTTAATCTTCTGGGACATAACGTTCTTCTAGTCGGCTCATCCACCAGCCTAAAGCGGCTCCTAGAAGACATAAAATTCCGCAGCCAAGAAATCCTAAAAGACCGATTCCGCTATAATCTGTCGGCACAATCATGACTGTTGAGGCAAAGACGATCCCCAAAATAAAATGAAACATCGGGGCATAAAAACGGCTGAAGACCCAGTCCATCAATTTCGATAAACTCAATACGGTGACTAATCCACCAATCCCAATTGGAATGATCACACCCAAATCAATCGATTTGAACCCATCAGCCATTGCCTTATACATCCCCATATAAACTAAGAAGTTAGAGGGGCTTAATCCTGGTACAATCAGCCCTAAGCCAATCAAAGCACCTGCAATCATCCAAGTGAAGAAGTTTTGATCGACTGTTCCAAACAAGCTCGAGCCTTTCCATAAAAATAAAAAACCAACGACGAAGCTAACGATCATAATTACTAAATCTTTCGTTCCTCGTCCATGTTTGCCAGCTTCTTTCCATAATGCCGGGACCGTACCAATAATACAACCGACAAAGAACCAGAGCATGATCGTTTCAAATTCACCTAATAAAAAACTAACCGCAAAAGATAACACGAAAACACCAGTCAATCCGCCTAAACCGACTGGAATGAAAAATAGTAGATTCTCTTTGAAATTTTTAGTAATGTGGGCTAAAAATGAAATGATTCGCTCATAAATTCCAAACACAGCAGCCAATGCACCACCGCTGACCCCTGGCAGAATAAAACCTGAGCCAATGAACATCCCTTTGATGAAGCGTAAAAACCAATCGCTCTTATTGGGCGTTGTAACTTTTTCGTTTTTCATAAAAAATAAGTCCCTCTTCTTTCTTTTATATCTTAGTCAGTGTATCGGTAAAAAGAACACCATGCAAGACCCCTCGCGGCTCTTCCAATAAAAAATTAAACAATTTTTTTGAAATAAAAGAACTGATTAGCTTAAATTCTACGTTGACCTGCTCAAAAATTTATCCAAAAAAAGATTTGAAACTCACAAAAAAGGAGTCTCAAATCTTTTTAAAGCTTTTCATAAACCGAATCCAGATGGGCTTGGCGTTCATTCGCGGATAAGTGTTTCACCGAACCTAAATGGTACCAACTAATATTTCGCATACCAATATCTTCTAACGTCGTGGTCAACTGGTGCTTGTAACTACGAGTACAGTGTTGATCCAACTGTTCTGTCGGTTGATCTGAGGTAGTAAAAACAACGACTGAATCGACGGATAACAGCGGTTGAATGCCATTCCCACCATCAAAAAAGGCGAATTCATTTAATAATACTTTATCAAGAAAGCCTTTTAAACTTGCTGGTGAAGAATACCACCAGATGGGAAAAATCAAAACCAGTTGAGTCGTTTCCCGCAAGATGTTCATATAGTGTAAAACTAACGGATCCAAGACTGAGCCACTTTGATACCCTGCCAATTCCGCTTCACACATCACCGGGTTAAAACCGTCTTTATTTAGATCAATCACCTGATAAATTTTTTGATCCTGTTCCAAACCAGCGATTAATTGGTTTAAAATACCATGATTAAAACTTTCTTTCCATGGATGATCAATAATCAACGTTGTTGTCATGCCAACCTCCCCAGACCCTTTTTATCAAAAATAGCACAAATGTATTGCATTTTGATGTCAGTTTTATTTCAAACAAACTAAGAACAGACTAAAGTTAAGTTATCTTTTCAAATTGCTGGTTTAGTCTTGCTCGTTTTTACTATGCCGAGTTTCATAAAAAAACTTTTTCTAATTAAAACATCCCCTTGCATGACTATCTGATCCTCGTTAAACTAGTTATAAAGGCTAGCTACAACTCAGTAAAAAATTTAAGGAGGATCAGCCCATGGTAAATGAAGCGCAAAAAGATTTTAATGCGATGTTGCAAGAAGACAAAGGGATGCCAAAAATGCAGATCATTACTGACAAAGCTACCATCAAACGATACGGTGGAAACAAAATGTACTTCGCCCCACCATTAACTTATGATGTACTTATGAGAAAAATTCCAGCTGGAAAAATTATCACTACTGGTGCGATTAGGGAATATTTAGCGAAGGAAAATGGAGCTGATTTTACCGAACCAATTACAGCAGGTGTTTTTATTTCGATTGCCGCTTGAGCTAGCGAACAACGCACTAGTGACCCGACACCTTATTGGCGAACATTGAAAGCACACGGTGAACTCAATCCAAAATTTCCTGGTGGCATCGAAGCCCAAAAAATGAAACTCGAAGCAGAAGGCCATACTATTGTTGTGCGAGGAAGAAAAAAGCTAAGATATTATGTAGAGGATTATGAAAAAAGCTAAGATATTATGTAGAGGATTATGAAAAAAGATTGTATCAATTATAAGCAGACCGACTGAGCAAGACAGTCAAAAGCTGCTCGCTTAGTCGCTCCACTTGAAAAATTTGACTAACTCCTTTTCTGACAGATAAAAAAGCCTTTTACCAAATTGATAAAAGGCTAGGAAGCTTATTTACTTAAACGTTGTACATCACGAGCAATCATTACTTCTTCATCGGTTGGAATCACGTAAACTTTGACGCGAGAATTTTCAGTTGAAAGCTCCGCTTCTTTGCCGTGAATACTCTTGTTAACGGCTTCGTCGATTTCGATACCAAACCAAGTCATTTTTTCTAAAACCATCCGGCGGACAGGATCAGCATTTTCACCAACACCTGCGGTAAAGACAATCGCGTCAACACCGTTCATCACAGAAATATATTGTGCGATGTATTTACGAATTCGATCGCAATAAATTTCTAATGCTAAGATTGCATCTTCATTGCCTTCATCGGCACCTAGTTCGATATCCCGCATGTCACTTGAAATCCCCGTTAAGCCTAACACGCCTGATTTTTTATTTAAGACATCGATCATTTCATTGATATCTTTAATACCGGCTTTTTCCATCAAATAAGGTAATAATGAAGCATCGATATCACCTGAACGAGTACCCATGGTTAAACCTGCTAACGGTGTAAAGCCCATTGAAGTATCTACTGACTTACCGCCTTCAACCGCAGTGACTGAACCACCGTTTCCGATGTGGGCAGTGATAATTTTAGTTTCTTCAATTGGTTTACCTAATAATTCTGCGGCCCGTTCTGAAACATAGCGATGACTAGTTCCGTGGAAACCATATTTACGCGCTGCATATTTATCATAAAACTCTTTAGGAATACTATATAAATAATTGGTTGCAGGCATAGTTGCATGGAAAGAAGTATCGAATACCGCAACACTCACAATATTTGGCAAAATATGACGGAATGCTTTGATTCCCATTGCATTTGCTGGGTTGTGTAACGGGGCAAACTCGCTTAATTCTTCAATTTTAGCTAAAACGTCATCATCGATCACAACAGAATCTTTGAAGTATTCTCCACCAGCTACTACACGATGACCAACACCGGTAATTTCATCAAATGAAGCGATAATCTTTAATTCGATTAATTGATCCAACAACATTTGAACAGCAACTTCGTGGTCTTTGATATCTAAGACTTGTTCAAATTTTTGACCTTCACCATATTTGATTGTAAAAATCGAATCATTAATCCCAATTCGTTCCACGATTCCTTTAGCGACAACTGACTCTTCTGGCATTTGATAAAGCTGCCATTTCAAACTTGAACTACCTGCGTTGATTGCAATTGTTTTTGACATTTTAACTCTCCTTTAATATTAAATAGCTATTGGCTCATTCGAGCGGATTATAAATTAGAAGACTTCCAGTCCTCGAATTTTTTAAAGAATTCTGTTACTTGTGCTGGATCTTTTAATGACGGTAAATGAACAAGTAAAACTTTCTCTACCTGTTCAGCAGTCTCACCTTTTTTCTGTAACAGTAAGATACTTTTGCGTGAATGTTCTGATTTAAATAAATCATCTGGCAACTGAATAATTCCTTGTAGCAATACTTCAGTCTTCAACCATTTTTGTAATAATGGGCCTTGCTCCGTCTCAAGAAAATTGCTTGGTACTAAAAACAGACCAAAACCATCAGGCTTCACATAATTCATCGCTTGCTCCATCAATAAATGATGCGCATAACTATGTTCTTTTTCCGAATGGGTCACAAATTTTTCTGCTTGCTGATCATTGGGATAATAACCAACTGGCAGATCTCCGATTACATAGTCAACAGGATCGACTAATAAATCTTGCAAGCTGTCTTGATGGAATAATTTGATTTCTTCCTCCATCAATAAACTATTAGAAGCGGCGATTGCTAATAACGTTTCATCGTTATCAACTCCGACTCCTTTTACAGAATAGCCAGCAACTGCTAGATTAATCAACGTTGTCAGTAATAAATTCCCTATACCGACCGCAATATCTAAAATTGCGATTGGGTGATCCTTGCTCAACGTTAATTGCTCAATCAAAAAGACAAATAAAAAGCCGATGCTATCTGGCGTCAATTGATGATTAGGCTGCAAATTTTCTGTCTTAGAACCTTTTAATAGCATTAATTGGGTCAATTTCCGCCAATCTTCTTTACCTAATTCTAATGCTAATAATTCTTGATACAGTGCTTCTATTTGGGTCACTGTCGCTTCGTTGGGTTGCTGATCAATCACACGTACTTTGGCATTGTCCACTAAGTTCTCCGTATTTTCGATGTAAGCGTCAAAGAAAGAAGTTCCTAATGATTGCTGCAATGTGATGATTGCTTCTTCCATTAACGAAAAAGCTGTTTCAATTTTCTCTGGATTCATCTCGCACCTCACAAACTAATATAACACTCACAATACCTGTTCTATTTTAGCGAAGATATTTCAATTAATCAATCGCTTTCTTTCTTTTATCATCGAATTCCTAATTCAGCCTAAAACAATCTCTTATCTACTTTTCCGTGTCATTTCATCAATTCCACTAACTATGTTACTTTACCGCGTTTGATGTGCTATTTTTTCAGAAAAATGATATGTTTTTTTTTTAATTTTCACTGTCATTTTTAATTGATCTTGTACAATTTCATAAGCTATTTCACCTTTATTAAACGACCAGGTGCCTTTTTTTGTTTTCATTTCAACGTAATCAGCTAAAAATAATTCCCTCGCAATTTTTGCTTGGTATAATTGTTCCGTCCGTACAACCAAATCAGCTGTTTGATAATAACTAGTAGTTAAATTTAAGACTAAAAAACTAAACAAAAAAATAGCCAGTAAGACAGAGAGCAAGACTCCGCCATGGCTATTCAAAGATCCACGTCCCCTTTTTCTGTTTTCCATCAGTAAAAGTAACGCTAAAATCCACTCCCTGATTTTCTTCTTGGCAAACAAATTTTTTCACTCCTGTCAGTAAAGGTTGATAGCCACCTGATTGACGTTTAATTATTTTATCCTTAAATTGCTGGATAAAAACTGATTCTTCCGCATCGGTTTTACAAATGATTTCATTGCCACTCGTTTCGATGTACGGAAGCTCCGCCAACTCATTGTCTAGTTGCAAAAGGTAAATTTCCCACTCCAATTGATGATACCCTTTTAAACTCTGCTCTATTTTGTTAGCATGTTGAATTAATCCTGCGAGTAGTAAAAGAACCCCGCTCAGCATAATCAGTGCTACCATACTTTCTAATAACGTAAAACCGCTATTTTCTTTCAATCACAATTCCTCCTTGACGATTTAAGGCCGTTCCCGTCTCAAAGGAAACTTCAATTTGTGAATTATTTAGAGTCGCTTTAGGGGCATGTAGTCGGCAACGACGCGTCTCGGTATATAAATCACGATAATTGGCCAGATTAGCTAACCGTTTCTGGCCTTCTTGTTGAAGCTGTATTGTTATCTTCAAATAGCTCGAAACAATTAACAGCAAAATCGCCAAACTGATCAAACTTTCTAATAAAATATAGCCTTTATTTTCTTTCAAAGCGTCCACTTCCCATTTGAAATTGATAGGTGACAGCCTGTCCTTCATCGATAAAAACAATTTTGGGAATACTACCATTTCCCGGCTGATTCGTAGAAATATTTCCAGTACCGGCTTTAAATAAAACTGCATAACTGCTACCCAATTGGAGCGAGGAAGGTACTTCCAGCTCACGCCAGGGTAATTCTGTATGATTGGTAAAAAAGACAATCAGTTGCGCACTTTTATACAGATCAATCCGTGTGCCGCGATGATCTGCAATCGCAACTTGCTGCAGATGCAAGATTGATTTTTCCAATTGATAATAAAAAAATTTCTTTTCTAATTGCTGTTGCCACTGCTTTAACGCGATTGTCGGCAATAAAATGAAACTGCAAACTAAAAATAAAACAAGCAATGTCTCAAACAAAGTGAAGCCAGCATGCTTCTTACTTCTGTGCTCGTTCATAGGCTTTATACTGTTCTTCTTTGACATATCCTTCATCGATTAACTCTTCTCTGCTTGGTTTCTTGCCGTGATCTAATTCATAGACTTCTATCTGAGTCTCAACAACCTTGGCAATCGCTCCATCGCTTTTTTTGCTGGCACTATCCTTTTGGGTCATTAATTTAGGCACAAAGAGTAACAAAAGCAAGCTGATGATAAAAAGAACCACTAACATTTCCAACAAAGTGAAACCTGAAGCTTTCTTTTTCACAGTAGTCCCTCCAAATTGGTCAATGGCAAAAGCATCGTTAAATACAAACTGACGATCAATAACGCAACAAGCAAGAAGACGAAGGGTTGCAACCATGAGCATAAAAACTCCAACTGATTAAAAAAACGTTGCCAAACCAATTGACTGTAAGTAAGCAATTCTTTCGCTAAATTCCCGCGAGCTTCACCTTGAAAAACGATCCGGCTGAATTCTTTCGTCAAAAAAGGATAGCGCTGCAATTCCTTCGCTAAAGTATTTCCTTGCGCTAGACGAATTTTCAAATCAGCAGCTACTTCTTGCATCAATGATTCGCCATCAATGACCAATAAACATTCAATGATTTGATGCAATTCAAGTCCTTGCTGAAAAAGCTTGCCCCACTCTAAGGCAAAATAAGCAGAATAATAATTGCTAAATAATGTCCCAACCAAAGGAATCTTGGCTAAAAAACGAAACCGCACTAAATAATTTTGGCGTCTTCCCCATGATTGCCAGCCTAATAATAAGAAAAGTAAAAAGGCCAGCAGGATTAGACTAACGAGTGGGACTGCTTTGATTAATTGGACAGAAAAATCTCCACTGCGAATCATGCCACTAGCTAAAAGTTGTGGTAATAAGAAAAAACGCATGCCTAATAAAATTACAATCAAAAAAAGCAATAGCAACAATGGATAAGAAATTGCTTTGAGAAAATTCTCTCGCTGCTGTTGTGTCAGCCGCATCTGTTTCGCAATCCCTAATAAAGTCTGGGCTAAATCTCCATGGGATTCTGCCAACTCGAGCTGCAAGACTTGATCGTTAGAGTAGTCTAACTGAGTGAAACTTACTGCTAAAGATCTTCCTTGTGCCAAATCCTGTTGAACGATGTTCAAAATAGCCGCTTCAAAAAGATTCGCATTGCTGAAAAAAGCTATTGCCTGTTGTAGGCTGAAACCATTTTCTAGCAGATCACCTAGCAGACGAGCAAAATTCATTCGTTGTTTTCTAGTTAGTTTGCTTTTGTGCCACACGTTTTAATCCTTCTTCCCAAGTAAATCGAATATTTTCTTGATAAAAATGATAACTCGTCAATAACCCGATTGTCTCAGCAACCGGTAAAAGTTCTTGATAGACGATTCCTTGCAAACATTCCTGTAATAATGCCGCTTCTCCACCAAGCTCAAAGACTCGCGCTTGAGCAGATTCCAAACTAGCGGCATGCAGTGTGGCATACACACAATGACCTGTTAAAGCCGCTCGAATAGCACCTTGAATCGTTTTTTTATCACGAACCTCGCCAATAATTAAAACATCCGGATGATGCCGTAACGATAATTTAATCAGCTCATCATAACTTTGCTGAATCTTTTCATTGACCTGCAATTGTAAAAAATCCGGCTCTTCAATCTCAACGGGATCTTCAATCGTAATCACCTGTCCCACCATTTCGCGCGCCAATTTGTACATTAGGGTTGTTTTCCCCGAACCAACGGGGCCGCAAAATAAATAAAGTCCCCGTCTTTTGGATTGGCTTTGAATTACTGCTAATTGTTCTGGTAAATGATAGACTTCTGGACTACGACCAAATTGATGTAAAAAGCGAATAACAAGACTTTCCTGTTGTAAATAATCACCCACTGTCGACAATCGTAAGCGTTGCTCGCCATGAGGCAAGGAATAGGAAATTGCGCCGAGCTGAGCTTTGCGTTTTTCGCTGACATCCATTTGACCCAAGTATTTAAAACGATTAATCAGTTGCAAGGCGGTTGCTGTGTCCAGTTCATTGTTAATCAATGATGTATTAGTCATTTTATATTCATAGCAGGGGCCGCGTCGAAAAAAATAGCGGTATTCTTCTCGCCGAGGTAATAAATAAAAATCTTGCATCTGATGCTCGAAGCCATACTCAATCAATTCATTCGAAAGCTGTTCAATCTCCATTCCTCCCACCTCAAAAATAAAATACGCAAAAAAAAAAAAAGCTGAACCTTAAAAAGTTCAGCTTCTTAAACTCATTTTTTAGTTTTATCTTGGAACCGTGCTTCAACGCGATAAATCCGCTGACCTTTATTGGAAAATTTCTCTTCATATTCCGTCATGATATTGCCTTCATAAGCACTTTCATGTAAGTCTAACCAAACTTGTTCCAAAGTCATGCCGTATTTTGAAAAACTGCTTAAAGAATATTCAAACAGGCCTTGATTATCGGTTTTAAAGTGGATCTCTCCAGCTGGTCGCAGGATTTTTTCATCCACCACTAAAAAGCTCGGTGAAGTTAACCGGCGCTTTTCATGTTTTTTCTTTGGCCATGGATCAGAGAAGTTTAGATAAATTTGATCGACTTCACTGTCTGCAAAATAATTTGTCAATTCAGAACCATCTACATGCAACAGTTGTAAATTAGGCAGTTGGACTTCGACTAATTTATCTAAAGCGATTGAGAGAACACTCACTTGCATCTCTATACCGATATAATTAATTTCCGGATGTGCCGCAGCCATCCCTGTAATAAACTGGCCCTTTCCCATGCCGATTTCAATCTGAATCGGCTGGTCATTTCCAAAACGTTCTGACCAACGACCTTTCCATGCTTCAGGATCTTGCACAACATATTCAGGCCGAGCTGCCAGCATCTCCGCAGCGCCTGGACGATTTCTTACTCTCATTGTTTTCCTCCAAAAATCTATTTCTTTCATTTCGCTATTTTCATTCAAACCCGTTCGTTCACTCAATAAATGAAGCATTTTTCCCAAAATGTGGAAAAATGCTTCATTCGCTCATCGGCTTGTTTTCTTAACTACCGGCAAAAATTCGTTTTAGCTGCAAAATGGATTGATTCATATGGTGGTATTCCTGACGTTTATACTGGCGAGCAATTTCGAGTAACAAACTCATCAAGCCATACCAATAGACCCGCTCCATATTTTCATCGGTCGGGCGCATCCCGTAGCGGACCAGCCATTTACTCCAGCTTGAAAGTGGCACATAGTTTCCTAAAATCGTCCCAATATCAAATGCTGGGTCAGCAAACATCACTGAATCCCAATCAACCAAATACAAGTAATTGGAGCAGACCAACCAATTTCGATGATTGACGTCGCCATGAACGACAGTATAATTTTTTTTGGCATAGGTTGGAATATTCTTTTTCAAATAATTATAGACCAGTTCGATAAAGCCATTTTGCTCAATCAATGTCGGCAAATTAGCTTCATAATCAGCTAATAACTGCTGCGGTGAAACTTGACGTCCACCCATTTTTTTTAACATCATTTTTAATGAAGGCGAGTGATGCAAATGATAAAGTACATCCACCACGTCATTTCGTCGGGGGATTTCTTCAGGTTCAAGAATGCGACCGTCAAGCCACTCTTGAGCCGTTAATGTGTCGCCGTTACCTGTCCGCTTAATCCAGACCAGTTTTGGTGCAATTCCTTCACGAGATAAGGCCGCCAACATGGGGGTAGTATTTCGCTTAATGAAGACGCGATCTTCGTCGCGATAGCCGATATATGTTTTCCCTGTATCACCTTTGATCGGCTGTACGTGCCAGTCGCTATCTAACTGAAACTCCATTCCCAAGGCCCTCCCCTAGCATTTTAAACGTATTTACTATTGTAGTCGGGGAAGAGTACTTCGTCAAGAGCATGTATGTTCTTCTTGCTTTATTTTTCTTCACGATGAGCTTGGACGGCTAAATCAACCGCTTCAATATACGCGTGAAGAATTTTCTTTGTAACTTTTCCCGGCATCCCATCACCAATCGGCTGGTTGTCAATTTCAACGATGGGTAATATTTCAGCAACAGAACTCGTTTTAAAACACTCATCTGCCGCGAATAATTCTTTGACCGTAAAAGCCTCTTCTTTCAGCGTTAGATTCAGTGTACGAGCTAATTCACGAATTTTTATTTTAGTGATTCCTGGCAATACTAAATTACCATCAGGATGCGTGTAGAGTACTTCGCCTTTCACCATCCAAAAATTTGATGCCGAGGCTTCAGTCACGTAGCCATTTCGAACCAACACCGCCTCTTCGTAGCCATTTTGCTGTGCTTCATCTAGAGCCATGATATTTCCTAATAAACTAATTGATTTAATATCACAATGGAGCCAACGTTTATCTTCGACTAAACCAGCCCGAATTCCGATTGCTTGTTTCGCACTTGGGCGCGAAGCAGGCTGAATATCTGCCATTAAAACCGGCGGAACTACTTGAGGATCAGGAAAATCATGCAAACGCGGTTTCGCCGTGCCACGAGTTACTTGAAAATAGACCCGTGCATTCGCCAGACCAACCTCAGCTGCTAAGCGATGCAGACGCCGACTTAATTCTTCACGAGTAAAAGGCAAGCTCATCCGAACTTTTTCCGCACTGACCCATAAGCGCTCCAAGTGTTCCTTTTCCATATAGAAATAACCGTCATAAATCCGAATAACTTCGTAAATTCCATCACCAAATTGATAGCCGCGATCCTCTAGATCGATTTTTACTTCTGACTCATCGACGATTTGATCATTCCATAATACTTTCATTCACTAATCCTCCATTTTCTTAATTCTTGCTGGGAGATAAAGCCACGCAAATAGTCCGATTTCCATTAAAAGTACCACAAGTAAGATGAAACTTTCTACTATGCTAGATTGAAGCAAGCTACATAAAGTAAAAATAATCGCTGCAGCTATTAATAAAATCACCATCAAACGTTGCAACGCCTGACGCTTAAATTTTTGGGGCACTGGATATAGCCGCAACGCACTGATATAATCAAATTGTTTGTATAATGGGATCATTTGAAAGCCGATTAAATAAATAAATAGCAGGCTAACTCCCACAATAAAACGAAAGTCATTCAATGAGAACAATAAAATCCCGCCCACAATCAACAGGCGGAAAAATAAACCACCAAATTCAGCTCCTCTTAACGCACCTCGCGCAAATAAATATAAATACGTATTCTCTTGTTTAAAGGAAATACGCGCTAAAAGACCATCCAGATATTTTCGCCGCCGAACTTTTGCCTCAATCTCTGGAACATCGGTAAACAAATTAATGAATTGATAGATGCGGTGCAAGCGACTATTTTCCTGATCAATCATCTTACTCCAATCTAACAGCCGCCCATTTTCTTGTGTCAAAGAGACAAAGGCTCCTACCGTCAGAATTGCTGCTAACATTCCAAGCCAAGCCGGTCCATAAAGACCCACAAAAATAATCAGACCACTGGTAATCAGCCAGCTTATTGTTAATCGCGTTACTTGAGTACGAGTATCTTGATAGCAGGCCAGGCGTTGAATGCGTAGATGACTAAATTTCAGCCCCCACAACATCACTAAGAAAAAGAAAAAATTTGCAAAACTAATTTGTTTCGCCAAAATAACTAGCGGCAATAGCGCTCCGCAAATCAACAGTTCGATAGTGAAGGGCAAGGCCAAAGAATGGCGAATTCCCCTTGATAAATAGCCGCCCATTTCAGTTTCTTTCGGCAATAAAAAAGTCATATCCGCCGGCTCAACCAATGTAGCGAGCCTGCCTAACGGTAATACTAGCCACCAAATAATGCCTACGATCGGCAAGCTCCAAGGAAAATGGGGTGGCAATTGTTTTAGTAAGTTAGAATAATAAAATCCTAAACCTCCTAGTAAAAATAAACACACCAAAACAAAATGATCATTTAACACATACCGCATATATTTCATCATTTTTTTCTGATGCCGTTGACGTCGCAATAGAAAAAAATCAGCCATCATCCTTCTCCTTTGTCTTCTTAATAAAATTCCAGACTCGTTTCATTGAACCCTTAGCTTTCGCCTAACTTTCAATAGCTAGACTGGCATCTTTAGTTAACGCCAGATAGATTTCATCTAAAGATGAACCCGGCAGTTGGAATTCTTGTTGCAATTCTGCTAAGGTTCCTTGAGCACGGACCTCGCCTTCGTGGAGCACGATGAAACGATCACAATACTTCTCAGCAGTCGCTAAGATATGTGTAGACATCAAAATTGCGGCCCCTTGCTCTTTCATGGTCACCATCAATTCCAGTAAAGCATTGATTGCCAAAGGGTCCAGCCCTAAAAATGGTTCATCTATGATATACAAACTGGGTTGAATCAAGAATGCACATAAGACCATCACTTTTTGTTTCATCCCTTTAGAAAAATTCACCGGAAACCATTCTAACCGATTTTCCAATCGGAAAGTTTTTAGCAACGTTGTAGCCCGCTTCATAGCTTCCTCTTTGGGAATCCCGTAGGCCATTGCCGTCACCTCGATGTGCTCCCGTAAGGTTAATTCTTCATATAATGAAGGCGTTTCAGGAATATAACCGATTTTTCTGCGATAATTTTCTGGATCTTGCTGTAGAGTCAAATCATCGACCACAATTTTTCCCTTTTGTGGCGTCAACAAACCGATAATATTTTTAATCGTCGTTGATTTTCCCGCACCATTCAAACCGATTAATCCAATCATTTCACCATTTTCAACTTCAAAACTGATATTTTTCAAAACAGGCAAATGACCATAACCGCCTGTTACTTGGTCAATCACTAATCCCATGTACTCACTCCTAATTGCTATCATATTTTCACTACTTTTTATCGCTGTTTGTTGGCTAACCAATCTGCTTTTAAGTTGCTCCCCTACCTATGTTATGAAAGCAGTGCGGAAACGCAATTAGCCAAACAGATAGACTGCAATTTTATAATTAGTATTATAGCAGACTCCCTTAGATAATTAATCTTCTCTTGCGCTTTTCCCGCACAAGTAGAATAAGTTATGGTAAAGTAAAAGAAGCATTTACCGTCGCTGATGCCTCTCTTTTCGCACAAGCGACGCAAAATAAATTACTAAAGATCAATCGGAAAGGATGTTCTTAATGGAAAATTGTATTTTTTGTAAAATCATCAACCAAGAGATCCCTAGTTACAAAGTTTATGAGGATGAGAAAGTCTATGCTTTTCTAGACATTTCACAAGCCACTAAAGGTCATACTTTAATTGTTCCAAAACAACACGTCACGGATATTTTTGAATATGATGAAGAAATCGCCGCAGCCGTCTTTGCCCGGATTCCTAAAATTGCCCGAGCATTAGAGAAAGCTTTTCCTGAAATGGAAGGATTGAATATTCTAAATAATAATAAAGAATTGGCCTATCAATCTGTTTTCCATTCTCATATTCATTTAATTCCCCGCTACAGTAAAAAAGATGATTTCTCGATCCATTTTGGAAACCATACAGATCAGCAGAGTCCCGCAGAAATGCAAGCAATTGCTGATAAGATCAAGGAACAGGTGAAATAAATGAGTTTTTTTAAAGGAATCTTATTTGGTGCTGGTCTTGGAACATTAGGCGGCTTATTATTAGCTCCTCGCAAAGGGGAAGCGACTCGAGAAAAAATCATTACCAACACGCGGGAATTAGTCGAATTAACCGATGAACTAAATGATAATCTGTCCGCTTTTCGAGAATCTTTGGTGACATTAAAAGGGACGTTTGATACCCTAGTCCCCGCTTTTAAATCTGGTGTCGAAAAAGATGTCGCGGATTTTCGTTTTCAAGCCGAGCCTCGCATCCAACAAATTCAAGCACAGTTAGATAAAATCAACCAATCCTTACCAGAGAGCGAGACCCAAACGGTAATAAAAAAAGGCCGTTTCTCATTAGAAAGACCAACAACGAGTCATTAATAGTTTCTTTTCCTTTCATAATTATGCCTTTAATGTGAATTTTCTCGGAAACTATTTTTATCCTCTTTCTTTTACATTTTTAGGTATGGTATAGTTGAAAAGGAAAGAAATACTGTAAATTATAATTTAGGAGTTGTCGCAAAGAAATGAAAAAAAAGATTCTTTTAGCCACTGCCGGCTTACTAAGTGTCATCACATTGGGAGCCTGCTCAGGTAGTTCCAATCAAGAGATCGCCACTATGAAAGGCGGAAAAATTACCGTTGAAGACTTCTATAATGAAGCCAAAAAAGATCAAACGAATCAAAGCTTAGTTCGTAATATGATCATCTATAAAGTGTTCGAAAATGCTTATGGTGATAAAGTCACGGACAAACAAATCGATAAAGAATACAATAAACAAGCTAAACAAATGGGTGATAGCTTTGAAAGCCAATTAAAATCTGCTGGCTATACAAAAAATTCGTATAAAGATTATCTAAAACAATCTTTAGCTTTCCAAGAAGGTTTGAAAGCTCATATCAAGATTACTGATAAAGATCTGAAAACAGCGTGGGAATCCTTCCATCCAGAAGTTACTGCTCGGATTATTCTAGCAAGTAGCGAAGACGAAGCCAAAGAAATCAAAAAACAATTGGATGATAAAGGTGATTTTGCTAAGATTGCAAAAGAAAAATCTCAAGATTCCACAACGAAAGATAAAGGTGGCGAAATCAAATTTGATTCGCAATCATCAACGGTACCCGCTGAAGTCAAAGAAGCTGCCTTCAAGCTAAAAGATGGTGAAGTTTCAGATGTTATTACAGCAATGGATGCTTCGACTTATCAATCAAGCTACTACATTGTCAAGATGGAGAAAAATTCATCTAAGGGCAATGACATGGATAAATATAAAAAAGAATTGAAACAGATCGCTGAAGATACTAAAATGACTGATCAAACCTTCACTTCTGAAGTTATCTCAAAAGAATTGAAAAAAGCCAATGTGAAGATTAAAGACGATTCATTTGAAAACATTCTGTCTGATTTCTTGACTACTACAAGCTCAAGTAATAAAGCAACCACTGAATCGACAAAATAATTTAAATGCTTAAGGGGACTTCCACACGGAGTTCCCTTTTTTTTACTATTCATGCTACAATAAAGTAGAGAATACTTATAAGGAAATAGGTGGACAATCCATGAAACATTTTGCCTCAAAAGAAGCAGAAAAAGACTATTATGAACACGAAGCGGATGAAGCGGAATTCATCGCTTGGTATAAAAAACAAGATCAGCCAGAATACGACAAACCTTCCGTGACGGTCGATATTGTCATTATGGGCTACAACAAAGAAGAAGATCAGTTAAAAATTTTATTGATTCAACGACGAGGAAATCCCTATCGGAATTCTTGGGCCTTACCGGGCGGCTTCGTAGAACGTAATGAATCTACCAATGACAGTGTTCGCCGCGAAACGGCTGAAGAAACTGGTTTAACCATCGGACGTAAAAGCGTTGAGCAGCTTCATACTTTCAGTACACCGAATCGTGATCCCCGTGGTTGGGTGATTACAGTAAGTTATTTGGCCTTTATCGGACAAGTGCCGCCAACCGCTGGTGACGATACCCAAGATGCCCGTTGGTTCAATCTGGAACGTCATGGTGAAACAATCAGCTTGACGAGTGATGATATTTCGATCGAGATCGAATTGGAAGCTGGCAAGTCGGTCGGCAAAGACACCTTAGCTTTTGACCACAATGAAATCATCCGGAAAGCCTTCAATCGGGTCTTGAATAAAATGGACCATGAACCATTGATCTTACAAGTTTTAGGCGAAGAGTTTACGATCACTGAAGCTCGCAAAGTATTTGCGAAATTTTTAGGGGTTGATTTCAGAACGGTCGATCACTCGAATTTCAAAAAAGCGATGTTACAGTACTTTGATGAAATCGGTGAACGCCCAGTCGGAATCGGCCGGCCTTCAAAGATTTATCGGTTAAAAGATGAAATCGGTGAAAAAAAATAAAAGTTTTACTTACATGAACAAAAGAAATCTGTTTATAATGGAAACAGCAAAAAATTGTCTTTCCATAACGCAGTGAAGATTCCCCCGCGGTTATCGTAACGAGTTATACGATCGCCGCTTTTTTGTATTCATTCTGCTTTTGGCAGAGTAGCAAATTATTACTGAGTACAGTTGATCCCTAAAAATAAGTCGGTTAAACAGCAACTGTATTCAAAATAGGAGGAATCTTTATGCCCGAAAATAAGAGAGAAAGTTTTGTTTATACTTTGTTAATGTGTTTCGTAATGGTCTTTTGGATGAGCTTGTATAACATTTATTTACACACCGGCAGTTTGTCCGTGGACGTTCTAAAAACGGCCTGGATTGGCTTGCCCTTGGGGTATTGTTGTGCGCTCTTTTTAGACTGGTTCATCGTTTCGACCCCCGCTAAGAAACTCGCTTTTAAATTATTACCGACTTTTGCTAGTCCGTTACGAAAAGTCTTGACCGTTTCTAGCTGTATGGTATTGCCGATGGTTTTTTTCATGTCATTATATGGTACGCTCGAGGTACTTAGTCAAACTCAAGAATGGCATCAGCTCTTCTTTATTTGGATCACAAATATTTTGAGAAATCTCATTATGGCTCTGCCCTTCCAATTAATCATCGCTGGGCCGCTCGTCCGGAAAATCTTTAGAAAAATTTTCCCCGTAGGCACAATTATCGCATAACGTAAAAAAGGTTATTCCAGAGACTACTTGCTGGAACAACCTTTTTTCCTTTTTCTAGTATAGAAATTTATTATTCTATCCTTTCATTTTTTAAGAAGAACAAGTTTGCTTAAAACGGATGTTTACTGGGCCAAATTAGTTAAAATTTCTTGATACCTTTGCGTTGCTAACTCACTTGGTTGATTCTTTCTACAAAAACTCAATTTGCGCAACTTAGGAACTACTCGTTCCACTACTATCTGGTCAGCTACTATTTTTTCTTTCAGTGCCATAAAGGCTTCTTGAAAACGCGGATCATTCCGTGCCTTTTCATAAAAAGATAGAACATACAGGTAATAAAACAACCCATACCCCCGAAAAGGATATTCCACTTGCATAAACAGTGTTCCAATCCCATAATGACAAGGTCCCAACGGTAATTTCGTCTCCCAATGATTCAATAGAAATTCTACGGTATCATCTAATTCGGCTTCTTCGACAAATGTTGTCCGACGAAATAATTCCAACGCATTCAACGTTGGTAACGGATTGGAAAATTCGGTTTCCGCTCCTTTCCCAAAAAAGAATTTTTTACACCACCAGCCGCCGTCTTTGTAACGTGTCGCTAATAAATGTTCCACCGTCTGTTTCATTCGAAGATCAGCCCCATGACCTAAACGTACTAAAAGAGTCGCAGCCGGAATGGTTTGGCAAGGAAATACGGCCCCTTGAGGATAAAGCTTGAACTCGCCAGGTTCGCGCCAACTTTCCCACAGTAATTCGGCGACCTTTTGTAAGACCTCTTCTTGCGGGTCCATCCCTAATTCCAATAAATACTCAGCCGATTCTAAACAAGAAAATGGTGCCCCCTTACTTAAACGCTTATCCTCGGTCGTCCAATAATCCCAGCCTTGATCGTAGCGATGAGCGAAAATTGCTTGAATATCTTCATTATGCATCCCGCACCCCTTTGGTAACCTTTTCTTCTAGTATAACAAAAAGGATGTGTGACAAGATTCTTGTCACACATCCTTTTTCTGAATAAATGGTATTGCAAAAGTAGCTTCTTCGAAAATAAGACGAAATTTCTTGAAACTGATCCTTTTGTCACAACCTCAATCAGCTACTTAGCTGCAACTTTTTTCATTTGCTTACTACGGAGTTGCCCACAAGCAGCATCGATATCCGTGCCATGTTCTTTACGAATCACACAGTTGATACCATTTTTTTTCAGGACATCGTAAAAACGTAACACGTCCGCTTTACTGCTACGGGAATATTGATCATGTTCACTGACAGGGTTATAAGGAATTAGATTTACATAGACTAATTTTTTCTTATCCTTCATCAAGTCTGCCAGCTGCTGGGCATGATCTGGCCGATCATTAACACCAGCTAACATAATATATTCGAACGTGACCCGCCGATTGGTCTCTGCGATATAGTAATCCACAGCTTCCATCAACTTTTCAATTGTAAAACTGCGGTTAATCCGCATGATTGATGACCGAACTTCATTATTTGGCGCATGCAAGGAAATCGCCAAGTTTACTTGCAGCCCATTCTCTGCAAATTTTTTGATCTTTGGTACAAGTCCACTTGTTGAAACGGTAATGTGGCGGGCACCGATTGCCATACCTTTATCATCATTGATTACTTGTAAAAAGTCCATGACGTTGTCATAATTGTCAAACGGCTCGCCAATCCCCATCACAACGACGTGAGACACGCGTTCGTCTTCATCACGTTCATCAAAATAGTGTTGAACCAACATGATCTGAGCAACGATTTCTCCAGCGGTTAGATCCCGTTGTTTCTTCAACAAGCCGGATGCACAAAAAGTACAACCGATATTACAGCCTACTTGGGTTGTTACGCAAACCGATAAACCGTACTCTTGACGCATTAAGACTGTTTCGATCATCAAATGATCCGGTAGTTCGAATAAATATTTGACAGTACCATCACTGGCTTCTTGCACCACTAATTGTTTTAACGGATTGATCACGAAATTTTCTTCTAATAAAGCAATGGTTTGTTTCGATAAATTGCTCATCTCCGAAAATTCACTAACCCGACTGCGATAGAGCCATTCCCAAACTTGCGTTGCGCGGAATTTCTTTTCACCGTGTGCTAAAAACCATTCGACCAATTCTGTTCTTCTTAAACCATAGATTGAAGGTTTCTCCAAGATATTTCCTCCTAGTTCAACAAAATATTTTCTTGAAAGAAAAAATATTTTGATTTCTATTTAATTTTATTTTTTATATCCTAACTCTTTAATCAACTGATTCAACAACTATCTGCTTCTTTTTAGTTAACTGAAAACAATTGAAAAAAGCTGAAAACATTCGTTACATACTATAACCGATTCATTCAGAGAAAACAATCCACTTTAAGAAAAAGACATAAATTCATCACCAAGCCGTGCTTCCATTCTTAGAAAAAGAGTAAGAGACACATTGCCTCTTACTCTAGTCCATCGATATTCGCGCTGATTCCCGCTTCTTCAAATTTCATTTTGATTTTTTCGATTTCTACTTGTTTCAAAGTTTGTGCTTCTTTCATACTGTACTCCCAGCCTAGATAGTCATATTTACTGCTACCATATTGATGAAAGGGCAATAAATGTACCTCTTGAACAGAACGTTTATTTAAAAATGCAATAATCTGCTGGATATTTTTTTCATTCGTCGTGAACTCAGGAATCAACGGGACGCGCGGAATCACTTGGAGTTGTTCTTGTGTCAAAAGATAGTCGAAATTCTCTTGAACTATTTTCTGATCAAGTCCAATCACTCGTTTGGCCTTATCATGATCCATAATCTTCAAATCAAAAAGTACTTGATCAACATACGGTACTAATTTTTTTAAGCGTTCTACTGGGAAACAGCCTGTTGTCTCAATTGCCGTATGAATTCCAAGTTCTTTCAGTTCTTGAAGAAATTCACTAGCGAATTCTGCCTGCATCAAGACTTCTCCCCCAGACAAGGTTACCCCACCACCAGAAGTGCGATAAAAAATTTCGTCTTTCAACACTTCATCTAATAATTCTTCCACCGACCACCATTGTCCAATTTGTTCGATTCTACCATTCTTTTTCCACGTGGTCGTTTCAACCTGTTTCCGTGACTCAGGATTAGAACACCAAGGACAGCGTAACGGACACCCCTTAAAAAAAACTAGCGTTCGGATCCCACCACCATCATGAACCGAGTAACGTTGATGATTAAAAATCAAGCCTTTTTTCATTTTTGATCCCTCATTCTACAACTGATGCTCAACACGTGCGATAATATCATCTTGAATCTGCTTGTTTAAATCGACAAAGAACGCACTATAACCTGCTACGCGAACCAATAATCCTGCATATTTTTCTGGATGTTTTTGAGCAGCCAGCAACGTTTCTTTTGATTGAACATTGAATTGGACATGTTGAATTTTCAGTTTTGTAAATGCTAATAGAAAATCAGCAAATTTGTTTAATCCTTGTTGTCCTTGCAAAGTATTCGGTTGAAATTTTAAATTTAACAAACTACCATTGACCGTCAAAAAATTATCTAGTCGACTAACAGATTTTAATACCGCGGTCGGCCCAAGATGATCCCTTCCCACCATCGGGGATAAACCACCATCGGCTAATTGTTCCTGAGCCTTTCGCCCATCTGGAGTTGCCCCAACGGCTTCTCCTAATGGAATATGAGCTGAGACAGTGTAAGCACCCGCGATAAATTGCCCACCCCGCACATTTTGATACTTCTCTAATTCTTTAGCGTAATGCCGGAATAGTTTTGCTGCAATAACATCTAATTCTTCATCGTCATTGCCGAATTTTTCAAAATCCTGAATAACATGTTTTTGAAGTTCCGCATATTCACCTGTAAAATTGGCTTCTAACGCATCAACTAATTGACTAAAGGACATTTCTTCGTTTTCAAAAATCATTTTTTTGATCACATACATCGAGTCGCTCAGATTGGCTTCTCCGATTCCTTGAACCCCTGAAAAATTATACCTAGCACCACCTTCAGTAACATCCTTACCCTTTTCTAAACAGTCAGAAATCAAGACCGACAAGAACGGCGTAGGCGCGTAATGACGATGGCCTAAGTCGACGATATTTGAACCTTTAACTACCAATTCTACATAGTAGTCAATTTTCTTTTCAATCGTATCGACCAATTGTAAATATGTTAAATCTTTTTTATTTCTAAGTTCATAGATGCTCAATTCCATAATTCGTAACAAATTAAAAAGTGCAATATCATGCAACCCATAAGTTTTCCCTGGAATGGAAGTCTCCACACACCCTACTGTTGCGTAATCCCGCGCATCATCTAAAGACACCCCTTTACTCAGAAAGGCTGGCACACAAACCTCATCATTGAATAATTGAGGGATTCCTGTTCCTAATCGAATCGTTTCTACCGTCTTCAATAAAAATCGTCGCGGGATCAGCTCATTCATCCGGACGGAAAGATTTGGCTGTGGCAATAATATTTCATGGTAAAGTTCTAACATCACAAACGATAGTGGATTGACCGACGTATGACCTAATTCATCCACCCCACCTAAAACAACAGTATAACCGGTTGGAAAACCGGCAAAACATTTCGCGCTGCTTTGAGAGCGTAAAAGGACTACGTCATTTGTTTTAATATAAAAATCACCCAACACTTCGTATAGAAAAGCTTTATCGATACCTGCTTCTAAAGATGCTTTGTAAAAAGGATACAAGTATTGATCCATTCGACCCAACGACAGCGAAGATGCATTTGACTCGTATTGTCCAACGATACTAGTCATCCATAGCAGTTGTAGCGCTTCATAAAATGAATCGGGGCGCTGAGTGCTTAACTTGATACACATTTGGGAAATTGTCTGCAGTTCTTGCTTCCGCTGAAGATCATGTTCATTTTTACTCATTGCTTCTGCTAATTGAGCATAACGTAAAAAGTGTTCCTTCATACCAATAAAAATAATTTTTCCAGCTTGATAAAAATGATTCTCTGGCTCTGCACTAATTTTTTCATCCAGTCTTACCAGATAACTACCGATTCCTTGGGTCAATATTCCAGGGAAATCCATGATGATATGGCCTTGACCCTTATCCGTTTGATTCAATTTAAAAACTTCATCTTTCAAAGCATTTTTTACTTCATCCGTCAGTTCATGATTGATAAAATCTTTCATTGAACGATTTTCCCAATAAGGAAACAATTCTTCCCGATAGATTTTTTTATCTGTTTCTGTGAATTCAAACTGATCTTGCGGTCGTGTGGCAATCGTGTCGATCTCTTGCATGATCCAATACGGATCCATCTCTGGTGAAAGTATTCCTGATCGCGGACGAATCGTTCGATTACCAACCAACAATTCTCCTTCACGAATGCTGATTTCAACTTTGGCTAAAATATGCGCTACTGCCTTAGCTCGGCGAATAATCGTCGGCTCGCCCTCGGTTTGACGATAACTTTCTGTATAGAGCAACGCTCGTTCCAATGAAATTTGACGTTTTTCTTTAAATAAGTGCTCTTTCATCATTTGAATCCGTGGATTCCCTTTTATAACCACGTTTGCAATATTTTCTTTTTGATTGATGACTCCTGTTTCCATCTTGCTCACTCCTGTTCTGCTTCTGCTCACTCTTAGTATAGAAATTTTTTTCTCTTGAAACTAGATAATTTTTGGAATCACAAGCTAAAAGTTGGATTTGCCCCGTTTTTCCCAAGTTTTTTATTGTTTTTATTGGAATCTCATGCTAATTTTGATTAAAAAGGAGTTCTTATGAAAGCCACTGAGATTAGCCAACGCCGGAAAGAAATTACGGAACTTTTATACCAAAAAAAAGAAGTTAAAGTTCATGAATTAGTAAAGACATTCCAAGTTTCCGATGAAACGATTCGCAAAGATTTGACTTATCTCGCTAATGAAGGGGTTTTAACAAAGCACCATGGTAAAGCCACCTTAATTAAGGAGAAAGAATTGGCGCCCGTTTTTCAACGCACTTCCCAATTTTCGGAAAAAGATAAGATTACACAGACCGCTTTAAACTTTATTACGAATGAAGACTACTCGATTGGCCTAGATCAAGGCAGTACCATCGCTTTACTGGCTAAAAAGATCGTCTCCTTAGAAAAAAAACAACTCTTCACTAGCTCTTTAGCAGCAATTACTCAACTAGCAAGTAGTCATCACAAGCTTTTTTGTTTTGGTGGTGAATATTCTCCTGCTGATATGGCTTTTCGCAATAGCGGTCGTGAGCTTTATCCGGACATTCAATTCGACGTATGCTTCTTGGGTTCTAGTGGAGTTAAAAATCGTAAAGGCTTTTGTACCTCCTCCTTGATTGACGCTGAAGCTAAACGCCGAATGCTTAAAAAAGCCAATAAAAAAATCATCCTGCTGGATAATACAAAATTTGAAAAGACTTCCCTTGTGCAAGTAGCGCCTTGGTCTGAAGCTGATATCGTTATTAGTAGCAAAGGAATCCCCTTAGACTATCAGCGAATGATCAGTGCCTATGCTCACTTGATTTTAGTTTAAAAAAGATGTGCCGAATAATCCTTCGACACATCTTTTCTCTACATAATTTCGATGTCTAAATCAAAGTCATCATCCAAATCAGTTGGTTGTGTTTTCTCATCAACAACCGGTTTTTTCAAAACCATAACAATACCGGCAGTAATAATTGAACCAATCACCGTTCCAAGAATATAAACCAATGGATTTTGTGCGACGGGTGCAACGATCCAGCCACCCCAAGGTGCTGGATTTCCGGCACCTAAAGCCATTGCAAGCGCAGCTCCGACTGCGCTACCAATCATGTTTGCTGGGATACAGCGTAACGGATCCGCCGCAGCAAAAGGAATCGCTCCTTCAGAAATCCCTACCATTCCCATTACAATTGCCGCTTTTCCGGAGTTTCTTTCCTCAATCGTAAATTTCTTTGGAGCAACAATCGTCGCTAGCCCCATCGCAAGCGGCGGAATACAAATTGCTACACCAATCCCTGCCATAATCGTCAAGGCTGTCTCACTTGGTAATCCGGTTGTTGGGTTAATCGTTCCTACCATTGCTGAGCCAAAACTAAAAGCAACTTTATTGATCGGCCCTCCCAGATCAGAAGCAATCATTGCTCCCAAAATCAATCCAAGTACAACTAAGTTGCCGGTTCCCAGAGATTCTAACCACTGGGTCAAGTCTGTCATTAATGCAGCAATTGGTTGGCCAATCACCCAATACATTAAAGCGCCTACAAATAACGTACCAAATAACGGAATGATAAAGATCGGCCCCAACGATCGTAAACTGGATGGTAATTTAATTTTCTTTAGATAAAAAACTACTATCCCTGCCAAAATACCTGATAAAATCCCACCTAGAAATCCCGCTCCAATGTTGCTTGCAATCAATCCACCAATAATCCCTGGCGCCAGACCTGGGCGATCTACCATTGAAAAAGCGATATAGCCGGATAAGATGGGTACCATCATTCCCAGACCCGTAATACCAATATTGGCAATATCTGCCAACCAGCCTTTATCTGGAACCGCGGCATTACCAGAAAATAGCACACTCAATGCCAACAAAATCCCGCCAGCCACAACAAAAGGAATCATATATGAAACACCAGTCATCAAATTTTTTCTTGTATTTTTTAGTAATTCAATCATTCTACTTCCTCCTATTTGGCCAATTTCTGTTGGAGTTTTTTAACAATGGCTTCTCCCTTATTGATACAATCTCCGGCACTAACGCGTACGACAGGTTTCCCTTTGAATCGTTCTTCATTTTTGATCGCAATATTATTAGTTAAAA
The DNA here is from genome assembly GCF_001544295.1 of Enterococcus pseudoavium NBRC 100491. Lineage (GTDB taxonomy): Bacteria > Bacillota > Bacilli > Lactobacillales > Enterococcaceae > Enterococcus_A > Enterococcus_A pseudoavium. The sequence continues at coordinate 48,957 of NZ_BCQF01000015.1, forward strand.
TGACTGCATCTGCACAATTAATTTGATCCATTGATAATTCATTTTCGATTCCGATTGATCCTTGTGTTTCTACGTGAATCTCCACATTGTTTTTTTTTGCAGCCACCTCTAAACTTTCTGCAGCAAGATAGGTATGGGCAACTCCTGATGGACAAGCTGTTACAGCAACTAATTTCATAATTTTTCTCTCCTTCGATTTTTTAATTAAAGTTCATTGACCCTTTTACTCATGATTAAAAAGGATTCTTTGGACATTCCAACTAGATATTTTTACCACTTTCATTCATTGGGAAGACAGCTTCTTTTGGGACTACTTTTTTAAGCTACCACGCCAGCTAAACTATCATTTAACAACTCAACGATTTCTTGATTACTGGCTGCTTGTGCCAAGGTATCGCGAAATTCTTGATGAACAAGTTTTCTTGATAGACCCGCAATAATTTTCAAATGTTGATCCCCTTGGCATTCTTCTGGAACAGCTAATAAAAAGACCAAATTAACAGTTTCACCATCTAAACTTTGCCAATCGACTTTTTGATTCAACCGTCCAAAAGCTACGGTCGTTTCTTTTACATGAGCACTTTTCCCATGGGGGATGGCAATCCCAAACCCAATCCCTGTCGTAGTTAAATTTTCTCGTTCTATTACACTTTCAACATACCCTGTGTGGTTATATAAGCGTCCTGCTTGATTGATCCGATCAGCGAGTATATTGATAGCCGCTATTTTTGAATCGGCCTCAATCGCTAAATCGACCAATTCTTCGTTGATTACTTGCATCATTCTACCTCCTAATAATGGTTTCATAAATTTCTGTCGCCGTTTTTTCTGCGAAAAAGTGAGTTAATTTTTTTTCTGATTGAACGATTTTATGAATGTCCGTGATTAAGCCCCGAACAAGTTTACGATCAGTTTTGGCGATACACATCAATAAAATATACTGAACTTTTCGTTGATCCCAAACAATCGGTCGTTCCAGTGTGACAATCGTAATTTTCGTTTGTAAGACATTTTGAGGTGATGCATGAGGGATTGCGACACCTGTTGCTAACGCCGTTTCCCCAATGACTTCCCGCTCAAAAACTTCTTTGCGAAAAGCCGGTGAAACGATGTTTTTTCGCTCCAACTGGTCAATCAACCAATTTAGACACTGCTCTTTAGTTGCAAATTCCTTTTGAGTGTAAATAAATTCTAAGTCAATCACTTCCTGTAAGAAAGGCAGGGTTAGATTAGCATTTTCTTCTGACTCCTCCGAATAAAATAAATTTGCATAAATTGCCGTAATATTTTTGAGATCTTCTTGTGTCATCAAAGTGGAGACTTTAATCGTTGGTTTATCAATCTTTTCTAGTTTCACCGAAGAAATGATCAGGTCAACATTATCTAGCTTCTTTTTGTAAAGCTTATCCAATGTCGTAATTTCGGCAGTATCTTGAGCGGGTAAAATTCGATTGATCTTATTAAAAATCAGTTCAGATGTTCCTAAACCACTCGGGCAAACAATTAAAATCTTTTTCCCATGTCGATTTTTTTCTAGAGATATTTGAAAATACATTGCAATTAAGGCAATTTCTTCATCGTTGAACTGAATTCCTAATTCTTCTTCAGTATTCGCTAAGACATACCATGTTGTGCTGAAAATAATTGCATACTGATTTTTTATCTCTTCGACTAACGGATTGGTAATTACAATCCCCATTTTTAACCGATAGACCATCGGAATAAAGTGGTTCGAAAATCGTTCAATTAATTGTAGATCGCCTTGAAAGTCAACTTGCATGATCTCTGACATATTTTTTAAAATTTTCTGGATTGTCTCAGAATATTTTTTATAGTTCCTTTTATTCTTTACGCAAGCCCGTACCCCATAACCAACTAATTGCCTGTTCACATAAGATATATCTTCTTCCTGATACTCGAAGTTGTTCTTTTCTGCAATCTTTACCAATAAATCATTGGCAACTAAATACGTATCGATCAATTTTATTTGATCAAAAAAGAAATCCTTTTCTTCGATATGTTTGCCCTTATTTAAACGGAAGCAAAAAATTAATAAACGAAGCACCAATGATTTTACATACTGTTCCGGTATCCAAAACTCTGACTGCTTTTTTAGTTCCTTAATCTGTGAGAAAACAGTCTCAACTAATTGATGCGGGTATAATTTAAATAACAATTTCTCCGTCTCATCATGAAATAATTGCTCAGCTCCTACCCCATGTTTATCCAAATAGTCCTCACAAAAGCGAAACAAACTATTTTGAAGTTCTTCTTCACTTCCAAACACTTTGGTTCCTTGCTTTGAGGCAGAAAGTCTTACCCGATATTTGTCTGTCAGTTTTTCAAAATCACTCACAATTGAACTTGGACTCACATGGAATTTCTGAGCAAGCATTTGCTGCGTGACTGTCTCGTCATCAATCAATAACTTTTTAGCAATTTGCCACTGCCGTTCTTGATAACCGAGCGCGTCTGCTGTCGTTCCATTAATAACTTCTAGAAACCGCATTTTCGATTCAACGGGACCTATCAAGCGGATTCCGACTCGTGGCTTTTTCTCTAAAACAAGTTGTTGTTCCGGGAGTAGCTTTTGAATTTTTTCTAAATCAGAATAAATAGTTCTATTCGATTTTTCCAATTTCTCGGAGTAGAACGATACTGGTAAATAGTTTTCATTCTGAATAAGTAAATGGATTAATTTTTTTTGTCGTGGATTCATCCCTTTCATTTTTACTCCTCCAATTGTAAGCGCTTATCAATATAACAAAAAGATAGCACAGGCTTTTCCTATTGTATAACACAAAAATGTTACACATTAATGTTGAAAAATCTTTATTCTATCTCTTCCTTCATGGATCATTGCTTGATAAAAATGAAAAAAAGCCCGAAATTATAGCTTTTTCAAATTGACGATTAGGAAAATATACATTTTTTGATTCACATTTCAAATAAAAAATCGACTTCTAATTTGCACATATGTGCAATTAATCCAAAAGAAAAAAGCTTTGCCAAAATGGCAAAGCTTAGACTTTTATCAGTCTTCCAACGGATTTTCCGGTTCTTCTTCCGCTTTTTCAATGAGTACTTCTCGTGGTTTGCTGCCTGTTGAAGGGCCGATTACTCCACGTTCCTCTAATTCATCGACAATTCGAGCCGCTCGATTATACCCAATCCGAAAACGGCGTTGCAATAATGAAATACTGGCCGTTTGCATTTCGACTACTAATGCTTTAGCTTCTTCGTATAGTTCATCTTGCGGTGTTTCTGATGGCGAAGAGGTTGTTTCTTCAGTCGGCATCATTTTTTCTTCATAATGAGCTTCTTGCTGATCAGAGACGAATTCTACTACTCGTTCTACCTCGTGATCAGAGATAAAAGCGCCTTGAACACGAATTGGTTTATTCTCACCCATCGGCAAGAACAGCATATCTCCGCGACCTAAAAGTTTTTCTGCTCCGTTGCTGTCAATAATCGTCCGTGAATCCGTTCCGCTGGAAACCGCAAACGCGATTCGTGACGGCACATTGGCTTTGATGATTCCGGTAATGACATCGACACTGGGACGTTGGGTCGCCAGAATCATATGAATCCCAGCTGCCCGTGCCATCTGAGCCAAACGGATAATGGCATCTTCCACTTCGTTACTTGCCACCATCATCAAATCGGCCAACTCATCGACAATTACGACAATAAACGGCAAGATTGGTCGATTTTGACCATCTTCTAAATTTTTCTGAATCACTAATTCATTGAAGCCAGAAATGTTTCGGACACCTGTTGCAGCGAACTTTTCGTAACGCTCTTCCATTTCTTGGACCACTTTTTGTAAAGCTTGCGCTGCTTTTCGTGGATTCGTCACGACGGGTGTCAATAGATGAGGGATCCCATTATAGACGTTTAATTCCACCATTTTCGGATCGATCATCATCAATTTCACTTCATTCGGTTTTGCCCGCATTAAAATACTTGTAATGATTACATTAATAGCCACCGATTTCCCACTACCAGTTGAACCAGCAATCAATAAATGAGGCATTTTCGTTAAATCAGCTGTCCGGACGATCCCCGAAATATCCCGCCCTAAAGGTACTTCCAATAATTTATCTGGATGATTAGGCTGCGCTTCAATGATATCACGGAAAGACACGGTACTGATTGTACTGTTGGGCACTTCAATTCCGATTAAAGATTTACCAGGAATCGGCGCTTCCATCCGTACATCCTTGGCTGCCAAAGCCAAGGCGATGTCATCGGTCAAATTAACGATTTTGCTGACTTTGACACCAACGGCTGGCTGAACTTCAAATTTGGTTACCGATGGGCCTAAGCTAGCTTTGACAACTTTAGCATCCACCCCAAAACTGTTGAAGGTTTTTTCCAGAACTTTGATATTTTGTTCAATCTTTTGGTATTCATCACTTTGATCCGTTGCCGGAATTGAATCTAGTAACGTGGAAGTCGGCAATTGATAATCATGATCTTCCGGTTCTGCACTAATTTCAAATTCCAAATCACCTGGATCTTCCGGTTCCTCTTCTTCAGCAAACGCTGGTTTAGCTTTTAGTTGCGCTGAACTGGTCGGTTCTACCTTTTCTTGGAAGCCTTCGATTGGTACCAGAGTCATTTGTTCGGGCTCTTGGCTTACAGGTTCTTGACTTTCTTTAGCCAATTTTTCACCGGCAGTCAAGGAGCGAACCCGATTTTTCTCTCGCTCAGCCAATTCAGCTTCCAATTTTTCTTTTTCAGCTGCTTGTTTTTCCGCCTTTGCTTGGGCCCTTTGTGCTTGTCGCTCAGCTTTTTTCTCTGCTTTCAGTGCTTTTTTCTCATCCGATTCCGAAAATTTTTCCTGCAACTGGTCAACAAAATTACTTAAATAATCGATGACCTGATTAAATTCTAATTGACTAAATAAAAAGACTCCTAAAATCAAAAATAGAATAGCGATCAAATAACTCCCAACTTGCGAAACTAAGAAGTGGGTCAAATTATATAACCCGCCACCGAGCATCCCACCACCGACATTTTGGGTGATCTGATTTCCTAAAAAGTCCGTCATTAACAAATCCCACGTCGTTTTCAAAATATTAGGATCTTTGCTCTCAACGTTAGCAAATAGACGGGCATGTAAGATCATTAAAATTCCTAAATAGAAAATCCCCATCCCTGCAAAGCGTCGTGGTTTCGTCAAACGTAGTTTCGTATTTTTCGCTACTAGCAATGCACCATAAATACCTAATAATACAGCTAAAAATTGATACGTATTGCCGCCAACTAATCGCAAAACGTTGGCAATTAGATTCCCTAAGAAACCTAATTTAAATAAAGCGAAAACCGAGAATAAAATAAATAAAAGTCCTAATCCGATAATTAGGCGCTGTTCTTGCAGTTGTTTTTGCTTTTTCGTTTTTCTTTTTTTCTTTGTACGCTTTTTCTGCGCCATGTTATCCCTCTTTTCATTCTGTACCATTATACAAAAAAAAGAAGGCGAACAAAAGTTTTGTCCGCCTTTTCTTTCTGACTAGGAAATTAATCCCTACAAATCACTTTGATTGAGGTCTAATTGAAGCTTAGCGCTACACCTTTTCGCTATTCTTTAGGCAAGGTCAATTCTTCACCAAACCATTTTTGCGAGATTTCGGCATATTTGCCATTTTCTTGTAACTCTTTGAAAGCACTGTTGATTTTCTGCACTAATTCTTTATCACCTTTACGGGCACCAACTGCAAAATTCTCATTTTTAAATCCAACACTTGAAATCGTGTATTTATCTAATTTATTCGCTTGTTTCAAATAGTAATCGGCATAGACTTTATCGATCAATAGCCCATTGATTCGACCATTTTCTAAATCGATCATTGCTTCATTGAAACTAGCATACAGCGTAGCATCGTTGTCTTTGACGATATCTTTCAACATCTTTGGTTCATTCCCGAAAGCTTCGTACCCTGAAGAGCCTTCTTGAGCTCCTAAGATTTTGCCTTTCATCGCTTCTGCACTCGTAATGCCGCTATCTTTTTTAGTGACTAAAACTTGTTCATTTTGCGCATAAGGATTGCTGAATAGTACCTTCTTTTTCCGTGATTCAGTTACGGTGTAACCATTCCAAATCAAATCAATCGTACCATTTTCCAATTCATTTTCCTTCATTGACCAATCGATTGGTTGAAAATCTGCCTTGACATCATATTGATCAAAAACGGCTTTGGCTAAATCAACATCAAAACCGACGATTTTTCCATCTTCATCTTTAAAGCCCATTGGAACAAAGGTATCATCTAAGCCGATCGTCACCTTTTGATCCTTTTCGATCGTTTTCCAGCTGTCGTCACCGCTGGCTTCTTTCTTCCCACAAGCTGCCAATGATACCAAAGTCAATACCGCCGCCATGCCCAATACCAATTTTCTTAATTTCATCATTACTCCTCCTAGTATTTTTTATTTAATAGCTAACTAATAGCTAAACACCCTTTATTTAATCGGTTCCACCTTCAGGACCTTATCTCCGATTTCTTCTGCAAAAACTAAATCATGGGTGACGACGATTTGGGTAACGCCATCTGCTTTTAACTCCAGGATCAAACTTGCAACCTGTTGTCTCAAAGCTGGATCTAACGCACTGGTTGGTTCATCATAAGCCAACACTTTTGGATTCATCGCCATCGCCCGTGCAATCGCTAGCCGTTGTTTTTGTCCACCAGATAATTGGTAAGGATAATTACTCAATAATTCTTCGATTCCTAAAAGTTTGGCTAAATGTTCAGCCTTATTCAAATACGTTTCTTTAGACTGTTTCAAGACTAAGCGTGGGCCAATCGTGATATTGTCCAAGACACTTAAATGGGGAAACAATTGAAAATCTTGGAAAACTACCCCAACAACTTGCTCCTGTTCTTTCGAGCCCGTCGGATCAAAGGGTTGGCCATCTAGTAAAAAGGTGCCGCTATCGGCCGTCTCTAATCCAGCCAAGGTTCTTAATAAAGTTGTCTTTCCACCGCCAGACGGTCCAACGATCGCTAAGATCTGTCCTTCAGGAATGACTAAATCCAAATTATTGATGACTTTTTTACTGCCGAATGATTTGTTCACATTTTTTAATTCGATCATTTTTTCCACCTGCCTAACGATAATAATTTAAACGATTTTCTAATTGTTTCAAGATAACTGACGTAACTCCCGTCAGCGCTAAGTAAATAATCGCTACTCCAAATAACGGAAGTAAGGTCGTATCCCGCTCCATCGCGATCTTCCCAGCTCGCATCACATCGGATAAGCCGAGAATATATACTAGCGACGTGTCTTTTACTAAGTTGATCACTTCGTTGCCGACTGACGGTAAAACGATTTTGACTACTTGGGGAATGATGATTCGCGTGATCGTTTGAACAGGCGTTAACCCGATCACTTTTGATGCTTCGTATTGCCCAACCGGAATTGATTGAATTCCGCCGCGGAAGATTTCTGCATAATAAGCGGCGTAGTTCAAGACAAAGGCAAAGAGGGCGGCATCAAAACGATCAAAAATAATTCCAATCAACGGTAACCCATAAAAGACAAAAATCAATTGCAATAACAGTGGGGTTCCCCGCATGATCCAAACATAAAAACGCAAGATCCATTGCAGTGGTTTAAACTTACTCGCCAAGCCGAATGATAATAAAATTCCCAGCGGCAATGAGCCTAATATCGTAAAAGCAAATAATTTCAGTGTGATCGTTGCTCCTTGTAGTAATTGCGGCATGACCTCGATCAAATAATTCATTCCAATATCCCTCCATTTTTTCGAAAGTTGTACGGCCTTTCGAAGGTTCTTAATCGTGACTTTTTTCTAGTAGAGATAGACTTTGCTGGTAGCAATTAGTTTTTCATTTTTTTACTAACAACTGACCGCTAATTTGTTTTAATCCGTTAACTTTTTCAAGAAACGAAAAAGTTAAACTAGCAAAAAACGCCCTCTGGTATCTCTACCAGAGGGCGTTGAATACGCGGTTCCACCTCAGTTTTGTCCTTTTTTCACAAAAAGAACCTCTACGGGTCAGCATTTTTCAGTAGGTAAAATAAAAAAAGTCCTTTAGCCGCTAGGGCTAAAGGACGTAATTACGTGGTTCCACCTTTTTTCATCGTCGTCTCACAACGAACGATCTCAACTGGTCAATCTGACCTCTGCGATAACGGGCTCTCCCGGATCAACCTACTGCCTTCAGCTGATCGACTCAAAGATGTGGTTCACAAAACATTGTTGTCCCTTCTCACCTACCAGAGACTCTCTGAGAACAAATGAATCGCTACTCTTCTTTTCATTGTCGTTTGATTAAGTTAAATCACACTTTACACGCCTTTAACCCGTTTGTCAACAAGGAATCTTCATCTTTTTATCATCAATCTCAAATTTAATTTTTAGGAACGAATTGGAATTTCGTCCATGGCTTCAGAAAATCCAACATAATCAGTCCTTCTTGCGGAATTTTACCAACTAAATTTTTTCGTGAATCGCTATGGGGTTCCAAAATGATTTGTAGTTCATTCTTGTATTTACCAAATTCATCATTACCAACTACGACATCGCCAATTTGAAATTCTTGCGTGTTGTCGTGAACAGGATTTGCGACATCGGCATATTTTACCCGAACCATGGTTGAACGAACAGCAGTAGCAGTAATATCACCGCGGCGGAAGTGTTTTGGATAAGCAACGATCTTACGCTCAATTTCCGTTGCTTGCGGCACAAAATCAATCCCTAAGCTTACTTTGTAACGATCCACTGCCGCTACTTTTTCCAATTCTTCATCTGAGGCATAAGCATTTCCGATAATTACCGTATCAATTAGCCCCGTCGCAAACATATGACGTGCCTGCAAATCAATCGGCAAATGACGATGCATTTCTAAAGTCGGCAGTCCGTCATTAACATCCCACGGCCCATATTCCGCCGCATGGCTAGTAATAAAAGCTGCGGTTTTAATTCCCTGCCCTTTAAAACGCTCACTGCAGCTGATAAAGAAATCATAAGGCAGAGCTGAACCTTCTTGCGGATAAAAGTTATGGCAGCCGTAAATGAAGGGCTCATTCGCTTCATAAGATAAAATATTATCTAAGTATGCGACATTGTTGCTCATATTCAGCTCGATTGCCAAGCCTTCAGGATTATAACTCAGCATTGCCTCTTTATTTCCGTCAAAGCCTTCATCCAAACGAATTCCTTCTGCACCAAGCTCTGCAAAGAAACTCAAATCATCATAAGAAATACCTAAGTCATCAAAAATCGAGGGGGCGATATCTAAGACAGTTTCAAATCCCAGATCCTTCGCGTAATGGATAATACTACCAAATTTTTCACTGACTTTTTCTTTGCCCTCCGTTACTTCCAGCATACTCATAAAAATTCTAGAATAACCTAGTTCTGCCGCCTTTTTGATGTAATCACGATCCGCCTGCGGATCACTATGATCGGGATAGACCGAAATACCTAGTTCACGTTTCATTATTTTCCTCCTCGTAATATAGTTTTATAGCAATGTTTTTTTCCAAAAAATTCTCTTACACATACCATTCTTCTAATCTTGTTTGAGCAAGAATAAGAACTGACAGCCTTTAGATTTAATCTTCTAAACCGTTTCTTTCTGTTACTTCTTTGAACCAGTGACCAGATTTCTTGATCGTTTTGATTTGCGTATGGATATTATTGGAAATGAAGCCATAACGATTCTTGTAGGCATTTAACCACGACCAGCAATCAATCGGCGTCCACATATGATAGCCAAAACAGTTGGAGCCTTCTTCGATTCCTTTATGCAGCCATTCTAAATGTTCTTGCACAAAATCAATCCGATAATCGTCTTCAATCATACCTTCAGAATTTTTGAAGCGATCTTCATTTGAAACACCCATCCCATTTTCAGAGACGTACCATGGAATATTTTTATAATTTTCTTTGATATTCACTGCGATATCATAAAGTGCTTTCGGATAAATCTCCCAGCCACGGTCTAAGTTTACGCGACGGCCAGGCATATCATAAGCGTCGTAATAACGATCCGGCATCCATTCACCGACAGAATTTGGTGCCACATCCGGCGCTTTGACTCGGTTAGGATGGTAGAAATTCACCCCTAGGAAATCAACGGTATTGTTCTTCAAGATTGCTTTTTCTTCGTCCGTTGTTTCCCATAAAACCTTGTCTTTCGTTAATAATTCTTCCAATTCAGCTGGGAAATGACCATAAACGGCGGGTTCTAAGAACATCTTATTGTTCCACAGTTCAGCAATCCGAGCCGCTTCTTGATCTTCCGGTGCCTCAGAGGCTGCATAGGTTGGGGTCAGATTTAAAATCGTTCCGATTTGCGCATCTGAAATATTTAATTGGCGGAAGGCTTGAATGGCTTTAGCTGAAGCCAAGTTTAGATTGTACGCTACTTGTACCGCTTTTTTCCCATTAACAATATTGGGATAATGGAATTGGAATAAATACTCACCTTCTACCACGACCATTGGTTCATTATGCGTCGCCCAGAATTTTACTCGGTCACCAAATAGTTCAAAACATTTTTCCGCAAAGCCAACATATAAATCCACCACTTTTTTCGATTCCCAGCCACCGAATTTATCATACAATTCCACTGGCAAATCAAAGTGATGGAGATTCATTACCGGAGTCATCCCTTCGGCTATCATCGTATCGATGACATTGTTATAAAAATCCACCGCATCTTGATTGACCGTATTCGTTTCTAAATCATCAATTAAACGGCTCCATTGGATGCTGGTCCTTAAGCTATTCATGCCGATTGAACGCATCATTTTGATATCTTCTTTATAGCTGTTATAAAAATTTGATGCCGTATCTGGTCCTACCTGATTGTGAAATTTCTCCGGTTCGATTTCATAATGATAATCAAAGACATTGGCATGTTTTTTGTTGAAGCGTCCTTCACTTTGTGGTCCGGAAGTGGCAGCGCCCCACCAGAAATTTTTTGGAAAAGTTTTCATTGTAGTTCTCCTTGTTTTAAAAGATTTATTGTTTTAATACATTATAGGGACAAAAAGCAAAAGAGCTGCCTAATTCGTTTTAGGGCATAACGTTTAAGGGGTTAGGGATCAAGTGATCCATAACCCCTATTTGTCTATCAATTAAGCTTCATTAACTTTTTTCAATTCTTGTCTTGTTGCTAATGATACGAATGGTACGTACATAACGATTGAGATAACTAAGTTAACTGCGGCTAAAATCGCACCTGAGAAGCTTTGTGTTGCTAAGAATCCACCGATAATTGGTGGTGTTACCCACGGTGGCATAACCGTTGCTGCCGGCACCCAGCCGAAGCTAGTTGCAAAGTACGCAGTTGTCACACAGATCATCGGTGTCAAGATAAATGGAATGAACATGATCGGATTCAACACTAAAGGCAGACCAAACATCAATGGCTCATTGATATTGAAGATACCCGGTGCTGCGGCTAAGTTATTTACAACCATAAATGGTTTGTTTTTACGACCAACTAAGTAGATCGCGATGATTAAACCAATTGTCACCCCAGTACCACCCATGTTTACGAATGAATCGATGAATGGTTTGTTTACGATATAAGGAGCTGCTTTACCAGCAGAAAGTGCTGCATTGTTTGCTTCAATCGCTGGTGCATTGATTGCTTGCATGAATGGGTCGATCATGTTGGCACCATGTAACCCGAAGAACCATAAGAATGGTGTAATAAATGCGATCAATAATGCTGAGCCGTAAGAATTTGCTAAGCCCATGAATGGTTCTTGAACCGCTCCATAAAAGGCCGCAAACATATCTTCTACACCAAATCCAGCAATAATTGCAGCGATTAAACCAAAAATTGAAACAGTGATCATAGCTGGGAATAAAGAAGCAAATGAACGCGCAACTGCTGGTGGTACACCATCAGGCATTTTGATGACTAATTTTTCATTGCCAACTAAACGAGTAAAGACTTCTGCAACAATGATCCCAACGATTAAGGCTACAAATAAACCAGATGAGTTCATTCCGCTAGTTGCTGCGCCTAAAGTGAAGAAAGAAGCGACAGAAACAATCCCAGTTCCAATTGGATCTTTGCCATAGTGATGAGCCAAGTTATAGGCTACTAAAAATGCGATAAATACCGAAAGAACACCAAAAGTTCCGTTCCAAACTGCTCCGCCAAAGCCTTTCCACGCTTCACCACCAAAAATTCCATTCATGAAATTTTGGAAAGCCGGAATCGGTAAGTTGTTTAACATTACCGCTAGTGCCCCTAAAATCATTAACGGCATGGTTACTGTAAAGGCATCCCGAATAGCGATCAAGTGCCGCTGATTACCGATTTTTGATGCATGCGGGATAAAATGTTTTTCCATAAAATTAATAAATCTATCCATCTTTTATGTTCCTCCTAATTTGTTGTAAATTATAAATTCCCTACTTTAAAAATAATCATAAAAGCTCTGTCGTCCTTTAGGAAAAAGTTCAGCTCCAACATCTTTCGTGGCTGTAACTTTACCAAGGAAGAGTCCCTCAGCTAAAGTTAATTCTCCTAATAACAATTCACTCCACCCGTGAATCGATGCTTTCAAATCACCTGCTTGTGCTACTTTTTTACATGTTCCTTGACTAATTAGCCAGCTGCCAACATTCCAAGGACATTCCTTATCATCAGTTACTTCAATAATAATTTCTTCTTGGTAAAACGGAATATTTGGTAATAATTGCTCGATGTCAATAATACGACTCATCATATACGGTTCCAAAGTAATCGAAAGTTGTTCTTGCTCACGAAAATGTTTTTCAAGTAATTCGTGAACCGGTCCGTAATAAAGAAATTCTTCAAAGGATGAGACATGGGATTTCATGTAAGTTAGTAGTTTGCGTAATGCAAAATCATCTTGATAGGCGAGCTCATCGATTAACAATCTGCTGCCTTGCATGCGATAAATAATATATCCTTTTGCTATACCAGCTTCATCAAAGGCAATCGCATAAAAACGGTGTGGATAATATTCATTTAGACGCTCCCACCACCAGTCTTCTCGTACAACTGTACCAACCTGTTGCTTTAATAATTTTTGATAAATCGGTTGGATGATTGTCTTCATCTGCTGCCAGGTTCCGCGTTTAATCGTCCCCTTTCTTTCACTTGTCAAATAATTAAAGGCTAGCGCTGGTATGCGGTAGACTTTTCTACGGCTGGTGGGTTCATAACCAAATTGCCGGTAAAAATCTTCGGAAAAAGGGGCCAATTGCGAAACGGCGACACCTTGTGTATGAAGATCTTTTAAAAGTTCCGTCATAATACTGCTGATTCCGCCCTTACCACGATATTCTGGGTAACTAGCGACATAACCCACACCAGCCATTTTGACTCTTTGTTGGAAAAATTGAATCTCAAAATGATTCGCCATGACCAAATTTGTCAAGTCCTCACCTTGATAAACACCATAAGCATCTGCATGAGCATAACGAGATAAAAAAAGTGGATCATCGATGATTGGTTGCTGTTTCATAAAAGCATATTCAATTAAACCTGTGATCGCTTTCAACGATTGGTGATCACGAACGAGTTTCATGAAATCACTTCCTATTCATTCCCCATACGTTTGTACAGCTCAACGACTTCTTTCGCCATATCATTGAACGTGATGCTCGTCATTAAATGATCTTGGCTATGAACAGCTAACAGAGTCACAGTCATCGGATTTCCGCTTGCTTCTTCTGTTAATAAGCCTGTTTGAGAATGATGCGCTTCAACCAAAGATTGGTCAGCTGTGCTTAATTTTTCTTCCGCTAAGGCAAAATCGCCGGCTTTAGCCGCTTGAATCGCTTCCATTGCATCGCTCTTTGCATTGCCGGCATTGATGATCAATCCCATTACTGCTTCTAATTGTTCTTGACTCATTGTTTCGCTCATTAGTTTGTCTCCTTATTTCATCAGATCAAGCGCTGTTTTTAACACAGCCTCGCCATTCATCATGCCATAATCTTTCATATCGATAACAGCAACTGGAATTCCTTTATCAGCTAATTTTGTTTCAAATTGACCTTTCATGAAACGAACTTGTGGGCCTAATAATAAAACATCAACTGGCTTGCTTGCATCTTCTAATTTTGAATCAGCTTCTGAAGCGGATACGGCAAAGATTTCTGATTCTAAGCCTTCTGCTTCTGCTGCTTTTTCCATTTTAGTTACTAATAAACTCGTGCTCATGCCTGCTGCACAAACTAACATAATTCTTTTCATAGTGAACACTCCTCATTTTTTTATTGTACACTTTATATAAAGCAACTATCGTGCCAACTTTTTCGATACACAGACGCCGTCATGATAAGGTTTTCAAATTACACACAAAAAAACTAGGATTACACACTGTGCAATCCTAGTTCGATTCGGTTATCTTCAAGGGTTTTTACAATATAAGCAATATCGTCTTCCGTGAACCGAAGCTCGAATTGTTTTTCAAGCAACGCTAAATCAGCAGCAGTTTGATTGAAGCGCAGCTGATGTTGCTGATGAAAATATTTGACGTTCTCAAAAGCTGGTCGCGCTTCATTTTTCTTAATCTTATCTACTAAAAAAGCGATGTGAACACTCAAGGCCTGCAATGCCGTATTCTCAATGATCATTTCTTGTTCTTTACGGATCGACTGCAACACGTCATCAATCAATAAGAATAATAATTTGACATCTAACTCTGGTGAAAAGTTTTTCGTTAGCGAGTCTGCCATCTCTGGCAAAGTAAGTGTGCTGCCTAATAAATCTTGAAATTCTAAGATTTTATCTCGTTTAAATAAATTCATGGCCGGAACAAACGGAATTTTTTGATAATGAATCTCCATGGTGCCAACAATCGCCACAATATCTTTATGGGTAATTATCTGATCGATCCGATGCTTAAAGCTTTCACGTTCCAACGATTGCATTTGGATCACTTCAAACTCCTCCAAGTTGACAATCTGAGAAACCACTTCATTCAATCGCTTCGAGACACCTTCTCCGGTAAAACAAGCAACAATAATGACTTTCTTCTCATCTTTTTTAGTGGGTTCCTCTAAACGAACCAGCGTTTGAAACATCGAGATTACACTGCTGTAAATTTCTTCAAGTGACCGCCCCAACGTTGCCAAGCGTAAACTTTCTAGGACTAACATCGTACTAGCCATTGAGATCACCCGTGTCCGGATACCCATTTCGTGAAAGATCAAATTACCAAAGTTATTAGGTGAACCCATATCTGTTAACAGAATGATTCCTTCAGTAAACTCTGCTCTTTTTGCTTGGATATAATTTTTAATTTGACCGTACATCGCTTCTGTTTTTAGCGTCAAGGGCATGTTAAAGGCAATTCCTTTAGTCGTGCCTAAAAGCTCTTGGACGGTTTCTAACATACTAGATGCCGTTGATTTCCCGTGCATCACGACAAAGACTGCAACTTGCCGTTCATCAATTTTCTGGGCTTCATGGTTATCCATCGTCAAAAACATTGTAATAAAACCGATTTCGTCTAAAGGAATCATAATATTATAGGCTTCTTCGATCTGATTAGAAAATTCAATCGCCAATTGAAATTCTTTTGAATAATTCCGCCGGATATCATTCAAATTGGGGTGTGAGATAAATTGATTGCCCCGAATCCGTTCAATCGTGGAATTAATGTGTAAAGCAAAAGCAAAACGAACCTTTTCATCATAGTCCCGCTGTAATTGTTTTGCGGCAAAATCATATAATTCATTGACTAGCTGCCAAAGGTCATCCGAAATAATTTCCTGATAAACATTCGTATGGGAAAGTTCCTCCACATAGGTTTCAAAATATTGATCTACATCATCTGAAATCAATTCTTCTAGATCAATCTCTGACAAATTTTCCCGTCCCAATTTTTCAAGCTTATACGTAATGGAATTATAGACTTCCATATCTTTATTAGGATCTTGTCCCCAAACGACTTCTTCAGTACCGGGTTTCAAGGTCAAATAAAGATTTTTTTTGTCCAAAAATGGTTTCAGCATATCTTGGACTTCGTTGATCCGCAGCAGTCCTTTTTGGACAACCAAAGGTAAATCTTCTTCTACAATCATTAATTTTTCTGAATCATCACTCGTTTGATAATGAAGAAAGGCTTTCGCGCAAACCAATTTCAAATCACGTTTCAACTGTCCAATGTTTCCTTCAGCATGATAAAGTAAAAAAGCCAATAAACTGCGCTTATCGATCGCAATTTCTTGAACTAACCGATTGGCTTCTTGCTGTAAGAACTCTTTGATGATTGCTAAACGCTCATCCAAAGAACGCTCAGCTAAAGAAGGCAACTCGATTTGCATTGGGATCCGACGATTAAAAGTTGATAGAAACGTCGAACTTGTTTCGGTCGTAGCACCGATAATTTGAACTGACGCCTGTTTTTCCTGCCCATCGCCTAATGAACGAAAGGTTCCCTTATCAATGAAGGTGAAGAGCATTTCTTGACCTTCCGGTGGCAAACGATGGATCTCATCGAGAAATAAAATCCCTCCATCGGCTTTTTCCATCAAGCCTTCCCGGTTTTCTTCCGCACCGGTAAAAGCTCCTCGCTTCACACCAAAGATATGACCATAAAGGAGCTGCGGATTTTGAGCATAATCGGCACAGTTAAAAGTAATAAACGGCGCACTTTCAGCTAAGATATTGGCCGATACAGCGAAACGATACATACACTCTGCGAACATCGTCTTTCCTGTCCCCGTCTCACCGAAAATAATTGTATGTAACCCTCGCGGCGGGTATAAAATAGCCGCTTTTGATTTTTGAATCTGACTCTTCAATGAGTCTTCGCGACCAATTAAGTTATCAAAATTTATATATTTTTCAGCTGATACTGTTGCGATTTGAAATTTCACCGGACGGCCATCAATTTTTTTCACTGCCCCGTCTTTTGTTAATTCATTCAAATAGCGGCTGATATTCGTCCGATCAACCCCTAATTGATCAGCCAATTCTTGTGCCGTCAGTTCGTTAGGATTTGCGCTTAACGCCTCTAATACTTCATCTTTTCTTGACTTCAAAAAAATCCCTCCCGAAATGGTATAAACCATTTACGTTGTAACCCTTTTCTTTTTCCATTTCTACTAATTATTTCTATCGTAATATCTATGCCTGTTCTTGAAACGCATGGGTTATTTTTTCCAGCTCCAGTGCGATTTCTTTTTCAGAAACATCATTCAGTAAATAATGCTCTAATAAGCCAACCAGTCCATGGGCAAAAAAGATACTTGTTAAGGGTGAATAGTTCGTCAATTGCGCTTTAAAATAATTCATTTGAAATTGCGCAAAGAAACCTTGTTTATCAGCTGCCAGTAAGCGACGCAATGAACCACGGTGGGCGGCAATATATTCAAAGGTCTTTTCTAGCTTGCCCTGCTCACTCGTGCCATCATTTGCCTCACAATAAGCCACTAACTTTTCCATTTCATGTGTAATACTTTGTTCCAACAAATCATCCTTATCAATAAAATGCAGATAGAATGTCCCTCGATTAATGTCCGCCACTTGACAGATTTGACTTACAGATATTTCTTCGTAACTTTTTTGTTGTAAAAGTTGATAAAAGACTGCAGTAATTGATTTTTGCGTTTTGCGTTTCCGTCGATCCATCTCCAAGCTCCGATCATTTTTTGATTTCTGTTCAATTATCAACAAAAATAACAATCTGTTGATTGAAAAGCTTACAATCCTCTTCTATTATAATGATCATAAGTTGATTAATCAACACCTGTTGATTTCGAAAAAAGGAAGAATATGAAAATTTTAATTTACGGTGCCGGAATCCAAGGTAGCTACTTGGCTCACTCCCTCATTAAAGGAAATAATCAAGTCACCCTACTAGCTCGTGGCAAAAGAAAAAAGGAACTACTAGAAAGAGGCTTGGTCTTACATCACGTCATTCAGCACAAGCACACAAAAGATCCTGTCCATGTTATCGAAACCCTTCAACCAGATGAATTCTATGATTTGATCTTTGTAACGATGAAGTACAGTGATTTTCCAGCGGTCCTTGACCCGCTAGCTCAAAACTGCAGCTCAACCATTCTGTTTATCGGCAATCAAATCGATGCCGCTCGCTTAGAAAAAAAACTGCAGGAAAAAAGCCGCCTACCAAAAGATATTTATTTTGGTTTTCAAATGACTGGTGGAACTAATACTGAAAAAGGTCTTTCTGTTTTGCGCTTTGGCAAAGGGCAGATGAAAATCGGTTCACTACACGAAAACTTCGCAATTGCACCTATTTTAGATCGGGTATTCAAGCATACAAATTATGTGTGGCATTATGATCCAAAATTAGATGATTGGCTAACAAATCATGCGACTATGATTATGATTCAAAACTCGTTTGAATACCTTTATGATTTTTCAGCTGAAACGATCCGAAAAAGTGGAGATCTTTCTACCCTAGCAGACTCATTCAAAGAAGGTTTTGATCTTTTAGCTGCGGCAGGACATGAGATTCTGCCCAAAGGACAAAAATTTGTTTTTGAACATCCTTCGCTCACTAAAAAGCTCTTTACGCTTTATTATCGTTTACCTATTAGTCAAATGGTCCAAGGGGACTTTAGAGAAATCTATACCTTGATCCTTGATTTTGAACGTTATCAGACTAACACCCCTTCAGAGCTTGAGACATTATTACTCGCTGCAAAAAGAAAGTATGAAAAAAGCCACGAACCACTAGCAAAAATTTCCTAAAAAAGTTATTACACCAACAAAAAAAGATGACTTCAGCTTTCCATTTGGAAAGTGAAGTCATCTTTTTATATCATAGCCCGTTACGTTTAGTCTTGCTCTTTCAGCGCGGCTTTTAAAGCTGCGGCTAAAGGACTTTCCTGTGGTTCTTCTTGACTGTTGACTTTTTTTAATAGCCGCCGTTCTTCATGTTTCGTCATTTTTTTCGAACGTTCTTTTTTGTCTAACATTTTTTCTGTCGTTCCATCGTATTTACAGCGGAAGTATGAGCCATTCTTGCCATCGATGATCTCCATTTTACGGTGATCACTGTGGACAGCGATGGTTGGAGACCTTGGGATCTTTACGGCGACGGTAATTACATTCAGGGTTAGTACAATTGTAAATTTTTCCATCGCGAGTATTTTTTTCCCGTAGTGGCGTAACCACACTCTGGACATTTTTTTGCC
>NZ_BCQF01000016.1 GCF_001544295.1 Enterococcus pseudoavium NBRC 100491
TTCTTTTTTAATTATTGCTTTTTCTTTCGAACTGCTAGCCAGATCTCACTGTAGGCTTGTTCTGTTCCTTGATCAAAATTCGTAAACGAGATCTCTGGCGCTTCAACTAATTCATAAGCCGAAGACGGCAGCCATTCCGAGTAAATTTTTCCCCAAGTATCTTGGAGCGTTTTAGGAAATGCTCCGGTACTCGGAAAAATCGCCCATGTTTGTCTGTCTACTGACAACTGTTCTAAATCAGCGAAAGGATTTTCTTGGGTAGTCACCGAGCCAATCAAGTGCATCAGTTCCCCTTTTTCTTCCATCCGCTGGTCACCAAATGCGTACGAGGCATTCACAACTTGGTAAGGATAGCTTGTTTGCAACTCATGCAATTCTTCTTTTTGCTTGGATGTGATCCCTTGGGCCAATTCTTGAATCGCTTGGTTGACTCCTTCAAATTGGATGGGGACTCGTTTAGTCACGCCAATCAGGTTAAACGCTGGTTTTTCTTCAATCTTAAAATCCATTGAAACTGCTCCTTTAACATCAATATAAAATGAGCGTTGAGGAAATGATTTTTGAGCGCCCGTTTTACTCACTTCAGAAGGCAAGCGGCCCGACCATTCCCGGAAGGCTCGCGAAAACCCTTCGACGGATTGATAGCCATACTTAAAAGCGACTTCAGTCACAGTTGTTCCGTTTGCCAATTCTTCATTGGCTAGCGCCAAGCGCCGATACTTAATGTAATCGGTCAACGAAAGACCCGCAATAAAAGCAAAGGTCCGCTTCAAATGATATTCTGAAATACCGATCATTTTGGCTGCTTCTGACAATGAAAGCTCTTCTAACAGATGTTCTTCAATATATGCCATTAGACGATTTAAATCTTGAATCATTTCCCTCTCCCCTCATTTCTTACTTGATTCTATACTAGCAACTAATTATAGACTCGACCGATTTTAAACCAATAATGTCAATTATAGCATGCTCTTTTTCAATGACCGGCAACTAATAAAAAAACTTGCTCACTGAACGGATTCCTAAATTTCCCAATTTCACTTATTAGACTTTATATTCCATTTGTTCCACAGCTATTAATTTGGGTGAATCCAAAATATTATAAAAACACTCAATCTTCTGCTTCGTTACAGGCTTTTTAGCAACAAAACAAACAAAAACTGATGATTGAAATTCCGTGAAACATCGCACTCCTTTTTAATCGGTGGATAAATCACCTTGATTTTCTTTTTGAAAAGTCAACTGTTTGAATACACTGAATCAGATTAAAGTAACAAGTATACAGCAAATTCAGCCTAACTATTTTTAAAACCAAAGCCTCTCTCGCTGACCCTTTCAAGGATAACGAGAGAGGCTTTGTTAAAATACTTACTTCAACCACACAGCAGCATAATTTTTATTGGTAATTTTGTTGCTATCCTAACACGATCCCAGCATCAGCGAGCGCCGCTTCAACGATTTCCATCACCAGCTTGCTGTGTTCCAGCTGTTGTTTGACGAAAGTCATATCATGTTTTTCGATGACTTGATTGAACAATTTAAATTCGTCGTACATCCGATGGGGATGATTTTTGTGATCAAAGGTTTGACTTTCACCAGAACGTCGTTCGAGGCTGTAATTGTCTAAAACATTGGTTGGCCCATTGATAACTACTGAACCTTCAGTTCCTTGAATCGTTGAGCGGATCGTCGCCTCCGAGTCTTTAGCACCGATGCAGACGACTTTGATCTCACCGTAATCTAAAATCAACAGACCGGAAGTATCGATTGATCGCTCAATATTGGCATAATACTGAACCCGTTGCGGTTTTCCTAATAGGCCAACGACGAGATGAATGTTGTAAATATTGATATCCATCAAAGCTCCGCCCCCCATTTTAGGATTGAAAGCCGGCAAGATCGTTCCTGCCTTAAAAGCGTCATAGCGGGAGGAATATTGTGAATAGTTGCATTCAATGATTTTCAATTGGCCGATTTGTTGACTGGCTTCTTTGATGCCTTGGTAATTGGCTAGATATTGATTCGTGATTGCTTCGACTAAGACCAAATTTTTAGCTAACGCAATTTTTTCCAGTTCCAATAATTCAGCAGAGGTCAAAGTAAATGGCTTTTCACAGATTACATGTTTGCCGGCTTCTAAAGCTTTTTTGGCAAAAGCATAATGTAAATGATTCGGTACCGCGACATAAACGGTGTCGAACGCTGTGCTTTGCAGGCACTCATCGAGATCGGTATACGATGCTTCGATAGCATAGTCTGCTTGTAATTTCTCGGTTTTTGCCTGACTTCTTTTGGTTCCCAACAGGGCTTTGACTTGAATCTCCGGCAGGTCTTTCGTCAATGGTAAAAATTCCTGAACAATCATACCTGATCCTAAAATGGCTAGTTTCATGGGATTCCTCTTTTCTTTGCTTTATTTTACGCGAAGGGTTGAATTTGCTGAATACCTTTTTCCAACATCTCGATTTGCAACAAGGTTTCTTCATCTTTGACGACTTTCGGCTGACCATTGATCAATGTTGCGTAGATATCCTCATATACCCGACTATAATCGCCAATCTC
The DNA here is from genome assembly GCF_001544295.1 of Enterococcus pseudoavium NBRC 100491. Lineage (GTDB taxonomy): Bacteria > Bacillota > Bacilli > Lactobacillales > Enterococcaceae > Enterococcus_A > Enterococcus_A pseudoavium. Next base: position 2,563 of record NZ_BCQF01000016.1, read on the forward strand.
GGAAACAACTTTTTCTTCGTGGTACCTACCATTGTCATCAATATACGTAAGCGTACCATAATGCTGGGGTAAATCGATACCGAAATCCTGATTTTCTGGCAAATAAAACATTTTTAAGTGCTCTTCTTGCCGGTCTTTGGTTTCTTTGACAAAGACCCCTTTTTTTCCATAAACAACGAAACTCGGCCGTTCCTTCAAACGGAAATAACTTGATTTCACCGAAACTTTCAGCCGACCATAAAAAAGATCCAAATCAAAATAATCATTCATCCGATCCGTTCCTAAGAGCTGGCGGACCTCATAATGCACATCATCGGGTTCACCAAAATAGGAGATCACTTGATCCAGCGTGTGGCAGGCGTGACCATAGAGATAACTGGTACCAATCGAAAATTTCTCGACACTTGCCGGCACTTCTGGTCGATAGTAGTCGTAGTGCATCTCTACTTCTAACAGATCTCCTAGCACGCCACTTTCAATCACCTTTTGAACAGTCAAAAAATCAGAATCGTAGCGGCGATTTTGATAGCATTGCACAAATAGTCCTTTTTCCTCAGCTAATCGGAATAATTCCTGGGCTTCTGCAACTGTTTCAGTAAAGGGCTTCTCAATCAAAACATTTTTCCCGTGCTCCAAAGCTTCCTTCCCTAATTTGAAATGCAGCGGGCTGGGGGTCGTCACGACTACTAGTTGGATTTCCGGATCCTGATAGATCGTATCGATCTCTGTGGTATACGTCACACCGGGGACTTTTTCCCAAGTGATCTTGCCACTAGGTGAATAGATCGTTTTGACTTTGATTTTGTCGGTCAATTTTGTTGAAAAAGGTAGATGATAGCGATTAGTACTCTTGCCGTTGCCGATATACGCGATGGTTAACATAATAACTAAATTCCTCCAAATTTTTGATAGTTTTATTATAGAGAACTTTTGGCTTTAAAAGGACTTTTCCAGCAACATCGGTCTTTTTATTCAGCCTTTCGCCATTTTCATAGCAAAGCTTGAACATTTTGTTCAGAAATCCAGCCGCCCAATGAAAAAATCTTCTGAAATCAATCAATTTACGTTATGATAGCAAGACAAGCAGTAAATCGAATAGAGGTAAAAAAGATGCTTTTAATTGATAAATTACATTTACAAAATGACTTAACTACAACAGAAAAACGGATCGCGGACTATATTTTAGCGAATCTGACGACGATCCCCGCGATGAACGTCGCAGATCTAGCCAAAGATACTTATACCTCCCATTCTTCCGTGATTCGTTTAGCCAAAAAAATGGGCTATGAAGGGTTTCGTGATTTTCGCGTAGCCGTCTCTGAAATTGCCCATAGTGAGCTCTACCGTGCCAAGCCAGTCGATGCGAACTTTCCCTTTCAACCACATGATTCGACTGCTGAAATTGCGAAAAAGATCGCAGACCTGACAATCAATACGGTCCAACGAACTTATGCTCAGCTGGAAGCTAACGTGCTCGATGAGGCCGTCACCCTATTAGCCCAGGCCCAACGGATTTTTCTGTTTGCCCAAGGCGATTCACAAATTCGAGCCCGCAGCTTTCAAAATAAACTAATCAAAATCAACAAATTTCTGATTGTTGCTGATGAATACGCCGATGAAGATTGGAACGCGGCGAGTCTGACGGATCAAGATTGCGCCATTTTTATCTCTTATCGCGCCCGCGTCCCACAATATGAACGGATGCTGAAACATTTTTTAAATGAAAATATTCCTTCCGTCTTATTGACCGGTAATGAAAATTCAAATTTGATCGCTTTAGCAACCCAAGCAATCGTCTTCACCCAAGATGAACTGGATTATTTAAAAGTCAGCACCTTTTCCTCGCAAATTGCCTTTGAATACATTTTGGATACCTTGTTTTCTCTATTGTATGCCAAAGATTTTGAAGCAAATCTGGCGGCCTTCCGAAAAAAGAACGAATGGATTGAAAAAGGAAGTTTATCTGAACACTCAGACTAAAAAAACATGCTGACGCTTTAGCCGTCAGCACGTTCTATTTGTAATGTTTTGATTGTATCCACGACACTCTCATGAGCCACCTCAGTCACATCAAAATGCAGCAGTTTGAAGGTTGTTTCCAAAATGAAACCAATTCCAAACACCGAAATCACGGTTCCGACACCAATTTTAGCCCCTAACAACCAACCAATCAATAAGGCCAGCCCTTCAATCGACCCGCGGATCACGCCGATGGGAACTTGTGGTAATCGTTTGCCCAAGGCCACCATCAAGGCATCCCGTGGACCACAGCCCAAGGACGCACCGATATAAAAATAGCTGCCTACACAAATCGACACCTGCCCTAACAAAAGCAGCAAAACACCCGCGAAAAAATGATGCATTTGCGGAATCAGTGCCAACGCTTGAATCCCATCCACAAAAACGCCAATCAAAATCGTATTCAACAGGGTCCCAAAACCGATCTTCTCCTTCAGCGCAACATCCAGCACCAAAATAACGACACCGGTGATAATGATGACCGTTCCATAACTCCAATCCGTCAAATAAGAAATCCCCATACTAAAGGCTTCCCATGAGGCCAGGCCAATATTGGCTTGAATCGTCAAAACTGAGCCTAACGCAAATAAAAATAAGCCTAACAACAACTTTACCAACCGAACACTATATCCCTTCATTAAGCCCCTTCTTTCTGTAACTGTCTAACGCAAAAATACGAAAATTCATGGTGTTTGTCAATCAGATTCCCCAAAAAAGATTTAGCGGCCGTAACTTCGCTATTTTTTGACTCACTAAAGAAAATGACCATTTCCGAAAACAAAAAATAAGCGCCGTCAAAAGCACGCTTATTCAATGGAGACTTCTTCAAAAACAACTAAAGCCACCTTAGCAACACAATCAACAGTTGTCGACTAGGACTTAGCTGAAAGAACTAATTAATTTTTTCAGACAATTGATTGACTAGTTTTTGGATTGAACGAACCGCATCTAGTGTGACATATGGATCCATTATCACCAATGGATAATCACTCGGCAAATCACCTCGGCCACCCGTCGTGATCAAGCCATCGTAAGTTAGGATCTTCTTATACATATCCTGACTGTTGTCCCAGATTCCTTCAAAATGGTGAATCTCATAGTTTCCGTAAACAATCTGACGGATACCTTTGGCCATGAATTCCTCTTCTGTCGGCGAAAGATCTGAGATCAATAACAAATGGATGGTTTTATCCTGGGAAGCCAGCAGCTCTAAACTATTTACTTCTTGGGTTAATAAGAGATAAACATAGTTGATAATAAAATCTTCATTTTGATAAATGCCATATTCTTCAACAAATGCCCGGACAATTTCAGTCACTTTTACTACGGCCGGTTCGTGTAAAGTTTTGACCGTTTCTAAAAAAACTGCGCGGCTTTTGCGTAAAATCGTCAAAAATTTCTTATCTTCATCATACAAATAAACATCCGTCATTAAAACCATCGTCAAGTCATACATCCGTTGCGCATCTAAAGGAACTCCCAGCAGTTTCATATACTGCTCCGCCAATTTTAGATGGACTTTAAATAAACGCTGGTAGCGGGGATTGTCGCTCAGCGCTATTTCCAAATGTTTTTTGCTAAATACGATCGCATCAGAAAATGAGAGCCACAGACAATCACGTATTTCCTCAAGTGTAAGCTCCAAACGAAAAACCTCAGAAACCGTGTCTCTGAATTTCTGAATATCTTTCGTTTCTGGCAAAGCTAACCCCGTCGTTCGAAGCTCCTCTTTGGGATAATAATGTCCATTTTTTATACGCCATAAACTGATAAAGACGTTGTATGTAACCCGTTTTTGAAAAATATATTTTTTATGAAAACCATTTATTTCAGTAAAGGCCGCCACAAATTTTTCGATTGCTACCAATTGATACTCTCTGATATTCGGCAAGTCGATTTTTAACGTATATTGTTTTTCAAGAAAATAGCGATAATAAAAATGTCTGATTACACTTTCTCGCCCCTCTAAACGCAGCGGACGATAACACAGCTTGATCCCCGCTTGATTCAAGGCCTGTTCCGCCTTTTTCAAATAGCGTTGAGCATTAGAATAACTGATAAACAGCCGTTTTGATAACGCCTCAATGTTTTCACAGTTTTCATACAACAGCTCCTCAATAATCTGGAACTCCGGGGAATTAATCAATGCTAAGGAATATAATTTTCCAATACTTACATCTTTTTTAAGCACGACCCGATACAAACCCTCTGCTTTTTCCACCAAAAAGTCGCCGTCCAATTCATTGATCATAGCAATATCCTTCAATAAAATTGGTAACGAACAATCTAACCCTTCCAACAACTGCTCACTTGATAATCCTTCACGCTGATAATATAATAATTCAATTAGCCGTAACCTACGTCTATTACTCGTTCCTAAAACCTGGCGAAAATCCATACCATAACCCTCCAAATTCCTTAGTGCTGTTCTTTTACGAAGCCAGTTGCTACTAAAAGTTCTCCTTGCAATCTTTCACAATTCGACTAGACAGATAGCTGACTGATGCAAATAATTAAAATAACGACATCACGTTATGACAGTTAACAACACTCTCCTTTTATTTTACCCTTTTTCGATAAATCTATGTAGCTTTTTTTTATTATTTCATATAAACGAAGGAAAAATATCTTATATATCAACTTTTTTATAGCGTCAAACTATTATTTATCGCTATAAATTAAATAAACGACACATTATTTACTATAAAAATTTACTTATACAAAAAAACGACATTTCCCATTTTGGCGAGAATGTCGTTTTTCATTATTTTTTTGATGATTGGCGTTGAATTGTGTAACTCCGCCTCACTCGGTCAAATTGCTTTCACTCTTGATAAGTTTTAAGTTAGAAATCACTCCACTCATCATCTTCGGATTTTGTTCGCTTCCGGCGTGGCTTTGATTGAAACGTTTCATTGGCTTCATAACGGTTTTGGGGCGGCTTTGGCATCAGCAAAGCAAATAGAAGATATAACAAGATTGGTGCGCCATCAAAAATGAATAGTGAGACTATGAAAATTACCCGGGCAATCGTCGCATCAATTCCAAAATACTCTGCAAGTCCGCCTAACGTTCCCGTCAGTACTCGATTTTTTTGTGATTTCATCAATCGCTTGTTCATTTATCTTCCTCCTTTGTCATAATCCTTCAAATAAATATTGCCGGCTTTTGAAGACACCGCTACCTCAGCCGTCGGTTCAGCAGAGCGTGTGAAATGTAAAATTTTTTGCGTTTCTCCCAAGCGTTCTTGAACTGTCTCATAATTGGCAAGACGATAATTAATCGTACCACTGCCAGTCTTTGCGACTCCTGCGATACCCGTTCCTTGTGGCAAGGCCACTTTGACATCACCGTTGACTGAATTTGCTACAATTTTTTTCAATTCGGCATTACCAACGGTTAACTTGATATCTCCGTTAATCAAGGAGTATTCGGCACTTGCACTATCTGTACTGGAAATAATCGTGCCGGTGACCGTCTCAGCGAACAGATCTAATACTTCGCCTTTTCGCAGCTCGATTTCATTGTTGGTGCCAGTAATTTCCAGCATCGCCGCGTCCATCTGTTGAATCAATAAATCACCCTTCGTAACATTGATGGCAACATTCTTAGCCCTCAGCTCATCAATCAGCACGTCACCATTCAGAAGACGAATCGCTAACTCGTGATAGTGACGTCTTGGTAAATAGACCGTCAACTCGGCTTTCACCCGCTTATTCGGCACATGGAATAAGATTTGAGCATTATTTACCTCGATTTGACTCCGTTTCAAAAAGGCTTCAAGGGGATCACTTTCTTCCATCTTTCCCAGTAGCGCGACAGTTGCCTCAACCTTCACATCCATGATGGTTTCATCTGTCCAGGTCTTCAAGACTACTTTTCCTTTCGCCAATTTGATATCAATTGTACGGGCAGCGTTGTTTTCAAAAACAAATTGATGACTGAAGTGGGTTTTAGCTGTTCCATATAATTTTTGATTCACGTTCTGCCAATCAAACTCATGGCCGACCGTCTCTGAGACCGTTTTGGCTGCTTTACTAACAATTCGACCAAAGCGGCTTCCAAAATCATTGGCTTGAACTTGGGGACGGTCCATTGGACGGTAGCTCTGCTCTTCAAAATCATCCGGCACTTCAAAAAACTTTGGTGCTTCATCCCTTTTTTCAGTCGTAAAAAGTTCCTCGCCTAGTGCTTGACGTTCATATTTTAACAGCTCAAGCTCTTCCTCTTGTTCCTTCAGTTCAATTTTCATTTCATTATATAATACTTCATTTTCCGCTGAAAGAATTCCTAATTCTGCTTCAAGATTCAATTCTCGAAATTCGGCTTTCTTTGCTCGCAATGCTTCGATTTTGGTTTGTAGGACTTCGTCAAACTCCGTAATTTTTGGTCGGATTGAATCATTTTCAGCTGACGAGCTTTCAAGGCCATTTTCCCACTCATCGATCAGACTGGCAACACTATCTTTCGATTGCGTATCGCTAGCAAGCGGCTCAGGAATGTCCACTTGGGGTTCCGCTTCTTCTGCAATGTCTACCGCTGGTTCCATGCCTTTTTCGGGCGCTTCAAGTGCTTCCACCAAACTTTCGGCTGGTTCATCCAATGAACCCCCCATTTCTGTCAAGGACGCTCCTGACTCATCCACCGTTACAGCCACTTCTTGTTCTAGCTGCAACTCGGCCTTTTCAGCCGGTTCATCGACTGCTGAATCAGTCGTTTCCTTTGGGTGGTCAATAAATTCTAATAAATCTAGCCCTTCTTCTGGCGATAAGATTCCTTTTTTGATTGATTCGATTATTTTCGCGCGTTCATCCATGATGCTCCCCCTCGCAGGCTTTTTTCTATAAATCTATTATGCCTAATCTTTTGCGATTCGTCATAGGTCAAAAGGACTATCTTTGAAAAAACAATAAAAAAAAGTGAACCCCGTAGCGGTCCACTCATTAATTTAAATGGTCATAGCCAGATTATTTTTATTAAAAGTCGCTCCAGCCTTCATCAAAAACAGCTTCGGCGGTTTTTGGTTGCGCGGTTGCATATGCCGCATTGAATTGCGCTTGCTCCGCCTTAGGAACCACAACCATCAGCAATAAATAAAGTAAGATCGGTGCTCCAATCAAGAAAACACTAGTAAAGACATAGATCACTCGAACGATTGTTGGATCAATTCCAAAATATTCTGCTATTCCTGCTAAAGTCCCCGTTAAAACTCGATTATTTTGTGATTTCGCTAATTTTTTATTCATTTTCATACTCTCCTTTTGCTGTCGATCTCTTATGACCTTATTATGCCAAAGAGATCGTCACCCGTCATAGGTCAAAAGGATGATTTTTGGACTAGTCATTTAGTCTGATTTTTTTACTTTAATGAAGAAAGTAAAAGCCCACGGCTAACGCTGCGGGCTTAGAATATGGCTTGATTTTTTCATGTAACTGATTAATTAGTCCCTATTGTGCGATCAATCAAAGATGTACCCACAGTCGCTGCATCTTTTATACTGCTGATCGATGATCCCACCGCATTTTTTACAGGTGAATTTAAGTTTTTGTAATTGTAAAAATACGTCCATATCTTTACTAGCGTCTACCCCATTTTGAACTAAATTTACATTGTAGTTGTTGATATACCGTCTATTTAAGTCCTTAATTTTAGAACATGGAAATTTAGAACACTGGAAACACCATTGAAGTCCCTTATTCAATACACATCTCTTTTTTAGACAGTCACGACAACTTTTACGAGTGATTAATTCATTAGAAGTTCGACAACCCGCACAAGAATTTTTATCCCGTAAATAAGCACTACAAACAATACAGTTTACACCACAAGGAGCAATCATCTCTTCAGAAATTTCAGCTAGCATTTTCAGCTAAACGGTCCTCCTTGCAATAATCTTACTCAACGATTCCATACAAGAATCAGTTAACTTTTTTAGCTATGAAAAACTAACGAACCACCATTACATTGCACGGGGCATAATTTATGACATAAGAGGTGGTGGAACCGATCAATAGACGCTCGATTGCATTTTTTCCTGTTGCACCCATCACAATTAAATCAATTTCTGCTTCTTCAGCAAACTGAACAATATCTACCTTGGCACTGCCTTCGATTTTCCGGGTAGTATAGCTCACTTCATCAGCGACGATTTGGGCAGCTTTATCCAGTGTTCGGGTAGCATTTTCTTCGCTTACTTCTTTCGCATACTGAATCAGCCGAGCGTCAACTGTGGCGATCGACATATCCGTCACAGTCAAAATATACAAATGGGCTTTGTTCCTTTGAGCGATTGCAACAGCTTCTTTCAGGGCAGCGTAGGACTGATTTGATTCATCGACTGGGACTAAAATCTTTTTATACTCATCCATAAAAGCGCCTCCTTTTCACTTAATTATACACGTTCTGACGTTTAAACTTAACCATAACGTCTGCTCTTCATTAGCAGAAGCATACTTTCGGCGAGTCCCATTTTCCAACGGAATTTACAAATGTAATCATTTACATAGCTATGACCCACTAGTAAACTAAACCTTACAGGAAGGGGATGTGATGGAATGGATATCAAAGCAATTGTACTGGATATCGATGGAACCTTATTGACTTCAAATCAAGTCATTTCAGAAAAAACCAAAAAAGCGCTGATTGCCGCTCAAGCAAACGGAATCAAAGTGATTTTGGCTTCCGGCCGCCCTACGACCGGGATGCTGGAACTAGCTGAACAATTGAACTTACCGGAATATGCAGGTTTGCTCGTTTCTTATAATGGCTCGCGGGTCACTGATTGTTTGACGAAAGAAGTACTTTTTAATCAAGCGCTAGATATCGAGACCGGGCAAGCGATCTTGGCTCACTTGAAAAAATTTGACGTGATACCGATGATTGACAAAGATGAATATCTCTATGTAAATAATGTTTACAACAATTTGTTACATTTGCCAGAAGGAGATTTCAATATTATTGAATATGAAGCCCGTGGCGGGAATTTTAATTTATGTGAAATCGACGATCTAGCGGCCTTTGCGACCTTCCCTATCAATAAAATCTTGATTGCCGCCCAGCCGAACTATTTGCAAAAACAGGCCGCTGCGATCTATGCGCCTTTTTCCGAAACAGTGACAGCGGCTTTCTCGGCACCTTTTTACTTCGAGTTTACTGCTAAAGGTATCGATAAAGCCAAGGCCTTAAAGGCGGTCTTCCCCGCATTGGGAATTTCGGCCAACAACGTAATCGCCTTTGGGGATGGGCAAAATGACCGCTCAATTATTGAATACGCCGGAATCGGTGTGGCGATGGGCAATGCGGCGGAAGAATTAAAAATGCTGGCTGACAATGTCACTTTTTCTTGCGATGAAGATGGCATCGCCGCCAGTTTAGAAAAATATCTTTAAAATAAAAAAGCGAACTACTTTTCATATGAATCAGAAAAGTAGTCCGCTTTTTATCAAGCATATAATTTTTTAGTAAAATATTTTAATAGAAACGGCGATGAAAGGGTGGTAAACAAAATAACTATAATAATTGCCGAATAATAGCTATTGATCACTAGACCTGCTTGATACCCTAATTGCAAAATAATCAGCGCCATCTCGCCTCGTGAAACCATTCCTGATCCCACCATCAAACTGCTTGGCCGATTAAACCCCGAAAAGCGACTGCCGATAAAACCACCAAGTAATTTTGAAAAAATCGCAACGAGCGTAAACAAAAGAATGAATAAGAATTGCTTGCTGAGACCGTGGAAGGAAACTTCCAACCCGATGCTGACAAAAAAGACCGGAATAAAGACTGCATAGCCGATTGCTTCAATGTTATAACGAATATCTTGCCAGACATTGGTCTGCCCGATGGCCACACCAGCAGAAAAGGCTCCGATTACCGAACTTAACCCAATCAAATCGGCTAAGTAGGACATACTCAAACACAACGTCAAGGACACGATGATAACGGCCGATTCGGCTAATAACTTTTTGCTTAAATTCATTAAATAGGGGGCACCCCAACGAATCAGCAAGAAGACTGCGATAAAAAATAGAACTTGCTCAAGCAGCATCAGACTTAAAGGAACCTTGCTGCTTCCTTCGATACCCATTAACGGCATACATAAACTCACCAACAAAACGACTAAAATATCATCAGCCACCGAGGCCCCAAGAATCGTTGAGCCTTCCTTTGTCGTGATCACCTTCAATTCCTTCAAGACCTCGACCGAAATACTGACAGAAGTAGCCGCTAAGATCAAACCTAGAAAAAAGGCCTGGTTCCAAACAACGTGAAAAACCCGACCGCTGATAACACCAAAAAGCAAGGGGAAAAGAACGCCCAACAAAGCCACATACATCGCCGGTCGAAAATATTTTCTAAGCAGACCTAGATTGCTTTCCATCCCTGCTAAAAACATCAAGATAATGACTCCAATCTCAGAAAAATCGGTCACTAAGATATCTGGATGAACAATTTGCAGACCACCGTTTCCTAATAAAATCCCGACCAGTAGCTGACCAATCACTGCCGGTATCCCAAACCGTCGTGAGAAATGCCCCGCCAGTGTCGTACTGACTAAGATCAAACACAAAACCCCAATAAACGCCATCTTTTTTCCTCCACCATCACAAACTCAAAACTGTCTTCCATTCAATTGTATCCGTTTACACAAACAAAGTCTATCGTAAAAAAAGACGAAAAAAAAAGGCTGAGAATCTGTTACTCTTTTCTCAAACACTTTTTTATTCGTCCAATTGGCCCCTCGAGCCTTCTGTTTCCTTTAGTGGTTTTTTCTGTTGGTGGAATTCGAGTAAAGCGCGATTGAAATTAGCAATCAACGCGGTTAGGATCCCGACACCGATCAAGACATAGCCGATCGTAAAAATTTTCCCCACAGCTGTCTGTGGCGACAAATCACCAAATCCCACCGTCGCTAACGTGATCACCGAAAAATACAAGGCATCTAGATAGGTCATCCCTTCCACATTGTGGTAAAAAAAAGTGCCAATCAATAAGATAAAAAGAACAGCCAGCATAATCGCCTTTTGTTCTTCCTGACGAAATAAAATCCTTAAAATTCGCCATAAGCTTCGAAATAATAAGAAGAACGCAACCATGACTACCGCCTTTCAAAATTTGTTTTCCCACTGCAGCCAAATCTTCACTAAGATTCTGCTGCGACTTACTACTCCTAGTTTACCAAAGAAGTGCCGCGCCGTGGTGAAAAATAAAAGAAAAAAATAGTTTTCAGTAACTGCTTTATAACTAACTTTGTTACAATAATAAGTAAGGAAGTGGTTTGATGTTACAGATAAAAAGAGCCTATGAACCTGCTAGTGCGGCAGATGGCTATCGCGTCTTAGTCGATCGTTTGTGGCCTCGTGGCAAATCAAAAGACGTCGAAAAAATCGATCTATGGCTAAAAGACATCGCCCCAAGTACTGAGTTACGAAAATGGTTCAATCACGAAGAAACCAAGTATCCGACGTTTAAAAGCAATTATTTAGCCGAATTGCAATCTGAACCGCAAAAATCCGCTTTAGTAGAGCTAAAATCCGTTTTAGCTACGCAGGATGTCGTTACCTTGATCTATGGGGCAAAGAACGAAACACAAAACAATGCACAGGTTTTACTAGAATTATTGCAACAATAAAGGGGCCAGCGAAAAAGTGGCTCTAACACGTATTTTTTAAATGAATGACTAAGGGGGAAATAATGAAATTTAATAGTGTGTTTATGTTATATTCGGCCATTTTAGGTTTTTTAGCCGGATTATTATCTGCTTTATTTTTAACGATCGTCAATCTGATGATCCAGCTCGTTTGGGATACGATCCCGCAACGTTTTGATCTGCCGGTTTATTATCCCATCATTTTTGGCTTAATCGGTGGCTTATTGGTCGGTTTATTTCAACGTTACGTGGGTGATTATCCGAAAACGATGGAAGACACATTAGAGGAATTCAAAGCCACCAATGCCGTTAAATACAAGCGGCAACTCTCCAAAAATTTCATTGGAGCCTTGCTCGTTCTGACATTCGGTGCCAGCCTCGGACCCGAAGCCGCTTTGGCAAGTATTTTAGGTGGTCTGATCAGTTGGGTCGGTGATCGACTGAAGTTTACCTTTGCGCGGAAGGAAGAATTTTTGAAACTAGGGATCGGCGCGATGCTGGCAACCATCTTTCACGCTCCGTTAGTTGGGGTCGCAACACCTTTTGAAGAAAAATTAGCCCATAAATCTCACAAAATCAAATGGCGCAAACTGCTACTCTACGGTTTGAGCACAATCTTTGGCTTGATCGGTTTCGCCTTTGTTCAGCAACTTTTTCCTAAAGAAATGATTTTCAAACTCCGCCTGCCAACAGTTGCTTGGACTAAAGAAGTTTGGCTTTTGATTCTGCCGGCCGCTCTTTTAGGCATTGCTTTTGGCTATTTATTTTTAGTCCTCGAACGCCTCAGCGATAAAATCGCTGAAAAAATACAGCAGCCAGTCTTACTGGCACTACTAGCCGGATTGTGTATTGGACTATTTGGCATGTGGTCTTCTTATTTCTTATTTTCCGGCGAGCACGAACTCTTAGGTCTGTCGGAAAATTATACGGGGCTCACGGTCAGTTTCCTTTTTCTACTAGCAGTCGGCAAGGCCTTGTTGACGAATCTTTGTTTTGCTTTTGGCTGGCGCGGCGGAAAAATTTTTCCCGCAGTTTTTTCCAGTACAGCCTTAGGTTTAGCCTTAGCTAGTTTATTCCCTTACACCCCGGGATTGATTGTAGCGATCGCAGTCGCAGCCAGTGTCACGATCATTCTTAACCAACCGGCGGTCACTGCTGCTCTGCTCCCTGAATTGGATCGAAAATAGGGATTCCATCTCCAGGGAAGAGGACACCGAAAGATAACAGCAAAAATGCTGATACTTCTGGGAAGGCTAAAACATACATAAACAATCGAAGGGTAAGTACACCAATAATTACCAATAAAGAGAGTGTAATATAAACCGTGTAAGTAACCATCAATCCTAGGCAGGTGGTTGCTTTGCGGTTTTTCTTTTTCTAAAATAAGATCAAGAGGTGATTACACAATGGCTAGAAAGAAAAGAAATCCTGATGCCGAAAAGTTAGCTGAATCGATTCTGAATGCCTATCAACCTGAATCTGTCGATGACATGCAAGATGCTTTGAAAGATGTGTTTGGTCCCCTATTTGAAAAGATGCTTCAAGGAGAATTGAATAACCATTTAGGTTATGATGCTCATTCTAAGGAGCCTAAGGAACACGATAATCGTCGAAATGCTATGGAAATAAAACGCTTAAAACCAGTTTTGGTGAAGTAGCTATTGGTGTCCCTAGAGACCGGGAGGCTTCCTTTGAACCAGAGTTAATTCCTAAGAGAAAACGAGATGTCTCCGACATCGAAGGCAAAGTTCTGTCCATGTATGCTCGAGGAATGAGTCAACGAGATATCGCCGCAACCGTTGAAGATATTTATGGCTTTGATATTTCTCATGAAATGATTTCAGATATCACTGACGCTGTCCTTCCTGAATTGGAAGAATGGCAAGCCCGACCATTGCCCAAGTGCTATGCTTTTCTATTCGTCGATTGTATGTATGTTACTTTACGAGAAAACTATGAAGCCAAAGAATATGCTGTATACACCATTCTTGGCTATGATCTCAAAGGAAATAAAGAGATTTTAGGGTTATGGTTAAATCAAACAGAATCTAAAAATCGATGGATGCAAGTGTTCGATGAATTGAAAGCACGTGGGGTAGAAGATGTCTTTTTCATTTCGATGAACGGTGTTTCTGGTCTCGAAGAAGGCGCAAAAGCAATCTTTCCTTCAGTAATTGTCCAGCGCTGTATTGTTCATCTTGTTCGAAATGCATTGCGTTATATTCCAAGCAAAGACTACAAGGAAGTCTGCCGAGACATGAAAAAATTCTACGGTGCTTCGTCTCTAAACGCTGCACATGCCGCCTTCGACAGTTTTCAAAATCGATGGTCTCATTATTCTGGTGCTGTAGATGTTTGGAAACGGAACTTTGCTCATGTTGAACAACTATTTGATTATGGTAGTGCCATTCGAAAAATCATGTACACTACCAATGCGGTTGAAAGTGTTCATTCCAGCTTCAGAAAAGTCACAAAAAAAGGAGCGTTCTCCAATGAGAGTGCACTCCTAAAATTACTTTATTTACGTACGAAAGAATTACACACGAAGTAGGCAGGAGGTCGAATCCAGAACTGGGCCATGGTGCTTAATCAGTTAATGATTAACGAGGCCTTCTCCTCTAGAATTGAAAAGTATGCGATTTACCTTCCGTAACAACGGTAGGTTTATTCAACTACGTGTCCAATCAAAATTTATTTGATTTCAAAAATAGCCAAGAGAATTTTGGTTGTTAAAAACTCTTAACTATTTAACTTCCACAGTTTAGTTGACAAACCCACTTCAAATATTGGGACCTGCAACAGTTTAGTTAACAGTCGGTTAGATTACTTATTTTCTTCGCCTCAAATTGTCGAGGAGTCATCATAAATTTTGTATGGATTCTTTTGTTTGGATAGTAGTCTTCTAAATAATCTTGAATCAACACCTTCATCTCTATTTTACTTTTATGCTTGTTGGGTTCGATTAATTCTCGTTTGATTGATCGATGAAACGATTCGATTACCGCATTATCAACAGGAGTCCCAGGTTGGCTCATTGAATGTGTAATGTGGTGGTCGGTCAACAGCTCTTGATAGCTAAGAGACCGATATTGGCTACCTCTATCGGAATGAATTACCGTAGGCAATTCTCCTTTATAAATTTGTAATGGATGGATGACAATTTCTTTTTTCATGTTTGAATCCAACATATAGCAACGTGGAATACGAGTTGCTAAGTCAATGTAGGTGGACAAATAGAGGCGACCGTCATTACAAGGAATGTAAGTAATATCTGTCACCCAAACAGCATCGATTTGGCTCTGTTCAAATTGTCGATTCAATAAATTTTCTTTTACTATTTCTTCGATTGCTTTTCCTCTGCCATAAGAAGATTGGCGTCGATGAAATCCTTTTGCGCATAAATTCATTCCACGCATAAGGACCGCCACAACACGTTTATTGGTTTCGATTCCTTCATCGTAAAGTTGTTGAGCGATTCTTGGAGATCCGTATCGACCTTTGTGTTCGTAGAACACTCGCTTAATATTCTGTTTTAAAAAATTATGGCGAAGTTGAGTCCTACTGGGTTGACGATTCCGCCATAAATAATATCCTTGCCTACTTACATTTAAAATCCTGCACAAAGTTTGAATTGAATATTGTTGATGATGTTTGTGAACAAACTCAAAACGAACTACTTTTTTTGCTTCACAAACGTGTCGAACTTTTTTAGAATTTCATTTTCCTCTGTTAGCCGTTTATTTTCCTGTTCAAGAATGTAGAAATCTACTTTATCAGGTAATCTTTTTCCTTGTCCAGCAAAAGCATTTTTTCCGTATCGATGATATTCTGAAACCCATCGGGAAATTGTTGGACGAGAGATATTGTATTCTTCAGCAATTTTCTTGGTAGTTACTTTTTTCTCAAGGATATCCTGTGAAATCTTTAGTTTAAATTCACGATCATATGTTTTTCTCAATAGAGTTCATTCCTTCCGGTAACGTAACTGATAGTCAAGAAAAGTGTATCATAGCCCATTCCACTTAGGAATTGAAGCTCCCTTTTTACTGATTATTTATATCACAACTTAATTTACAACTTACCTTAATTTACTTTACGAAAGTTCCTTTTCAAAATCTTTCATTGGAGCTAGCGTATTTTTATACTAATCCCTTGCTTCTTGATCCTCCGTAACATGCATCACACTGCTGTGGCTGATTAAATATGCTAAATCACTCCCATTTACTTGGTCGTCAAACGATCGACCCAAGGAATCAAAGGTTCATAAAGTGCTACGAGCCGTCCGGTGAATAACGCAGTAATGAGCGTACCTTCGCGAATGCCGACAAGACCTTGAAAGTAGAGTAGCGAGATAATCAACGCCACTGCCACCATTGTCAAATCCGTAAACATTTTTAATTTTCCAAAAGGTTGCTTGGTCCGCAATGTTAGTGCCACGACCAAACCTTCCCCTGGCATTAAGATCGACCGGGAATTTACTTCAAGGAATACTCCAAAAGACAACACGAGCATTCCAATCAAGGTAAAGACCAGTTGTTCGAAGTAATGATCCATGAATGCAGGCAACCCCAGCCGAGTGAAGCCCACCACAAAAACATCAATCAACCAGCCAAAGATCACTCCTGGCACAATCTGTAACATAATGGAAAGATTCACCTCACGTAAGAGGATCATTTGCAAAACAATCATTAAGATCATAAAAATAATCGTCAGATTTCCAATCGATAAGGGCATGATATAACTCATCACATTGGGAATACTCGAGATCGGTGAGGTCCCTAATTGCGCAAGCTTCGCCAATGCAATTCCAATCGACATCAAACTAATTCCCATAAACAAAACCACTAAGGATTTTATTTTTGCTAGCATAACAAGACTCCTTTCACAATAAAAAAACAGCCGCGATCGGCTTGTTTCAGGGCTGCTCCCAATAGTGGAAAAACCAGCTGAACTAAGCCTATCACCGCCGCATATTTTCAGGTTATGTATCAATGCGTCCTACTCTATCCTAAGGAGCAATTGACGTTTTGTCAAAGCAGCTAGCCATTTTGCCCATTTTTATCAAAAAATGATTCCACCCACTAGGTGATTTGAGGGACATTCCGTTTGTTTCATAATAAAGTGACATCATTCTATTAGATCATTGGTCGCCGATGAAAAGACAATATGAGTAGATGGGATACCAAAACGCATGGTTTCGTCGATAAATGCTTCGAGCATCTCCATATTTTCTACGACAACTTTTACTAGATAACTATAATTTCCAGCAATCCGATAATATTTCAAAACGATCGGCTGGGTGGAACAAAATTCACGAAACGCTTTACAGTTAACCGTCTCAAACAATATCAGTGCCGTAATATTTTTCCCCATCTTTTGATAGTTAATATTAATAGTATATTTATCAATGATCCCTGTTTCTTCCATTTTTGTGATCCGCTCTTTTACCGCGGGCGAACTGAGCGCTACTTCCTGCGCAATTTTGTTATAAGGTAACCGCGCATTTTGCTTTAGAAGTTTTAATATTTTTTTGTCTGTTTCATCCATTCTGTTTCCACCTTTCTTTTATTAAGTTTATTCATGGATATTCTTTAATTAACGTAGTTATTTCCACCAAAAGAATTAAAAATCAACTGTAGGGAGACGTTACTTTACTTTATCATAAAAGAAACAACAAGGAGGAATCGATCGATGAAAAAAGTTTTGTTGCTACTAGCAAATGGGTTTGAATCCTATGAGGCAAGTGTCTTTACCGATGTGTTTGGCTGGAATCTTTATGAAGGGGATCGTTCAACCGATCTAATTTCTGTTGGCTTACATCCGGTTTTATCTTGTACTTGGGGCTATTCTTGTATCCCCACTCAACAATTGAAGGAGATAAATTTAGCTGAATTTGATGCGTTAGCCATCCCAGGTGGATTTGAAGAAGCAAATTTTTACGAAGATGCTTTTAGCGATGCTTTCTTAGAGGTAATTCGGAAATTTGACGCTCAACACAAGCCCATTGCAGCCATTTGTGTCGGCAGCCTTGCCGTCGCTAAAAGCGGAGTGCTCTCCGGACGTTTCGGAACAACCTACCGCTTCAAAAATAATCCTCGACAACGTCAAATGGAAGAATTAGGCGTTCTAGTAAAACCAGATGATCGAATCGTGGAGGATCAAAATATTATTACTTCCTCATCACCCGAAACAGGCTTAGATGTCGCCTTCCGTTTATTAGAAATTTTAACGACCGAAGAAAATGTACTGGATGTCAAACAACGGATGGGTTTTACGCCCAGCAAAAAAGCCTAGCAACACAAAAATCTCCTCGCTAGGTAGAGCAAAGTCTGATCAATCTACAAAAAAAGCCGTATCCTATTTTTGAGGATACGGCTTTTTTGAGCTAATTTTATAGTGAAATGACTTTTTGCGTTGCTTGATCGAAGAAATGCGCTTTTGCCAAATTGAAAGCCAATTCAACGCGTTCACCGGGTTTGTGGAAATCGCGGGCATCGACTTTTGAGACAAATTCTGTCTCGCCAACTTTGGTGTATAGCAAGGTTTCCGCTCCCAATAGCTCAGAGACCATTACTTCTGCATTGACCACTGTTCCCTCAGAAGAATCAATGACAATCTGCTCACTGTGAATATCTTCTGGTCTGATTCCAAAGATCAGCGACTTTCCTTCATAACCTTTTTCAACTAATGATTTGTTTTCACCTTCAGAAATTTTCAATCGTAAACCATGGTTATCACTGATGATTCCATCATTTAAGGTAACTTCAAAAAAGTTCATCGCGGGCGAACCAATGAAACCAGCAACGAATACATTTTGTGGTGTATCGTAAACTTCTTGTGGTGTTCCAACTTGTTGAATAATTCCGTCTTTCATAATAACGATTCGATCGGCCATTGTCATCGCTTCTGTTTGGTCGTGCGTAACATAAATCGTCGTAGTTCCCAAACGTTGATGTAATTTAGCAATTTCTGAACGCATGGATACCCGTAATTTAGCATCTAAGTTTGATAACGGTTCATCCATTAAGAAGACTTTTGCATCCCGAACAATCGCACGGCCTAATGCGACCCGTTGTCTTTGACCTCCTGAAAGTGCGGCTGGTTTCCGTTTAAGGTATTCGCTTAATCCTAGAATCTCAGCAGCATTTTCGACACGTTGCTTGATATCGGCTGGGTCATATTTTCTCAATTTTAAACCAAAAGCCATATTATCAAATACCGTCATATGAGGATATAAGGCATAGTTTTGGAAAACCATCGCAATATCACGGTCTTTAGGAGCCACATCATTCATCAGCTTCCCACCAATTTTCAGCTCTCCTTCTGTGATATCTTCTAAACCGGCAACCATCCGTAATGTCGTCGATTTTCCACAACCGGAAGGTCCGACAAAAACGATAAATTCTTTGTCATCGATCTCCAAATTGAAATCAGTTACTGAGTATTTTTCAGCATTCTCATATTTTTTATGAATATGATTTAATGAAAGTTGTGTCATTTTACATCCCATCCTTTTTATTGAACTCTAAAAGCTCGGCAACAGTGATTTCAGTCAAATCCTTGACGACCATATCAGCATTGGGCAAATTCACGCTAGAACCTACGCCAACCGCTAACATCCCTGCTTGCTGGGCCGCCTCAATTCCCGCTTTAGCATCTTCAAAAACGATACAGGCTTCTGCCGGAAGCTGCATTTTTTCTGCTCCTAAAAGAAAAACTTCCGGGTCAGGTTTGGCCTTTGCTACGTGGTTTCCATCGACAATTACATCAAAATAATCATATAATTCCGTATTTTTCAAAATCATTTCAGCATTCTTACTAGCTGACCCCAAGGCAATTTTTAGTTTTCGATCTTTCAGTTCTTGAATCAAAGCGATCACACCAGGTAAAATTTCACTTTTATCCATCGTTTTAATGTAATCGACATAGACCTGATTTTTCTGTTCTAAAAATTGTTCTTGTTCTTCGACTGAATACTCTTTATTTCCTAACGATAAAAGAATTTCTAAGGATTTCACCCGTGAGACGCCTTTTAATCGTTCATTATCTTTTTCGGTAAATGGAATTCCCAGTTGTGTGGCTAACTGCTTCCATGCTTGAAAATGGTATTTCGCAGTATCGACTAACACACCATCCAAATCAAAAATAGCTCCAAGATATTTACTCAATGTCTTTGCCCCTTGTACTTTTTATTAGACTAGCCACATTCATCGCTGTCCGTTCTAAGTTAACTTCTGCTTCTTTTAATGCTTTTTCAAGTGTCCCGACTTCGCCGATAATCGGGAAACAGGCAGTAATTCCATAATCCTGGAAATTTGACAACTGAGTCTCGACACTGCCACAAATCGCGATGACTGCCGTCTCTTTGGGTGCTCGCTGAGCAATCCCCACCGGTGCTTTACCTGACATACTCTGCCGATCCATCTTGCCTTCACCCACAATAATGTAATCTGCATCTTGGACTTCTTTTTCAAAATTCAACGCATCCAATACAAAATCAATCCCATGAATGATCTGTCCCTGAGCAAATTGAATGATTCCAGCTGCCAAGCCACCACCCGCACCACTGCCTGAAACAGTAAAAATAGTCGGGGATACGATTTGATAAAAATGGTTCATGGCTTGATCAACTTCAGCCAGTTCCGTCTGTTTCAAACCTTTTTGCGGACCAAAAATATACGTGGCCCCCGCTTTGCCACATAAGACGTTTTTGACGTCTGTTACCGCATAAACTTCTGCGGTAATCTTAGGGACCTTCGAGTCATCCACCCGCGCTACTCGTCCTACATTACAACCCAGCGGTTCCAATAACTTCTCTTGCTCATCGTAGAAACGATAACCGAGTCCCGCGGCAAAACCAATCCCACCGTCAACCGTGGCACTTCCGCCGACACCAATATAGATTTTTTTTATTCCTGTCTGCTGTAGTTTTAAGACCAATTCACCTAAACCGACTGTTGAGATTGTTAATGGGGCTTGCTGCTCTTCAGAAAACATTGGCAAGCCGACTAAATCAGCCATTTCGAAAAATGCTTGTTCTTGAAAATACATATAACGCATGGAAAATGGTTGGCCATCCCAGCCAGTCACTGTTTGGCTTCTTTCTTCCATGACAATACTTTGTGACAAGGCATCAAGGGTCCCTTCTCCGCCGTCACCAACGGGCAACAGGCGATAATCTGCAGCGGGAAATACTTGACTAAACCCTCTTTTCAAAATCTCTGCTACTTCACCTGCAGGAAGACTTCCTTTAAATGAATCCGGCATCAGCAATATTTTCATTCCTTAGTTTCGCCTCCATTCTAATTTTTGTTTCAAGTGATACTCTTGACCATCAATCATGATTGGTAACTCCGCTTGAGTAGCTTTGGATAAGATCAGACGATCTTGGGTTAAATCAAAATGAATCTTTTCATTTTTCCAATAGAAAGAAAACTGTAGTTGCTGCCAAGCTTTGGGCAGTTGTGGGGTCACTGCTAATTGCTCTCCTTTTGAGATTCCTGCAAAACCGAATACAGTCGCTAACCAAATTGCCCCTAAGGATGCAGCGTGGATACCCTCATCACTGGTATGTGGTTGATCATTCAGATCAATCCGACAGGCTGCTTGAAACATTTCATAGGCCCATTCAGCCTCATTGATTCGTGCTGCAACAATCGCATGGATCGCTTTACTTAAAGAAGAATCATGAATTGTCCGTTCTTCATAGTAATATAAATTTTTCTTGATGGTCTCAAAATCAAAGAGTTGCGGTTGCAAATACATCAGCATAACTAAATCGGCTTGTTTCAAAATTTGCCGATCAATTACTTCTTGCCGTGAATAGTCCGTTAGAATCAACTGACTCCCCGCTTGTTCTTTATATTTTTTTAAATCAATACTCGGTTTTGTTAAGAAGCTATCATCTTGTGGAATCAAACCTGCTTCATTAGGAACCGGTAAGTATAGTTTAGCAAGAAACTCTTCAAACTGCTGATTTAATTCTTCATCACCAGTCGAATGGTCCAAGGCCGCTTGAACGTTATAAGCCGCTAAATAATTCGTATAGGCATTGTTATTGATATGCTCCGTGTATTCATCAGGACCAATAACATCGTGAATCTCAATTCGACCCGCAACTTCTTCGCCCCGACTAAGCCAAAAAAGCGCTGTCTCTTTTAGTAATTCTTTTCCATACTGATCCATAAAAACTTGATCATTAGTGGTTTCATAAAGATCCATCACCGCAAAAGCAATATCAGCAACGATGTGATGCTCAGCCATGGCCGATGAAATCACTTGGCGTTTTCCGGTCCGAATATTAATAGCCGCATACTTTGGTGTTTCTTCGTAACCTGTCAACGCACTCTCCCAAGGGAACAAGGCTCCTTGATAATTGTTTTGCTGTGCTTTTTCTTTTGCGCCGGCTAAACGGAAATAGCGATATTTGAGTAAGCTTTCAGCAATCTCAGGATAATTGTGAAGAAAGAAAGGCAAAATAAAAATCTCGGTATCCCAAAATACATGGCCTTTGTAGCCTTCACCAGTCAGTCCTTTGGCCCCCACACTAAATTGTGGAGCATCTGGTGTCATAATTTGAAGATGATAACAAGCAAAGTCAATCGCTTGCTGATCAAACGGCTTCTCACTGGCAATCGTTACGCGATGATTTTGCCAAAAATCCTTCCAAGCCGTCTTAGTTTCTGCAAAAACTGTACCATAAGAAACATTTTGTTGTCCGGCTGTTTTGGCCGCTTCAAACGACGATTCTGTTTCTAAACCTGAAAAAACATACACCATTTTTTCTAGAATAAAGGGGGCTTCTTTACTACAGGTTTCGCTAATGGTTGTTTGAATTTTACGATTCTTAGCAGAAATCACACCTGCTTTATTAAGCCGCATTGCTAAACCAAGTTTCAGCTGACTTTCGATCGTTTCATATTCAGCAACCAACAGGCGCTCGTCAAATACGCGTAAATCTTGTTCAATGAAGTGTTGATTGCCACCGTTTGATACTTGACCATCAATTCCTGTTTTGACCGAAATCATACACGTATCCTCATCTAAAGGTTCCACGATTAATTGAAAAGCCAGCTGACTTTTTTCATTTTGATTGGCAATTCGTTTATTAGTGATCCGAACCCTTTGTCCGGAAGCTGTTTGCCATATCAGTGAACGTACCAGTTCTCCGGTTGAAAGCTCCAAATAGCGTTGGTATTGGCTAATTTTAGAGCTGTTCATTGAAAAGACTTCACCATTTATTCGTAATTCCAATGCTGTGATATCTGGTAGATTCACTAGTTCTGCTGACTCTGTCCCAACCGCCCGATCAAAAATCCCGCGTACAAAGAAGCCACGATCTTGATTGCGATAGTTTTCTTCCTGAACCGCCCGAAGACCTAAGTAGCCATTTCCAATGGTCATTAAGGTTGCTTCTTTATTCAGTGTTTCTTCATCAAATTGATTAAATTCTATTCTCATAGCTCTACTTTTTCACCCGTCTCAGCTGATTGATACAAAGCTTCAATTACCCGTTGAATAATATAGCCTTGGCTTCCGTCGGCAATAACTGCCTGTGGATCTCCCGCCACCTTACGACAAAAATTATCAATACTTGTATAGTGGATTTCTTCCAACGACTCTTTCGCTTCTTTTAAGAGCACTAGTTCTCCGTCTTGATCTGTATAGATTTTCCCTGGATAAAGATTTGCTCCGGCTTGATCCCCACAAAGTTGAATATCCAAAACTTTGGTTTTTTCAATATTTAAAGCAAAAGAAGTATTTATTCGAATAATCCCGCCGTTTTCTAATTCCAACACACCGAATAATGAATCTTCCACCGTGTACTTCTCAGGATCCCAAGCGCCAAAAGTTCCATGATTTTTTTTAGGTCCAATTTTTTGAAAATCATGAGCGAAAACTGTTTTAATCTTTGGAAAATTCAATAAGTACAAAGCTGTATCAAGCATATGAATACCATAATCAATCAGCGGACCACCGCCTTGAAGCTTTTTATCGATAAAATTTCCCCACCCCGGAACACCGGAACGTCTTAATGCCAAAGCATCCACAAAATAAATATCACCTAATAATTCAATATTTTCTTTGAGCATTTGTGCTTCAGCCGAATAGCGATGTTGAAAGTCGTAGCCTAGGATTGCTCCATGAGCTTCCGCTGTTTGCCACATTTTTTTTGCTTGCGCACTGGTCATTGCTGGTGGTTTTTCACAGAACACCGCACAGCCGGCTTCTAAAGCGCATAACACGCTTTCATAATGGAAGCGATTAGGTGTACAGATGCTGACTATTTCTGGTTGTTCTTGCTGCAACATTTCTTCTATTGAAGTATAGGCTTTATTAAAATGATTTTTCTGACAAAATGCCTCGCCTAGCGCCAAATCTGGATCGACTACCGCTACTAAAGAAAATTCTTCTGGTTTTGTTTGATAATAGGCTGCGTGGACCGTTTCTGCCACTTGTCCAGCTCCAACAATTGCTACTTTTTTCATTTTTGATCCCTTTCAAGAAAAGCATAGTTGAGAATCCAACTATGCTTTTTCCATGCATTCTTTTAAATAGTTTAATGAATTTTGATAAATTGTCGGCAAATCTTCCCCGCGTAAACGGCATTCATAAACCAAACAGCCATCATAGCCCAGTTCCTTGATTGTTTTGAAATGCTCAACAAAGTTGATCGCACCAGAACCCGGTTGATAACGATGATTATCTGCCAAATGGATATGACCAACATAATCTTTTTGTTCAGTCAACGCAGTCGAAATGTTATCTTCTTCAATATTCATATGATAAAAATCAGCAGTAATCTCAACATTTTTTAGTTCATTTTTATCAATATAAGTTCGAGCATCCGCTAATAAATTGATCATATGATCTTGGTAACGATTTAAAGGTTCTAAAAAGATTTTTGTACCTGTTTCTGCTGCGACTTTATCCAATTGCAACAACGAATCACTCACGGCTTTGAAATCACCGGCTTGACTTCTTGGTGAAACCATCGGCGGCAAGCGATAGGTAAACATGCCCCAAGCCGCTGGAACGACAATCCCTTTACCACCAATTTCGCCTAATGCGCGTAAAATTTCTGAGATCTGTTCGATTCCCCGTAAACGACGTTCTTCAATAAAATCACCAATCCAACCATCGTAACCATTACAAGCTGTTTCGATGACGATCCCGGTTTCTTTCATTGCTTCTTTTACTTCTTCTGTATGTTCTACTAGTAATTTCCCATCAATTTCATACGCTTCAAAGCCCATGTCTTTGATGTATTGGAATTTTTCCTTAATATCAGTAGGGAAAAAAGCTTGATCTTGTGTTCCGAATTTCATGACAAATCCTCCTTAAATTTCAACGCCCATTTTTACACTAAGATGTGGTTCACGATCGACATATTGCATGAATGCTTCGGCACTTTCAGATAACGGCACGATTGGTGCTACGATTTCTGAACAATCCAAGTAGTCATTCATCAACAATTCCCAACAAGTATCTTCGATCCGCTTACGATCCCAACGTGGATATTCTGGATTAGGTTCACTTGATGCACGTGCAAAGATGATTTGTGCATTGTTAAAGTGTGCCTCACGACCAAAATTCAACCCTGCTGGAAATGGTTTAGCAAAAGCAACATAAGAAATGATCCCGCCATAAGCGATCCCACGTAACGATGCTTGTAAGGCACTGGCCGCTCCACTCGTTTCAATGACTGAATCAACCCCTAATTTATTCGTTAATTCCTTCATTTTCAAGCCAGCATCTTCTTTAATTGGATCGATTGTCTGGAAAGCACCAAATTTTTCAGCTAAAGCGCGACGTTCTTCGATTGGATCAAGTGCAATCACTTTTGCTCCAGCTTTTACAGCGATCTGAACAGCGATCAAACCGATTGCTCCAAGACCAAACACAGCCACAACATCTCCTGCACGGACATTGGCAACACGTGTTCCACCCATAGCAAATTGTGCCGGATCATAGCAGACCGCATTTTTCCATTTATCATAACTAGGCATTTTACGTAATTTGTAATTGTCGACACCTTTTGCAATTACTGTTTCTCTAATAAATCCGTAAGTACAAACAATATCACCGACTTGATATTCGGTTACTTGACTACCGATTTCAGCAATTTCCCCAACGACCATATTTCCTAATGGTAAATCTCCAAATTCGATACCGCGTGGGCTGCCGGCTTCTCGTGGCATAAACATATTCCATTCAGTTGAAAATTCATCATCGATAAACGGACTGATCCCTCTAAAATCCACAACCTCAGTACCAGGTTTAGGTGCCGCATATTTCACTTTAATCAGCACTTCATCTGCTGCAATAGCTCTTTCTTCGTAATCCTTTAAGCCAGCGACTTGTTTTTCAAGTGCAACTAATTTTTTCATTTGTTTCCATCCTCTTTCTTATTATCCTTTGACGCCGCCTTCAATAGCGCCGCCTTTAATAAACCGTTCTGAAATTGCATACATAATCACGACTGGTAGAGCCGTAATTAGTGATGCCGCCATCATTCTTCCCCAGACATAATCCGGTGTACTAAACAGGGTGTTTAATCCAATTGGTAAAGTAAATTTATCTGTTGATGATAGGAAGATTGAGGCAAATAGAAAATCATTCCAAGAAACCATAAAGCAATAAACAAAGACCGAAACAATCCCCGCAAAAGCTAATGGAATCATAATCTTGATAATGATTTGGAAACGACTTAAACCATCGATCATGGCCGCTTCTTCAATATCTTTTGGAATCGTTTCAAAATAACTTCGCAACATGAAAATGGCCGTCGGAAGTGTTTGGACCACCATAGTAATTACAATCGAGGTCCGTGTATCATATAGGCCTAAAGAGGCAATGATTTTAAATAACGGAACCACAATTAAAATACCTGAAAACATATACACGGTATAAAAACTCGCATTAATCTGATTACGTCCTTTGAAATTTAAGCGAGCCAGTGCATAGGCACCACCAATCCCGATAATCACGGCAATCACTGAAGCTGCGATCGAGGTAATCAAACTATTCTTAAAATAATCCACAAACGGGAATATATCTGGATTAAAAATATCAAAAAAATGTTCTGTCGTAATATGGCGCGGCAAAATTGTCGGAGACGTGGAGATTGCTTCGGCACTTTCCTTAAACGCAGTCATTAACATAATCCAAAATGGAAATAAATTAACTCCTAGAAAGCAGATAATTGCAGCATAAAAGAACACTCGTTTCAGCTTTTTATTTTTAGCCATTGTTTAAATCCACCCGCTTTCTTGAAAGTAAAATAACTGCAGCAATAATGATGAATAAAATAACTGATATTGCAGATGCCTTACCCAAATCATTAAAGGCAAAGGCCGTCTTATATAAGTAAACCCCTAAAATATCCACCTTATTGGTTAGTAAATACACATCTGTGAACATATAGAACATCCAGATCGAGCGTAAAACGACCACAGTCGCTAACACAGGTTTAATGGCTGGTAAAGTAACGATTTTAAATTTTTGCCAAAAATTAGCCCCGTCAATATCAGCCGCTTCATAAAGACTCTTATCTACCGTTTGTAAAATCGCTAGAAGTGAAATGAACGCATACGGGTAATAGCGCCAAATCGCAAAAATCACGACTAATGCGAAACTTGAGCCTGGATTATCAAACCATAAAGGAGCCTGTTCAAATAGATGCAACTTATCTACCAATAAATTATTGATAATTCCATAACCATTGTTAAACATATATTTCCAAGCAAAAATCAATGAAATTGATGGCGTAACATAGCTTAAAATGATTAGCGAACGCACAAGCCCGCGATATTTAAATTCACGATTAAAGGCAATCGCTACGATCAAGCCTAGTGCCGTACTACCAAAAACGACTAGTGCCGTATATGCGATCGTTAGCCCTAACGATTTGTAAAAAGCACCATCCTTTAAAATATCCAAATAGTTATTTAGTCCAATAAAGGTCGATTTGAGACTGGCATTCAAAGGAACATCTAAAAAACTGATTTGAATATTTGACAGCATCGGAAAAAATACTAATACAGCCAACAAAATTATACTTGGTGTTAACAACGCCAAAGCAAATTTTGTATCCGAACTTCTTGCTACATTTTTCATATACATCTCCTACTCTTCAAGTGATTTTTGAGCAGCTTTTAATGCTTTTTTCGGAGTTTCATTTCCAACAGTTACATCATTGACTGCTTTTGGTATGGCCCCTGAACTTGTAATGTCTCCCATTTTTGTGAAATTCTTATTCCCGACTAAGCCAAATACTTGAACTTTATCAAAAGAATCAGCAATTTCTTTAGGCAGCTCTCCAAAGGCGCTAATCACTTCATTTGCTTGATAAGACGGACTATTTACAACCTTTTTATTGATTGGTTGTGCTCCTCCTGGTGACATTAAGACCCATTTTTCTAAGTTCTTTTCCTCAGAAATAAATTCAACAAATTTTTCAGCGGCAGCTTTTTGTTGTTTATCTAAACCACCGTTAGAAATTGTTAAACCAGAGACCGTTCCATAGACCGCTTCTTGTTTATTCGTTGGGATGGCAAAACCAATATCCTCAGCATTCCCTTCTTCATAAACGGAAGGCAAGATATACGTTGAATAAATTGCCATCGGTGTGGAACCATTCATAAAGGCATCTTTGATTTCTGTCACATCATTTGATCCAGGCATTGTATATTGTGATAATTTCTGGTAGAAATCTAATGCTTGGGTCATCTGCGGCGTATCCAAAGTGATTTTCCCTTTACTATTTAAGACATTTGCATCATTAGAAAGAGCAAATTGTGAAAATGCTTGCTCACTCATCGTTCCATCTGCAGTTGGCATGGCGATCCCATATTTTTTATTTTTAGGATCGTTAAACTGCTTCGCAATTTTTAAGACCGCTTCCCAATTAGTCGGTTCAGAGAAACCGGCATCAGCCAAAGCCTTTTTGCTATACCAAATGCCTTGGACCCAACCCGTGATTGGCGTCGCGATGTACTCTGAGCCATCTTCAGAACGAACTAATTTTTTTGCCCCATCATAATAGTTCTCTTCACCGACCGATTTCATGACCTTTCCAACGGCTTTTTTATCAATTAGCTGATCTTTATCCATCACCTTGGCAAAATCCTGACTAACCTCAATCACTGCGGGTAATTTATTTGAACGAGCTAATGTTACAACTTTGGTATTATACGCATCTTCTTCTACAGGCATTTGCTTGATTTTAATATCCGGATTTTCTTTTTCAAATTCCGTAACCAGTTGGTTAATTACTTTTAAACGATCCTGTTCGACAGATGAATGCATAAATTCAACCGTCACTTCGCCATCTTTAGCACTATTTCCGCCACAAGCTCCCAGCGTCAATGCTAGCAATCCCAAGGTCGCACCCCAAAATAGCCTTTTCATTTTCATTTGGATAACTCCTCTCTATTGCTTTTTTAGCCAGACAAATTGATAGGGTTCTAATTTTATTGTGCCTTCAATTGGACATTCATTTTTCGTTAATAAGTTAGTATAAAGTCCTTCATCCAGTTGAATCGTTCCTACTTGATTACTCATGTTGTGTAACGCATAAATTTCGTTGTTTCGAACGATCGCGAAGATATTATCTTCAGATGGAAGAACTTCCATTGAATGATTTGGATGGAAAGCGGCTTCACTTCTTCGTAATTGGATCAACTCTTGCAATTGTCGATAGACTTGATTTCTCAACGAACCCGTTGCCAATAACTCTTGTGCGATCTCACTTGCCTCATATTTTTGACGATTAATCGTTCTATTTGCGCCAGTTTCTTTGACACCTTCATAATAATTACGGCTCCCTAAGATACTTTGAACATACACCGCTGGAATCCCGATGATCGTCAATAAGACTGAATGAGCCAATAAGAAACGTTTGATCCGTAGCTCATCTGAATCTGCTTGATTGCTTAAAGCATCCATATAGGTCGTGTTGATCTCATAAGGACTAAATGTACCATCAGGATTTTGTTTATTATTTACCAAGGCCCCGTCTTGTTTCAATTCATCAACTAAAGCCAATATTTCTTCTTCCGGAATGATTCCGCGAATTGGATTGACTCCAATTCCATCATGAGAAGCTAAGAAATTAAAGAAGCTGGTTTGTTGACTAGGCGGACAAATTTCTTGTGCCCATGTTTTTAAATAATGGGTATCCCCAGTCCGAATTGCGTGTAAAACTAACGGCGGTAACGGGAATTGGTAAACCATTTGCGCTTCGTTCGTCCCATCGCCTAGATAGCTGATATTGTCTTTGTGAGGTACATTCGTTTCTGTAATCAAGACCGTTCCTGGTGCAACTTCATCCGCAATACTTCTAAACAGTTGAACGACATTGTGTGTTTCTTCAAGATGAATGCTGCTCGTTCCAATTTTCTTCCATAGAAAGCCAATAGCATCTAACCGAACAAAATCAGCTCCTTGATCGAGATAAAAGAGTAATACATCGACCATTCTCAACAAGACTTTAGGATTAGCAAAATTCAAATCGATTTGATCTTCACTAAAAGTAGTCCAAATATGCCGTGTCTTCCCTTCATTATCCGTAAATTTAGAAAGTAACGGGCTTGTCCGTGGTCTAGTGACCATACTTAAATCGACAGCCGGATCTTCTTCAATAAAAAAGTCACGATAGATGGCTTCATTTTTCAAGTAGCCTTTAAACCAATTGCTTTCAGCAGACATATGGTTGCAGACAAAATCAAACATCAAGCGAGCTTTTTCACTCATTACTTGAACATCGGCCCAATCCCCGATTTCTGGATTTACTTGTTCATAATCAATAACTGAAAATCCATCATCCGAACTATATGGGAAAAAGGGTAAGAAATGGACAATCGGAAAACTATCGGCAAAAAATTTATCATAAACTTTTTGAAACGTTGCCATTTTTGCTTCATCACCGTGAAAGAACTGATCACCATACGTAATTAGGAAAACATCATCCTGATCCCAATTCGCTTTTCGCGTACGACTAATTTTCTTTTTATAAGTAGTTATTCTCTCTTTAAGAGCTGTGGTTAAAAAATCTGCATCATCCTGATTAGGATAAATCTTACTAATTAGTTCTTCAATCAAATAAAAAAACTCCTTTCTGTGGGACCGCTCCCAATCAACAATATGATAATAATTCAGTAAGCGGTTTCTGTCAACCCTTTTTAAAAAAGAATTTCTCTGGTTTGTAGACAAAATGAAGCGGCTACAGTACAATGACACTGTTGGTGGTACCGCTACCAAGTTAGGAGGGTTTTTTTGAGACCGACAATTTACGACATCGCTAATAAATCTGGCGTTTCAAAATCAACTGTGTCACGGGTGTTGAACAATCAGGAGAATATTTCACCTGAAGCAAAACAAAAAGTTCTAGCCGCGATTAAAGAATTAAACTACATGCCTAGTAAGTTAGCGCGGGGGCTAACTGGAAATGGATTCGATGCTATTTTAGCCTTATCCCACCGGTCAGTCAGCTCGACTAGCGGCAATCCTTTTTTCTCGGAAGTCATTCAAGCAATCTCTTCCATCTCGGAGAACTATGACTTTGACTTGATTTTGCAAACTTCTAAAAATTATGATGACGAATTAAAAAAGATTAAAAATAAAATCGATGAAAAATTGATTCGAGGGATCATTATTCTCAGTTCCTCTTTAGATGATCACTATTTGGATGAACTAGATACTTTAAAGATCCCCATTGTGATTATTGGAAAACTCGAAAAAGAATACAACTATATTTACTCAGTCGATACTGATAATTATGCTGATAGTTATCAAATGACCCAAAAATTAATCGAACTGGGGCACAAGGAAATCGCGTGCCTACACGCACCCTTGGATATCCACGTGTCGACTGATCGACTAAATGGTTACCGCCAAGCTCTGTTTGATAACTTTTTAGACATAAAAAGTGAATGGATTATTGATGGGGGCTATTCACTTGAGGAATCAATTGAAGCTGCTCATACGCTATTGGATGGTGAGAAATTACCTTCAGCGATTTTTGCTACTGATGCTTTAAAAGCATTTAGTCTTTTCCAAGTAATTGAAAAAGATGGATATCAGATCCCCGATAACTTTTCTTTGATTGCTTTCAATGATACTTCTTACGCCGGCTTTTTTAGCCCACCTTTATCTGGGATTAACATCCCGACGAATGCTTTAGGAATAAAAGCTACCGAGCTGTTGTTTCAATTGATTAACGGCGAGACCGCGTTGCCAAAAAGAAATATTATTCCCACCCAACTAGTTTTAACAGAATCTATTTTAAGGAAGAAATGAAAAGTACTTCATTTTTAAAAAGCTCACTTTATATATAAAGTGAGCTTTTTCTCTATTTAATAATTACCTATAGTAATAATGAAACTCTGCCATAGCTTCACAAAATTATTCATAAATAAACAATCATTCAACGAGCAACTTTATCTTTGCGATCAGTGCATCATCTGGATTAAAACATGGAATCTTCGTTCTAGCCTGATATTCTGCTAGAAAGTAGGGAAAATGAGTACATCCAATCAAAATCGCTTCAACTTGATTTTTCATAAAAAAGTTCATGGAATCAGTTAACCCAAATTGATCGACAATCACACTAGGGGCAATCTTTTTTTCCACAGCCTGTACCCAGTCTAAATTTGTGACGTTGTAGACTTGGATGGCAGCATGATGTTGAACCAAAACGCCTTCAATCCCTGCGGCGCCTTGGCCGTTTGCAGCTAAAACTCCAATCCGGTCATATTTTTTAGCAAAATCAGCATAGATTTGAAATGGAGTAATGATTTTCATTGAATACTTAACCGCAAAGTAGTCAAAATCGATCGAGGCACTCAATGAATTGCAGTAGACTAACAATAAATCGGTATTTTGTTGTTGTAGTCGTTCTATTATTTCTTCGATCTGCTTCATTTTAGCTAAAGTCGGCAATGTTTGAAAATAAGTCTGCTGAAGAGGATCTTCTGAAACAGCTATTTCCAGTAGGTCATAGGAAAAGGCTTTTAACAATTTGGCTCCCATCTGTGTATCGACTGGGGTTCCTGCCATTATGGCCACTTTTGACATACTGATCATCCTTTCAAAAAGAATTTCTGCCTATTATACGCTAAAAATCATTCTTGACAATAGTTCTAGTGGAAATAGGCCAAAAAATGCGCGACACTTATTTTGAATAGTTGTCGCGCATTTTTTGCTCTTATCTAATCACCTATCAACCAATCAGAATCTCATAAACGATATAAAGCTCCCAATTTGAGATTTTGATTTTATAAAACTGTTCCAATGTATAAAAAATGGTTTGAGCATTTTGGTAGAAAGGTTTGTTATTGATCTTCAACTCATTGATCTCTTCAGGAACGGGGTAATCTTCTGCCCCCAAAATCGTCCGTTCTACCATTAAAGCTAGATGCATCATTAAATTAAATTTCATTTTGGCATTCAATTGCAGACTGAATCTTTTTTCACATTTGCTAACGACGTCTTCTACTTGACGAATAATCACATCTGGATTTAAAA
Organism: Enterococcus pseudoavium NBRC 100491; assembly: GCF_001544295.1. Classification (GTDB taxonomy): domain Bacteria; phylum Bacillota; class Bacilli; order Lactobacillales; family Enterococcaceae; genus Enterococcus_A; species Enterococcus_A pseudoavium. Next base: position 35,763 of record NZ_BCQF01000016.1, read on the forward strand.
ATTCCAATTTTTCCGACAGTCCCTCTTTCGAAAAGAAATGAATAAATTCATTCATTAATAAGGGAATACTGCTCGGGTGAATCAAGTTTTTCAACTGACTATTTAACTGATTTTCAGCATCTTCATCTAACACGTCGATCAAATTGATACTTGGAACTGGAGTTTTATTATCCAAATATGACGTCGTCAAGATCACAGCCGTCTCCTTCAAGTAGCCTTCCTCTGAATAGGCCCGCTCTGAAGTGTTGGCCAATTCACTGTAATTCAACACGATTAATTTGATATCAGGATTGAAATATTTTTCGCAAATCTTCTTGATTTTTTTGGCAATATCTCGACCAGAAATGCTCGCGATGATGACATTTTTTTCTACGGCAAAGCCCTCAAAATACTGGACATTTGTCACAAACTTTTGCTCAGCTGTTTTGGCGATTTCGTAAAAAAGATTCCCATTGATCAGCTGTTGACCAACCTCTAAAGCATAGGACGTAGTAAGGTTGTTAATAACTAACAGTTCTCCGAGAATCTGAGGTTTCAAGCTTTTATACAGATGCGTCAATGACCCCATATCTACTAGCATGATCACCCCTTCCGAAGTATCTCTTTCTGCTAACCAGTCACTGACCTTAGTGATGATATCACGCGCATTGGAAGATAATGGCATGTTGATAGCATCAAATACATATTCTCCACACATCTTGTTTGCGACCGCCTGAATACTACTGGCTGTCGTATTCCCATGAGCGACAAGCAATGCTTGATAACGAATATCTTCAGATACTTTGCCGATCAATAGTACGCCTAAGAAAAACCTAACGAAAGGCCGGATCTCAGCGTCAAGCTTTTTCGTAAGATTCGCAGCTAAAAGTAACGTTCTAGGATACTGCTTTGATAAAAGATGGCTTTTTTCTTGCAGTTCTTTTAGTGAAAGGTCCCCTTTTAGAACTTGCAATAGACGACAAACACTTTCGACTGCTTCTAGTGTCAGCGCTCGATCGTCAATCAGCGCTTGATTTTGTTGCTGAATGCTGGAAATGATCGTTACAGAAAGGCTCTCATTGGTCACAGTCACGGTATTGGCCAAATACTTACTATCAAATTCTTGTAATTTTTCCCTTAACTCATCAAAGTCCTCTAAATCACATAAAGGTGCCAATTTTTTTATAAAAACTTGACGCTCTACCTTTGGAGATGCTGGTTTTGGTGGATAAGCAATTTGAATGGTTGACTGTAGATTTTCCCCGATGAAAAGTTTGGGACTTTCTGGCGTACGCCGTAACGCATCTGCGCAATCCATCCTGACTTGATTAGATAAACTACCGATATTTCCCGAAAGCTCTTGGGTAATCAAATCAGAAAAAATTTCATTTGAAATAGTGATACTTTTTTTGATCCTCTCTGCTTCACGTTCGAACAAGTATTTAACTAGTTCGATCCGTTCAAAAATCGGACGCTCATGAAATGCTGGTAAGTCGATCACCACTGAGATTCGGCGATAAAAAGTCGGTAATAGAACTTCTTCTGGTACCTCTGTTGTCGCAAATAATAGGCGGACATTGGCATGAACTGACTCAGCTTCCTCGCCGATCGGTCGAAATTGTCCAGTATCCATGAATTGGAACAGCTTTTCTTGATTTTCATTAGAAAGGCGATGAACTTCATCCAAAAATAGAACACCGTTATCTGCCTGAGCTAACAGTCCTGTTTTTTCTTTTTCTGCTCCCGTAAAGGCCCCCTTCGTATGACCAAAAAGGATCGATGACAAGAGTTCCGGATTGTTAGCATAATCAGCACAGTTAAAGACCAGAAACTTTTTGGCTCCTGGACTATTTTTTTCTTGGAGATACTTAAAAATCAAATGGGCTAAAAAACTCTTGCCGACGCCACTTGCACCATGTAAAAGCAACGGTAGCCCTAACGGTGGATATAAGACAGCCGCTTTGCATTTTTCAATGGCCTTTCTAGCACTACCACTACTCCCGATATATTGATCGAAAACATCTTCTCCTGTGGAAGAGGCTATTTGATTGAGGGACCAGTAAACTGGTTTTGTGCCGCTTTTAGCGATTTCATTTTGTTCTAATAACTCATTTAAATATAGACTAGTAGCAGAACGGCTTAGTTCGATCGCATCGGCAATCTCTTGCGTTGTCAGCGCCTGTTCTTGTGATAAAATTTTGAATAATTGTTCTCGTGTTTCTTGTCGCATATGTCTGCCTCCCCTCAATTAAAATACAGTATCTCTAGAAAATTGTCATCTCATTGACTAGCAATACTTTTTTTCTCTTCTATAATCAGAAATCAGACAAAGACTACCACAGTGTGGGACAGTGATTTTCTGTCCCCTTGCGCTAGTCTTTGTAGAAATATCTTTAATTTTTAACTAGAAATGATTCACCTGTGCCAAACACTTGCGACAGAACTAACGTCACTGCGTCTTTACTAGTTTTTGCTTGCGGAACTGCTAAATCGCCGGAATCTGCAAAACGATTCAACCAGATTGGGTGCCAACCGGCTAAACGGGCAGGAATGATATCATTTTGGTAACTATCTCCTAAATAATAAATTTGTGTGATTTCTTTAGGCAGTTGTGCCGCGACTTTTTGAAAGCAACTTACATTTGGCTTGGCGTCACCTAACTCTTCGGAAATAAGCTGCCATCTCGGCTCAATATAACGATTTAGTCCTAATTGATCGAGCTTTCTTTGTTGCTGTTGTTTGAAGCCATTCGTTAAGATGCCACAAAAAATCTCATTTTTCCCTAGCAAATCCAACAATTCCATCATTTCAGCCGATAATCTCTGTTGTCTTTGGCAACGATGATAGGCATCATCTAATTCAGCTAGAATCGAGGGATCTTTTTGGTTTAAGGCGTTTAAAACAAAAGACCACCGTTCGTACTGCTGGGAAGAAGTGACTTGATTCGTCTGATACTGGTGATAAATCTTTTCACTGTTGGAACGAAAATCACGATAAAGTTTTTTCAATGAAGCTTCTGTTATCAGCAATTCAGAAAAATAGGTTTCAATGGTCCATTTGAAAGCATGATAATTATCGAGCAACGTATCATCCACATCGAAAAAAACGGCTGTCTTTTCTAACATACACCTAACAGCCCTAGAATAATCCCTAAGAACATGATACCGAACATCACAACATTTACGTTGACCTTTTTACGTAATAACCAAAAAGCAAAAAGGGTAACCGCTAATGGGATAATACCAATGAATAATTGATCGAGATACTCCTGGATCTTCATAACTTCTTTGCTGCCTTTGACACTTACTTCTAAAATAGTCTGGAATTTAACATTTGATGCAGTCATTGAACCCATCATCATCAAACCTAGCATACTAGAAGCTTTAGTCAAAATCTTCATCCCACCAGATTCATACATCCGTTGAATAAAGTTAGCACCTACAGAATAACCGCTATATAAAGCATAGTAATGAATCAAGAAGGCTGGGACATTGTAGATCACTAAGAACATGATTGCGCCTAATGGTGACCCAGTCGCAGCTAGAGAGATTCCGATTCCAGCGGCAATGACTCGCAAGATGCCCCAGAAGAAAGAATCGCCAATTCCTGAAATGGGTCCCATCAATGAAGCTTTTACGGCGGTAATCGAACTAGCGTCAAAATTTTCATCTTCGCTGTTTTGTTTTTCCATTGAAGCGACTAAACCCATGATAAAGTTATTGATATGCATCGTAGCATTGAACCAAGTCGTATGGCGGACGATCGCCTCAGCCTGTTCTTCTTTAGTTTTATAAAAGCGATTGATCACCGGCAGCAACGTATAAATTACCCCAACTGCGTGGTATTGAGTTGCTCCTGTTCGACTAGCATTCATGGTCCATGAACGCCAAAAAACGGACCGCATCATTTTCTTTTCTTCTTTTGTCATGTTTTCTTGGAATTTCATGCGAAAAAGTCCTCCTCTTCTTCAACTTTAGTCATTGGACCAGCATGATGATTGCCGCCACCATTACCGGAATCTCGAATTTCAAGATCTCGTTGTGCACTGACTACACAGATGACCACACCAATAACAGCTACCGCTACTGCTGGTAATTGTAAATAGGCGGTCAAAACAAAGCCTAAAATATAGAAAACCGAAAGTTTATTGTCCCATAATAATTTCATTAACATCGCAAACCCGACAGCTGGTAACAAACCACCGGCGGCACTGAGCCCGTTCATTAAGTTTTGTGGAATATTTTCAACAAAAGTATTTACCGGACCGCTACCTGCCAAAATACCGATAAAGGAAATCGAGGCAATGATCACATAATAGATCGCCCAAGTCCCATAGTGCAATGCGACTACCATTTTTTGATTATTTTCACGAGCTGCTTTATCTAAAGCCGGAGCAAAGATATTCATAAAAACATTTTTCAAGAACATCACGACAAAGGCTGCCAGCATTCCAATCGGAACCGCTAATGTCATCGCAGCTTTTGTTTCGACATTCGAAATAATGGCAAACGTCGTTGCTAATGTTGTTGCAGTTACTGGTTCTGCGGCAATCACACCGCCAATATTGACATTTCCTAAAAAGACCGCCTCTAAAGATGCCCCCATCAGAATGCCTGTTTTCATATCACCCATCAGTATCCCAGTCACCAGACCTACGACTAAGGGGCGTTCCATCATACTCTGACCTGTTAAATAGTTACCTGCAAAACAGATAAATACTGCTAGGGCAGCCATCGTTGCATGCATCAACATTTTCTTTTCCTCCTATTTCAACGCATCTTTTAAACTTAATTGTGGATTTGACGGTAAAACTTGATTATAGCTATTTACCCGTTCAAGTTGAGCCAACTCTCTAGCCGCAGCAAGTTCAGTCGGATTTAGCTGAACACTTGGGAAAACCATCGTTTTAGTCCCTGGATCCGATTTATCGAAACGGCCAGCATTCGCGACATTGACTGTCTCTACATTTTTTACATTTTGAGCGATTGTATTGGCATCTGAAACACTGTTTACAATAACAAAGATACGTTTGTCCGCACCTCGAGGATCGTTAAAGACATTGATTGCATCAGCGACCGACCGAATCAATAGTTTCATTCCGTTGGGAACGGCCATTTTTAAGGTCATTTGCATTACTTCATTTTTTGCGGCCTCATCGTTGGCTACCACTAACAATGGTGCATTCAATTCCTTTGTCCATACAACTGCTACTTGACCATGGATTAGACGGTCATCTACACGAATTTGCGTAATCATTCTATTTCCCCCTAAAATTATTGCTTATTTTTTATTTTCTGCTGGCCTTAAAAAAAGGATTCTTCTTTTGGCAGCTTCGTAGATACTAAACATACTTGGCTTTCATTGATCGCTTCGTTGATACTTTCCTGAGTAAAAATTTCGTTTTCTGCGGATAATACCAACGTCAAAATAATTGCTAAATTACTATTGGAAACAATAAAGATTTGGTCTTTTTTACTCATCAATGTTTCTGAGACAACTTTTTGATTGACACTACCACCAAATAAATCGGTAAAGATCACTCCTTGTTCTTCTTCGCCGACAGATTCGATAAACGCAGTAACCGCGGGTGTAAAATCATCTGCCGTTAAATAGGCATCAATTACTTCGAGCTCTGCTCCTTTATCGGCTAAAATTGTCAGAGAATTTTGAAAACCGCTGGCTAGCCGTCCATGTGTGGCGACTAAAAATTTCTTTTTCATATGATTCACCTCACTTTAATATTAAGCAAGTCCCATGCCAAAAATAAAAAGGATAAAAAAGCGCGGGTTCTCGCACTTTTTTATCCTTTTAAACTGTTTAAACAGTTTATTGAATACTTAAACACATTGGTTAGACTTACAGGCAGAGTCTCTCAGACCCAATAAGGTTCCTGTTTATCCTAGTAACCACTACCGAAAAGACGTTAAGCCGGCAAATGTCTTTAAACTTCTTTAATCCAATTGATAGTTCCACTGATCGTTATAAAGAGCAAAGCGTTCCGCTCGATAGGCCCAGGCACTGGCTGGAAAATCCGTCAGATCGACGTTAAAGACCGTGTCGCCGTCTGAGGTAACTTCCATGATGGAGCTGGTCTGGCCGTTGTCGCGATAGCCAAAATCAACCAATCGATTGCCGGTATCCTTGAGATAGCGAGCACTGCCGATGATTTTGGTAAAGTAGTCCGTTCCTAGTGCTTCACCAAAATTCCAAACTTCTTCGATCGTCTGGTCTGTTTCGTTGATCCGAACTTGCCGAGCTTCTGAGTAGTTTTCAGAAGTTTCTTCATCGCCGCGGGTTACCGAAATATTGTTATCGTAAAACATCAGATCTATTGTTTCAGCATTTCCGTCTTGATCAGGTAGGATAATCGCAGCATGTTGACCGCCGCTGGCCTTGACCTCGCCGGCTAGAAAATATTTCTGATAACTTTGTGGCCAAGTGCTACTGTCGCCGATGATCCATTTAATCTCTGAAGTGTCGTAAGCGATTTTCATGATCGTATCTTGATGCCTCCCCGAAATTATAATGCTATTGTCTGTTTCATCATAAGCCACCGAATTTTGATGGAACCAATCGATTTTTCCATCTTCACGGCTAGTTGAATCATAGGTTTCATAGAAAGATTTTGGTAAAATAGCTTTCAAATCAATCGTTTTCTCGATCTCACCGGTTTTGCGATTTATTTCAATCATGGTGTCTTCGATGTAAGTACTGCCATCATTGACGGTCAATAATAGATTCCCGCTTGGCAATTCAATGCCGTCATGATGGACGACCGTTGTTTCTCCTTCACTTGTGCCCGCTTCATTGGCTGCATTAGAGCTGGAAAAAAAATCGTCGTAGCGCTGGTAGATTTTTCCTAAGTAGTCCGTCTCTAACAACACATTATACGTTTTGGCGGCATTGGATTCTTTGGTCAAATAAAGTAAATTACCATTGTTCAATTCTTTGAAGATATGACTATTGTAGCGCGTTGAATACCAACGAACGTCACCATTTGTATCAAAGGCATAGGCTTGTTTTGTACTAGGCACCACAAAGTTTATTCACTGTCGCCTAAGTCCATTTTTGTAGTATCTGCCGTTTTGACGTCAATCTTTGCGCTGGATTTGGGCAACGTTCCTGTTTTAATCGTTACCCTTTTTTCCAGGCTGTTGCCTGTTTCGTCGGTCAAAGTTACCGTCACTTCATTTTCGCTAGCGGCATAGAGTCCTAAAACGGGGATACTATGGTCCGTCGTGTATGCGTCGAAATCGTTTGTAATCGTGGTTGCCTCATCCTTTCCGGCAACCGAGATTTCGACTTTCATAGCTTCCGTTGTTTGAAAAAGTAGCAGCGCTGACAGCGGACTGGCCTCGTAAGGATTAAGCTGAATATACATATTGTCTTCATCGTATTTACCGCTTTTCAACAACCGTTGATACTTTTCTTCTTTTTCCGTTTGATCCGCTTGCCAGTCTTCATTCAATGAAACCGTCAGTTCAGCCGCTTGCTGATTCGACTCCGCAGCACTTATCCCGCAACCTGCTAGGCAAAACATCAAGCCAATCAACCAAGTCGCCTTCTTTAATGTCGTCTTCATCTACTAACTCCTTCCATTAAGATACCTGACTGAAGCTTTGGTTTTTCAGTTCGTAGACCACATCGCAAGCTTTCGCCACCTCTTGTTCATGAGTCACTAAAATGATGCATTTTTGTTGTTCATGGGCGATTTCTTGGAAAAGTCGGACGATTTCTTGTGAAGTCGCTTCATCTAGATTGCCGGTCGGTTCATCGGCCACGATCAATTCATGTTCGCAGCACAACGCGCGGGTGATGGCTACACGCTGTTGCTGACCACCAGACAAGAGAGTGACTTTTTTTTCTGCCAACTCTTTTGAAATACCGACTTTTTCTAAGTTTGCCAACGCGTAAGCCTTTTTATCCGTTTGTTGGCTTTGGGCGATCTCCATCGCCGTCACCACATTGTCCAGTGCTGATAAATACGGCAATAAATTATAGGCTTGAAAGACGATTGAAACATCTTGGCGGCGATACTCCCGCAGGCCGATTTTCTTCAATGGTTTGTCTTCATAAAAAATCTCTCCACTTTTTGGCGTATCCAAGCCCGCGATCAAGGATAAAAAGGTTGTTTTTCCTGAACCGCTTGTTCCTAAAATCCCATACATCTGGCCCTTTTCAAAAGTTAAATTAACTCCTTCAAATAGCGGCCCATTATTTTCATACCAGTAACCTAATTCTTTGGTTGTTAATGTCATAACGTTCTTTCCTCTCTTTGACGATTTTTTTAGCAAAACTACAACAGGCGGCGCAGGAATCTCAGGCAATCAAGATTTTCTTCGGATTCAAACGTAAAATCCCCGCCGATGATAAGACGATCGAAAATAAACTGATTCCTAACCCGATCCCCGCGAGACTCACAATCTCCATTGGTTGCAAGGAAATATTCAGTTCTTGGATGGCTTCGGTTTGGGTGAATGGATTGCCCCCCATTTGAGCACCACCACGAGGGCTAGCATTTCCGCTTGGCATTTGACCTTGTCCAGGCCCGCCATTTCCGGCTAGGTTGGTTTGTGTGTTAGCTTCTTGTGACGTGGTTTGTTGGTTTAATAATTGATTCCCCACGGCGTTGCCCACCACATTTCCGCTGGCTGCAGCAATTCCTAAAGCAAAGAGCATACAGATAACTATTTCCACAAAAAATTGTGCGATGACTTTCGTCCGTGACTCGCCTAATGAAAGCAGCACGCCAATCTCGTATTTCCGTTCACGGATTGACAGCATAATAATCAGTGTCAAAATAATCACACCCGCTGCGGCCACCAGAAGGACGATATTTTTCGCAAAGCTGGAGACGTTATTCAAAGGTTGCAGCATTTGCTGATACATTTGATCGTTGGTCGTTAAGCTAAACGTCTCGCTGTCGATCAATTGATTGGCTTTTTTCACAAAACTGGCCATTTCTTTCGGGTCGTCCAAATGATAGACCGCTGAATCGATCGTTTTACCATCAGATCCGCTTAAATTATTAACCAATGTATAGGAAGAAAAAATTGTATTGGCCGGGTTCATAAAATTAAAACGCGCTCCCATACTGTCGCCAGAACTGCTGGTTTTATAAATACCTTTGATGGTGACTTCGACATCTTTGTCGTCACTGTCTTTGATCTTGAAAGTATCACCGACAGTTAGCTCATTGGCCTCGGCCAAACTTTCTTCGATCAAGACATTATTGGTCCCTTCGTCTTTTGAAGTGATCGCCTCACCCGCGACCAGACTGGCTGTGCCCGCTGAAAATTCACTGTAAGTACTGCTTTCTGAGACGCCTTTGATTTGGAAATCCCCTTGACTCATGCCACCGGGGGCGCCTTGACCACCGAAACCACCAGACGCCTCTTCTGACGAATCTTCCTCGCTAGTCGTTGAGATGGGTGTGATTCCGGAACTTTGATCCGCTGAGGTACTAGCCTCAAAGGAATACGATTTAACATTGGCTAATTTCGCAATTTTTTCCGCGTCACTTAAATTGACGGGTGTTTGTTCAAAGCTACCGGGATCCGGACGACTGCTTTCACCTGTTGCCTCAGTTTTTTTCATCAATGCCTCCCGATTCGTTGCTAAGGTGACGGTCGCTCCGACACTTTTTTTCGCATTCGTCGTCGCCAATTCTGCACCACTGCGGATCGTCAAACCCGCCAAGACGAAAATTAGAATGGCTGAAAATACGGCGATCAGCATCAGCGTCCGACCTTTCTTGGCCCAAAGACTTTGGAGCGCTCGTTTAATATAATTCATAATGCTTCCCCCTTCATTTGTCTGCTTGTAGAATAGGCAAGCTGGCTTAACTCAAGCTTAAACAGGGAACAGAAAGTTTTAAGGTAGTTTTAGGAAAGCATGGTACACTAATGAAGAAAGCGGCAGTTGCAGTTTTTAGCTGAACAAAACTGCCGCACTTGATTAAGTAGGAATAGTTAAGCCACTTGAAAAGGAGCACACTAATGATAAAGCTATTGATTATAGAAGATGAAATCACACTTTCAGAGAATATCAAAGAAATCTTGTCCAATCTCGGGGAGATTACCCAAGTCTATGACGGCGCTGAAGGTCTGTTCGAAGCCGAAAGTGGCATCTACGACTTGATTTTGTTGGATCTGATGTTGCCAGAAAAAAACGGCTATCAAGTCTTAGCCGCATTACGAGCAAAAAATATCCAGACACCCGTGTTGATCTTGACGGCCAAAGACAGCCTTGAAGATAAAATCACTGGCTTTCAAACAGGGGCCGATGATTATTTGACCAAACCCTTCTATCGAGAAGAATTGATCATGCGGGTCAAAGCGCTATTGAAACGTTCTTTGGGACTTTTTTCAGATAATCAGCTCAGCTATCAACAACTGACTTGCCATTTAGATACGAAAGCGGTCACTTACAATGGTGCGACCTTACCGATCCAAGGCAAAGTGTTTGATCTGTTGGTTTACTTCATCCAAAATAAAGGCATGATTTTGACTAAAGAACAAATTTTTGATCGGATCTGGGGCTTTGATTCAGAGACCACCATTACGGTCGTCGAAGTCTATATGAGTCATCTACGCAAACATCTAAAGCCGACCGGAACGGATCAATTTTTCAAAACGCTCCGCAATGTGGGCTACATCTTACAAAAGGACTGACGCTATGAATACAGAAATCTCACGCAAACAACGTTTAAAATTTTTCTTTCTCAATGTCGCCGCTTTTGCCGGAATCTTCCTATTATTAGGCTTCATCACCTTGCAACTGCTGCAAAGTTCGGCTTATCGCCAAACAGACCTTTCCTTAGAGCAGATGGCTAAAAATGAGCACCTGATTGAGATGGAAATCACTCGGTATCAAGCCGGCAATCCATTTTTAGCCCAGATGCCTAATGACCAGCGCATGGATAATGGCCCCGTCGGCAATAATCGCTTCAATAGCCAAATCATTTTATGGTCAAAAGACGGCAAGATCCTCAATAAAGAGGTCTTAGGCGGGCGCTTCACTGAGTTGGAAAATCTAACCTTAGATAAAAACAGCCTCGATGTTGTCCAAGCTTTGAATCTGAAAAGTGCGACCGATGAGAGCCAAAAATTGTCCTTTCATTCGTATACGATCAAAGCCCAACAAAAAGACGAGATCGCTTATATCCAGTTTTTAGCCAACACCAATCAAATCGCTGACTCCATGAAGACTTTCGAAACGACGTTGCTCCTCTGTATGATCGTTTTTTGGCTAATCTCGATTGGTATCAGTTTTTACATTTCCAAAAAAAATATGCAACCGATCATGCAAGCTTGGCGCAAACAACAAGAGTTTGTCGAGAACGCCTCCCATGAACTGCGTACACCTTTAGCGATTATCCAAAACAGTCTGCAACAATTATTCACCCGTCCAGAGCACACCATTTTGGAGGAATCGGAACCGATCGCTCAAGCCTTGAGTGAGACTCGGCGCATGAAAAGTTTAACCGAAGATTTGCTGACTTTGGCCCGCAGTGATTCCAATCAATTGGTTTTACATAAAGAAGTGATTGACCCACAACACTTTATCCAGCAATTAGCGCAGCCCTTCCAAGAGATCGCAGAAATGAATGGCAAACAATTTGTACTGGAAAATTTTGCTGATCAGCCGGTCGCCTTCGATGAAAAACGGATCCATCAAGTGCTGGTGATCTTGTTGGACAATGCGTTGAAATACACCGCAGCCAATGATAAAATCATCCTGCAATCCGAGATCTCCAACGAGCATTGGCTCCTCGAAGTCAAAAACAATGGCCCCGCCATCAGCGATGAAGACAAGCAACACATCTTTGAACGGTTCTATCGTGAAGATCGCTCCCGTTCTAAAGAGACCGGCGGCTACGGTTTAGGACTAGCGATCGCCCAGCAGGTCATTCGTCAACACAAAGGAAAAATCAGCGTCCGCGACTGGCAGCCAAAAGGTGTGATCTTCCAGATCAAATTGCCGATGAAATAACAAAAACCTTCAAGTCAAAACCGACTTGAAGGTTTCTTTGCTTTTTAAGCTGACTGGTTAAACGAGTACGAGACTTCTGCCTCTCGCAGGTAAAATCTGGCCACCCCCTTGATTTTCCAGTCGTTCACTCGCTGGATCCAGCTGCCAATAAATTACTGCTGCATGTGATACAAAACTTCGGTCTTTCAAAATTTTAAACATCAGCGCCTTGCTTAGGTCTCTTGATAAAGCTTGATATAAAAGCTTTCTCCGCCTTTTATTAAATTAAGAGAAAAATAATCCCCGAATTAACTCAAATATGTTACACTCAGACAAAAGATAAAAAGAGGAGAATTCTCGTGACTGAATATACTGGCTTCGACAAAATTTATCGTGACATCGTCCTGGATATCATTGAAAACGGCACGGATCAAGATCCAAGCTTAGTCCGGGCAAAATACGCCGATGGCAGCCCGGCTCCTACCCGCTTCATCCAAGGCGTCAACTTTAAAATTACACCGGCTGACGGTATCCCGATCTTAAAATCAAAACGGGTCTTTCAAAAAACACCTTTAATCGAATTGGAATGGATTTGGCAAGAATTATCCAACGACGTGACTTGGCTCCAAGACCACAACTGTAAAGTCTGGAACGAATGGGTCGATGACCACAATACGATTGGCAAGGCCTATGGCTACCAATTAGCCAAAAAATGCCGCAAGTTGCCGGATCAGCCAGAAAAACTCAATCAAGTTGAATACGTCTTACACCAATTAGCCAACAATCCCGGCTCACGCCGCATCATGACTAGCCTGTGGGATGTTGATGATCTAGATGAAATGACGCTAGAACCTTGTGTCTGGGCGACGAACTGGAAAGTCAACAATGGCGTCCTTGACTTGCATGTCAAACAACGTTCAGCCGACATGGCGCTAGGCCAACCCTTCAATACTTATCAATATGCCGTTCTCCATCGGCTGATTGCAGATCAATTGGGCTTTGAATTAGGCACGATGCACTGGTCGATCGATGACGCCCACGTTTACGATCGCCATATCGCTACACTGAAAGACCAATTAGCCCAGCCGATCCCAACAAGCGATCCGACCTTGATCTTGCCAGAAAAAGTCGATGAACAAGGCCACGAACGCAGCTTCTTTGAACGCCGCTTATCAGAAGTAAAACTAGAAAATTATGAACATAACGGCGTCTTCAAATATGAAATCGCTGAATAAACTAAAAAAAGCTTTGGCCCACTGTTCATTCAGTAAGCCAAAGCTTTTTTGCTTATTTCTGACCGATCATTTGTTGCGCTCTTTATCTCACCCACCTGCGCTGACCGCTAGCCTGCGAAGAATTACCCCTAATAAGACAAAATCAACTCTTGTAATTTTTCCTGTGCTGCCTGATCCTCCGAGCGTTGGAAAGCTAGATCTGGTCGATATGCTCCTTGGCTTCCGTCGTCTTCGTACTCTCCAAAGCCGGTGTTGGTGCTGACCGTCATCCCGTTTCCCGTTTTCAATTCATAGACCACGCCGTTATCCCCTAGCAAATATTTACTAACCGGCTTAGTATGATCCAATTTGACTGAATAATTCGCCGCAAAAGAATCCGCAAAAAGCTCCTGTTTTCCTACGCCACCATCCTTGGCCGTATAAAAAATACATCCGCCGATGGCATGAATCGGAAAGGCCCGCTTTCCAGGCATATCATTGTTTTGTACTTGGACCTGTCCATCTGGAGTATTGGCGTACCAGTCGCCGTGTCCGGCTGCCCCGTGATCAAAAAACCAATCACTGACTGCCATATTCCCCATTACCGCCCGTTGACTCGCCCAATTAAGAAAGGCCAGATTGATGCGATTTTTTGCCAGATCATTCAATTGCGCCCCATGACTAGCGACAGTTTCCATGGAATTCGGGCTTTCTTCTACCGATTCTGAAGAAGGACTGAATGTGCTAGAACTAGAAGTTGAGCTGACTAAAGTTGCCGTGGTGGAAGTCGAAGCTCCCTTTTCAGCGGTAGCTGTTTCCCCGCTAGTTCTGGTGCTGGAAGCCGCAGCTGGCTTTTCTTCTGCCGAACTGCCGCACCCAGCGAATAAAATCAGCGAACAAAACCCTAATACCAAATACTTGCCTATTTTCATTATTCTTCCTCCCCAATTCTGGTGGTACTCTTTTTATACCTATAATTTTAGCACTAACGAATGAAAACTGAATCAGGCATCTTCTTTTACTTCACCCGACGACGGCGGTCTTTTGAGATAATCCCCGCCAGCAAAATAAATAGTACGACACTGGCGATTAAAATCAGCGCGGTTTTGTGGTTGCCTTTGAACAAGGCATCGCCACCGAAAGCATACAAAATCGAGCTTGGTGCCACACCGATCACGACGGCCAGACAAACTTGTTTAGCCGGCAATTTCAGTAAATCCACCGTGTAATTGACGATCGCCGCCGGAATAATCGGGATCATATAACCTAATGTGACACCGATCCGCGGATGATTCATCTGAGAGATCGCTTTGACCCAGCGATTCGTCTTGGTTTTAGGCGCTAAAAACTTTATTTTCTGGAGTAGAAAAATCGATAGTAAATTCCCTAACACATTACCAGTCAGATTCATCACGCTTCCTAGCGCTGGTCCATAACAGACTCCCACCAAAACCCCCACGACAGATGTCGGTAACCCGGGGATCGCACACATCAGACTGGTTAACGCCACTAAAATTAATCCCGTGCGAATTCCGTGGGAGCGAACACTTTTAAGCAACAGCTCACGACTTGCTTTGGGGCTCAAATATAATTGAATATCGGGATAATATTCGAGATACAAGCGATAAACCAATAGCCCCACCAATAATAGTCCCACCAGCAATAAAAAATGCTTGATATATTTTTTCATTTTTTCTCCTTATTTTCTACTTCTTCCTGATTATAACAAATTTTACGCAGAGAGACTCTTGGTGAGGTACAACCTTGCAGACGAAATGTAACCTGAGCCAACCTTCAGACAGCTTACAGTTTTGATAGATTAACTGAAAAGACTTGTATCCACGGTCAAATCCGCTATTCTGTATCTAAGAAGGTGATGGAATGTCAAACATCAAAACAAATGAACTGATGGACTTACTAAGTACCGCTTATGCCGATGAAAAAGTGGCCGAATTACCCGAACTGCGGCAGCTGCTCTTTAAAGCCGCTCAAGAATTGGAAAAATCCGAAGATACGCGACTCGTCGCTGTCTCCCTTTGCAATGAGATCACGCTTTACGCCCTAGCCCATCAAAACAGACTGCCCGAGGCGATCTCGGCACTGTATTACCAAATCAAACGTGAAGCAGAAATTTACAAAGGGATTGCACTAAGTACGATGTTGCTGCCAGTCTGGTTTTAATGAATACGAGCAAAATAAAGAAGCGATCACTGAAAATGCTCGCTTCTTTATTTCGTTAAGTTCGCTTTTTAGCTGATTCCGATGGCCCGTCCATCCCACTCTTTTGTAAACTCGGCAATCGACACCCAAGCCATTGCTCCACGATCATAAGCCTTGTTGGGACCACCTGATCCCGCCTTAGCATTGGAACTATAATACAATGGATCATAGACTAAAAATTTATTGTCCTTGTAGCCAGCAATCACCTTGCAGTGGTTACGGATCGTATTTGCTTGGTACGAAGAATAGCCATAGTATAAAATCGGATTGCCGTTGATGATCCGATCAACAATGTTTTGTGTGTTCACATGACTGATGTTTGACACATTTTTGTACCATTTCTTGGTAAAAACAGTCGTATAAGTTGGGGAATTGCCTACTTATACGGCTGTTTTACATAAAAATATCCTACCGTGTAGTGGGATCAACGAAATGATAGGTCGGTTCTTTTTCAGAACGGTCCCTAACTAAAACTTTCCCTTCTCCATTCGAAATTGCTTTTCCTTCTCCTTTGTCCACCCTGCGAAGTAACCCATTAAAGGCTCCTGGTTTATCTTTTAATGTGGGAAATTCCTCCGTAAGCTCACTCATAAGCTCTTGTCTAGTCTTCTTTTCATCTGAATCAAATAAAATTGGAATTAATTCCCTCATCGCTTCAGTTAAGTTTCCTGCATTTCCAATCTCCGTACGGTTTACCTGTGAAAAACTCATAATTGATTTAAAAGATTCTTCGGAAAGTTCTTTAGAAAAATCTTTTTCTAAAATCGAGATGAAATCTAGAAATTCTGCATTATCTTCATTATTTTTCAAACTAGTAATTGATTTTTTTATAGTAACATCCTGATTTATCGACGCTTCAAACTTCGAATATTGACCATTATAATGTGTCTGGAAGCAAACTATATAAAACAAAAGCTCTGGTTTGACTTTTTTATTGGCTTCCTTTCCATCCATTATTGTCCTTAAGAGCCAATAAGCATTCATAATTCTCTTAATTCTTCTTGGATTTCCTCCTACTGAAAAATTAACTATTTTGCTTACTAAATTCAAATCTATCCCTCTAACATTATTAAATTCCCCTAAATTTCCAATATACTCCCTGATCTGTTCATCATTTGAGAGCGTATTAGGCAAATAGAATGGTAGTTGAATTAATTTCTCAAAATAATTTCTAGAATCGCTAAATGCTGAATCTAGATTTTTATACTTAGCTTCCAATCCTTCTTCTATAACTTTCTCGTCGACTGCCACTAAATACACACAATTTTTCATAGACAAAAATAATTTCAAAAATTCTAAAATTTCAATCGCATTTTCTGGATTTATTCTATCTAAATCATCGATGAAAATAACATATCTCTTTTTTTTAGATGAAATTTGAGCTTCAATACTCTTTTTTAATTCTTTGACATCTTGAACAATGCTAGATTCACCATGAATACTCTCACCTTTCAGTAACTTCTCTAAATCTAGATTGGAAAAATCTAGTTTGGGGAATTTATTCAAAGCTGTACTTAAAAAAACATTTGCTCCCGCTCTAATTACTCTTTTAAGTAACTTAGCAGTTTTTTTGTCTGGGGCAATCTCCGAAACATAACTCTTTAACAATGATAATTTCAGGTTATCATTGGGTTCAAATTGAGATATTTCCCAAGTATTAAATTCAACAAATTCTATTTTTTCTTTATCCAACTGCCCTTTTAGCTGATGGACAAAACTTGTTTTTCCACTCCCCCACTCGCCTGTGATCGAGATTGTCATCGGAGTGTCACAAGTTGTAACAATTTTCTTGAGTGCTTGAACATAGTCTCCTCTTTTCAATAGATCCTTTGAACTAGGAGCATCTGTATAACCCTTTTTATTTTCCATATTTTGACTTCCCTTCAACAATGTATGTCTACCGTTTTATAGTAATAAACCATAAAATCGATCGGATAAATTATAACATTAATTATTATTTATATGGTACAAAAAATAAAAAAAGATATATTTTATCTGTGAATATGCAAAAAAAGATTCTCCTCCAAGAAGAGAATCTAAAATTATTCGCTATTTTTAAGCAACTTGTTTAGTTAGCTAGCTCACCGTTTCCTCAAAGGCAAGATTTCTTCCATCATTAACTCGTCTAATTCACGACGGACGGATTTCCAATATTTTAATTTACTTACCGGGGTTTCAGCTTTTTGTTTGTATTCCTCGTAATTACTAGTTCTTTTCAGCTCTGCTTCACCATTTTGTCTGACTCTTTTGGGATTGTAATTAGAGACCATAAATTCCAATTCGCCTTCGTTCACTTGCCACTTATCAGAAAATTCTTCAACCAGTTCATAGGTCGTGTTGTGGATCAAGTTCTCTAATAATACGGAAACGTTTTGATTTCGATAAGCCTCTGGGTCCGCCTGAATTTCATGCCAAAGGTGTTTCATTAAATCGGCTAATTTAGGATTCACTTTTTCTAAATCATTCAAGTATTGATTAACCTCTGCCGCAGCTTTCTGATCGGTTTTAGGAATCAATTCATAGGCATCATCGCCTTGTGGTACAAAGGATTGGATCAGCATCAAAATATATTCATAGTTAATCTCTTCGGTCTTAATCGATTCCAACTCATACTCAATATCGACTTCTAAATCCTCTGGACCAGCCTCCACGATATTTGGTCTAATTTCGTCTAATATATTGACATATTTTCCTTTAAATTCTTCGATTTCTTTAAATTGGATCGGGAAGAAGGTTCCTAGCATCTCATCCTCATACTCACTATAGACTTGAACCGAAGTAAACGTCTTGTCCAATTTTTGGAATATTTTCGCAAATTTCTTCTTTAGCGTAAGGTTTAACTCATCGGCTGATTCAGGAGTGGGAGTCAATTCTCTTAAATTTTTAATCGCCTTTCTAAAAGATGCGACTGCCTCATCCCAAGTAGGAGCTAACACATCATTTTCACCGCCATTTGAGTAAAGAATCAAGGCTTCCTTGACACTATTTTCAAAGGTTTGCGGCATTTGAAATGTCACAATTTGCCCGTATTTCTTATATTTGTCAAACAAACGATTGGTCCGAGAAAAAGCCTGAATCAAATCATGCGGCTTCATTGGTGGACGATCGATAAACAAGGTAGAAAGACACGGTGCATCGAAACCTGTTAACAAACGATCCACGACGATTACTAAGTCTAATTGCTCCGCCCGAGGCAAATATTTTTCTTTTTTACGCGCCAAGCGATCATTCACATTTCGATTATAGGCCCGAATCGTTTCCATTGTATAACTCGTATCGAATTCTACATTATAATCTCTTAGTGATTCTTTCATCTTTTCTTGATTAGTGATCGAAGCCTCTTCATTTTCAGAAATTGAATAAGTAATCGCTATTTTCGGAAAATCTGGTAGCACGCGTTTCGTTTCTTCCGAGATCTTCACGAATGTTTCGCCAGCTTTTACTTTTTTGAAAAGGTCATAATATTTTTGAGCCTGCGCAATCGATGAGGTGGTTAAAATCGCCGCATACGTCTGCCCGGGACCTTTGCTAAATCCTAATTTTTTCCGTGATTTATTAACGATGGAGTGAATAACTTCCAGCATATGGTACTCTTCTTCATAGACGATTTTCGGCAAACTATCTTCCCGTTCAACCAAATCCATTTCTTCCACGTCTAGCAAGTTTTCCGCATACATTTTAGCAACCACTCGATTGAGTGATTCTTCCGAAAACGTACTTTGATATTCAATTTGAAAACCTAAAACGGCTTGATCGTGAATCGCCTCTTTTACCGTATATTCGTGAAGTCTTCGGCCGTATTGTTGCTCCGTCGTTCTGGCTAAATTTCCCAGCACTTTTTTTGCATTTTCAGCAAAAAACGGGGTCCCCGTAAAACCATACCAAAGGGAGTGAACAAAAAATTCTTCAATTTCCTGTTTCTTTTGCGGTGAAACTGCCCTATGACACTCGTCCACGATAAAGGCGGTCTTTAAGTGCGTCAACTGCTGATACCGTTTCGTTTCTTCTTTTCCTTGCAGGCGTTTCATCACATGGTTCAATTTTTGAATCGTTGTCACGATTACCGTTCGGTCATCAGATAACAATTTCTTGATTAAATCACTCACGTTGTCCGTCTCGTCCACTTCGATCACATCATTTTCCGCATAAGAACTGAACGAACTTGACGTTTGCTGATCCAAATCCACTCGGTCTACGATAAAAATCGTCTTATTAATTGAAGGAATTTGCAGTAGATTCCGAGCAACTTTATAAGAAGTTAAAGTCTTGCCTGAGCCTGTTGTATGCCAAACATAGCCCGATTCTTGACGCTTCGATGCTTCCTTAACCGCTTCAATCGCATGAATCTGATAAGGCCGCAGTAAAATCAACGCTTTTTTCTCTTTATCCAACACCGTATATTGCGTCACCATTTTATGAGCTTGGGGAATCGATAAAACCTCTTCCGCAAATTCTAAATAGTCATTAACCGGACGATTTTCCTTATCCACCCACTTAGTCAAAAATTGTTCATTTAACTTAGTGTCCATTGCCGAAGCAATATAGCGTGTATCCGTCCCATTCGATACAACAAACATTTGTAAGGTTGAATAGATCCCGGTGAACTTTCCTTCAGTTAGATATTTTTTTATCTGTCTAAATGCATCCATATAAGGATGATTTCGATTTTTTAATTCGATATGAATCATCGGCAAACCATTAATCAATAACGTGACATCAAAGCGCCGATTCTGATCCTCAAAGGATTTTTTGTCACTTTCAAACTGATTAATTACCTCATAAGAAGACATCCCACCAGCAACATCGGCGCGGTTTAAAACCCGTAACCGAATCGTTCCTAACGCCGCATCTTCCCGTTGTACTTGAACCTTCGCAATGCCATTTTCCCCCACTAACCAACGAGCCGCTTCATAAAAATTAGGAAAACTCAATTGATTTTGAATCTGACGAAATTCTTGCTCCGTTAAGGGAACTTGATTTAAAACATCCTTGTTATTATTTTCTAACTTCACCCGAAAATTTGCCCACAAATCATCTTCTGTGTGCAAGTCTTTTCGATAAATCCACTGAGATTCCCCAGTAATTAATTGCTGAATCAGATTATTTTCAATAACAGCTTCCGTTGTCATTCTATTTGCCATTCATTTTCACTCCAAACAAACACACTCAATATTCGATTTCTTTAAATAAAGTATATCATTGTTTAGCGTGGAAGCTATAAAGATTGTGAATGATGGGAACAGCGTAAGTTTGAAGACTCTATAAATTTGGTAGGAGGTGCGACACCTTATAAAGATAATAAAAATTATTGGCATGGAGACATAATTTGGTTGTCTTCTCAGGAAATTAAAAACAAATTTGTTTCAAAAGGGACTTATACTATAACTGAAAAAGCCGTTACCGATAACAAAACCAAAATTATATCAGCAGGAACACCATTAATTGTCACACGTAGCGGAATATTAGCCAAAAGATTTCCTTTGAGTATTCCAACAGTTGACGTAGCTATTAATCAAGATATTAAAGCTCTAATTTATGATAAAGCTAAACTGAATACCGAATTTTTAGTTGCAGAAATAGAGTCAAAAGAAGCATATATCTTGAACAGTATTGTTAAAACCGGAACAACGGTTCAATCAATTAATATTCCAGATTTAAAAAAAATGATACTAAACATTCCGATGATTGAAGAACAAGAACAAATAGGTTCTTTTTTCAATCAACTCGACGATACCATCACCCTCCATCAGCGTAAATTGGATTTATTAAAACAGTTAAAACAAGTCTATTTGAAGAAACTTTTCCCGAGAAATAGCGAAACAGTTTCTGAATTACGATTTGCGGATTTTAAAGATAAATGGGAGCAGCGTAAGTTGGGGGAGATAGCTGAAATTGTTCGTGGAGCCTCTCCACGGCCAATTCAAGATCCAAAATGGTTTGATCCAAATTCTGATATTGGCTGGCTACGTATTTCTGATGTAACTGAGCAAAACGGAAGAATTCGTAAGCTCGAACAAAAAATTTCTAAAGCAGGACAACAAAAAACTCGGGTTTTGGAAACACCTCATCTATTACTGAGCATAGCAGCAACGGTAGGTAAGCCGGTGATGAATTATGTTAAAACAGGAGTTCATGATGGCTTTCTAATTTTTCTTAATCCAGAATTTAACACCGAATTTGTATTTCAATGGCTTGAAATGTTCAGACCTCAATGGCGAAAGTATGGACAGCCAGGTAGTCAAGTGAACTTAAATTCTGAGTTGGTTCAAAATCAAAAAATTTTACTTCCTTCAGTCGAAGAACAAAAGAAAGTAGCTATTTTTTTTGAAGAACTCGACAAAAACATCACCCTCCATAAAAACAAACTAGATCAGCTCAAACAGCTAAAATCAGCCTTTCTTCAAAAAATGTTCATCTAAATTTATCCCAGAAGACGTATTAATCTTCTGGGATTTTTCTTTAAACTAAAGCACTTAAATGACGGATGATTTTATCGTTATCTTGGTTTTCCAATTCTTGAATAATGTGAAGGTACGTTTCTTGCGTGGTGGTCATACTAGAGTGCCCCAATCTTCGAGCAACACTAGCAATCGAAACACCTGCAAAAAGAAGCAATGAAGCATGTGTATGCCGTAAAGAATGAATAGTAATCACCGGGACATTAGCTTTTTTACACAAGACTTCGAGGCGATTATTAATCGTTGAATTGAACACCCGTCCTTTGACAAAGATTAAGTCATTTTCATCCAACTCTTTTGTTAATTGTGAAAACTGCATACTAATTTGCCAATCAATCTGAATCTTTCTTTTAGAAGATTCATTTTTAGTAGGCTGAATCATGCCCTTGGTTTTTTTATAATTCCACGTTTTATTGATGACCAAACTCTGATTAAAGAAGTCAAAGTCCTTTGGTGTTAATGCAAGCGCTTCTGCAAAACGGATTCCCGTTTTAGCAACTAGTAAAATAAACCAATCCCAATTTATTTCGTTATTCAGTTCTAATTGTTTCAATAAACTTTGCAATTCATATTGATTCAAAAACTTTGGTTTCTTTTTACGAGGTTCTTTGCCTTTAATAATTATTTTTCTTGTAGGATTTCGCATAATTAATCCTTCATCAACTGCGTCAAGAATCGCTCCTTTAACTTGATGATGAAAATCCATCGTTGTTTGTTTTTCGTGGGTTAAAGCATACTCATTCAAGAGCCGCTGATAACTCCTTCGATCCAATTCAGAAACATGAAGATCAGGGGCCAACTCCACAAGCCGCTGATGAGTGATGTAATACTTATCTAAGGTAATCTCGCGAATCGCTCCAACTTTATACAACTCCAACCACTCTTCAAAATACTCATGAAACAACACATCTTTTTTTCTTCTTCCCATACAAAAAAGCCTCCTTAAAATAGTAAGTTAGATTTCATCATAACTATTTTTAGGGGGCTTCGTTTTATTAGATAAACATTTTTTGAAGAAAAGCTGATTTTAGTTTCTTAAGTTGGTCCAGTTTGTTTTGATGAAGGGTGATGGTGTTACCGATACTCTTGAATAATATCCCAATATTTTCTTGTTCCTTATATTCTTTTGGAAAGCACACTTTGGTTTCAAATAAATTCCGTTTGCTAATTGATGATACTTTTGTTCCTTGTATTAATCTCAATAGCTGCTTATGGTATGCAGATGAATTTAGATAGTACCCCCAATAGAAGCTAGCGGACTCTTTTTGGGGTCGTACAACAATTGTGTGAAGCCCTGATACAACAGATTGTTGATCTATATTCCGTATTTCACAAGCTTTTCCTACTGTATAATCTTCTGCTGCGTCAGCAAAAACCAAATCGCCATCGACCAATAAATTATTTTCGTAATTACTTAATAACCCATCATTGACATACGGAATTGAATCTTGTTCAGCATCAATTATTTCTTCATACTTAATGAGAACATCCCCGTAATGAATATTTCTAATTTTGCCACCTTTATAATTCAATTGTGCTCGTGATAATGAATTTGTTGAAACTGGAAATAGAAACACGTCTTCAAACTTACGCTGCTCCCAGGCTTCTTCAAAATCCGTAAATCGTAATTCCGGACGATCTTCTCCATTTTTCGGGAACATCTTCTGTAAATAGGCTTGTTTTAACTGTTTTAGCAAATCCAATTTACGCTGATGGAGGGTGATAAGGTCGTCCATGTCGTCAAAGAACTTTCCAATCTTAGTTTGTTCTTCATGATTAGGCAACTTGATTTCAAGAACATTAATTTGCCACAACGAAAGCGACGGTTGTGCGCCGATAGTTGCATCACTCTTTATGAACGATGCAATACGTGGAGTTTTTAAAGCATTGAAGACAAATTTCTCATCCGCATCACTTAAACGAATGATTCCAATCTGCTGATTAGTATTGGCTGGAAGGTCTATATCTTTGACTACACCAACTCGTCCAAGTGTTCCCACGATTGAAAATAGTACGTCACCAGCTTTAAGTTGAGAACGTTTAAGGTATCCTTCGTGCTCTTCAATACTTGTGTTCGCAGTTACAAAAATATCTCCCGATTCTGGATTGATGCTTTCAGTTTTAACGTAATTGACTTCTCCAGACCAAGATTTATCTCTAGGGGTAGTGCCTTTCGTAATAACTTTTGATATGTCCTCAAGCTTACGCTGTTCCCATTCATTTTTAAATCCTTCAAATCGTAGTTCTGGTACTTTCTTATCAGTCATTAGAGAACACCGCCTTGGTGATTTCGATGATTTCTTTAGAGTCATCCGTCACTTGGAGTTCGTCTAGCATTGACAAGAATGATTGTTCGGCTTCTTTGATTTGTTTATTCAGATCAATCATCTCTTTGCCTAATTCGGCAATATTAATCGGCTCTTCTTCTTCAAAAGTATCAACATATCTTGGGATATTTAAATTAAAATCATTTTCAACGATCTCATCGTATGCCGCCACATGTGCGTATTTATCAACATCTTCACGGTTTTTATAGGTTGCTAAAATTTTATCAATGTGCTCTTCTTTCAATAGATTTTGATTCTTTCCTTTTTCAAAATCTTTTGAGGCATCGATAAATAGGACGTCTTTTTTATCCCGTTGCTTTTTCAGAATAATAACCGTAGTTGGAATGGACGTATTGAAAAAGATATTTGCAGGAAGTCCGATTACCGTATCGATTGCTCCATTTTCCAATAATATTTTCCGGATTTTCCCTTCGGCATTGCCTCTAAACAATACTCCATGAGGGAGAACGATCGCCATGACACCTGTATCTTTCAAATGATAATAACCATGAAGTAAGAAGGCGAAATCGGCTTTGGATTTTGGTGCTAATACACCATACATAGAAAAACGTGGATCGTCTAAAAAGCCTTTTTCGGCAGACCATTTGGCGGAATACGGCGGATTCATCAACACCGCATCGAAATTGGTCGGTTCTTCAGTCGGCCAGTCTTGATCCAATGTATCGGCATTGTGCAAATGTTGATTTGCTGTATCGACACCGTGAAGGATCATGTTCATTCTGGCCAAGTTATACGTTGAAGTATTTAATTCCTGACCAAAGTAGTCAATCGTTCCAGGCTCTTGGGAATATTTTTTGACATTCAAAAGTAAGGAACCTGAACCCATGGTTGGATCGTAAACACTAAATCCTCTTTGTGCTTCTTTTTCTTGAAGCACGATTTTGGTCATCAACTCAGAAACAGGCTGCGGTGTATAGAACTCACCGGCCTTTTTCCCAGAATCTGAAGCAAATTGCCCAATCAAGTACTCATATGCATCACCTAGCGTATCCCCGGCATGTCCAGCAACATCGAGAACCGCTAGTTCTTTCATCACATCCGCAATACTTTGATTCTGTTTCTGGGGAGTCGCGCCTAATTTTTTAGAATACAAGTCGACATCTTCAAACATATTTTCAAAAATTTCACTTGATTGTTCGATATTCCGGAAGCCTTGGGCTAAATCCTCTAATTGAAATTTCCCTTTATAAATATCCTGAACCAGTGCTGTAAACGTTAATTGTGGTTCTAATGTATAAGAAAAATCATATTGTAGATTTTCTAAAAGATCTTCTTTAATTTCTTCGTCATTATATGCTTCCGCATAAATTCGCTGTGCTTCATTTAAATCACTAGTCTCTTCCTCCAATAAGTCGGCCGAATGATAAAGTAATTTATCTGATAAATATTTATAGAAGATTAACCCCAATAAATAACTTTTGTAATCCGAAGCATCCATCTTTGATCGCAGAATATCTGCGGAATTCCATAACGCTTGGTATAAAGTGGTTGAATTTGTTGTAGCCAAGATGTTTTCTCCCTTCATGATAGCACATAAAAAACCTTACGCTTGAATACAGCGTAAAGTGTGCCAAGTTTAATTATAACTGAAAAAGAGAAAATAAAGAATACGAGTTAGAATATAAAAATCTTCATTATATATTAAATTATTGTATTCTGTATTAAACCTTTTTATCTTCAAACTCATTAATGTTTGAATGAGTATTCTTTTGCTCACTGTTGCAAAAACACGAAAGGCCATTCATTTTTTGAACGGTCTTTCGTGTTTATATTATTTATCAATTCTACACCCTTATTGGGCTTATATTGCAATTTTTCTCACCTCTGAAGCTGGTTGACTACTACAGATTGTGAAAAGCTATTTTAGGATCGCTATTTCAATTCATCATTAGTTACTCATTGATCTTATTTGTACAAAATACACCATAATAATGTTTCAAACAATTCTTCATAGAATTAGATACAACTTTTTTTAAGTCCAAGTAATTGTTAGGTTTTTCCTCATCAATTCCTTTTTGTGCAGCATTAACTAAGTCAGAAAAAATATTGATTTTACTAATCCCTTGCAAGCTGCATTGATTTAGATTGTCATCTCCAGATGAAGAACCGCCATGTAAAACTAAAGGTGTTTCTATTGCTTTAGCAATTTCGTTGAGTCTTTCAAAATTGATTTCAGGAACTCCTTTATACATTCCATGAGCAGTCCCAATTGAGACCGCTAGCGAGTCAACGTTAGTTTCTTCAACAAAGCGTATCGCATCCTCCACTGTTGTATACTGTGAATCAGTTTCTTCGTGATTTTCATAGTTTACGCCTGACCCTACATGGCCGATTTCCGCTTCAACTACCACACCTTTTGGATGAGCGTATTCAATGATTTCTTTTGTCTTTTTCACATTTGTCTCAAAATCATCTTGTGAAGCATCAATCATAACAGATGTAAACCCAAGATCAATCGCTTTTTTAATAACACTTGGAGTCATTCCATGATCCAAATGTAGAACAACTGGAACTTTCGCTTTTTCAGCGTAGAATTTCCCAAAATAAGTTGCTTCTTCTAGAGTAATAAATTCTAAGTGAACTTCTGCCAAGGCTAAAATAACTGGTAAATTTAGCTCTTCGGCAACTTCAACATAATCTTTCATTGATTGTGCATCAATAAAATTTGGCGCAGGAATTGCGACCCCTTTCTCTTTACTAATTTTAAATAACTCCTTTGACGTTACTAACATTCTCAATACCCCCATTAATTTCTTTATTTGGAACAATAGACTTTTTAGTAAGTCCAACAATTAACATAGTCACTACACTGCCTGCCAAGATACATGCAACATATAAAATCGGCCGATTGACGGCGATTGGAATAACAAAGATTCCACCATGAGGTGCGGTTAGCTCAATTCCAAACGCCATTGATAAAGCGCCACCTACTGCTGCCCCAATAATATTTGCTGGGATAACTCTAATAGGATCTGCTGCTGCAAAAGGAATGACTCCTTCTGTGATAAAACAAGAACCTAACACATAAGCTATTTTACCGGTTTCACGATCTTGATCCGTAAATTTATTTCTAAAGAAAGTTGTCGCTAATCCTAGACCAATTGGCGGAATCATCCCACCACACATCAGAGCTGCCATAGGTCCATAAACTCCAGCTGTAATCATTTGAATACCAAAAGCGTACGCAATTTTATTTAATGGTCCTCCCATATCGCTTACCAAAATTCCCCCTAGTAAAGCTCCTACTAAAATAGCATTAGAACCATTCATCCCTGTCAGCCATCTTACTAAAGTATCATTGAACGAGCTGATTGGTGTATTAATGACATACTGAATCACAATCGTAGTAATCAATGTTCCTAGTACAGGATAAAGTAAAACCGGATTCAATCCATGTAAAGACTTGGGTAATTTGACTAATACTTTTTTCAGAAGCAAAATAGTATACCCTGCAACGAATCCAGCGATAAGCCCTCCTAAAAAGCCAGAACCACCAGTTGAAGCAATCATCCCACCAATAGCACCTGGAGCCAGACCCGGTCTATCTGCAATGCTGAATGCGACGTAACCAGCAAAAATCGGCACCATTAAACCAAAAGCTGCACTACCGCCGACAGAGTTTAGAAAGGCGGCAAACTCATTGTATTGACTTGAATCGGGATTTGCTGAGTTGACTCCAAACATAAAGGATATGGCGATAAGAATCCCACCTGAAACAACAAATGGTAGCATAAAAGAAACACCATTCATCAAGTGCTTGTAAATATCAAATGCACCGCCTTTTTTGCCATCATCATAGTCGGAAGATGTATTTGTTGAGCCTACTGCTTTGTATAATTCTTTTTTTGCAAGTACCTCATCAATTAGCCCATCAGCATTATTAATCCCACGTTTGGTAGATGTTTCTACAACCTTCTTTCCATCAAACCGACTCATATCTACTGTTCTGTCGGCCGCAATGATTACTCCACTTGCATGCGCAATTTCCTCATCAGTTAGACGATTTTCTGTTCCACTGGACCCATCTGTTTGAACTTTTATCGCAATTCCACGTTTTTCAGCTGCATCTTTTAACGCTTGAGCCGACATGTAGGTATGGGCAATTCCGGCCGTACACGCCGTAACAGCCACCAAAGATTGAACATCAGAAGAAAGTATATTGTTAACAGATTCTACTTCCTCTTCTTCTACTTCTTTCTCATCAATAACAGAAATGACTTCTTCAACAGATCTAGCCAGAATCAACTTGGCACGAAACAATTCATCCATCAAATAGGTTGATAGTCTTGACAATGTTTCCAGATGCTCATCTGTTGCGCCTTCTTGGGCAGCAATCATAAAGAACAACTGACAGCTTTCCTTATCATAGACGATTCCTTCAAGGCTCCTCCCAAAAATTACGGCTGGTTTATTAACATAAATAGATTTGGTGTGAGGCATTGCAATCCCGTACCCAACTTCAGTCGATACAGCCTCTTCACGTTTCCAAATATCTTCTTTAAATCCGTCTAGATCTTTTAAAAATCCATTTTCCATTAAACGGACTGCCATGGTATCAATGATTTCTTCTTTATTTTTTGCCTCTAGATGAAGAAGAATATTCTGTTCAGTAATCAGTTCTGATATTTTCATGTTTTCATCTCCCTATTCTCAATTACACTATTAAACTCGTCTAAACTTTTAGTTTTTTTCACTTCTACTAATAATTCTGGGTCCTTTATAATGTTGTATATTTCTTCCATCACTCTACTAGTATTTTTTTGATCATCTTTACCTGGCACAATCATGATAATTAAATCCACAAATTGATTACCCCAGTCGATTGGTTTTTCTTGTATCGCTACTGCTATCTTGGTTTTTTCAAATCTACTTGTCAGCAAGGGATGTGGAATCGCTATACCATCACTGATATCAGTTGAAGAAAATTCTTCTCGTTCCAAGATACTATCCATCATTTCAGGTGCTTCAATTCCCGTTAATAGTCCTAGAAGAAGTTCTTCTTTATCTTGAAATCTTTGTTTAGTGAAAAAATCAATCTTTGTTCCAAAAACATAGTTCATTTTTCTCATCAGATTGTCGATCTTTTGATAATCTTCTTCAGTTGGTGTACCGTTTATCACTATCAAATTGGCTTGTTCTATCCCTATTGAGCCAAACGATATAATCAAATCAAAATTCGAAAGGGCCTGATTATTATTTGGAGCGTTTTGACCGATTACAGTAGTTTTTATTGAGACATTTGAATATCGTCGTTCCAATTCATTTTTCAATAAATAGCCAATCGATTGAAGTCTGCCTAAAAGAATGACAATCTTCACATTCTTCGTTTTACTTCGTTCAATAAATGAGGCAAAATGAATCGCTATATAGCCAATCTCATTCTCCGGTAACTGTAATTGGATAGATTTTTTTAAATCGTTCGCAAAACTCACAGCCATATAATACCCTTGAATAAAGTCTTTTTTTATTGTTGTAATGAACGTATTCTCTATATAGAAATTAAACATCAATGGATATATGTCCCTTGCAAGATGCATCAACAGTCCCGAATATAATTGCTCATCTTCTGAAAGCTTCATTGAATAATCCTGCTCAAGAACGTTTAAAGAATTCTTAACACCAACTCTTAATTCCTGCGGTACAGTAAATTTTTGGTCATTATCTGCTGAGATCATTAACCGTTGACTAATCAAGTAGAAACTAAAATAAATAATCTCCACATCAGGAATAATTATTTTAGAGCGATTACCATAGTCGTACATAATGGATTTTGCGGCTTCAAATTCTTTAGTACTCTCAATTTCAACTAGATCCAAAGAATCAAAACTATAATCACAAAAATGATTTTGAGATATTCTGCGAACCGAAATTATCAAATAAGACAAGATGGATAGCGTCGTTTCTGAGCTATCAGGAATTTGCAAACTAGAATATTTCTCATGAAAAAAGGTCATAAGTCCTTCCAGGGATTCGCGTGCCACCCAATCTTTAAAATGATAAGCTAAAGAATCGATAAAACTATTTTTATTAAGTGTAGTGATTTTCGACAAACTCTCTAAAAGTAATCTTTTTTCAATTTCGCTTCCTTTCAGCCTAACTCCTTTAAAAATGACGCTTTCAATTCTTAAATTCTGAAATTGTGTCTCCATCATTTTTTGAATTTTGATCACATCTAAGCGGATTGTTTGATTAGAGAAATATAACGATTCGGCAATCTCTTCATATGTAATCCAATCATCTGCATCAATTAAATATTTAACGATAAAGAACATTCTTTCTTCGAACTCAAAATGCTCACTAACCTTAATATCTTCAACGGCTCCAGTCAGGATGTATCCTTTGTTCTTATTAGTAAGTATTTTAGAATCAATTAAATAGTTTTCGTTCAAATCTTTTATATAGTTACGTACACTTCGATCAGAAATACCTAATCGCTTGGCAATCTCCTTTCCTTTGATATATTTGTGCTCTTCTTGTAGCATAGCGATCAATCTCAAATATTTTTCTTTCAAAAAGAATCACATCCTTTACATCTGTATAGTAAACGCTTTCTATTTTCTTTACTACCATGTATATCTACCAATTCGTTAGGAAAAAAGGTAGTCTATATCTTACAATTAACTCATTCAGTTTTACACTTTTACTGAATTCCTACAAATTAAAGTTAGTTATCGATACCTATTAATAGATATTAAAGATATCTCCAATTTAGATATCCTTTTGGATTTGAGTCAATATCTTGGACACATTTTAGTAGAGACGGTTATGTCATTTTTTCTTTTGCCAAATCTTCAAACTCCTGAGGGGTTAGATAGTGAATCGAACTATGAAGTCGATTCCGGTTATAAAATCCCTCAATATAGCTAAATAGTGCACGATTTGCTTCTTCAAAATTTGAGTAGCTAGTCGTGTAAACTTCTTCCTTTTTCAATGAGGCGTGGAAAGATTCGATTCCTGCGTTATCATAAGGTGTTCCCTTTCTACTATAGGAATGCCTTATTTTGTTGGTTTCAAGCCATTTTTCTACTTCTGTTGCTGTATATTGACTGCCCAAGTCAGTGTGTAGAATCATTCCTTCCGGAATGTGATACTTTAGTTTTGCTTTATTCAACGTTTGAATGACACAATCCACCGTCATTCTTTTTGAAAATGTATAACTAATAATTTTTTTCGTGTGTAGATCCATGATGGAAGACAAGTAACACCAGCCATTTTTCTTAGTAGGAATGTATGTAATGTCAGCCGCCCATTTCTCACAAATAGTTTTAGTAGAAAAGTCCTGATTTAATATGTTCTCTTTTGAAATAATCGCTTTATTTAACCTTTGAGGTCTAAATTTTTTTACTACAATCGATCTTAAATTTAATTGCTTCATTAGCTTTTGGACATGTTTAAGAGATACTGAAATGCCATCTTTTAATAAAACTTGATGAATTTTAGTGGCACCATAGCGCTGTTTATTCGTAAAAAAAACTGTCGAAAATAGTCTCTTTCAACGTATTTATTTCTGATTT
>NZ_BCQF01000017.1 GCF_001544295.1 Enterococcus pseudoavium NBRC 100491
TAAAAAACAAAATGAAGGTCTTTTTTTATTGTTGTCCATAAGTCTCAAATTTGGCTAAAACTTCGGTCATTTGTTCTTTATTCAATAAGGCTGGCGTTCCGATACAGCGCGCACGATAATCCAACTTTGCTAAGAACTCAATATCTTTCGCAACGCTAAAAGCACTGGCTAAGTCTGAGCCAATCGTCAACACTCCGTGATTGCCTAATAAAATACCATTATCCTCATGAATAAAACTGAAAGCTTCCTCTGCCAACTCACGGGTCCCAAAAGTTTTATATTTGCAGCAACGAACCTTTTCACCCACGGAACCAATAATATAATGCAACGGTTCAATTTCTTGCTGTAGACAAGCAAAAGTCGTCGCATATTCCGAATGGGTATGAACCACCGCTTTGACATCTGAGCGCTTCGCATAAAAAATACTGTGTAGATCATATTCGCTTGATGGCTTTCGCTCACCTTGCAAAATATTGCCTTTAAGATCCATTAAAACAATATCTTCCGGCTGCGTTTCAAAATATGGGATTCCGCTGGGGCTAATTAACATCGCCTCTTCATCGGGTAGATAAATACTGATATTCCCGCCGGTCCCAGTCGTTAATCTTTCAGTAATCAATTTCTTGCCGTATTCAACAATCAATTCACGTTCTATTTGATGTTTCATCTTCTGCTCCTAATTCATATTAATGATTCTATTTTCTGCTGAAAATAGGTTTGACATATCATCCAATCAATAAAAGTTATTTTCCGGCTGTTCCGTTATATAACGTTTCAGATCATAAGGTGAAAAAATCCCTCGGTCGGTCACAATCGCGCCGATCAATTCCGGTGGGGTAATATCAAAGGAAGGATAAAGCGCTTTGACCCCTTTTAAAGTATGCTTGATACCATTTAGCTCCATGACTTGTTCCGGATCGCGCATTTCAATCTTAATCTTTTCATGACTCGTCTTATCCGTATCCGGAATTCCCGTTACAAAATAAGGAATCCCAAAACGTTGCGCTAAAATGGCGATTTGATAGGTTCCAACTTTATTGGCGATATAGCCATCTTGGGCGATCGTATCAGCAGCTGAAGTAAAGAGATCGATTGTTTCATGCTCCATCAGATAAGCAATCATATTGTCCGAAATAACCGTCGTATCAAACCCCATTTCGGTACAACAGCTGGCAGTCAAACGGGCTCCTTGTAAGTAAGGCCGGGTTTCGGCACAAAAGAACCGTAACTTTTTTTGCTGTTCCAACGCTTCTCGTAGCAGCATACCGATGATCGTTTCCCCAAAGCATTGCGTCAAAACCGTCCCGTTATCCGGAATTTTAGCAATCAAATATTTGGCTACTTGAGCCATCGTGTAATACCGGCGATTCAAGGAATCAATCGTGTTTTGTTTAATAGCTTCAGTGGGATCTTCACCTGTTTCTAAAGCTTTTTGAGCGACATCTACACATTTTTCAGTGATTAATGTCATCCGGTTGGCCGTCGTTGGACGAGCATTCGCAATTGTATAGGAAGCCTGTTTTAAATAAGCTATCTGTTCCGTTGGTGTTAAAGCATGACATTCCTTCGCCGCTAAAGCCATCCCCATGCCTGCTGCGGTATAGGGCCCGGCGCTTTGTGTCACCATGTCCGTGATTGCTTGGGCGACCGCTTGATGAGTCTCACACTCAACAAACTCCACGCGTGTCGGATAAATTCGGCGATCTAGAATACGGACTTTGCCCTTTTCATACCACGCGACATTTTCGTATTGTAATAGCGTAGGCATGGTGTAATCTTGTCTTTCCAACTTATTCACCAGCTCCTTCATTTTAATATTTTTTATGTTCAGCTCAACTAGCGCAAAAAACAATCCTAGACTAATTCATCGATTCCTGCTATTAATTGAGCCCCGCTAGTAATGCTCTGTCGTTTGATAATCAACTGAATTCCCGTTTTCAACAATACTCGTTCCGCTGCAACTTTTTCCTCAGTAGAAATCAATGACAACTCCTTGACCTTCGAATCTCCCACAACTCGGCGAATAATCTCTGTACCCGCATAACCCACCGCATCTGTCATGATATTTTGTAACATTGTCTCTTTAAACGCCTGATGACGATACAGCGGAAAAGTCACCGCCTGATCATAATAGACCTCTAGTCTAGCCTGAACCCGGTCGTAGACGGCAGCAATTGTTTGCTTGATCCAACGATGGAAAGTTTGATCCACCGTGGGGTCAAATAAATTTTTTACTAACGGAAAATACAAATGGGCCAAAACATTGCCGATATCGTAGCCAGCCGGCCCATAAAAAGCAAATTCAGGATCAATCACTTTCAACCCTGTTTGATTAATAAAAATCGACCCCGTATGTAAATCTCCATGAACTAACGATTGGGCATTGTTCATAAAGTTATTCCGTAATAACGCCACTTCCACCTGCAACGGTTCATTTTCGTAGAGGTTTTTCCTAACAAAGTCCTCATTTCCCAGAGTAACGATATTCCGCTGCTTGTAATCATTATAAGGTTCAGTAAATACTAGATCCTCACTGATATCGCACATTTCAGGATTGATAAAGTCTTTGACCCGCTGCTTTTTGACCTCTCGATCCAAAACCAAATCACTAGTCAACAGCAAAGTTCGAGCCAGATATTCTGCCATCTCTTCGCTGAATTTTGGGAAAATATGCCTATTGATCAGTTCATAGCGCATATTTTGATAATCCGAGATATCTTCCATCGCCAAAGCATACATCTTTGAATCATAATAATAAACTTCCGGTACAAACTGCGGTGCCAAATCATTCTGTAACCGTAAAATTTCCGCTTCAATCCGATTGCGATCAATCGCTAAAGGCCGGCCAGAAGAACGTAGCAAGACGTCTGCCTGCTTGATAATCAAGCTTGCTTGCGTTGCTCGATTCACTACCCGAAAAACATAATTAATATTGCCATCACCAATTTCTGAGACTTCTAATGGCGCATCACTAGGAAAAGCTTGTAGCTCATCCACGACGTACTTTTTGATTGCTTCCGTATCCAACAAAAAATGTTCTTGATACCGCGCCAGTTCTTTCGGTGTAAGCTCCATGTGACCCCTCATTTCATTTCTTTCATGTAATCCAACAAAAAAACACTCACCTAGAAGTTTACATTTAAACCAGTTAAATGCAACACCTAGGTGAGTAATCCTTAATTGATAGCGATTTTTGTCCCAACTGTGATTGTCGGCATCGCCTTAGCTTCTACATATAATGTTCCTGGAAGCTCAGCTGTCGCTGACCCATCAAACCGGAGCGTAATATGACCTAAATCATCAAGATTTTTCTTTACGACATCCCCTACCGCCGTAATCTTGTAAGCTTGATCATCGAAAGTAAATGTCATTCCCTTGGTGATTTCACCCGTTGATGCTGCCAACTGAATGTTGTAACAGTAGTCAGCTAATGTCGCTGGGGCATCATTGCCAAAAAAGATCAACATTTTTTCTTCTTGGAACATTTCTGCTTCAGGTCCTATATTGGTTACTTGCGTCTCAAAAATCATCTTTCATCTCTCCAAACGTTTTTAACTATACAATCCAAAACTTGCTAACCAAGCGACTACTACCCGAGGAACACCGTTTAAGAAGCGTGAGTACAAGACGGATGGTACTCCGACTTCAACTGTCTCTGCTTCTGCCTCTTCCAATCCTAAACCAACCGGAATGAAGTCACAAGCATTTTGAGTATTTATCGCAAATAATGCTGGTAAAGCTAATTGTGGCGGAATGTTGCCTTTTCCGATTTCTACGCCAATCAAAGTTCCTAAAATTTGACTAATTACTGCTCCCGGCCCTAATAATGGTGATAAAAACGGTAGCGAACAGATAAAACCGATAATGATTAAACCAAAAATATTCCCAGCTAATGGTTTCATCAAGTTAGCAAAAACAGTCCCAATCCCTGAACCTTGAATAATCCCGATTAGCAAAGATACAAAGGCCATAAAAGGAATGACCGTGTTAATCATGGTCTGTACACCTTCACGTGCGGATTGATTGAATGTTGCGACTACTTTACCGGCCCCCATACCAATTTTTGCGATAAAACTTTGTTGTTCAGCTTTTTGTTCTGTAATTTTTTTGTCGGTTGAATATTTGTATTTTTTCTCTGCTGGCACTTCTGTTGGCTGAACATCAGCATTTTCTTCCGTCCTTGTGATTTGATCTAATCCAACAGCTGATACATAGATTGTCTCATTGATGTATTGCGCCAAAGGACCACTTTTTCCCGTAGGAACAATATTGATTGTCGGAATATTTTTCTTCGGGTAGATTCCACAACGTAAGGTCCCACCACAGTCAATAATCGCTAAAGCGATTTCATCATCAGGAATAGATGTCTTAAAGCCATTTACCGACTCCATACCGGTTAATTCAGCAATTTTATCAACAATCGCGGGTTTCTCACCGCCACCAGTAACGTAGATAAATTTATGTTTTTCTTCAGTTGGGGTGATGACTAATGGTCCACCAAAACCACCATTACCTTTTACTACTTTAATACTATTAAAAGCCATTTTTGCTCCTCCTATGAAATTTTTTCTCGTCTCCCTTTGAACAACAATTGACTAATCGACTAATTTTACTTCTTTACTTAATTCAATTCCTTGTTGTTTACAGACAAAAGCAGTAGTAAAATCGGTTACCCAACCACCAATGAAATTCATTATAATCCCAACAAGCATATAGCGAACGGCTAATTCCATTGAGTTTAGCCCCAGTTTGGTAATCCCTTGAGCAATCCCCATCCAAACAAATAACTCACCCGGATTGATATGGGGAAATACCCCGTTACTAGTATGACAAAATTGTGCTTGAGAAGCATAATAACTTGGTTTGTAATATTCTGGTAAAAAGCGTGCCATCGTGAACGACATAGGATTTCCTAACATAAAAGCTGAAATAAATGGCAAAATCAAGTAGCGTGTCACAGGGTTTTTAGAAGAAGCTTTAGCGACTTTTGTTACCCGCTCTTCTCCTAAAAAGGCAATCAATGTATTCATGGCAACCATCAGCATCAAAACAACTGGTACAATTCCCGTCATCCAACTAATAAAGGTTTCTGCCCCTGTTTGGAAAAGACTCATGAATCCTTCTGCAAACTTTGTAATGTAATCCATTTTTATACACGTCCTTTAGTAAATTTTGTTTGAAGCGAATGTTTCATCAAGGACAACTGTGTTCCAATCCCCATCAGTGGTGAAACTGGTTTGGTTTCTTGGTAGTTGCCTTTTTCAACTGCTAAATAAACCTTCTGAGCGTTTGCCGCTGCTTGCCGTGTCAATTTATTTTCTTTAGCCAACATTGGAGCTTCCAGCAATTGGTGAATATCCAGACCAATAAATTGCGGTCGTGCTTTAAAACGAGCAATCACCGAAATTCCTTGCATCATCTCTGCTTCTTCAATAATCCCATCTGGTGAAACACCTAGTAATAAAATTGTTCCTGAAGCAATTTTTCCTGGCCGACGACCAATCGCGACTTTTCCTTTACGTTTCATTCGAATATAAACAGCATTAAAATTTTTGATCTGCTTCATTCCTAAAATTATTTGAAGAATATAGGCGCCAATCGCGATTCCACCTAGAACAATGACATTCATCTGCTTTCTTCTCCTTCCGTTAACAACTGACAATAAGCTGCTTTCGTACTGATCTGCTTGACTTGTTCCCGCAATTTCGGATTTGCTGAAATAACAAAAATCGTATCATAAAAATTCAACAACTCTTTTTCCATCGCAAGGGTTAAATTTTCTGGAATAGCTACTAAAAAGACTAATTCAATCTCTTCTAAAGAAGTTGTTTTATAACTGCCAACCGTAACTAAAATATCGGTACTTTGAGAATTTATTCCATGAGGAAACGCAATCCCATTATCAATAACTGCAGATTCTTCTTGCGCTTTTTCTAAAACATACTGCTTAAATACTTCGCCAATCATTTCATGAGCCTGTAGTTCATCAAGCATTATTGTCAAGTTTTCCTCGTAAGGTAATTCTTGATCTAATTGTTTGAAAGTCATTTGAATATGATCAAACATAGCTGCCTTTTTAGCTACGATTCGTTTCCACTCACTTAATAACCAATTCTCATTAAACAAATCGGTCAACTTGATTACTGCGGTCGTCGCCTTTATATGTTTCAATGGAATCGTCGTGAAAACCACGAAGTAACGATCCAAATCCTGTGTTTCATATTCCTCTTCAGAATAATGGGAAATTTGAATATTCGGACCTAAGACAGTCTCTAGCTGCCGCTTGATCATTAAGGCAGTCCCTTTTCCCGTATTACAAACAACCGCAATTTCTTTCATCTTTTCTTGCTCATCGGTTTTCAGGGCCAATTCAAAATAGATCGCTAAATAAGAAATTTCCGAAGGCTGCATTGGCTTTTTTAGAAAATGAGCCAATGCTTCAATCCCTAATTCAGCAAGCTCGTGGGAAAAAGCATGCTTTTGCTTGAATTCTTCTCGAAAGACATCATAAGTCTCTATTTGAAAAATTAACCGATTTACCAAAAACATGAAATGAGCTCGCAGATTTAAAAATAATGCTGATTGGTCAATATTAATAATGACTGACTGATGGATCTGTGCCATCATGAATTGAAATAATTCCTGTACTTCAGTATTATTTGCTCGTGTTTCCGGTATCAGATTATTATTGAAAATATTTAGCGGAAAGCAGATAAAATCAAAATCAAATTGACTGACTGTCAAATGATATTCAGTTGCTAAATAAAGAAACAACTCTTCAAGTAACGGATCACCTTCAAAATAATTTATATAATATGGAACTCTTTGAGACAGTGAGCTACCGCTGCGAATTCGTTGAATCGTCACATTAATCGTTTTTTTCAACAAACCTAATGTCCGAAAATCCAATTTTTTAGCTAATGCGATTTGATCGATTTGTTTTAACAATTCTTCGTTTAATTTTGGTTGTTCTAAGTAGTCATAAGCATGATGCAGATATAGCAACCGTAATTGTGCTTCCGTCCCTTCCAACAGCAACCCTTTATTAGGTGTACCAATTAATGAAACTTGATAGTTACGCATAATTTTCTTCAAATTTCGTAAATCTTTGTTAACTGTCGAACGACTGACACCTAAGCGTTCTGACAAATCATCAATTACAATATAATCTACCTGCTTCATAAAACAATCAATCAAAACGGCCATCCGTTTGGTACTTGAATTGAAATCTGTTTGTTGTTTTAAACTACCGTTCATAACTTCTGAAAACTGCTGAGAATCAAGGACCTTCAAAGTATAGATATTAGTTTTTTCTTCAATAATTGCAATATTTTCTAACTGGTCATTCAACAATTGAATCGCCTTTTTGGTGGTTTGAACACTTGTATCAGTTATTTTCTGCAACTCCTCTAAACTCAAGCGATCTTGCGTAATAAAATGCTGCAATAGTTGATACCAACGCTTGATTAAGGCCATCTTATTACCCCACCTTCTTGTTTATCCCCGTGTTTTTCCTCCAGCAACATTCGTTGTAACGCCTGTAATATAACTAGACCGGTTAGAAAGATAATAGCACACTAAATCAGCAACTTCATTCAGTTTCCCACTGCGACCTAATGGAATCGTAGTTGTTTTGCTGTAATTTTTCCGTAATTCCTCTACGCTGATTCCTCGTGTATAAGCCAAAGCTGTCTCATAGTCCACTGTCCGTAGACCTGTTTCTTCCATAATTCCGGGTGCAATGCCAACTACACGAATTCCTTTTTTACCTAGCTCTTTTGCCCATGAACGAGTGTAACTATTCACCGCGGCTTTCGTAGCTGCATATGGACTCTGTCCTTCCGAACCTTCCAATCCACTTTCTGACGACATATTAATGATTAC
Organism: Enterococcus pseudoavium NBRC 100491; assembly: GCF_001544295.1. Classification (GTDB taxonomy): domain Bacteria; phylum Bacillota; class Bacilli; order Lactobacillales; family Enterococcaceae; genus Enterococcus_A; species Enterococcus_A pseudoavium. Next base: position 7,885 of record NZ_BCQF01000017.1, read on the forward strand.
ACCCTCGTGACGTTTTAACATATCCCGAACTACCGCTTGTGTCATTAAAAAAACACCCTTTTGATTGATTGCAATGATCTTATCAAAAATCCCATCAGATAATTCAAACTGTCCGTGAGCATTTTCTTCATCAACTAATAAGCGCGGAACATTGATTCCTGCATTGTTAACCAATCCATCAACTTGCCCCAATTCTTCAACAACTTGCGCAACATTAGTTTCAACTTGTTGACGATCAGAGATATCAGTTTGATAAAAATGAAGATTTTTATGAATCTGCTTACCTGCTTGAAGGTCAAAATTTGCCACTACTACGCCTTGTTCTAACAATTCAGCGATAATACTTGCACCGATTCCAGAAGATCCTCCAGTAACAATCACCTTTTTACCTGCAATAGCTAACCAATCTGACATTTATTATTCCCTCCTCAATTAAGTACACCCAGAGTATAAAGCGCTTTCTACAAATGATTAATACGCTCTTTTTTTTGAATCACAATAAAAAAGTGTACTAATTTGTGAAAAGTGAGCAGAACTTACCTGTTTTTCTTCTATCTTATCTTAATTTCATTACCTTTCTACCAACCATCAAATCGATTATCTCCATGTAAAAAAAACAACAAGATTTATATTCATTTTTTTAATAATAAAATTTTATCAATTCAGAACTCATATAACGCAAAAAAAAACTGTACCAAAAATTCTGGTACAGTTTTTTCAACTTATTATTAAAATTCCCCTGGATTGGATTCGATCATTACTTTAATCTCATTGCCTTCCATCACTTTATCAAAAGCTTCCCGCCATTCAGTCAAAGGATATTTTTTCGTGATCATTTGATCGATATTGATTGCACCTTTCGCTAATAAATGAATTGCGATTGGCCAGTCATACGGATTTTGTGACCGACTGCCGATATATTCGATTTCACGCTGAATGATTGATTCAGTATCTAGATCGACCATTTTATTCGCGAACAAACCGACTTGAACAAACTGGCCCTTTTTACGAATCAATGGCAGGCTAGCGTTTACCGCAGGAACAGCGCCCGATGCATCATAAACTTTATCGACACCATAGCCATCCGTCACTTCATTGACAATCGCTGCCAAATCTTCCTTCATTGTATCAACAATGATATCCGCGCCTAGTTTTTTCGCTAATTCTAACCGGTGACCATCTTTGGTAATTCCAGTCATAATAACGAAGGCTCCAATTTCTTTAGCAATCTGTAACAAGAACAACCCGATCGGTCCAGGTCCCATGATAATGATCGTATCTTTTAATTCTAAACGACTCTTTTGATACATCGCATGGACACAACAAGCTAGTGGTTCACTCATCGCTGCCCCTTCGTAACTTAAGTGATCGGGTAAGATATGAATACTTTCTTCCCGGGCTAATACGTAATTGGCCATTGAGCCATTTTGCTGGGTCCCTATGCCTTTACGATACGGACATAGATTGTATTGTTTTTCTTTACAATAATCACATTCACCGCAAACATAAAACGTTGTCTCACTTGTAACTCGGTCACCAATTTTGACTTTCGTCACTTGATCACCTACCGCTACGACTTGACCAGAAAACTCGTGCCCTAAAACCACCGGTGTCGTGGGATTTTTATATTCTCCCTTGAAGGTATGAATATCTGATCCACAAATTCCAGTATAAGCAACTTTGATTAATACTTTATCGTCTATTGCTTCAGGTACAGGTAAATCAATAAATTCCATTTGGTCATAGCCAGGTGCCTGTTTAGAAACACCTTTCATCATTTTGCTCATTACTTTCGCTCTCCTTTTAGGAAAATAGCACTTATTTTATTCACTATTTTGTTGATATCATCAAATTTGAAAAACTACATTACTGAAGCAACTAATTCTGAGAATTTTAAGAAGATCCATTTCAAGAAGTTCCCACCAGTATCTAAGTTGGTTATTTGAGCTGCTCCGTCTGGGAATTTCACAATTCCTTCCGCCATTTCCGTAATGACTGGTGCAAAGTTTGTTGCCATTAATAATGCCAAGGCCATCACAACGGTTAAAGAAATCACTGAGTGTAAAATATTTCCTTTACGGCTTGGAACAACTAAAGCAGCAAAGAATGGAATTGTTGCTAAGTCACCGAATGGTAATACACGGTTCCCTGGTAAAATCACAGCTAAGAATAAAGTAATCGGTACCATCAATAGACCAGTCGATAGTGCAGCTGGTGAACCAGTGGCTAAGGCTGCATCCATTCCTAGATAGATTTCGCGGTCGCCATAACGGCTTTGCAGTACTTTTTGCGCGCCCTCTTGGATTGGAATTAAACCTTCCATCAAGATTTTTACCATCCGTGGCATTAAGAACATCACAGCACCCATATTCATCCCAATTTGCAAAATGCCAATAATATCGTAACCACCTAACAATCCTAGGAACATCCCGATGATAATTCCCATAATCATTGGTTCTCCGAAAATACCAAAACGTTTTTGGATTGTTTCTGGTTTCACGTCTAATTTATTAATCCCAGGAATTTTATCCACTAACCAGCCAACTGGCAAAGCTAGCACCGCATAACCTTGTGCTGAACCAGTTGTGATACTAATCCCTTCTAAGCCATAATATTCTTGAACTTTCGGTGCCGTCTTGTCGGCGATAATTTGAATAATAATCGTAAACAAAATCCCACATAGGATGCCAAAGAAAAAACTTTTTGTTACAATATAACCAGTTGCTGCTACAGAACTAACATGCCAGTAGTTCCAGATATCGATATTAAGTGTCTTGGTCCGATTCAATGCCAACATGATTAAGTTCACGATTAAAATCACTGGAATCATCACAGCCGCGATTGGTTGCGCCCATGTCCCGGCTGAGACTGCTGGCCAGCCTGCATCAATGATTGTCAGGTTCAAACCGAACCGCTCCACCATTGCTTGTGCTGCCGGACCAACGTTTGTTGTTAAAACGGTAATGACCAAGTTAATCCCGATCATCCCAATACCAACAGTAATTCCAGAAATAATTGCTTTTTTCACTGGTACTCTAAAAATGAGTCCTACAATGAAGATAATAATTGGCAGCATAACACTTGGACCAGCACCTAAAATACTTTGTACTGCATTCATTAAACCATCCATACATTCTTTCCTCCTGATTCGTTATAATTTATTTATTTTCACAAAATAAATCGCTTCTCATCAGATAACGGCTCCGCTAATATCCATAAGGTCAACACCCTACGATTTCAACGGAACACGCTATCTTTTAAAAATTATTGGATCCCTTTAGCAGCCTCAATAATTTCATTTTCAACTTTTTCTGTTCCGATCCCTGTCAAAAAGGCCATCGCTTTAATCGCAGGAATGCTATATTCTGTTGGTAGCATCGTTGTAGAGATCAACATATCGGCGCTATCTTGTTTAGCTGCCGCTTCGGCGATTTTGATTTGAGTAATTTCTACCGGCAAATTGTTTTTAGCGAATAATTCCTCGACTTTTTTCATAACCACCGTTGATGTTGCGATTCCTGCTCCACATGCTACTAATACGCGAATTTTTTTCATTTTAATGACGCTCCTCTTATAATTGATTTTTTTTAATGACGCTGACTAATTCATTTTCGTTTGTTGCTAATAATAATTCTGCTAAAACAGATTCATTCTGTAACAGCCCCATTAGAGACTGCAGCATTTCTAATTGTGCATGGGGCTGGTTCAAGCCTAATACGAAGACGATTTGTGCTTTAACTTGTTGCGTATTGTCTTCCATGCTGTAAAAAACAGTTGGTTCTTGTAAAGTGACGACCGCTACGAATTCTTCCAAGACACATTCTGCATCTGTGTGAGGAATTGCCGCCCCAAGATTCATCAATTGAATCCCTGTTGGAAAAGTTGCTTCTCTTTTCTTAATTCGCTCTAAGAAATCTTCTCTGACCCAGCCAAGATCTAACGCTTTTTGCGCAACCTGTTCAAACAGTTCGTCTTGGCTTTTAAAATTTTCTTGTGCGAAAACCAAAGGTTCTTTTACATAGGAACTTAGTGTCGTTTCTGTCATTAGTTTGCCCTCCAATACTCATCGTTGAATTCAATTAACGCCTCCCGAATTTCTTCCTTCGTTTGCGCTTGTTCTATTTTGGCTAGTTGCTCCGAGCCAGCCAAACTCATCATTTCAAAAATTAAATCTAAATGTTCTTCCTTATCATTCGATCCCAATAAGATAACCGTATGGATCTTCCGACCATCTTCAGTGACGATCCCTTTCTTAACAATCCCTAAACTAATCCCGACGCCAATTGCGCCTGCTTCTGCTACCGTATGGGGTAATGCGAGTTTGTGACGTAAGACAACATAGGCCGGTAGTTCCGGCATTTCTTTTTTCAGTGCTTTTATATAATCCGTTGTAATGATTTGTTGTCGCTCCAACGGTTGAGCCAAAGCAGTTAAAACCTCTGACCAATCAATTGCTTTTTCAAAAATTTGAATCGTTTCCCCTTTTAGCAAATCAATCAAATGTGGTCGTTTCTTTTCTAAGATTTTAGAGTCTTTTGGAGCGAATAACCCTAACAATTCATCATAGAGACCAGCCTCATCAACGACTTCCGCATGTTTTTTCACGACCGCTAAAATTTTCTCCGGTGTAACTGCCTCGGTCTGGATCAACGCCGTTGAACGTAAGACCCGCTCGCGTAATTGTCGTTTTTCTTTTTCGGACAAAAAGTTATCGACCACAAACAGCTTCTTCTCTGTTTTTAGCGGCACTGCAGAAAACACCAGATCGACATCATATTCCGTGCGATAAAACTCTCGGGCGGACATAGTCGCAACAAAATCAATTTCCGGTAGCAAGTTGCGTAATGTATTTTCCAGCAAAGCTGCGATAGAAATTCCGTTAGGGCAAACAATGATTGCCCGCTTCCGATTTTCTGGATGAACGATTTCTGTACTTTCAACAATATGACTGCCAATAAATAAAGAGATGAAAAATAATTCTGCATCTGGCAACGCTTGCTCGAAATAATCCTCTAATGGACCACTGGACTCTTTGACTAGATAAAACAGTGAAAATAAATTGGCATCCTTATTTTCTTGATAAAAACGAGTCTGTAAGTTCAAGTGATACTTAATCCGATAATAGGCCGGACGCATATGGACCAACAGTCGATCAAGTAATTTATCCTTATCCTCTAGTCCAACACCGGCGATCCGTTCAAAGTTAGCGATTACTTTTTCCAAGGCTTCTTTCATTTTATTTAGCTCTTTCACCGAGAGTATGTCGCCTCGTGAAAGATTGGTCGTTAAAAGTAGCAGCGTTAAATAGACTCGTTCATTTTCAGTTAAACCATCCACATCCCAGATCACGCGATCGGCTGCCAAATATTCTTTTGTATCGGACAATTCACGATAATTGATTTTGAAGCTGTAAGAGATCAGCTTGCCTTTTTGCGCTCGTCGAATCATTAAAATAATTAGTAATGGTAATGTTCTAAGACGTTCATCGGTAAATTGAACTTCTAATTCCTCTTCCACTAGTTCTACCCGTTTACGAAAGACTTCAATTTCTTTAGAATCAATATTGGCATACTGACTGATCAATTGAATTCCGTTATACATCCCAGCTAGCTGATTCAGTAAATCCGATAGCAAATTACGTTTGTTCCACTCATCACCATGAATAAAGTAGCCTTTTTGCCGCGTGTACTTTAGACTTAATTCGTTGTGTTGCAGCTCTTGGTCGACCTCTTTCAGGTCACGCAATACGGTATTCCGACTAACTTTTAATTCATCAATGAAATGATTCAATGAAAGATAATCTTCTTTACTTAACAACATCAGTTCAATTACGGCTGATCGTTCTTTACCAGAAAAAACATAACTTTCGTTAGTTTCTCCTAGCGGCTCATCACCACCCTTAAAGTTTGAAAGAATCTCATTTGCAATGAGAAAGTGACCATTTTTTGTTCGTTTGATCTCACTCAGTTTTTCATCTAATAAAGAATCATTGATTTTCTTCAAAGCGTAATTCAATTGACCACGCGTTAAATCAAATTTCTCACACAAAGCTTTACTAGTAATTTGGGGGTTGTTGACTAACTCAACAAAAATTTGGTTTGTTCTTTCTTCTAAATTCATTGTCATCCCTCTTTACACCCTTAATTTAACTTAAAACCGCTTACATTTCTATCTCATTTGCTTCCCAATAATTCAGTGTTTTTTATGCAACTTGGGGCTTATAAACTATTCTTTTGCTAAAAAAAATTAGTTAACTCTTAAAAAAGGCTAACTAACAATCGAAAAACATCGTTCTATTCTTTTTTTTGACTACAAATTATGCAACTTGGGACTCTTTATTTCACCTTATTTTACCAAGAGTCTCATTCTTTGTCTGTTCTTTATGCAAACTAGACTTTACAATTTTTGAATCAAAGAGGATGCGACAAAAGTCTTGTCATATCCTCTTTCTTATTTTCCAACTAAAAAAGTACCTCTCATTTGCAGTTACGATTCGTCAATCAATCGCAAGCTTGATTTCATAGGGTTCGATTTTAAACAGCTGAACTAAGACTTCATTTACTTGCTTAAACAACTCTTCGTTTATTTCAAAAGTTTTATTGACTTGTAACCGTTGGTCATCTGTTTGATACACAATTTGATCACCTAGATAGATTGGCTTGACCTGTGCTGTCTCATTTTTCAAAATAATTTCCTCATCGCCAATACCGACGGGAATCACTGCTTCACGCCAGCCATTTTTTTGTGCGATCGTTTGGACCAGCGAAGGCAGATCAAATGCCTCTAATACTTCTGAGCGCTGATCTTCGAAATGAATCGTGAAGGTCTCCGTATTTTTGAGACCACAGGCATTACAACCGCCCTCAACTAAAAAAGCTTGGCTACTGATTGCTGCTCTAGGCATGTTGTTCCCTCTTTTCTTGATAGATTTTTGTTAACGAAGTGGCATCTAAATCAGCAAAAGAGGAAACTACCACATCTGCAAATGACAGATCTTGCTTCGGAAAAGCTGGATTAGCAAAACCAACACAGACCATCCCAGCATTTCGAACAGCTCCGGTGCCATTTTTGGTATCCTCGATCCCAAGACAGTTTTTCGGATCAACACCGATCCGTTCAGCAGCTGCTAGATAGACATCTGGTGCTGGTTTTGAATGCTTCACTTCTTCCGTACTAACAACCTCTGAGAAATAGTCTGATAGACCAAGGGCTAATAAATTTTCTTTGATTTCAGCTAATGAGGAGGAGGAGGCCACGGCTAATTTCAAGCCCGCTCCATGCAAACGCTTAACAAAGGCTTGGACATGGGGGATTACTTTGATTCCATCACGCCGGATCATTTCTTGCCGTAATGCTGTCATTTTTGCCACATATTCTGGAACAGTCAGCGGTAATGCGAATTCTTGCTTCATCTGCTGCCACATATATTCACTGGTAGTTCCCATAAATTGAAAGTGATAGCTCTCCTCCACAATGTGTCCAGCCTCTCTTAAAATTTGAGATTTACTTTGAAAATAAGTATATTCTGAATCAACTAATACACCGTCCATATCAAAAATAATTGCTTCTAACATTCTGATCCTCCCTAATAACATTTGTTTAAACTTTACCACAGATAATTTGTTGAATATAGTCCCGCTTGATTATGTCTAAATTTCGACAAAAACGTACAGCACAAGCTGTACGTTTAAAGGTTTTTTTCTACGACTTTTTCTGGGATGAACCACATCAATAAAATCAAGACATTTACGATCAATACAGCAATCGGAGTGATTAATTTCCCTAAAAGTAGTGCAACAGCTGCACCACCAACTGAAATGTATAATTTAGGATAGTGTCCAAACAATTGACCAATCTTAGAATCTTTTCCATTGGCCCGCACCAAAGCTTGGACTAATAGGTAATAAGCAAAATTAGTCCCTAAGATTACTGCGCCATACAAGGCTTGCGGTGGCCAATCAAACGGATAATCACCGACCCATGCAGTCACATAGGGAAATAGAGTCATCATCAAAATTAAAAAATTATTTACCCATAAGACCCAGCCGTCAACCTTTCGCACCAACTGAAAAAGATGGTGATGATTATTCCAATAGATTGCTAGACTTACAAAACTAATCAAATAAATGATAAATTTATGTTCCATATTTATAAATGCCGACCAGTTAGGCGATGTTGGCTCATGTAATTCTAATACTAGCAAGGTCATGATGATCGCGATAACTGCGTCGGTAAAGGCTTCAATTCGTGATTTTGGCATTGTTTACTCCAATCGTTACTTACTAAAAATCAGGGTTATCTGACTACCATTAAACCAAAAAAAGATAAAATTTACCAACAAATACGTCTTAAGTTGGACGTAAGCAAACAAAGAGTTTGATAAACTAGGGTTAAGTTAAAACAAACGGAAAGAAGGAATTTAAAATGATGAAAGATTATCCAATGGTTGTTCGAATTTTAGCTGTCGTCGGCTTTTTCTTAGTAGCTAGTTTGCTTTTAAGTATTATCATACCGGTTGTTTCCAGTCTGATCGGCTTATTCTTTAGAATCGCGATTCCACTGGCGATTGCTTACTTCTTAGTTAACTGGTTGACGAAACGGCGCCGGTCGTATTAACTCTTAATAAAAAGAAAGCGGGATGACACACTTGTTGTCATCCCGCTTTTATTTAACTCTTCCAACTCTCGATCATCTTACTGTGGTTTTAATCATATTTGACCAGGAAAAATTGGAATGCCTTAGTCTCTTTACCCCAGAGAAATATCTAAAATCATCATGATCATAAAGCCCGCCATTGCACCAAAAACACCATAATGATGCTTGCTATCAGTTGTTGCTTGCGCTTCAGGGATTAATTCCTCAACTACAACATAAATCATTGCACCTGCGGCAAAAGACAGTGCATAAGGCAATAGAGGCTGGACACTAGTCACCAGAATAGCTCCTATCACTGCGGCGATCGGTTCTACCAGACCTGAAGCTTGTCCGTAAAGGAATGACTTCGTCCGGCTCAGACCTTCCTGACGCAAAGGAATCGATACTGCGGCACCTTCTGGGAAGTTTTGGATACCGATCCCTAATGAGACGGAGATCGCCGCTAGAACGGCAGCGGTTGGATTTGCTGCTTCATTTGCGGCACCAAAAGCGACACCGACGGCTAGTCCTTCTGGAATATTGTGCAATGTAATTGAAAAAACTAACAAAATCGTCCGTTTTAAATGACTGGGAAAACCTTCTCTTTCTTTATTCGGCCCGAAGTGCATATGGGGAATCGTTTTATCTGCGATATACAGAAATAACCCCCCGAGACCAAAGCCAATACTTACCACCAACCAAGGGATTGAACCGTTCTCCTCTGCAGCAGCGATTGCTGGATCTAACAAAGACCAAAAGCTGGCTGCAATCATTACACCTGAAGCAAAACCTAACATTAAATTTAAGACATTCCGATTGATCTTTTTAAAGAAAAAAACCAAGGCAGCACCTAACGCTGTCATTCCCCAAGTAAATAAAGTTCCCATCAATGCCTGCTGCCAAGCTGCTAAGCTTAATAACCATGTAGCCATAAAAACCTCCCCTTACCAAATAATCTGCTGAAACAAGCTTGAGCCAGCTAAATATTATCTGTAATTTTCTTTGGTATCCTGAAACCGTTTGTTTGTAATAATACTATCATATTTTAGGTATACCTGTATACTTCTTTGAAGACACTTTCTTTGCTGGTTTTTTTGGAACGCGCTATACTTTTTAAGTAGGAACTTACAAAAAGAAAGTGAGTGAATTATATGTCAAAAATTAATGCAGGCGTTGCGATGGTCAATGTTTTAGAAGCATGGGGCATCGATCATATCTATGGAATCCCCGGCGGTTCATTCAATTCAACGATGGATGCCTTATATCATGAGCGGGAATCCATCAAATATATCCAAGTTCGCCATGAAGAGGCTGGGGCTTTAGCTGCGGCGGCTGATGCAAAATTAACAGGTAAAATCGGGGCTGTCTTTGGTTCTGCTGGTCCGGGTGCTAGTCATTTAATTAATGGTTTATATGATGCTCAAATGGATCACGTGCCTGTTTTAGCTTTGTTAGGCCAAGTCGCTTCTACTGCCATGAACTATCATTCGTTCCAGGAATTAAACGAAAATCCGATGTTTGCAGATGTTAGTGTCTACAATCGGACAGTCATGACACCAGAAAGTTTGCCGCATGTAATCGATGAAGCGATCAAAGCAGCCTATCAACAAAATGGTGTCGCAGTCGTTACGATTCCAGTTGATTTTGGTTTTGAAGAAATCGAAGAAATAGAAATTGCAACAGCCAAAAATCATAAAACCGGGGTGCTTCTACCTGACGAAACTGACCTTAAAGCAGCTCTTCCCTTAATCGAAGCAGCGAAAAAACCAGTGCTTTACGTGGGACAAGGTGTTAGGGGCCATTTTGATGCCGTTAAAGCCTTTGCTGAATATTTCTCGATGCCGATTGCAGCTGCAGTACTGGCTAAAGGAATCATTCCTGATCTATACGAAAACTTTTTAGGTTTTGCAGCCCGTGTGGCAACGAAACCTGCAAATGAGGCTTTAGCTGATACTGATTTGATTGTTTTTGTCGGCAGTGATTTTCCATTCGGTCGTCATTTCTTTAATCCAGAAGCTAAATTCATTCAAGTCGATATTGATGCAACTAAATTTGGGCGTCGCCACAATGTTGACGTTTCAGTTTTGGGAGATGGTGCGACTGCGCTACGTCGTTGGATAGAACTAGGAAAAGCACGTCCTGCTGATGATTGGTTAAAAGCCAACCAAGAAAATATCAAAAATTGGCATGCTTGGCGTAAAAGTTTTTATGACGATGCTTCTACACCCTTGCGACCAGAACCGATTTTTAAAGAAGTGAATCGAATCGCTGAACAAGATGCTGTCTATGTTAGTGATGTTGGAAATGTTACCGTAAATTCGATCCGTCATTTAGAAATGAACGGTGAACAACAATTTACGACTTCTGGCTGGTTTGCAACCATGGGCAATGGTGTTCCAGGCGGAATTGCCGCTCAACTATCTTACCCTGACAAACAAGTATTTACCTTCAGCGGTGATGGTGGTTTTGCAATGCAAATGCAAGATATTATTACACAGGTAAAATATAATTTACCAATCATCAATGTCGTCTTCTCAAACAATGCGTTTGGTTTTATCGAGGCTGAACAAGAAGATACTGAGCAACAAAAATTTGGCGTTTTCTTAGAGGGTGCTGATTTTGGTAAAATCGGGGAAGCACTTGGAGCAGACGGCTTTACAATTACCGAATACAGCCAATTGGAACCCGCCTTCACTGCTGCCAAAAACAGTAAACGTCCAGTTGTAATTGATGTCAAAATCAAAGATGAACGTCCATTACCCGTTGAGGCTTTAGAGCTAGATCCAGAAAAATTCTCAGCTGAACAAATCAAGGCGTTCAAAGAAAAATACCAAGTTCATGATATGCCCACTCTACGGGAATTACTAAATAAAAAGAGCTAGTAATAGAATCTTTACCACTCTGAACTATAAAGTGAGGAGCAAAAAGGTGATGCCAAATAATTTTGGCATCACCTTTTTCACATTCTTCTGATGGTCTGCTTGGCTTCCACTGTCAATTGTTCGGTCAATTCGCTCGCCGACAATTCTCGATTCACTAGCGCTTGTAGAACCATCGGTAAATTGACACCGGTCACTAAAGATTGCCGCGAATCATTGATAACACAATAGCTAGCATAACGAAATGGTGTTCCACCAAACATATCGACTAACCAGACCACTTCGTCAACCTTCGTTAGTAAATCGTTAGCAAAATGCTCGATCTCCTCTTGGCGTCCAATCGTCCCAGGCTCAATATTTAATGTTTCTACGCAGCTTTGTTCACCCAAAATGGCTTCCGCCGTTTTTAACAGACTATCCGCTAAATGGTCATGGGTCGTGATAATTATCCCGATCATACTGACACACCCCTTCACTGTCAAGTCTATCCTATTTTAATTCCCAAGTAAATTCTTAAAGGTTGACTTGAAACTTCAGATGTTCCCCGATATAATGCAAAGAGGCCTTGCGCCAATACTGATAAAGCGAGGAAAATCATTGATTACAGTAAGTGACGTTAGTTTACAGTTTCCTGATCGTAAACTTTTTGATGACGTAAATATTAAATTCACTCCCGGCAATTGTTACGGGTTGATTGGTGCCAATGGTGCTGGTAAATCAACCTTTCTTAAAATTTTAGCAGGCGATATCCAACCGTCGACTGGTTCCGTTACTTTAGGACCTAACGAACGGATGGCTGTATTAAAACAAAATCATTTTGACTTTGAAGAATACACAGTTCTTGAAACAGTCATTATGGGCCACGAACGCTTATACCAAGTCATGCAAGAAAAAGACGCCATTTATATGAAGGAAGATTTTTCCGATGAAGATGGTATTCGTGCAGCAGAACTTGAAGGCGAATTCGCTGAACTTGACGGTTGGGAAGCAGAACCCGAAGCAGCGGTCTTATTACAAGGTCTGAATATTCCTGAAGACTTGCATCAAGTTAAAATGAGCGAACTGACAGCGGGGCAAAAAGTCAAAGTTTTACTAGCTCAATCACTTTTTGGCAAGCCTGATGTCCTTTTACTAGATGAACCAACCAATGGTTTAGACATCCAATCGATCAACTGGTTAGAAGAATTTTTGATCAATTTTGATAATACTGTGATCGTTGTATCCCATGACCGCCACTTCTTAAACAAAGTGTGTACCCACATGGCTGACCTAGACTTCGGTAAAATCAAATTATATGTCGGAAACTACGATTTCTGGTTGGAATCAAGCCAATTAGCAACAAAACTACAATCGCAGCAAAATGCGAAAAAAGAGGAACAAATCAAAGAATTGCAAGACTTTATCGCTCGTTTCAGCGCTAACGCGTCAAAATCAAAACAAGCGACTTCGCGAAAGAAAATGTTGGATAAAATCACCTTGGATGACATCCAACCGTCTTCACGCCGTTATCCATTCGTTCAATTTAAACCCGAACGAGAAATCGGCAATGACCTGTTACAAGTCGACAATGTCAGCGTAACAATCGACGGTAAGAAAATCTTAGATAATATTTCCTTCACCTTAAATCGTGATGACAAAGTCGCCTTCATCGCTGAAAATGACTTAGTGACGACGACGTTATTCAAAGTCATCATGGGTGATTTAAAACCTGATACCGGTACGATTCGCTGGGGTGTGACAACTAGTCAAGCCTATTTACCAAAAGATACTACAAAAGAATTTGATAGCTCAATGCCGATTCTTGATTGGCTCCGTCAATATGCCAGCAAAGAAGAAGACGATAATACTTTCTTGCGCAGCTTCTTAGGTCGCATGTTATTCTCAGGCGATGAAGTGATGAAGCCGGTCAATGTCTTATCTGGGGGAGAAAAAGTCCGTTGTATGCTCTCTAAATTGATGTTGTCAAAATCAAATGTTTTAGTCTTAGATGATCCAACCAATCACTTAGACTTAGAGTCAATCTCCGCTTTGAATGAGGGATTAATCGCTTATAAAGGTTCGCTTTTATTCGCCTCACATGACCACCAATTCATTCAAACGATTGCCAACCGGATTATCGCCATTTCTGAAAACGGTGTGGTCGATCGTGCCGAAACAACTTATGATGAATTTTTGGAAAATCCAGAAGTTCAAAAGCAATTGAGTCATTTGTATTAAAAAAAAAGCAGCTGCGAAAAAAATCGCAACTGCTTTTTCCTTTGTTTAACTTTGCTCACTAAAAAAAACGAGGAAATCTAAGATGATTCCCTCGTTTTTATTCCTAGTTAATTGCGCTTTTCCCCACGAGTAAAGACCGCAATACAGCCCAATCCAGTATGACTAGCAATAGTCGTCCCTAATGGAAAAATTCGAACTTCTTTCGGTTGGATGCTTTCTTCTAGATGGCGTTTGACTTCTTCTGCACCTGCTTGATCGGCGCTAGTCGTGATAAAAATTGTTTGGTTGGCAGGATCTGTCGTTGCTTTACCAATTTTGTCAGCAACTAGTTGCAAGGCTTTTTTACGCCCCCGAACTTTCTCAACATTTTGCAGCTTGCCATCAATATCGACCGTAATGATTGGTTTGATATTCATTAGGCCACCAATTGCTGCACTCGTCTTAGAGATTCTTCCCCCACGCTGCAAATGATTCAAATCATCAACAGTCACCCAATGATGATAGGTTAGTTTATTTTCTTCTAACCATTGATGTAACTCAGTCAAAGACATTCCTGCCTGTTGTTTTTGCGCTGCTTCATAGACCATCAGCCCTTCACCACCGCTGGCAGCTAAAGAATCTACCACATAAACTTCAGCAGTCGGGATATCCTCTTTAAGCAATTCCACTGCTTGCATCGCGCTTTGATAAGAACCGCTCATGCCAGATGAAAAGCAAATATACAAAATCGGGATATTTTTCTCTGCATAACTTCGGAAAAATTCAACGTAACGACCGACATTGACTTGTGAAGTCGTAGGCATCGCTCCATTTTTGATTTCTTGATAAAAATCATCAATTTTAAAGCTGCGCCCTAAATCGTCAGCGAATTCTGTTCCATTTATTGAGACATACATTGAAATAAAATCAACGTTGTTTTCAGCTAATAATTCATACGGCACATCGCAACATGAATCTGTCAGAATCTGATACATTTTAAAATCCTCCAAACACCCACTTAATAGTAAATTCATTTTACTAGATAATTGGTTGCTTGTCTCATATTATGTTAAATTTGGGCCCAAACACTTTCCATAATATTGGTTTGGGTCCGATCTGGACCAACTGAGAAGGTTGAGATCCGAACACCGACTAATTCAGAAACGCGACGAACATAATTACGGGCATTTTCCGGTAGGTCTGCTAAATTACGACAACCTGTAATATCTTCACTCCACCCAGGTAATTCTTCATAAACTGGTTTGCAACGATTCAATTCCTTCAAGCTTGCTGGATAATGGTAGATCAATTCCCCATCTAGCTCATAAGCTGTACAAATTTTAACTGTTTCTAAACCACTCAAGACATCAATCGAATTCAAAGAAAGATTGGTGATTCCTGAAACACGTTTTGAATGCCGCATAACAACTGAATCAAACCAGCCGACACGACGTGGACGACCTGTCGTTGTGCCGTATTCACGACCAACTTCACGAATCTGATCGCCAACTTCATCAAATAATTCAGTTGGGAAAGGACCATCACCAACGCGAGAAGTATATGCTTTACATACCCCTACAACTTTATTGATCTTCGCAGGTCCGACACCACTACCGATCGTAACACCACCAGCAACTGGGTTAGATGACGTAACAAACGGATACGTTCCTTGATCGATATCCAACATGACCCCTTGAGCACCCTCAAAAAGAACACGCTTGCCTTCGTCCAGTGCATCATTCAAGATCACTGATGTATCAGTCACGTATTGTTTGATTTGTTGACCATAAGCATAATATTCTTCAAAGATATCAGCAAAATCCATCGCTTCATCATCAAACATTTTGACAAATTGACGATTTTTTTCTTCTAAGTTGATCTTCAAACGTTCTTCAAAAATTTCTTTATCCAATAAATCAGCAATACGGATACCCACACGTGCGGCTTTATCCATATAAGCTGGTCCGATCCCTTTGATGGTTGTGCCGATTTTGTTCACACCTTTGGCATCTTCTTGTAATTGATCCAACTTAATATGATACGGTAAAATCACGTGCGCACGATCAGAAATACGCAAATTATCCGTCGTAATTCCTCGCTCATGCAAATAGGCCAATTCCGTGACTAATGATTTAGGATTGACTACGACACCATTTCCGATAACACTGATTTTTTCTTTGTAGAAAATCCCAGAAGGAATCAAGTGTAATTTATATGTTTCATTGTCAAATTTGATTGTATGACCTGCATTATCTCCACCTTGGTAACGAGCAATGACTTCTGCATTTTCACTTAAAAAATCCGTGATCTTCCCTTTACCTTCATCGCCCCACTGCGTCCCTACAACTACTACAGATGACATCTGAACACCTCATTTTATTTTATTTAATCCTGAACCATTGTACCAAGAATAGCCTTATACTTCAATGAAAATTCGAATATTAAAATATAAAGGTAATAAAAAGAAGCCAAATTACGAACATTATTTATTTAGAACATAAAAATAGATGAAAACCAAGGTCTTCATCTATTTCAACTAGTCAGCTTTTACACTTTCAGAACACTTTTTTAGGTCAAAGTTAATTTCGCTTCGATCACTAAAATTCCGCTCTCGGTGATAAAGAAGAGAACTTATTATACTCCTTGATAAAAAGTAACTCTACCGTTCCCCGAGCCCCGCTCCGGTTTTTTTCAATAATAACTTCGATCACGTTCCGATTCGCTGCAGACTCTTCCTCTTCATCGCCTTCACGTTCATAATAATCATCCCGATACAAAAAGGCTACGATATCGGCATCTTGTTCGATCGAACCTGATTCACGAATATCACTCAATACCGGTCGTTTATCCTGACGTTGCTCAACACCACGAGAAAGCTGTGATAAGGCAATGACAGGGACTTTTAATTCTTTAGCTAACTTTTTCAATTGACGTGAGATCTCAGAAACTTCTTGTTGACGATTCTCACGTCCCGTCCCTTCAATCAATTGCAGATAGTCAATCAAAATTAAGCCAAGATTGCCTTTTTCTTTAGCTAATTTATGGCATTTTGCTCGAATTTCAGAAACTTTAATTCCGGGAGTATCGTCAATAAAGATATTGGCCCGAGATAGACTACCCATTGCAACAATCAAATTCTGCCATTCTTCTTCAGACAGCTGCCCTGTCCGTAAATGACTGGCTTCGATGGAACCTTCTGCACACAGCATCCGGTTAACCAACGATTCTGCCCCCATTTCCAAACTGAAAATAGCGACTGATTTATCTGTCTTGGTCCCGACGTTTTGCGCAATGTTTAAAGCAAAAGCAGTCTTACCAACCGCCGGACGTGCAGCTAAGATAATTAACTCCTCAGCCTGAAAACCGGCCGTCATTTTGTCTAAGGCAGCATAACCTGTTGGCAAACCTGTAATTTCTTCATTGTTCCGTGCCAGCTGATCAATATTTTCAATCGCGGTATTCAACACCTCACTGATGGTCAAAAAACCGCTCTTATTACGTCGTTCCGATACTTCCATGATATTCCGTTCGGCAGCATCTAAAATCGTCTGAACGTCGTCTCCTTGCTCAAAACCTTCCGTCACAATATTCGTAGCTGTTTGGATCAGGTTTCGTAGCAAAGACTTCTCTTCGACAATTTTAGCATAATACCCTACATTAGCAGCCGTTGGAACGCTCAGCGCAAGTTCGGATAAATAACTTAATCCACCAGCATCTTCCAGCTGATTTTGTTGTTCCAGCAATTCTTTAACTGTCACTACATCAATCGCTTCATTACGATTGTTTAATTGAATCATTGAACGGAAAATCAATTGATGGCCGCGACGATAAAAATCTTCTGGAACTATGTACTCCATGGCCGTGATTAAAGCATCGGTTTCCAAAAAAATAGAACCTAAAGTCGCTTGCTCGGCTTCGATGCTTTGGGGTGGCACACGATCTTGTAACATTTCGCTCATGTTTGTTTACGCTCCTCTTCGTCCATCTATTTTACAAAATCTGCCTGTTAAATACAACAAAGAGTATGAGCGATTCTCCTAATCTCAAGAATTCTCATACTCTTCAATAAACATTCGACCAATTTAGATTATTCTTCGATTACGTGAACCTTAATAATCCCTTCAACATCCGTGTGAAGTTTTACTGGAACTTTTGTATAGCCCAAGGTACGAATCGGATTTTCTAGCTCGATTTTACGCTTGTCGATTTTCAAATCATATTGTTTCTTCAATCCTTCGGCAATTTGTTTTGAAGGGATCGAACCAAATAAACGACCATCTTCGCCACCTTTGGCTTTGATTTCTACAACTGTGTCTTCCTTAGCTAAGAATTCTGCTAATTTCTTAGCTTCTGCTAAAACTTCAGCAGCCTTTTTATCTTGAGCTTTCTTTTGTCCGCTCAATTCTGAAATACTGCTTTTGGTTGCTTCCTTAGCCAAATTATTTTTAAGTAGATAGTTTTGTGCGTATCCTGTTGGGACTTCTTTAATATCGCCCTTTTTACCTTTGCCTTTAACATCTTGTAAGAAAATTACTTTCATTCTTCTGTCCCCTCCATTAGCTGTTTATTAATAGCCTCTAATAGCTGTTCTTTCGCTTCAGCGATCGTTGTGTTAGTCAATTGGGTAGCCGCATTGGTAAAATGTCCGCCGCCGCCTAATGCCTCCATCACCATTTGGACATTAATCGTCCCAGAGCTACGTGCACTAATTGCAATTACTCCGTCTGTCCGTTTGATAATTACAAAGGCCGCATTGATATCTACCATTGAAAGCAACGTATCTGCCGTTTTCGCTGCAGTGACACTGTCATACTCTTGGTCATCGGTTCCAGTAGCAACAACGATATCTTCTCTGACATAATGGCTTTCGCCTACTAATTTACTGATTTCCAAATAAGATTGGATATCTGTACTCAATAAATATTGTACTAAAGAAGCATCAGCTCCACAAGTCTTTAAATAACTAGCGACATCAAAAGTTCGCGCCGTTGTTCGAACCGCAAAGTTTTTAGTATCGACCGTGATCCCGGCAAGCAATAATGTTGCCTCCATCTTACTCATGCGTTGTCGCTCATTACTTTCAAATTGAATCAGTTCAGTCACTAATTCTGAAGCAGAAGAAGCGGAGGACTCAATATAAGTCAATAATGACTTTTCAGGAAATTCTTCACCTCTGCGATGATGGTCGATAATAACAATATTTTCAAACTGTTCGTATAACTCCTGATCGATCGATAAAGATGGCCGATGGTAATCTACCATAACTAATAGATCGCCAGCCTTTCGCTGTTTCTTCGCATTTTCAGGCGAAAGTAATAAATTATCTAGTTCACCATTTTGATGGATTTCCTCTAAGCAACGCTCCACATCAGGAATCGTTTCGTTTTCATTAATAATCACATGCACTCTTTTATCGTGATAACGAGCTAAACATGCGACTCCAAAAGCTGAACCAATGGCATCCATATCTGGAAACCGGTGGCCCATCACAAAAACATTACCTGTTTGATTAAAAACATTTTTTAAAGCTGTCGACATTGCTCGCGAACGCACCCTTGTTCGTTTGGCAGCACTAGCAGAGTTACCACCATAAAATACTGGCTTTTGTCCTTCTGCCGCGTTTTTCACTACGACCTGATCACCGCCACGAACAAGGGCAATATCTAAATTATTCTGTGCCTCATCACCAATCACTTCTAAAGATTCCGTACCATAACTAATTCCCATACTTACAGTGATCAACATGTCTTGTTTTTCAGCTGAGGTCCGAATATGCTCCAGCAAATCAAAATTATTCTCAATCATTTTCTCTAAGTCGTCATAACGAGCAAATAAGAAAAAACGTTCGGCATTTACTCGTTTATAAAATATCCGATAAGAATCCATCCAGTCAGAAATAATCGTTGTGATAAATGAATTCAAGTTAGAAATTTCTTTATCGTCCCGGCGATCGATCACATCATCATAATTATCAACTGAAAGAATACCGACAACTGCCTGTTGCTGCTGCTCTCTATTTTCCAATACGTATTCTTTGGTGATATCAATTAAATAGACGACGCGTTTTTCTTGATTTAAATCAAAGTGATACAGTACATCATTTATCTTATAAATACTCTTGCCTTTTTCTGAACGCTGCAGTAATTCATTGACCATATCTTGTTGATCAGCTTTTGTTAACTGTTGAATGCTTTCCGTTATTGCTGGATTAGCCCACGTGAAGGTATTCTTCTCATCCCAGGTAATAATTCCTACTGGCATATCATCAGATACATAATCTAAAGCTTCTTGGGCACGCCGCGAAGCATAGTTTATTTTTTGCTGATTCGTAATCTCAACCCGATTACGTAAAACTATTGTATATATCCATAAAAGAACATCGATTAATATAACAATAACTGCTTTCAAAAGATCAAACGGCAACAAAAAAATTGCGGTTAATTGAATCAGTAGTAAACAGAGTAAGAAAAAGGACCATTTCAAGCTCGGATACTTTTTCATCTATAACCTCCTAATTCGTTCTGCTTAGCTATCAGAGATATTGGATTACTAGATAACTTTCTGAACAGCTTAACAGTCTAATTCTATCATACTCTCCTTTAGCAAGCGACTTTCTTTAATGTTTCACGTGAAACATGAGAAACAAATAGAATTCTTCTAGCAGACTAAATAGATTAAAAAAAGAGACTTCAACTACGAAGTCTCTTTTGATCATGCATTTTATTCTTCAGAAACAAATGCTAACAAGCCCATAATACGAGCGCGTTTGATAGCGATCGTTAATTTACGTTGGTTTTTAGCGCTTGTTCCAGTTACACGACGAGGTAAAATTTTACCACGTTCGCTGATGAAACGTTTCAATAATTCGATATCTTTATAATCGATGTATTCAATATGATTAGCAGCAATATAGTCTACTTTACGACGTTTGCGACCTCTTCTTTGTTGTGCCATTCCGTTTCCCTCCTATTCAATTGTTAGAATGGTAAATCATCATCTGAAATGTCGATTGAGGATCCACTAAATGGATCGGAATCTCGATCGAAGTCAGGCATAGTATTCTTAGCTGACTGAGAGGATTGATTATAATTGTTGTTAAAATTATTTGTCCCGCCACCTTGGAAACTATCATTATCATTAGTAGCACTTGGGCTCTGTTGACGTTGTTCACTTGCGGAACGTGATTCCAATAACTGGAAGTTTTCAGCAACAACTTCTGTCACATAGACACGTTGTCCTTGCTGATTCTCATAATTTCTTGTTTGGATGCGGCCAGTTACACCTAAAAGGGTCCCTTTGCGCGCATAATTAGCTAAAGTTTCAGCTGATTTCCGCCAAATCACACAATTGATAAAGTCTGCTTCACGATTCCCGCTTTGATTCGTAAAATTACGATTCACCGCTAAGGTAAACGTTGCAACACCAGTACCATTTGCTGTATAGCGTAAATCAGGATCCTTTGTTAAACGACCAACTAGTACAACATTATTAATCAAAGTAAAGCCAGCTCCCTTCTCGTCAATTGTTTCACGTGAAACAATTATTCTTCAATCTTAACGATCATGTGACGAATAATATCGTCATTGATTTTTGCAAGACGATCGAATTCGTTAACTGCAGCAGCTGTTGTTGGTGCAGTTGCATTGACGATATGGTAGATGCCTTCACGGAATCCGTTCATTTCGTAAGCGAAACGGCGTTTTTCCCAATCTTTTGAATCGATAATTTCTGCTCCATTATCTTTCAAAATTGTATCGAAACGTTCTACTAAAGCAGTTTTTGCTTCTTCATCAATGTTCGGACGAATGATGTATGTGATTTCATACTTCGTGTTTTGACTCATTGACTTTCACCTCCCTATGGACTATAAGGCTCTTAACTTTCTTAAGAGCAAGGAGAGCGATCTAAAAAAAATAGACTACTCACAAATATTCATTATACATAATCGTCCTACAAAAATCAACTGTTTCTTTACTTTAAGCTACGAAAAACAGCTGGAATTACTTCCAGCTGTTAAAATTTTTTATTCTTTTGTATCGGTATCAATCGCTGTTTCTTCGGCTACTTCCATTGCTTCAGTGGATTCAACTACTTCAGTTTCTTCCTCTTCTTTTTCAACAATCGCCATCGTAACCACTTTTGTATTTTCTTCCATCTTCATTAACCGAACCCCTAAAGTTGCTCGTCCAGTTTGTGAGACACCACCAACGTTGAAACGGATGATGACTCCTTTATCGGTAATCAATAGAATGTCTTCATCCCCATTAACGGTCGTTAAACCAGCTAATGGACCATTTTTCTCTCTAACATTGGCAGTCTTGATCCCTTTACCACCACGGCCTTTGATTGGATATTCAGTCGCTTTGGTCCGTTTGCCGTAGCCTTTTTCAGTAATGACTAAGACTTCTTGATCAGCTTTTAAGACATCTGAGCCAATTACGTAATCTTCTTCACGCAAACGAATTCCACGCACGCCACTGGCCGTTCGACCCATATCGCGGACAGCTTCTTCTTTAAAGGTAACAGAATAGCCATTGTGGGTACCGATAATGATCGTTTCATCACCTTCTGTCGACATGACATTAACTAATTCATCGCCTTCACGTAAGCCAATTGCGATCAGCCCGTTGGCACGAATGTTTGAAAAAGCAGTAACAGTCGTCCGTTTGACGGTTCCTTTCTTTGTAACAAAGAATAAGAAATGTCCTTCTTCTGCTTTACCATTCACCGAAATCACAGCTTGAATAGTTTCGTTTGAATCAATTCCCAGCAAGTTGATAATCGGGATTCCTTTCGCGGTCCGACCGTATTCAGGTACTTCATAACCTTTTGCTCGGTAAACTCGTCCATTATTCGTGAAGAACAGCAACGTATCATGAGTCGAGCAAGAGATCAAGGTCTTCACGAAATCGTCATTGTGGATTCCCATCCCCTGAACACCGCGTCCACCTCGACGTTGCGCCCGGAATTCATTTGATGCTACTCGCTTGATATAACCGTTATTCGTTAAAGTAATAACGACATCCTCTTCTTCAATCAAATCTTCGTCTTCAAGGCTTAAGACTTCACCAACTAATAGTTCTGTTCGCCGATTGTCGCCGAATTTAGCCGCCACTTCTGCTAATTCGGTACGAATGATTTCTAACACACGCTCAGGACGCGCTAAAATGTCGTCTAAGTCGTGAATCGTCTTTAGTAGCTCTTGATATTCATTCTCGATTTTCTCGCGTTCTAAGCCTGTTAAACGGCGTAGACGCATATCTAAAATCGCTTGTGCCTGCCGATCAGATAATTCAAAGCGTTCAATCAACGTTGCTTTGGCGATATCATCTGAGGCAGAACTACGGATCGTCGCAATAATCTCATCGATGTGATCCAGAGCAATCCGCAAGCCTTCTAAAATATGGGCCCGAGCTTCAGCTTTTTTCTTATCAAACACTGTCCGACGAGTAATAACGATCTTTTGGTGTTCGATATAATTTTCCAAAATTTGTTTTAAATTCAAAATCCGAGGAACGCCCTTTTCAATCGCCAACATATTAAAGCTGAAAGAAGTTTGTAATGACGTCATTTTGTACAGATTATTCAGAATGACCGAAGCACTGACATCCCGGCGAACTTCAATCACGATCCGCATCCCTTCACGAGAGGATTCATCTCGTAAATCTGTGATGCCCTCGATCCGTTTATCTCGATGTAATTCGGAGATTCGTTCAATTAACTTAGCTTTATTAACCATATATGGCAGTTCAGTCACGATGATCCGTTCCTTGCCATTCTTTTGTTCTTCGATCTCGGTTTTGGCACGAACAGTGATTGAACCTTTACCTGTCTCATACGCCCGGCGAATTCCCGATTTACCCATCACTAAACCGCCCGTTGGGAAATCAGGACCTGGGATGCACTCCATCAATTCTTGAGTCGTTGCCTCAGGATTTTCCATCAATAGTTCGATTCCGGCTGTAACCTCTCGCAAATTATGCGGCGGTATATTCGTCGCCATCCCAACTGCGATCCCCGTTGCACCATTGACTAATAAGTTTGGAAAACGAGCTGGCAATACCACCGGTTCTTGTTCACTATCATCGTAGTTTCCTTGGAAATCAACGGTATCTTTATTAATATCCCGTAGCATTTCCATCGCGATTTTACTTAGACGTGCTTCAGTATAACGCATCGCCGCAGCTCCATCACCATCGACAGAACCAAAGTTTCCGTGACCATCGACTAACATGTTGCGGTAGCTGAAACTTTGAGCCATCCGCACCATTGATTCGTAGATTGCGCTATCTCCGTGGGGATGGTACTTACCCATGACATCCCCAACGATACGAGCTGATTTTTTATGAGGTTTATCTGGTGTAACCCCTAATTCATTCATGCCATATAAAATTCGACGATGAACAGGTTTCAATCCATCCCGTACATCTGGTAAAGCCCGAGCTACAATAACACTCATTGCATAATCAATGAAGGAGTCTTTCATTTCACTGGTTAGATTGACGGCTTGTATATTTTCTCTGCGATCTTCCAAATCGATCCTCCTCACTAAATATCCAAGTTCTTAACGTAATGCGCATTTTCTTCGATAAATGCGCGACGTGGTTCTACTCGATCGCCCATCAGCATTTCAAAAACTTGATCGGCTTCGATCGCGTCATCAACACTCACCTGCAGCATTAATCGATTTTCTGGATCCATCGTTGTTTCCCATAATTGGTGATCATCCATTTCACCTAACCCTTTGTAACGTTGGACGTTGGGCTTCGGTGTTGCAGGCAATTCTGACATTTTCTGTGCCAATTCTTCTTCAGCATTCTTACCTGGCTGGATGTACGTAATATTTTTACCTTGCTTGATTCCATACAATGGCGGCTGAGCGATATAAACATAGCCTGCTTCCACGATTGGACGCATATAGCGATAAAATAAAGTCAATAAAAGTGTCCGAATATGAGCACCATCGACATCGGCATCGGTCATGATAACTAATTTATGATAACGTGCTTTCGATACATCAAAATCCGCTCCAAAACCAGTCCCCATCGCAGTAAACAATGAACGGATTTCTTCATTGGCTAAAATTTTATCCATTGAAGCTTTCTCCACGTTCAAGATCTTGCCACGAATTGGTAAAATCGCTTGGAATTCACGATTTCGTCCTTGTTTTGCTGAACCACCGGCAGAATCTCCTTCGACGATGAATAATTCGCATTTTTTAGGGTCATTGCTTGAGCAGTCCGCCAATTTACCTGGGAGGTTGCTAATTTCTAACGCACCTTTTCGACGAGTTACTTCACGTGCTCGTTTGGCTGCTAGACGAGCTTTTGCTGCCAACATTCCTTTTTCAACAATTCGACGACCAACAGAAGGATTTTCCATTAAGAACTTCAGGAAGTTTTCAGAGAACAAACGATCAGTAACTGTTCGAACTTCTGAATTTCCTAATTTCGTCTTCGTTTGGCCTTCAAACTGTGGTTCTGGATGCTTGATGGAAATGACCGCTGTTAGACCTTCCCGGACATCTTCGCCGGAAAGATTTTCATCATTGTCTTTCATGATCTTTTGTTTCCGAGCATAATCATTGATCACCCGAGTCAAAGCCGTTTTGAACCCAAATTCGTGGGTTCCACCCTCATACGTATGAATGTTATTGGCAAAACTCAAAATATTGGTATGGTACCCGTCCGTATATTGCATCGCAACTTCAACGGTAATATCTTGTTGCTCGCCTTCCACATAAACGGGTTCTTCAAAGATCACTGCTTTATTATGATTTAAATGTTCGACGTAGCTCTTAATCCCGCCTTCATAATGAAATTCCCGCAGAATCGGATTTTCTTCTCGTTTATCTTCAATCGAAATTTTCAATCCACGATTTAAGAAGGCCAATTCCCGGACACGTGTAGCCAATTTATCGAAGTTAAAAACGGTTGATTCCGTAAAAATCTCAGGATCGGGGATAAAATGAACGGTCGTTCCATGTTTTTCTGTCTCACCAATCACTTTTAGGTCATCAACAACGGCTCCACGACGATATTCTTGGAAATAGATTTTACCATTTTTGAAAACTCGGACATCTAAGCTGGATGACAACGCATTTACGACTGAAGCCCCCACACCGTGGAGTCCACCAGATACTTTATAGCCGCCACCGCCAAATTTTCCGCCGGCATGTAAGATTGTGTACACGGTTTCGACCGCTGGACGCCCCGTTTTAGCCTGGATATCCACCGGAATTCCTCGGCCATCATCGCTGACGGTAATACTGTTATCTGCCTCGATCACCACGTGGATATGGCCAGCAAAGCCTGCTAACGCTTCATCGATCGAATTATCCACGATTTCCCATACAAGGTGGTGTAAGCCTTCTGTGCTCGTCGAACCAATATACATCCCAGGACGTTTCCGAACAGCTTCCAGCCCTTCTAAGACCTGGATTTGACTGGCATCGTACTCTTGCGCACGTTCTAGTAAACTCTTTTCCTCTTCTGTCATCTACGTTTCTTTCCTTTCTATCTGTCCTTGATGGACGTAAAAAATATCCGGATGAACGGTCATTTTGCCTTTAACATGATTCAATGTCGTTGTTGTTAGAAAAGTCTGAACTTTGTTCTCGATTGTTTCTAACAAATGGATCTGACGATTGTCATCAAGCTCGCTCATGACGTCATCTAAAAGTAAAATCGGATATTCGCCTGTTTCTTCTTTCATCAAATCGATTTCAGCCAATTTGACACTTAACGCAGTGGTCCGCTGCTGTCCTTGCGACCCGTAAGTCTGGACGTTTTGCTCGTTTACCTTAAAAATCAAGTCATCTCGATGAGGACCTAAAAAGGTATTTCCTTTAAATATCTCGCGTTTACGATTTTTCTGGAGCTCCGTTAGAAAAGTGAGCCGAATTTCTTCGACCTTTTCACTTTCTAACGGAAGACTCGCAGCATATTCGATCGCCAGCTGTTCCTTTTGATTGGTAATCTTGCCATGAAGATCATTGGACCAATGTTCCAGCTTTTTAACAAACTGCAACCGATTCGCTAAGACTTTGCTACCAAAATCAACCAGCTGCTCCGTTAAGATATCGAGATAAAGCTCATCGGTTTGTTTCTTTTCAGAGAGTTGTTTTAAATAAAGATTGCGCTGTTTTAATATTTGTTGGTATTGAGCTAAGTCATACAGATAGACTGGGTTGATTTGTCCCAATTCCATATCAATGAACCGGCGTCTTGTTTGCGGGCTACCTTTCACTAAGGAAAGATCCTCTGGTGCAAACAAAATGACATTCAGTTGACCAATATAGCTGCTCAATTTTTTTTGTTCGATATGGTTAACCTTGGATTTGCGTCCTTTTTTAGTTAGCAATAATTCCAGCTCTAATTCGCTCGTTCCTCGTTTGATCCGCCCTTTAATCTGAGCAAAATCATCTTGCCAGCCAATCAACTCTTGCTCACTGCTGGTTCGATGACTGCGGGTCAAAGCTAAAACATAGATACTTTCCAAAAGATTGGTTTTTCCTTGCGCATTCTCACCTAAAAAAATATTCAGCCGATTGGGAAATTCCAAGACAAGTTCTTGATAATTTCTATAATTTCTCAGTTCAAGCTTATTCAGCCGCATCTGATTCTTCCTTATTTTTGACCATAAAAAAAGTTCCTACCTCAGGAATCTCGATCATCATTCCCGGATAGAGCTTTCGGCCGCGGCGATTTTCCAACTCGCCATCTACAAAGACTGTTTCTTCTGCTAAAAACCACTTGGCTTGTCCACCGCTAGAGATCAAATTAATCTCTTTCAATAACTGACCAAGCGTCATGAACTCTGTTTCTAAAAAAATTTTTTGTTTCACATTCATCCCTCATTTTCATGCTAGAAACACCTTTTTATTATACCCTTTTTTAACGGATAAAACAAATTAACTCGTTGTATTTTTCGATTTAAGAAGTTTTAAGCCATTTTAAATAATTTACTCAAAAAAAAGTAAAAGGTCTTAAAATCGATTTTAAGACCTTTTACTGAAACTTTGTTTTTTACACATTTTTTTCAACTTTTTCAAAAAATTTTTGAAACTCGTTGGATCAACCCTAGTTCGTCCGCACCGGAGTGATCAATTGAATAAAGGAAACATCGCCTTCACTTGGTTCTAAAGTAAACGGACGAATTGCCGAAATAAATTGGATTTTAATACTCATATCGCCAAAAGCTCTTAAGGCATCTTTCATATAATCCGGGTTAAAGGAAATCTCCAAAGGATCGCCGCTAACTGATTCATAGACCAATTCTTCTTCTACTTTACCAATTTCTGGTGAATTTCCGTAAAGAACCACTGAATTATCCGCAATTGCTAAACGAACGATATTATTGCGTCCTTCATGAGAGAGCAAGGATGCCCGTTCAATCGCTGCTAACAACGTTGGGACTGAAAAAGTAATTTCTGTATTGAAGCTAGTAGGAATCAAACGATTGGTATCTGGGTAATTTCCTTCTAACAACCGTGAGTAGAAATACATTGTTGGGGTTTTGAATAAAACTTGATTTTCCATGATGCTGATTTCAACTTCAGCTTCCTCATCTGATAAAGAGCGTGAAAGTTCAACTAAACTTTTACCAGGAATGACAATATCAAAATCCTTATTAGCATTTTCCACCGGTACGATTCGTTGACTCAAACGATGAGAGTCTGTTGCTACTGCCAATAACTGACCATTTGACATCGTAAAATGAACCCCAGTTAAGATTGGCCGACTTTCATGTTGCGAGACTGAGAAAACTGTTTCGCCAATCAATTTTGTCAATAAATGAACCGGTAATTTTAATTGATTTTGCTCTTCAACAACCGGCAGATGAGGATAATTATCTGCATCCAACCCATTAACGGTAAAATGCGCCGCGCCAGAAGTAATCAATACTTGATAATTCTCCTGAACTTCTAATGTAAAGGTTGCTTCCGGCAACCGGCGAATGATTTCACTAAAGAAACGAGCTTGTAGAACAATCGTCCCTGATTCAATAATTTGAAGTTCTGCTTTCTCATCATCTGCAGCTAGAAACGTTTCGATTGAAATATCTGCGTTGCTACCAGTTAAGTTCAATCCTTCATTGTTTAATTCGATCTTTACACCAGTTAAGATTGGAATAGTTGTTTTTGTTGAAATAGCACGTTGAACCGTTTGTAATTCTTGAATGAAACGTGCGCGATTAATCGTAAATTTCATAATAG
The DNA here is from genome assembly GCF_001544295.1 of Enterococcus pseudoavium NBRC 100491. Lineage (GTDB taxonomy): Bacteria > Bacillota > Bacilli > Lactobacillales > Enterococcaceae > Enterococcus_A > Enterococcus_A pseudoavium. Next base: position 36,811 of record NZ_BCQF01000017.1, read on the forward strand.
AACTCCTTTTTGATTGTAATAGATTTTAAATATTGCGAGCGCTTAGCGCTAAAAAGTCCTGTGACAGTCGAGGCTATTTCTTTTTATTTATTTAAGTAATTTAAATAATAAAAGTAGTAGGCCCTGTTAATCATGTGGAAAAAACAAGTAGAAGCTTGAAATAATAAGTTTTCCACTTGTGGATAAGGTGTGGATAAACGCAGACTTTATTTTTGTGTTTTCCACAAGTTAGCCTAGCAGTAAATTTTTGATCTCTGCGATTTCCTGCTGGATGCTGCTATCGGTTTTCATTAATTGACTAATTTTCTCGTGGGCATGAATCACCGTTGTATGATCTTTACCGCCAAATTCTGCACCAATTTTTGGCAGAGAATTTTCGGTCATTTCACGAGCGAGGTACATAGCAATTTGGCGTGGTACCACGATTGCTTTAACCCGTTTCTTCCCTTTTAAATCTTTTACTTGAATATGATAAAATTTTGCAACCTCTTCTTGGATCATATTAATAGAAAGCTGCGCATTACTAGTGCCCTTCAAACTTTTCAAGGCATCCGCAGCAATACTAGTTGTGATATCTGCGCTATTCATCGTTGCAAAAGCTTGAACTCGGACTAAAGCCCCTTCTAGTTCACGGATATTTGAATCGATTTGTCCGGCAATATAACTTAGCGTATCATCGGGAATTTCAAGATTTTCAGCTTGGGCCTTTTTTCGTAAAATGGCTGTCCGCGTCTCTAAATCTGGTGGAGTGATGTCAACGGATAAGCCCCAAGCAAAGCGGGAAACCAATCTTTCTTGCAGTTTAGGAATCTCATTTGGTAAGCGATCACTGGTTAGTACGATTTGTTTATTATCATTATATAAATTCTCGAATGTATGGAAAAATTCCTCTTGTGTCGCTTCTTTATCGGCAAAAAATTGAATATCGTCGACTAATAATAAATCAACCTTACGATATTCTTGCCGGAACTCTTCGGATGTTTTGTTTTTGATTGAATTAATGAAATCATTTGCGAAAGTCTCGCTAGAAACGTATTTCACTTTTGCTTGAGGATTAATAGTTAACATTTGATGGCCAATAGCGTGCATCAAATGGGTTTTCCCTAAACCAACTCCGCCATAGAAAAAAAGCGGGTTATAGATGGAGCCAGGTTCTTCAGCGACAACTAAAGCTGCGGCGTGAGCCATTTGGTTGCCTTTCCCGATCACAAAAGTATCGAAAGTATATTTCGGGTTGAGCATGGCTCGTTTGGTTGTTTCTATTTTGGTTGGAGCTTCTTTTTCCACAATACTGACGGGTGGAGCTTCATCTGGTGTGACAAATAGTGGCATGATTTCCTCGCCAGTCACTTTAAAACCAATCTCAACAATTTTTGCTGCTAGATGCTTCTCCCAATAACGCTTATGTAAATCACTTGTGACTTCGATCGTTAATTGATCATTTGTTAAGGATAATGGTTTTGCTGTCCCTACCCAAGCATCATAACTGGCAGGATTGAGGTCATTTTTGTAACTGTCCTTCAATTCCTGCCAGAAATTGTCCAATGAGGTCAAATAAGTCGCCTCCTAATTAATAAAATTCAGATAGACCTACTTTAGCATTTTTTTTAAAAGTTTTCCACAACCAGAAAGATAAATAAAAGAACTTTTTCTTTTTCCACAGAATGTATAAAAATACAAAAAGAGTTTCCCCAACAGGCAAAAAAGATATCCACAAGGAGTTAAAAAAATGTGGAGAACGTTGTTTTTCCACGAATCAATTCACAAACTAGGAAAAAAGGAGGATAGTCAAGGCAAAGGGTTCAGCAGTTATGCACAAAACTTATCCACCTTGTGGACAAATTGTTAATAGCTTCATTTTTTGGGGAAAAAGCCTTTGAAAATTCTATGCAAGTTTTTTTGTGGATAACTGTTATGCACAACCAAGTGCTTTTTATCCCCAGATTTTGTGGATAAATTTTTATAATAAAGAACTTTGAAAAGTCTATTTATTGCAACAATGTGGATCAAAATAGTAGAATTATTTGAAAGAATTGGGTTAATTAAAGAAATTATTAGAGTAAAACAGCAGATTTTATGCGACCTTTTACATTTCATGATTGACAAACTAGGGGACGAGTCGTTATAATATTTGGGTATGTCTATGTAATGTTAGCAATGGAGGTGTATTTAAATGAAAAGAACTTATCAACCAAATAAACGTAAACGTCAAAAAGTTCATGGATTCCGCAAACGTATGAGCACTAAAAACGGCCGTCGTGTCTTAGCAAGCCGTCGTCGTAAAGGAAGAAAAGTACTTGCTGCTTAAGCCACTGCCGGTCAGTGGTTTTTTTTGTGTCCAAAAATGAGTTACTTAAGTAATTTTATAGCAATTAGGGATGCTTCCTTAATTTGAAGTATGGTATTATTGTCAGGTATAGATTTAAAAGAAACGAAGGAAACTAGATGAAAAAAAAATATCGGGTCAAAAAAGAACGTGAATTTCAAAAAGTGTTCCAAGAAGGGGCTTCTTTTGCGAATCGAAAATTCGTAGTTTATCGTCTAGAACCTTCTGGTCAAAAACACTTTCGCGTGGGCCTATCGGTCGGTAAAAAAATTGGGAATGCGGTCGCACGAAATCAAGTGAAACGACAGATTCGTGCAGTCTTGCAGGAATTAAAGCCTGAATTGCCGCCAATCGATTTTATTGTGATCGCGCGTCCAGCCACGAAAGATCTGCCTCATGATGAAATGCGTTCGAATCTTATACATGTTTTAAAATTAGCAAAAATATTAAGTTAGGAAGGAAACAAAATTAGGTGAAGAACTATAAAAAAATATTATTAATGACAGGATTATTAAGTCTGGTAGTCTTGTTATCTGCCTGTGGAACTAGTGATGTCAGCATCCACAGTAGCGGCGTGTGGGATCGTTATGTCGTCTATTACTTTGGACAAGCTATCAAAGGACTGTCTTTTGGTAATGTTGGGATCGGGATTATTTTATTTACAATCATTATCCGGATTATTTTGATGCCATTGATGCATTTCCAAACGAAAAGTATGCGTAAGACGCAAGAGTTACAACCAAAACTCAAAGAATTACAGCAAAAGTACAGTTCGCGTGACCAAGAAACACAGCAAAAACTCCAAGCGGAGACTAAAAAACTCTATGCGGAAAATAATGTGAGCCCTTACGCTGGTTGTTTACCATTGTTAGTACAAATGCCGGTTATGATGGCTTTATATCAAGCGATCTTACGGGTTCCGGAGTTACGCTCTGGGCATTTCTTATGGTTAAACTTGAGTCAATCAGATCCTTATTTCATTTTGCCGATTCTTGCGGCAGTCTTTACTTTTGCTAGTACCTATCTATCTAGCATGAGTCAGATCGAATCAAATGCTTCAATGAAAATTATGAATTTCGCAATGCCGGTCATGATCTTTGTTATGGCTTTGAACTTAGCCAGTGGGTTATCCTTGTACTGGGTGATTTCAAACGCGTTCCAAGTAGTTCAAACGTTATTGATCAATAATCCGTTCAAGATCCGCCGCGAAAGAGAAGCTGTAGCGCGTCAGATTCGTGAAAGAGAACGAGCACTTGAAAAAGCGAAGGCTCCAAAGAAGAAACGCAAAAAATAAAGCTGAACCTAGTGATTACATTGAAACAGCTTATTTTTATTAATTACGAGTAAGGAGGTTTAGAAAATGCCTGTTTATGAAGGTCCGACAATTGATGAAGCGATCTCGAAGGGCTTGCATACTTTGGGATTGAAAAAAGAAGCAGTTGATATCGAGATTTTAATGGATGCCAAAAAAGGTTTCCTAGGTATGGGAAAAAAAGCTGCCCGTGTTTCGATTGAACCAATCATCGCTGAAGAAATATCTGCACCTGTGAAAGAGCTAAAAGAAGAACTGTCTGAAGAACTTTCGATTGAAGTAAAAGCGGATCAACCTATAATTGAATCTGAAAAGTCGGTGACAACTGAGCCAACGAATCAATTAGTTGAATTAGCTGAAGAAGAAGCAATCAAAGAATTGGCACTTTACTTAACGAATATCACAAATGAGATGGGCGTACCGGCAATGGTAAAAATTCAACATGAGGCGCACTTGATTGTGATGAATTTGGAAACGAGCAAGCAAGGAATGCTGATCGGAAAACATGGAAAAATCTTGAATGCTCTACAATATTTGGCCCAAGTCTTTTTACATCGTGTGGCTAAAGAGAAATTGTCGGTGGTGGTAAATGTCGGCAACTATCGTCAAAAACGAGAAGAAGTTTTGACCCGCTTAGCTCAACGGACGGCAGAAAAGGTTAAAGACACTGGACGCCCAGTTTTCTTAGAACCAATGCCAGCCTTTGAACGGAAAATGATTCATTCAGCTTTAAGCAAGGATGAATACATTAAGACCCATTCTGAAGGTGAAGATCCATATCGCTATTTAGTCGTTGAACCAGCAAAAAAATATTTCTAAAGCAATGAGCTGTGCCAAAGCGTTGGTACAGCTTTTTTCTTTACTAAAAATTTGAGAAAATCAAGGGATTCCACCAGGGAAGCTTGAATTGTTAAAAAAAATATGCTAATCTTACACCAGAATTTTGTAGAAAAGCAGTCAAAGTGCTCAATCTACTCCTTTTAAGGGGTGGAGTCGGCACTTTTTTTATGTTCTGAATTAATAGGAGGAAGAAAAGTGGCAGAAATTACCTTAGAATTTGATACCATTGCAGCAATTTCAACACCGCCTGGCGAAGGAGCCATCAGCATCGTCCGTTTGAGCGGTGATCAAGCAGTGGCGATCGCAGACAGCGTCTATCAAAGTGGTAAAAAATCTTTGTTAGATGTGCCTTCCCATACGATCCATTATGGTCATATCGTCGATCCAGCGGATCATCAAGTAGTTGATGAAGTAATGGTGAGTGTAATGCGGGCACCAAAAACTTTTACGCGAGAAGATATTGTTGAAATCAATTGTCATGGCGGAATTGTAGTGGTTAATCAACTTTTACAGCTGATTTTACGCTCAGGAGCACGTTTAGCTGAACCGGGGGAATTTACCAAACGCGCCTTTTTAAACGGCCGAGTGGATTTATCACAGGCAGAAGCGGTGATGGATTTGATTCGGGCCAAAACTGATCGAGCGATGAATGTGGCGATCAATCAATTAGATGGTAATTTGTCTCATTTGATTCGTCAATTGCGCCAAGAAATATTAGAAACACTAGCACAAGTTGAAGTAAATATTGATTATCCAGAATACGATGATGTAGAAGAACTAACGACGCAATTATTACTGGAAAAAGCTCAGCAAGTTGGCCAGCAGATCGAGGCCTTACTGTTAAATGCTAAACAAGGAAAAATCCTGCGGGAAGGACTAAGCACCGCAATCATCGGTCGTCCCAATGTTGGTAAATCGAGTCTTTTAAACTACCTTTTGCATGAAGAAAAGGCAATCGTAACAGAGATTGCAGGAACAACCCGAGATGTGATTGAAGAATATGTCAATGTTCGTGGAGTGCCTTTGAAATTGATCGATACGGCAGGAATCCGTGAAACAGATGATGTGGTGGAACGCATCGGGGTGGAACGTAGCCGTAAGGCCTTAGGCGAAGCGGATTTAATTTTATTGGTGCTAAATCAAAGCGAGGCTTTGACCACTGAAGATAAAGCCTTATTGGAAGCAACTCAAGGATTAAAACGAATCGTCTTACTGAATAAAACAGATCTGCCGATGAAACTGTCACAAGCGGAGTTAAGGGAGTATTTGAGCGAAGAGGAAGTTTTCGCGGTCTCCGTGTTGGAAAAAGCCGGTTTAGATCAATTGGAAGAGGCAATTGCCAAACTATTTTTCGGGGGACAAACGGGAGAAAAGGATGCCACTTATGTATCAAATACCCGTCACATCGCGCTACTTGAAAAAGCTGGTCAGTCGTTAACTGAAGTCCAAAATGGAATCATGGCAGGGATGCCTGTTGACTTAGTTCAAATCGATATGACTCGTTGTTGGGATTATTTAGGTGAAATCGTTGGTGATAGTGTACAGGACGAATTAATCACACAACTATTCAGTCAATTTTGTTTAGGAAAATAAAAAGGAGCCAGGATATGGAATACAAAGCAGAAAATTATGATGTCATCGTTGTTGGCGCAGGACATGCTGGTTCTGAAGCTGCTTTAGCGGCTGCACGAATGGGGCAAAAAACATTATTAATTACGATTAATTTGGATATGGTAGCATTTATGCCCTGTAATCCGTCAATCGGCGGTCCAGCTAAAGGTGTCGTTGTACGAGAAATCGACGCATTAGGTGGTGAGATGGGTCGCAACATTGATAAAACTTATATCCAAATGCGAATGTTAAATACCGGTAAAGGTCCCGCTGTAAGAGCATTACGAGCGCAAGCAGATAAGCACGCCTATGCTGAAGAAATGAAGCACACGATTGAAAAGGAAGATAATTTAACTTTAAAACAAGGTGTGGTTGATCGTTTAGTGGTGGAAGAAGGTATCTGTAAAGGGGTTATTACTTCAACGGGAGCGGTTTATTCAGCAAAAGCTGTCATTATTACCGCAGGAACGGCTTTGCGAGGGGAGATCATCATTGGTGAATTGAAATATTCTTCTGGTCCGAATAATTCACAACCTTCAATCAAATTAGCCGATCACTTACAAGAATTAGGGCTAGAGATCCATCGATTTAAAACGGGAACCCCACCGCGGGTAAAATCCGGTTCCATCGATTACAGCAAGACCGAAATTCAGCCGGGGGATGAAAAGCCTAATCATTTTAGCTATCAAACACCGGATAGCCAGTATTTGAAAGAACAAATTCCATGTTGGTTGACGTATACCAACCTAAAAAGTCATGAGATCATCCAAAATAATCTGCATCGGGCACCGATGTTTACGGGGATCGTTGATGGCGTAGGAGCGCGTTACTGCCCGTCAATTGAAGATAAGATCGTCCGTTTTGCTGATAAGCCTCGTCATCAACTGTTCTTAGAACCGGAAGGTCGCAACACTGAAGAAGTCTATGTTCAAGGTTTGTCGACTTCATTGCCGGAAGACGTGCAAAATGAAGTTTTACATTCGATTGAAGGTTTGGAAAAGGCCGAGATGATGCGGACAGGCTATGCAATCGAATATGATATGGTGGCACCTCACCAATTACGTCCAACGTTAGAAACGAAAGTGATTGAAAACCTGTATACTGCTGGTCAAACCAATGGGACTAGCGGTTACGAAGAAGCGGCGGGGCAAGGTTTGATGGCCGGAATTAACGCGGCCTTAAAGATTCAAGGGAAAGCTCCCTTCATCATGAAGCGCAGTGATGGGTATATCGGCGTGATGATCGATGACTTGGTGACTAAAGGGACAAATGAGCCATATCGCTTGTTAACCTCTCGTGCAGAATATCGTTTGATTTTACGTCACGATAATGCTGATTTACGCTTAACTGAAATCGGACACGCGATTGGTTTAGTAGATGAAGAGAACTATCAGACATATTTAGTTAAAAAGGCTCATATTGAAGCGGAGATGGCTCGTTTACACTCTATCCGGATAAAACCTAATGAAGAGGTTCAAAGCTTCCTACGGGCCAAAAACAGCGCAGAATTAAAAGACGGTGTTTTAGCCAGTGATTTCTTAAAACGACCAGAGATTTCTTACCAAGAATTGCTGCAGCTTATTCCGGCTAATGATGAACTGACAGAAAAAGAAGTCGAACAGGTTGAGATCCAAATCAAGTACGAAGGTTATATCAAAAAAGCGATGGAAAAAGTCGATAAATTAAAACGAATGGAAGCTAAACGGATTCCGGAGCGAATTGATTATGAAGCAATTAATGGTTTAGCTACCGAAGCTAAACAAAAATTACAAAAAATCCAACCGGAAACGATTGCTCAAGCTAGCCGTATCAGCGGAGTAAATCCGGCGGATATCAGTATTTTGATGGTCTATGTGGAACAAGGGAAGATTGCGAAAGTGGATAGTGAAACAATTTAATGCTTTGTCAAAGTGATCAGAGTCTAAATTTGGATTCTGATCGTTTTTGTACCAAAGCCTTTTTTGAGGAGTTTTGCCTTTTTAAAGCAATGAAAAAAGCTTAAAAACAGTCAAGGAAATGCTGTTTTTAAGCTAGAAAGTTAGTGTTTCATGTGAAACATTCTAGTAGAAATACATGAAAAAACAGATGCTGACTACCAGCATCTGTTTTTTGGGTTATTTAGTTAAGGTGAGTGTATGCAACATCTTTCGCAAGTCCATAACAGATATTTGTCCAGGAGCAGAAGCCGTACCAGCTGAACCGAAGGTAGCGGCCGAACCGAAGGCTTGTCCGGCTAAGCGGCTGATCATTCCTAAAGATCCCATCGACATAGTAATCAGTGGTCGATCAGCATAGTTTTCATACATTTCCCGTGTAGCATCTAATAAAGTCAATACGTCTGCAGCGGTTTGAGGCATGACCGCAATTTTACAAATATCTGCGTCCTTTTTCTGCATTTGTTGAAGCCGAGAAATGATCTCCTCTTTTGCCGGTGTTTTAGCAAAGTCATGATTACACATCACAATTTTGATTCCTTTTTGGTGTGCGGCTGTTACTGTTTGAGCCACCGGTTCTTCTGGCATGAATAATTCGAGATCAAGTAAATCCAATCGACCTTCAGCAATTAGAGTATGGTAGATTTTAAAATAGTGTTCATCACTTAAGGGCAATACGCCCCCTTCTTTGTGTGTTCGGAAGGTAATCAGTAATGGTTTGTTTAATACGTTTTTAAGCTCATGAGAAAACTCAGCTACAGACTGAGGATTTTTGACATCTTCAAAAAAATCGATACGCCATTCCACAATATCACAATCTAATTGACTGATCTTCTGAGCGGCCGCTAATAATTCTTTTTTTGACGAATCAACCAGCGGTACAATAATTTTGGGTTCCCCTTCGCCGATCACAAGCTGATCGATGGTTACTTTTTTCATATTATCCCTCCTAATTCAGCTTAGTTCTTAGCTTTCAGCTTGCTTTTTAGCAAATTTCAAAACATTATGTGGATCTTTTTCAGCAGATAAATCGACTGTTTTACGGTAACGAATAAAGATGATGACAGCTAACAAGAATCCGATTCCAGCGATGATTGTATCAAAGAACATAATACCACGAACATTTGTCTTAGCAATTGCTGCTGCAACAATCGGAATTAAGAACGAGGCGATACTACCAAACGTGTAGAAGATCCCGGTGATCGTTCCTTTTCCGGCTGGGAACATCTCGCCCATAACGGTCAAACCAAGCTGCATAACACCACCAGCTGCGAAGAAACCTACTAGCCCGGCACCCACCATCATAATTGTTGGTGAGGGAAACAGCCACATGATAGCAATCGTCACAAAGGAAACAAAGGTATAGAGTGTTACCAAATATATTGGACGGACTTTTGTTGCTAGGGCAGCTGTTACAGCTACACAGATCAAGGAGCCGGTTGAATAATAAGATATCAATAAATTTGCGTTATCGGTAGTCATATGAGCGACTTGTTCGCCATAAACACCAATAAATTGAGAAATCAAATAGAAAGTTGCTTGCGAGATAAAACCATAAATAATGAAGCAAACCCCTTCAATTGCAATTTTTGGCTGACTTTTAAATTTAACTGCTTGAATTTCAGACTGTGGACTTTCTTTGACATCTTGATCGGGGAAGGGACGTTTCAATAAAAATAGTCCATTCAAAATAAAGACGACCACCGGAATCACGAAGGACCAGCCAAACCATAGATTATTCGTATTGATTATCTTCAGCATGATAGGTAAGGTGAATTGTCCGATTTGGACAAAAGCCTTAATCAAAACATTCGCGGTACCGGCTTTTTTAGGAAAAGATTCCATTAGCGCAGGATATGTCCCAGAATCTAAGAATGAGTTTGAAATACCTGCGATGACAGCAAAGACCATGGCCATTGTGACGCTTTGACTATACAAGATACCGAAGAAATACAAGGAATAGGTAACAATCCCTAAATAGATAAATGGTTTCCGACCGAATTTGTCAGATAAGCGTCCAGAAATCAGAATTGCGATTAAACGACCAATTCCTAACATGGAGATTACTTTTGCGATCCCCATTAAATCCGTATTCCACTGTCCCATTAGTGCTTTTTGGTTTTGTGAAATGATGATGACACCCATCCCGTGAATAATATAATTAATGTATAGACCGATCGCTGTCGGTAAATATTTATTTTTCATTTTCTCCCCCACCTATTCGTCAAATAGTAATTCTTTGATGTAAGTAACAGGCATCTCTTCATCAGTAAAGAATTTAAAGGCTGCCGCCCCTTGATAAAGCATCATGCCTAAGCCGTTGATTGCTTTTTTTGCACCATGTTCTTTAGCAAAGCGCAATAATTTTGTTTCTCGCGGTGCATAAACCACATCAAAAACAACTAAGTCCGAGCGAATCATTTCAGAATCATTGATTAAGCTGACATCTTCTAATGGTTTCATACCAACCCCAGTCGCATCAATATAAATGCTACTTTCGTTAATCGAGGTCTTGAAAGCAGATTGATCGGCCAAATCGGTTAAGGTCGCTTTACAATTCGTATTTGTATTAATTTTTTTGACTGTTTCGGCAGCATTTTCAAAAACATCGTCTTTTATGTTGAAAATGCGTAGTTCCTTCGCTCCGTCAAAAGCAGCTTGAATAGCAATGGCAGTGCCAGCACCGCCCGCTCCTGTTAACGTAATGATTTGGTCTTTGACTGAGACACCTTCGTCATTTAGTGCGGCCATTGCACCGATGCCATCAGTATTATAGCCGACTAAATACCCTTTACCATCCTGATTGGTTACGGTATTAACTGCACCGATTAATTCTGCTTCGGGAGAGACTTCGTCAAGATAGGGAATGATTGCTTGTTTATTGGGCATCGAAACATTTGATCCGCGAATCCCTAAGGCCCGAATTCCTTCGACAGCGGCCTTTAAAGTGGAGTTATCCACTTCAAAAGCAAGATAAGCATAATCTAAGCCTAGTTTAGCAAAAGCTTCATTGTGCATTGTGGGTGACATACTGTGGCGAATTGGTGTAGCCATTAAACCAATTAATAAGGTGTGTCCAGTTAGTCTTTCTGTCATTGTTCATTTCCTCACTTATTTTTTATTTTATTTTGTGAATTTAAAATCAAACAGAAGATGCGTAGGGAGAAACCCGTTGAGAATCTAAATTTTTAATAACTTTGACGACGTCACGGGCTTCTCGAGTTCCTTCCATAATCCGACGAGCCACTTTACTATCACCGATGTTAAGTAAGGTAACATCGTTTTGTTGGGCGTAGGTTGTAAGCTCTGGCATCAAAGGTGCATTTGCTCGCATACCAAGGCAAATGAAACCTAAATCAAATGGTAACTCTATGATCTTTCCGGTGGGACTCTCTACGAGGAACCGGTCTTTTTGAACTTCCATTAATTTTGTTGAAGTATGAACGTCAACGTGATAATCAGTGACAAGCTCCATCATTCCCAGCTTAGTAATAATGTCTAGGTCTTTTCCTAGTTGATCAACCATTTCGACAATAGCCACTTTTTCGGCACCATTTTCAGCATAATATTCAACGACATCTAAGCCAACAGCACCTCCACCAATCACAACGACTTTTTTTCCTGAGAAATCTTGAAATTTTTCCATATTTCCTAGTAAATCAAAAATAGAGAAGACTTGACGGCCAACTTTTGCTAGTTCTTCATGTAACCCTTTAATTGGTGGTAAAAGAGGTAATGCGCCCGTCGTATTGACAATCAAATCAGGTTTTTGCTTTAGATTGGCTAGTGAAAAACGTTGATTTAAATGAATCGTCAAATTAGGCAGTTGTTCTGCTCGGTTGGTGAGATAAGTAACGAAATCATTGATGCGACGTTTATCTGGAAAACGAGCAATTTCGTGAGCCAAACCGCCTAGATAACCTTTTTCTTCATAAAGAGTGACCGAGGCACCAACTTCAGCGGCACTTGCAGCAGCTTCGAGGCCAGCAGTTCCCCCACCGATAACAACTACATTAAGCGGCGTAGTAAGCGGATTTTTTTTGTAAGCATCTTCATAATAGAGATCCGGATTCACGGTACAACGGATCGGACGTGATTTAGCAATCCGATGATCGGCACACCCAATGTTGCAAGAGATGCACTTGCGTAGTAAAGCTTCTTGTCCGTTAGCGACTTTATTGACCCAGTTTGGCTCAGCGATTAATCCACGTCCCATAGCTAGCAAGTCAGCATCGCCATTTTGCAAGATTTCTTCTGCTCGTTGCGGACGCCGGATATTTCCTGAGGTAACAATCACTTTCTCTGGGAAACGTGTTTTGATTGCTTTAGCCATATAGCTACGCCAGCCATCTTTTAAATTCATCTTGTCGATTTGATATTGCAGATTATCATTTAGGGCGGAAGAAACATTCAGAATATCAATATCTTCAACGATATAAGTAAGAAGCTCCAAGGAATCCTCCAACGTATTTCCTTCAGGTAAAAGTTCATCGGCACTGATGCGCAAAGAGATTGGGAAAAATGGTCCCACGGCTTTTCGAACTGCATGGATGATTAAGCGTGCGAAGCGTGCACGGTTTTCTGGAGAACCACCGAATTCATCCGTTCGTTTATTGTAGATGGGGGATAAAAATTGACTGATTAAGTAAGAATGTCCAGCATGGACTTCCACACAATCAAAACCAGCTTGCTGTGCTCGAGTGGCTGCTTCAGCATACTTTTTGATAATTGTTTCGATCTCATTTTTTTTAAGCGGCCGCGGTTTGGGATTACCGATTTTGCTTGGAACATCCGAAGCAGAAACGGATTGCTGTCCATTAAGGCGGAGTTGATAAGCAGAGGCCCCGGCATGATTGATTTGGATAGAAGTAGCTGCTCCATAAGCGTGCATCCGCTCATTAAATTGCCATAGGCCAGGGATAAACTGATCGTTATCGATTCTTAACTGTGTAGTTCCGTTCGTTCCTAGGGGATAATCGACACAAACATTTTCTAAGGTGATCAGACCTGTTCCACCTTTTGCCCGTTGTTCGTAATAGGAATAGTGTTGTTCGTTAAAAGTTCCATCTTGATTGGCGAAGTTAGTACCCATAGGCGGCATAATTACGCGATTTTTTAAAGTAAGCCTTTTAATTGTAAGGGGAGTAAAAAGGGTTTGATACTTTTCCATAGGAATCATCCTTTCGTAGACAAATGAAAATATTCACAATATCTTTTCTTTTATTCTACGAGAGGATAACTATAAAATCTAATGCTTTATTTATATGATAATTATAAATATAATTTATTGTTCTGTTGTTTCTGAAGGGAAAACTTTTTTATAGCGTTGTTGGATGACCAACGAAGCGATAAAACCTAAAAGGATCAGTAGGACATTAAACCAAAAAACGTATTCCATGCCATATTCACTGAGAATGCCTGTGATATATGGAGTGATCATGACTGAAGTAGATGTTGCAATAGAATAGTAACTAGTATATTTCCCTTTTTTACTAGGAAATAGTTCTAGCATTAATGCCAAGCCCAGCTGCCAAATACCGCCAGCTGCGAAGATACCAATGGCTAGAGAAGCTACGACAGTGGAGAGGAAACTTGGTGCTAACAGCATCCAGAGGAGCGTTAAACCTGAAATACCTACACAAAAACTAATCAATTTTGGAATATTGATCCCCTTTTTTACTATTCCAGAAGTAAAGAAGACCGATGCGAAAGAACCGATGCTATAAAGGCTAACAAAGATTAAACTATTTTCGTGAGAAACAATTTGCATGGATTCTGCATACTGAGGAATCCATAGAATAAAGATATTGAAAATAGAAACAGAAACAAAAGAGAAGACTAGTAGCGCAGCACCATCAATTTTAAAAATCCCTTTATTGATTCTTTTTTCACAAACTTCCGCATTACTTTGTTTTTTTGTAGACAAAGAACTCAATGGAGGGAATTTGGCGAATAATAAATAGCCCAAATTAGCTAATAAACAAACGGCACAAAGAATAAAAGGCCACCCAAAGAAAAGTCCTTTTTGAAGAAGATGGCGAGTAATGAAAGGTAAAATGAATTGTCCAAGAGAAATGAAGGCTTTATTTAAGACACTTAAGGAGCTGTTGGTTTTTTCATCAGGATAGGCTTCGACTAATGTAGGATACGTACTTGTATCGAGAAAAGCATTGCTGATGCCACCAAAAAGTGCAAAGAAAAAAGCGAATTGATAATTGGGGCTAAACAGAACACCAAAAAAGAAAAGTACATAAGAAAGAATCGCAACAATTACTGTTTTTTTGCGTCCAAAAGTGTCAGAAAAATAACCAGAGTAATAGAGACTGACGATTCGTCCCAAACCAATGGCACTCATGACCAAAGTTACTTGGGTTGTTGAAGCATGCCATTGGTTTTTTAGATTATCCATATTTTGGGACAAAATAATCGCGGCCATCCCCTGAAAAATATAGTTGAAGTAAAGACTGCCAATTAATAGTCGGTATTTTGTAGTTTTCATAGAATATCCCTCTTTATATCATGTGATTTTATTCACTTGATTATACTTCAATCCTAGCGCATTTGTATTATTAAAACTAATGCTTTATTTTAATAAAATTGATAAAATTGGTTTATTAAATGGGGTGAGAAAATGAATCTAAGACAGTTAGAATATTTTGTTCTGCTAGCTAAAAGTGAACATATGACAAAAGCAGCCAAATTAGCAAATACGTCACAGCCGAATGTGAGTCATGCTATGAATGTATTGGAACAAGAGCTCGGTGTAGCACTATTTGAAAAAAAAGGTCGAAATATTTCTTTGACTCGTTACGGTCGTATTTTTTATGAGTATGTTCAGCCAGCATTGTTAGAATTGGAAAAAGGACAGCGAAGACTACAGGAGCTGATTAACCCTACTTCTGGCGAAATTGAATTTGGTTTCATTTATACAATGGGCTCTACGTTAGCGCCGCAACTGATTCAAGCCTTTCAACAAGAAGAGGAGACGAGTGCTATTCGTTTTGTTTTTCATCAAGGAAACTCGAATCAAATTATTCGCATGCTGCTTGAGGATACGATTGATATCGGCATTTGTTCCCTAATCAGTGATGATAGTAATTTGGCTTTTCAAGTGTTGGCTCAGGAGGAATTAGTATTGGTTGTGCCAGAGCAGCATCCGTTAGCACAGCATGATGAAATTCAGCTTCGTGAGACCTTAATGTATCCGTACGTATATTATGGGAAGCAAAGTGGCTTACGGCCTTATCTAGATCGGCAGCTGGATAATTTAGGAATCGAATTAACCGTTCAGTGCGAATTAGAAGAGGATCATAGTGTCCTGGGTTTTGTTGGTGAAAATTACGGGATTGCTTTGATGCCGAATATTCCTTCAATTGCTTCATATCCAGTTAAGAAAATCAAAATTAAAGATGGATTGGAAGACCGGAATATTTATTTAGCTGTAAAAAAAAATAATTTAGAAATTCCTGTATTGAAAAAATTCTATGATTTTTGCTTAAAAAAGATCAGCCAAAATGGAGCTTAAAGCTTTCTAAATCTCAGTGTGAAACATACGCAAACCATTGCATGTAAAGCAATAATGCGTTAAAGTAGAGGATAGTCTGTGAAACAATTTGCTGTTTCACGAAAATGAAAGGATTTCTTATGACACCAGAAGAATTTCAAGCAGAATTAGGTAAACAAGGGATCGAATTATCGAGTCACCAGATGGAGCAGTTTGCTACCTATTTTGACTTATTGGTTGAATGGAATCAAAAGATGAACCTCACTGCAATCACTGAACACGAAGAAGTCTATCTGAAGCATTTTTATGACTCTATTACATTAGCTTTTTCTGACACCTTTGAATCAAAAGGGAAATTGTGTGATGTTGGGTCGGGCGCAGGTTTTCCTAGTCTGCCCTTAAAGATTGTTTTTCCAGAATTAGAGGTAACTATCGTTGATTCTTTAAACAAACGCATTACTTTTTTAACAACACTTGTAGAAACATTAGGATTAAAGGGTGTCCACCTTTATCACGATCGGGCAGAGACTTTTGGACAAAACGCAGCATTTCGTGAAGCTTATGATTTTGTAACGGCTCGAGCAGTCGCGCGTTTAAATGTTCTGACAGAGCTTTGTTTGCCGTTAGTGAAAAAAGATGGTTATTTCTTTGCCCTAAAAGCGGCGAAAAGTGAGGAAGAATTAACTGAAGCAAGACCCGCTATTGCCTTGCTTGGTGGGAAATTAATCCAAGCTGAAGACGTTTCACTGCCAAATGGTGATACGCGTCACATCATTACAGTACAAAAGAAGAAAGAAACCCCAAAGAAATATCCACGTAAACCAGGTCTGCCGAATAAGCAGCCCTTGAAATAAAATAAAATTAGTTACGTGAAATAGTAGGCTTTCGATAGAAAAAATGAAGAGCTTATGGTGAATTAGGAGGAAATTAGATGGCACGGATCATATCTGTTGCAAACCAAAAAGGCGGCGTTGGTAAAACGACGACGACTGTTAATTTGGGGGCGTGCTTAGCTTATGATGGTAAAAAAGTCTTGCTGATCGACAGTGATGCACAGGGCAACGCCACCAGTGGCTTAGGGGTACGTAAACCGGACGTGAAACAAGATATTTATGATGTTTTAGTCAATGAAGTTCCGATTAAGGAGACAATTGTTCAAACTTCACGGGAGAACTTATCAATCGTTCCTGCGACTTTGCAGTTAGCTGGTGCAGAGATTGAATTGACTTCGATGATGGCCCGGGAATCTCGCCTAAAGAGTGCTTTAGCTGAGGTTAGTGATGACTATGATTTCATATTAATCGATTGCCCACCATCATTAGGACATTTAACGATTAATGCTTTTACAGCTAGCGATGCGATTTTGATCCCGGTTCAATGTGAGTATTACGCTTTAGAAGGGCTAAGTCAGCTTTTGAACACTGTACGATTAGTTCAAAAACATTTCAATCCTGGTTTAGAGATTGAGGGCGTATTATTGACGATGTATGATGCACGGACCAATCTTGGGGCAGAAGTGGTAGAAGAGGTTCGGCGTTATTTCCAAGAAAAAGTGTATGACACAATTATTCCGCGCAATGTTCGCTTATCCGAAGCACCTAGTCATGGCAAACCGATCATTGATTATGATCCACGCTCAAAAGGTGCGGAAGTGTATCAAGCTCTAGCAAAGGAAGTGTTAGTTCGTGAGCAAAAGTAAAGGTTTAGGCCGTGGAATCGATGCTTTATTCCAAGATCTTTCCGAGATTGAGGAAGTCGATATGAAAAAGGATCAAGTGGTTGAGATTCCTTTAAGTGATTTACGTCCCAACCCGTATCAACCGCGAAAATCATTTGATGAAACAACTTTGCAAGAATTAGCCAACTCGATTGAACAATCCGGCGTTTTCCAACCAATTATTGTAAGAAAATCTGCTGTTAAAGGTTATGAACTAATTGCTGGGGAACGACGTTTTAGAGCTTCAAAATTAGCTGGTAAAGAAACTATTCCGGCAATTGTTCGCGAATTTGATGAGGAAGCAATGATGCAAATTGCGGTTTTGGAAAACTTACAGCGGGAAGATTTAAACCCGCTAGAAGAAGCCGAGGCCTACGAGATGTTGATGAAAAATCTAAAATTGACCCAGGCTGATGTAGCCAATCGTTTAGGCAAAAGTCGACCGTATATCGCTAATTACCTGCGCTTGTTGACGTTACCTAAATTAGTTAAAGAAATGGTACAAGATGAACGCTTATCGATGGGACAAGCGCGAACATTGCTGGGCCTAAAGAAAAAAGATCAAATCTTAAAACTAGCGAATCGGGCAGTGAAAGAAAATTTGACGGTCCGTCAGTTAGAACAAATCGTGAATGAATATAATGAAGGCAAAGCGAAAGACAAGAAAAAAGGTCCCCGCTTGGCCAAAGAAAAACCGTATTATTTACGAGAAAGTGAAGATCGTCTGATGGATAAATTCGGAACCGGTGTTGAGATCGTTGAAAAAGACGGCAAAGGCAAGATTTCGATTGAATATCTTTCCCCTTCCGATCTGACCCGGATCTTGGACATTTTAAACATTCACTTTGATGAATAAAAATTTTTAGTACGAATGAGGAGGGTTTGTTAGATGTATGACTTAGGTGATGTCGTTGAGATGAAGAAACCGCATGCCTGCCAGACAAATCGCTGGGAGATTATTCGTATGGGTGCGGATATCAAGATCAAATGTGTCAACTGTGGACATATCGTGATGATGACGCGTCGTGATTTTGAAAAGAAAATGAAAAAAATCCTTGAGAAGAAAAATGATTCTTCCCAAGCATAATTCCTTAATAGAGAAAGAGTGAAGTAGACTATGGCCTTAACAGCCGGAATCGTAGGTTTACCAAACGTTGGTAAATCTACCTTATTTAATGCAATTACGAAAGCAGGTGCAGAAGCTGCTAACTATCCTTTTGCGACAATTGATCCAAATGTGGGCATGGTAGAAGTACCTGATTGGCGGTTGGAACGTCTGACTGAATTAGTTCATCCGAAAAAAACAGTTCCAACGACTTTTGAATTTACTGATATTGCTGGGATCGTAAAGGGCGCTAGTAAAGGGGAAGGCTTAGGGAATCAATTCTTGAGTCATATCCGTCAAGTAGATGCAATTTGCCATGTTGTACGCTGTTTTGATAATGAAAACATTACACACGTCGAAGGTCGAGTGGATCCGTTAGAAGATATCGAAACAATCAACTTAGAGTTAGTTTTGGCCGATTTGGATTCAGTTAACAAACGTTACACGCGGGTAGCAAAGGTAGCGAAAACGAAAGAAAAAAATGCAGTAGCAGAATTAGCAGTTTTGGATAAATTAAAACCTGTTCTAGAAGAAGGACAATCTGCTCGAACTATTGAATTTAGCGAAGAGGAACAAAAAATCGTTAAAGGGTTATTTTTATTGACGAGCAAACCGGTTCTTTATGTAGCCAATGTTGATGAAGACACAGTTGCTAATCCAGATGACAATGCGTATGTTCAAACGGTCCGTAATTTTGCGGCGAGCGAACATTCAGAAGTGATCGTTGTCTGTGCCGAAGCGGAAGAAGAAATTGCTGAGTTGGAAGAAGAAGATAAGGCTGAATTCCTGGAAGCGATGGGCATTGAGGAATCTGGCTTAGACCAATTGATTCGGACCGCTTACTCCTTATTAGGCCTAGCTACGTATTTTACTGCCGGAGAACAAGAAGTTCGTGCGTGGACTTTCCGTAAAGGAATGAAAGCTCCTCAAGCGGCTGGGATTATCCATACTGATTTCGAACGTGGTTTTATTCGTGCTGAAACAGTCTCTTTTGAAGATTTAAATAAATATGGCAGTATGCACGCAGCAAAAGAAGCTGGCCGTGTTAGATTAGAAGGAAAAGATTATGTCGTGCAAGACGGCGATGTAATGTTGTTCCGTTTCAACGTTTAAGGAGGAAAGAACACCATGGAACCAGAAAAATTACGCGCATTAAACGCGGAAAATAGTGAACTTGAAGCTAAGTTGACTAAGCGGAATGAGCAGTACATTTTTGATTTGAAAAAAGCTCTAAAAGCGGCGAATTTAACGGAAGAACAAACAATCGTAGCCTTAAATGAGATGTTGCCGACAATGGTTGAAGAACAGAAAACGGGAAAAACGGCCCGTCAATTATTCGGGACCGTTTCGGAACGGTTGGATACCATCGTTAACAAACCTGCTGAACAGAAAAAATCTACTACTGCATCATTGATGTGGTTAGATAATTTCTTAATGATTTTTGGAATGTTGGGACTACTTACGGGAATTATGGGTCTGTTTGTTTCACGTGGAACACAAACAGTAACGTATGGTTTAACTGCATTAATTGTAGCTTCAGCAGTCGGTGGATTGATTTTCTACATGATGTATCTGTTTGTTTATCAATATGAACAACCAGGGGCAGACAAATCAAAGAAACCGAAAACTTGGAAGACCGTTCTGATGTTAGGGTCAGTTACCCTTGTTTGGTTCTTAGTTTTTAATGGTACCGCACTATTACCACCATCCTTGAATCCGATTCTTGATCCAATGGTTATGGTCGTTTTAGCAGCTATAGCATTGGCAGTCCGCTATTACTTGAAAAAACGTTTTGGAATCATCAGCAGTTTAGCAAGTGCACCACGTAAATAGTAGATCAATAAGAGTGCGCATATTCGATATGTGTACTCTTTTTTTATCTATAAATTAGTGCAGTGTTATTGGATTTCAAGAATCAAAAGGTAAAGCTGTTATGAAGAGCGACAGTAAGTCAGAATGGAAAGTTAATTCATTGCCAATGTAAGGAAGCTATACGATTTTTGACAACCAAAAAGAATAAAACGGTTAACCAAATAGGTGAGTTGAAAATTAGGAGGGTTCCTGTTCGAGAACAAAAAAATAAGGGTTAAATGAGTATTTCGGTGCAAGTTATTGACTTCACTCGTTGATTCTGTTAGTTTCTTTATTAAAAATAATTCTGGGGAGTGGTAACGAACAATGTCTAATTGGGAAACGAAATTTGCAAAAAAAGGTCTGACATTTGATGATGTTTTGTTGATTCCAGCTGAAAGTCATGTATTGCCAAATGAAGTGGATATGAGTGTGCAATTGGCAAAAAATATCAAATTAAACATTCCGTTGATGAGTGCAAGTATGGATACTGTAACAGATAGTAAAATGGCGATCGCGATGGCCCGTCAAGGCGGGCTAGGAGTTATCCATAAGAACATGAGTATTGCTGCCCAAGCAGATGAGGTTCGTAAAGTAAAACGTTCGGAAAGTGGTGTGATCATTGATCCATTTTTCTTAACACCTGAACATAAAGTTCGAGATGCAGAAGATTTAATGAGTCGTTACCGCATCAGTGGTGTGCCGATCGTAGAAACCTTGGAAAATCGTAAATTAGTTGGAATCATTACAAACCGTGATATGCGTTTTGTAACCGATTATGAAATTCCAATTCATGAAGTAATGACGAAAGACGGTTTAGTAACAGCTCCAATCGGAACAAAATTACAAGATGCTGAAAAGATATTGCAAAAACATAAAATTGAAAAATTACCGATTGTCGATGATGAAGGTCGTCTAAGCGGATTGATTACGATCAAAGATATTGAAAAAGTTATCGAATTTCCGAATGCAGCTAAAGACAAACATGGTCGCCTTTTAGTTGCGGCTGCTGTGGGGGTTACTAGTGATACATTTGAGCGTGCTGAAGCATTGTTAGACGCAGGTGTGGATGCGATTGTAATCGATACAGCACATGGTCACAGTGCGGGGGTATTACGTAAGATTGGTGAAATTCGTAAAACCTTCCCAGAGGCTACTTTAATTGCTGGGAATATTGCAACAGCTGAAGGAGCTAAAGCTCTTTACGATGCAGGTGTAGACGTAGTGAAAGTTGGGATCGGACCTGGTTCAATCTGTACAACCCGAGTAGTTGCAGGTGTCGGAGTACCACAATTAACGGCAATTTACGATGCGGCTTCAGTTGCCCGTCAATACGGTAAGGCTATTATTGCTGATGGCGGGATTAAATATTCCGGTGATATCGTAAAAGCTCTAGCGGCTGGTGGACATGCAGTCATGTTAGGTTCAATGTTGGCTGGGACCGACGAATCTCCGGGCGAGTTTGAGATTTATCAAGGCCGTCGTTTCAAAACCTATCGTGGAATGGGGTCATTAGGTGCGATGGAAAAAGGATCAAGTGATCGGTATTTCCAAAGCGGCGTCAACGAGGCCAACAAATTGGTTCCAGAAGGAATCGAAGGACGGGTGGCATATAAAGGATCAGCAGCAGACATTATTTTCCAAATGATCGGCGGTTTAAAAGCAGGAATGGGTTATGTAGGTGCTGGTGATTTAGCACATTTACGTGAAAATGCACAATTTGTCCAAATGAGCGGTAATGGGTTAAAAGAATCACATCCCCATGATGTTCAAATTACCAAAGAAGCACCAAATTATTCAGTAGAACAATAATAACGAAAAGGCGGTCACAATTGACCGCCTTTATATTTAAACAGCGACCTCGAAAATTCGAGGTCGCTGTTTTTTGCTTAATTTTCTTTTTTGATGACCTTAACATTGCCCATGTAAGGTACTAAAACGTCAGGAATTGTTACTGAGCCATCTTCGTTTTGATAGTTTTCCAAAATGGCAGTGACTGTCCGACCAACGGCTAACCCAGATCCATTCAATGTATGAGTATACTGAACTTTTCCATCTTCATCACGATAACGGATCATTGCCCGGCGCGCTTGGAAATCCTCACAGTTTGAGCAAGAGCTAATTTCACGATAAGTATTTTGAGCGGGAACCCAAACTTCTAAATCATAAGTTTTAGCAGCTGAGAAGCCCATATCCCCTGTACATAACGTAATTACACGATATGGTAAATCTAATTTTTGTAAAAGGATTTCAGCATTGTGCGTCATTTTCTCTAGTTCATCGTAAGAAGTTTCTTTGTCGCTGAATTTAACCATTTCTACTTTATGGAACTGATGTAAGCGAATCAGACCACGTGTATCACGACCAGCACTACCGGCTTCAGAACGGAAAGAAGGTGATAGGGCAGTAAAATAAATCGGTAAATCTTTCCCATCCAAGATCTCATCAGCATAGTAGTTGGTCAATGGAACTTCTGCTGTTGGAATCAGTGTTAAATCACGATCTTCAACTTGGAAGACATCTTCTTTGAACTTAGGAAATTGTCCAGTACCAAACATAGACTTGCTATTTACTAAGTAAGGCGTGATCATTTCAGTATAGCCTTGTTCATAGACGTGCTCATCCAACATAAAGTTGTAAACCGCACGCTCTAAACGGGCACCTAATCCTTTATAGTAGACAAAACGGCTGCCGGCAACCTTTGCGCCGCGTTCAAAATCTAAGATATCAAGATTTTCAGCGACTTCCCAATGGGGTTTTGGTTCAAAAGCGAATTGACGTGGTGCACTCCAACGACGAACTTCAACGTTATCATCTTCATCTTCACCGATTGGTACAGATTCATGTGGTAAGTTTGGCAAAGTAGTAGCGATCTCCGTTAATTGAGCATCAATTTCAGCTACTTGAATATCAAAATCTTTGATTTTAATTCCGACTTCTTTCATTTCAGCGATTTTATCTGCGGCATCATTTTTTTCGCGTTTCAACTTGGCAATTTCATTAGAAACATCATTTCGATATTTTTTTAATTCTTCGGTTTTTACTAATAGTTGACGACGTTGTTCATCAAGGTCTAAGAAACGTTTTAAGACCTCTTCTTTTACCCCACGAGTTGCTAATTTCTCATTTACTTCAGCAAAGTTGTTACGAATCATTTTTACATCCAGCATTATTTTTTCCTCCCTTAAAATAAAAAAACACCGTCTCATCCCATAAATAGGGACGAAACGGTGTTGAATTTCGCGGTACCACCCAAATTCAGCCTTGGCTGCACTTGATTGACGGATATCGACGTCACCCGGTTTCTCTTTCAAGAAACGCAGACTGTGAAACTGGAATTCCCTAAGTTGTTTTGTTGATTTCCACCAGCCATCAACTCTCTAAAAAAACAAACCTACGTACTTGGTTTCCTGCATATCTTATTGAGACCAGTATAAGCAATCAAATATTTAAAGTCAATGATTATCCGAAATCGTTTTTACTTGGTTTTTAATAAGGGGAAGATGAATGATAAAAGACGTCCAGTCATCGTTTGATTGAGCGTAAATATAACCGCCATGTAGATTGACGATATTCTGTGCAATGGCTAATCCTAAACCTGTTCCGCTGATTTCTTGTGAGCGAGAGCCGTCAACTCGATAAAAGCGGTCAAACAATTGATCTAGAGCTTCTCGTGGAATAGAAGTGCCGTTGTTCTTAACGGTAACCACAGCTTCGTTCTTCGATTTTTCAATCTCAATCACAATTTTAGTGGCCTCGGCCCCATATTTTAAGGCATTGGTAATAAGATTATTGAAAACTCGCACTAGTTTTTCGGTATCACCGTCCATGATCAATTGACTTTCTTTCGAGTCGACCTGAATTTGAATATTTTTCTTTTTCGCTTCTAATTCAAAATCAGCAGCCAATTGTTCTAAGAGCTGGACCATGTCAAACGAAACATTATTGACGGGCACAGAAGGTTGGCGAACCTTGGAGTATTCAAATAAATCTTCGACTAAAGATTTCATCTGTTTGGCTTTTTTGTAGGCGATACTAGTATATTTAAGAATCTCATCAGTATTTTGATATTGTCCATCTTCAATCAAACCAAGATAGCCAATAATCGAAGTTAGCGGCGTACGAATATCATGACTAACATTGGTAATTAACTCATCTTTTGATTTTTCAATCGCGCGTTCATCCTCAATTGCAGCCACTGTACTATCAACTAAGCCGTTGATGCTATCGACAACTTTACTGAGGTCCCCACGTAATTCAAAGGGGATCCGGTAGTCATAATTACCATTAGCGATGTAATGAAGTTCGTTGATAATATGGCGCAGCTGCATTTGTCGATAGCGGCGGATCAATCGCCAAAAAACAACTAAAATATCAATAATAAAGAAAAGTGGTATAACAAAATTACGTCCACTCCAAAAAATATCACTATTGAGACTGTTAGCAAAAATATTTTTTGAACGATAAATTGCATCCGATAGATCCGGTGAATTATTCAGCATTTGTGTGAAAAGAACCAAAATCGCGACATTCAATAGAAGTAACAAGATGACGGTAATGATTCCCTCTGCGATTAGTTCGCTGATCTCCTTAGAAGTAAGGGTGATTCTTTTTTTCTTATCTACTTTATTTTGCATCAATCTTATAACCCACGCCCCAAACGGTTTGGATCACTTTTTCACCATCAGTGGCTTCTTCGATTTTATCACGCAGATGGCTAACGTGAACCATGACTGTTTTGGCTGAAACAATGCTCTCTTGTTTCCACACTCGTTCAAAAATTTCATCTGCACTGAAAACACGATTTGGATGGCTGGCTAGTAAATACAAAATTCCAAATTCCAAAGCTGTTAATTGAATTTCCTTTCCATCAACCGTTTTTACTTCGTGGGAATCCTTATTGATGATCAAGGATTGGATTTCAAGAATATCTGGCTGATCTTCAGCTACGTGCATTTTCGTCCGACGTAACAAAGATTTTACCCGTGCCATAACTTCTAAAGGGTTGAAAGGTTTGGTTACATAATCATCAGCTCCAGCAACCAAGCCTTTAATTTTATCCATATCGGTTGTTTTAGCGGTCAGCATAATGATTGGAATTTGTGATTCTTTTCTGAGTTCTTTTACAACTTGCATGCCATCCATTACGGGCATCATTATATCTAATAGTAGTAAAGCAATATCATTTGTAGTTCGAAGCTTACTTAGCGCCTCTTTGCCATCGTAGGCTTTTACCACTTCATAACCTTCATTATGCAAATAAATACTAAGTAGTTCGACGATTTCTTTATCATCATCTGCAACTAATACTTTCATTAGTAGTTCCTCCGTCCATATAAAAATTATTCCATACCTATTTTACCAAAGAAATCACGGGAAGGCGAAAGTCAGCATCAGGGTTAAGGAAAAATCAAAAATAAAATAGCGAAAATTAATTTATTGATAAGATAAAAAAGCCCTCTCAAAAAACAAAAAAACGAACGAAATACCTGGATTTATTTTTATTCATCGTGTTTAAAAAAAGTGAATAAAATCTTCACTTTTTCGTTGACCAAATCCTTTAAAACTGCTATATTATTTTATGTTCTGAGACAGAAAAAAATCTTTCGGAACACCTAAAAATGTTGTTGACAGATAACGAGATTTCAGTTATTCTATCAAAGTCGCATCAAACGATGACGACAACTTCTAATAAGAACTTCAAAAAAGTTTTAAAAA
>NZ_BCQF01000018.1 GCF_001544295.1 Enterococcus pseudoavium NBRC 100491
TAAAAAAGAAACGCCCTACACATTTGGTTTGTTTTATTCGTTCAGTTTTCAAAGGTCTACATTGTTTGCCGCTTTGTTTCAGCAACTTTTATATCTTAACAGCTTTTTATTTAAAAGTCAACAACTTTCATTTAAAAACTTTTTGATAAAAAAACAAGTTTGCTTTCTATTTCGTTCAAGCGACTTTATAAAAATACCACAAGATTTTTCATCCGTCAACAAATATTTCTATTTTTTTTTGAGATGCTTTTTTCTCTTGGGAACAGATAATAATATAGCAATCATCAAGCAATTTTGCAACTATTTTTTGCAATTTTTTTGAAACTTTTTCATTTCTCGAACGTTCGCCAAGAAGTCTAAAACAACGTTCGATTTTAAAACAAAAATAACGCTATCTTGATAAAATGCTTTCTAATCTTTCGCATAAAAAAACAGCCGAATATCACTCGGCTGTTTTCTCTTCCACCATTGGGATGAAAATTCTAAAAATTGTTCCTTTTCCGACGGAGCTTTCAACACTGATACTCCCTTTATAGCTCTCTAAAAGTTTATGAGCAATCGATAGTCCTAGACCGTTTCCACCTTTTGTTCGAGCACGAGCCTTGTCAACTCGATAAAAACGATTAAAGACTTTATCAATGTCCTCATCTGGTATCCCTTCACCAAAATCTTGGATAGCTATTTCAAACTCATTCAACGTCGATGACACAGATATATGCACTTCTTTGCGATCCGTTGAATATTTCACGGCATTATCCAAAATAATAATCAGAATTTGCTCCAAGTGATTACGATAAATTTTCAAAATTTTCTCGCCAGTTAAATCATCGTCTAGCGTAAAAGTGAATTCGGGATAAAGCAATTTAAAATTATTAAAGACTTGATAGGTCACTTCTTTTGCTTTAGACGTTTCATTTCCATAATAGACATCTACTTGTTCTGCTCGTGACAAGTCCAGCATCTCTTGGACAAGGCTCTTCATCCGAACGAGCTCTTGCAAGCTAGCTTGAATAGACTCATCCAATATTTCAGGATCGTCTTTTCCCCAACGGTTCAGCATGTTTAAATGTCCCTCGATCACCGCAACCGGTGTTCTAAGCTCATGGGAAACATCTTCAACAAATTGTTCTTGTTGCTCAATATACATTCGAATACGATCGATTACGTCGTTAAAGATCACCGCTAAATCAGCTAACTCATCGTTAGTGGTAATATCAGGCACACGTACTTCGGCCTGAGGGTCCTGTCGAATAATTTCCATTGTATCTCGAAGGATTTTAACTGGCTTCAAGAAATAAGAGGACAGCAAAAAGCCTAAGAAGCTGCTTAACAGCAACGAGACAATCTCTAAAACGATCAAGGTCAATAATAATTTACTACGCATTTCATAAAAATCAGACAATTCATAGAAAATCTGGGCATAACCGATCTTTTCTCGTGTCTTCTTAGAATAGATTGGCTCAACAGAAAGGAATCCGTTCTTCTCATCGACAGTCACGATCGTCGGCGCTTTATGTTCTGTCTGAACTAAGGGCTGATAATCTTTCTGTGTTTTAAAAATCAACTTTTTATCTAAGTTATAAATATCTAATGACAATTGGCGTTGTCCTAGCTCAGAAATAAAATCATCGATCCGCATCATATTGCCTTCTAAGGTCATGTTTTGATCGTACATGGAATTATCGCGGTTATCTGTTTCTGTCAACGTTCGATAGGTGTTCACCAACGTTAACTCTTCATCAGCATTCGCTAAGCGAGAAGTTACTTCAGAGATCGTGCGTTCAACGTTGGTTCGCTCTTTTGTCACGATTAAATTCACGGATGACTTATAGGTAATCACCGCAAAAATCGTAAACACCACGAATATAAAGAAAGAACTTGTAAAGGCCCACTTGATGGTAAGCGAGGGCCCTTTCAGTTCTCTTTGTTTCTTTATAAATTTTCTCATGAGCGCATAACGTACCCAGTACCACGAACAGTTTGAATATAGCTGTCTTCACCTGGTACATCGATTTTATTACGTAGGTAACGAATATACACATCAACAACGTTGGTTTCTACTTCCGTTTCATAGCCCCAAACTTTGTTTAATAATACATCGCGGGCCAGAACGACATTGACATTTTCCATTAGCGTCAATAGTAATTCGTATTCACGTTTCGTTAATTCGATAATTTCGTTACCGCGACGCACGACACGGTTTTCTTTTTCAATCGTTAAATCACGATACGTAATGGTCGTTTGTTTAGCAACATTCTTGTCGCCTTCGATATCGATTCGACGAAGTAAGGCACGCAAACGTGCTAATAGCTCTTCAATCGCAAAAGGTTTGACGATATAGTCATCGGCACCATGATCTAAACCAGAAACGCGGTCAATTACAGAGTCACGCGCTGTCATCATGATGATCGGTGTATTTTTCACCTGGCGAACACGGCGGCAAACTTCCAAACCGTTTAACTCTGGAAGCATCAAGTCAAGTAAAATCGCATCCCAATCGCTTTCTAAAGCAGCTTCAAGGCCGGTTCTACCATTATAATGAACTTCTGTATCATAGCCTTCGTGTTTCAATTCTAGTTCGACAAAACGAGCTAGATTTTTTTCATCTTCAATGATCAGAATATTACTCATTTTTTTAGTTCCTTTCCAAGTTGTTTTCATTAAACCTATACCATTATAGGGCTAAAATTATTAAAAAGCTATAGCTACTTACATGAACCTGTTAAATAACTCATGCTATTCTTCATCATACCAGCTGTAGTGATAAATTCCTGCTTTATCAGTCCGTTCATAAGTATGCGCTCCAAAGTAATCACGTTGTGCTTGAATTAAGTTTGCTGGTAAACGTTCTGCCCGGTAAGAGTCATAATAAGTGATTGCTGAAGAGAACGTAGGGACTGGAATTCCTGCTTGAACTGCAATCGCCACAACTTCACGCACTGCTTGTTGATATTTAGCGGTGATTTCTTTGAAGTAATCGTCTAACATCAAGTTCGCAAGATCCGCATCCTTTTCATAAGCATCTGTAATCTTTTGCAAGAAACGAGCACGAATGATACAGCCAGCACGCCAAATTTTCGCAATCTCACCAAATGGCAGATCCCAATCGAATTCTTTTGAAGCTGCGCGTAATTGAGAGAATCCTTGTGCATAGCTCATAATTTTACTGAAGTACAGCGCTTCGCGAATTTTTTCGATCAACTCTGCTTTGTCCCCTTCGAATTTATAAGGAGCAGGTGCTGATAGAACTTTGCTGGCAGCGACACGTTCGTCTTTGTAAGCAGAAATGAAACGTGCAAACACTGATTCAGTAATCAATGGTAATGGTACACCTAAGTCTAAAGCACTTTGCGAAGTCCATTTACCGGTTCCTTTGTTTCCTGCAGCGTCTTTGATCACATCAACAATCGCTTCACCAGTTCCTTCATCATCTTTACGGGTTAAGATATCTGCCGTAATCTCAATCAAATAGCTGTCTAATTCGCCTTTATTCCATTCTGAGAAGACTTCTGCCATTTCATCAACTGACAGGCCTAATAGTTGTTTCATTAAGTCATAAGACTCAGCAATCAATTGCATATCGCCATATTCGATCCCATTATGCACCATTTTTACATAGTGACCAGCACCATTAGGGCCAATGTATGTGACGCAAGGTTCGCCATCTTCAGCTTTAGCAGCAATTTGTTCAAAAATCGGCGCTACTAAGTCATACGCTTCTTTTTGTCCACCTGGCATCATTGAAGGACCTTCTAAGGCACCCTTTTCACCACCGGAAACCCCCGTACCAATGAAGTTGATTCCTGAGTTGGCTAATTCTTCATTACGGCGAATGGTATCCTTAAAGAATGTATTCCCGCCATCAATCAAAATGTCCCCTTTATCTAAATGAGGCAATAATGATTGGATCGTTGCGTCAGTAGCAGCGCCAGCTTTGACCATTAACATGATCCGACGTGGTTTTTCGATTGAATCAACAAATTCTTCAATTGAAAAAGTTGCTTTCAAGTTGCGATCAGGATGGTCCGCAACAACCTCTTCTGTTTTTGAGCCTGTCCGATTATACAAAGCGACAGAATAGCCGCGGCTTTCAATATTTAGGGCTAGATTTTTCCCCATTACCGCCATACCCACGACACCGAATTGTTGTTTTGACATAATTATCCTCCTAGTTCGTATTTTGACTCGTAGCCCCAGCTCATACTACCGAAACCTTTTTACTGAATGTTTCAATTCGTATAAACTGTCCCTCGCTTCTACTGCTAACATAATACTTACAGCGAAGCAGGCAACGGTCGCCTAATTCTCGATACGTTTCTCATTATATCCTAAGAAAGTGAGAATGGAAAATGAATAGTGTTTTTCATCTAAAAAGCAGCTAAAACTTCCTTGATTTGAGAAAAATCAGATGAGCCCGTCCATTTTTCTCCAATAATAGCAATTTATCTAATGATAGAAATGGAGTGAGAAAAACTTTAGACAAGCGATCTGCTAATTCAAGAAAAAAACCCCAAGACTCCATGGTTAGTCTTGAGGTTTTGACTTTCTCTATTAAAAAGTGCTTATGCTTCTTTAGACATAACATCTTTTCCATCATAGTAGCCACAGTTGGCACATACGTGATGGCTCTTCTTCATTTCGCCACAGTTTGGACATTCGTTCAAACCTTTGATGGTTAATTTGTAGTGAGTACGACGTTTGTTCTTTTTAGCTTTTGATGTTTTTCTAGCTGGTACTGCCATTGGTGTTACACCTCCTTGTAAAATGAAGTATCAATTACTGATACATTTTATTCCAATCTTACTTGTCATCCTCTGATTCATTGAATAACTCAGATAATTTCGCAAGACGAGGATCAATTGTTTCAGCAGATTCTTTTTTCTGCAGATACTCTTCTTCACTCACGACTTCCCAATCGTTTCCTTTTGGTAACTCATCGGATTGTCGCTCTGCTTCTGAAAAGACTTGCAGCGGAATCGCTAATAAAATGTTATCTTCGATAGAATCTGTCAAGTCGATCGTATCATTGTCTAAGACAAGAATCTCTTCGTCTCGTTCTTCTTCCATTGAAGACCATTGCTCCCTAGTCATGAATACTTCATCCACTGAAAGATCAAGTGGTAGATCAACTGGTTCCAAGGAGCGAGCTGAAGGAACAGTTACAATTGTTTTCAAGCGATAATGTAAAATATATTCATTTTTTCCCACCGACAAGATTCCTTCGACAGTTACTGGAGCAACTGCTAAGACTTCTTTATCCCGTGCTGTTAATGCATCATTTACATCGACCGTTTCTGAAAAGTTCAATGCTTCTTCTTTGTAGCGGCGCAATTCGCCAATCGACCATTTCATTATTCATCACCTCTAAGCAACAATCGCTATTATACAGGTGTAAAAATTCTTTGTCAATGAAATTTTCTTGACACCTATAAAAAACGTTATCACGCGCTTTGTTGAGTTAATTTATTCTTTTAATCATTTAAGCAAGAAGAAAAGCGAACCAACGAATTGGTCCGCTTCCCGCAATCTAAAATTTAGATTGCTGTTGTTTGTCCACGGTAGACGATTCCACGACGAGGGTCAACAGTGACTAATTCACCATCAACGACTGTTGAGGTTGCGTCTTTTGCTCCGACAACAACAGGGATATCTTGAGCGATTCCGACAACTGCTGCATGTGAAGTCAAACCGCCATCTTCAACAATCAAAGCAGCTGCTTTTTCGATTGCAGGCATATAGTCTTTATCGGTTGTTGGAACAACTAAAACCATACCATCTTTCGCATTTTTGATTGCTTCTTCGGCAGATTTAGCAACAACCGCATGAGCGACAACTGTTGATTCGCCGATACCTTGTGCTTCTAATAATTTAGAACCGATCATTTGAACCTTCATAACGTTGGTTGTACCACGTTCACCAACCGGTACACCAGCAGTGATCAAGATTAAGTCGCCTTCTTTAGCAAAACCTAAGTCAACCGCTTTTTGAGCAGCTAAGTCAAACATTTCATCAGTTGTTGTTGGTTTTTCCGCAACAGTTGGGTACACACCCCAGTTAATCATCAAGCTACGTTTAGTATTTTCATCAAAAGTAACAGCCAAGATGTCAGCATCTGGACGGTATTTAGAGATCATCCGAGCCGTATGGCCTGATTCAGTCGCAGCAACGATTGTTTTAACGCCTAAGTTTTTCGCAGCGCGAGCAACAGATAAACCGATTGTTTCAGTTACGTTTGATTTATCGAATTCATTGATTTGGAATGAACCTAATTCTGATAATGCAGCTTCAGCTTCCATATCAATCCGAGCCATTGTACCTACAGCTTCAACTGGGTATTTACCATTTGCAGATTCACCAGAAAGCATAGTAGCATCTGTTCCGTCAAACACAGCGTTGGCAACGTCAGAAGCTTCCGCACGAGTTGGACGTGGGTTTTCTTGCATTGATTCTAACATTTGAGTTGCTGTGATAACTGGTTTGCCAGCATAGTTACATTTTTTGATGATGCGTTTTTGAACCATCGGTACTAATTCAGGAGCGATTTCAACACCCATGTCTCCACGAGCAATCATGATACCATCAGAAACTTTGATAATTTCGTCGATATTGTCAATTCCTTCTTGTGATTCGATTTTAGGGAAAATATGCACGTGTGTCATATTTTTTTCTTCAAGAATTTCACGGATATCAAGAACGTCTTGTGCTTTACGAACAAAACTTGCAGCGATAAAGTTGATGTCGTTATCTAAACCAAAACGGATATCGTCTGCATCTTTTTCAGTAATCCCAGGTAAGTTGATTGAGATTCCAGGAGCATTTACCCCTTTACGAGAACCTAACATACCAGCATTTTTAACAACCATTACTAATTCACGGTTTGCTTCATCTTTACCAACGATTTCCATGTCGATCAAGCCATCATCAAACAAGATGTGTCCACCGATGTGAGCATCGTCGAATAGTCCTGGATAAGTTACAGCGATTTTTTCTTTTGTTCCTTTTAATTCAGGATCCATTGAGATACGTGTTTCATCGCCAACGTTAAATTCGATATAACCAGCGCGACCATAATCAGCGTCTGTTGTATCTTGAACAGTTGTACGGATTTCAGCACCTTTAGTATCTAAAAGAATACCAACATCTTTCCCTGTTTTTTCGACTGCTTCACGAACCATGTTCATACGTGATAATTGTTCTTCGTGATCTCCGTGTGAGAAGTTGAAACGGAACACATTTGCACCAGCTTCAATTAATTGAGAGATTTTTTCAACCGAGTTACTTGCTGGTCCTAATGTACTAACGATTTTCGTCTTTTTCATTACGTAATACGCTCCATTCTTGTTCTTGATTGTTTATAATATATAGTCTTCACTATTATTAACGAGATTAAAATGAGATTTGATGATTTAATTCATACAATGATAGATCTGGTTTGTGTTTGTTGTTTTCTAATGTATCAACGATATCAGATGCAACAACTTCATTGTCACGAATTCCGATACACAAGCCGCCTTTACCTTCTAGTAATAAGTCAACTGCGTATGAACCAAACTTGCTAGCTAATACACGGTCGCGTGCAGTTGGTGAACCACCACGAACAACGTGACCTAATACACTGACACGTGTATGGAAGTCGCCGTATTCCGCTAATTGATCAGCAAATTCATTTCCGCCCATCACACCTTCAGCTAAGATGATCAAGCAATGTTTCTTGCCACGATCACGACCAGCTTGGATTTTCTTCGCAATTTTTTCCATATCGAAGTCATGTTCAGGGATGACGATTTCATCCGCACCACCGGCAACGCCAGACCATAATGCGATATCACCAGCATTACGTCCCATTACTTCAATAACGAATGTACGCACGTGTGAAGTTGCAGTGTCACGGATTCGGTCAACAGATTCTAAAACGGTGTTAATCGCTGTATCGAAACCGACTGTAAAGTCTGTTCCTGGAATATCATTATCGATTGTTCCTGGAATACCGACAGCTGGGTAGCCATGTTTTGTTAAAGCCAACGCGCCATGATAAGAACCGTCACCACCGATAACAACTAAGCCTTCGATACCGAATTTTTTCAATTGTTCGATTCCTTTTAATTGACCTTCTTCAGTCGCAAATTCTGGATAACGAGCTGAATATAAGAAAGTTCCGCCTCGTTGAATCTTGTCACCGACATCAGCAACATCCAAACGACGAATATCGCCAGCAACTAAACCGGCAAAACCATAATTGATGCCATAAACTTCCATGCCTTCAAAAATCGCTTTACGAACGACTGCACGAACAGCTGCGTTCATTCCGGGAGCGTCTCCTCCACTTGTTAAAATTCCAATGCGTTTCATTTTCTCACCTCATAAGTATTCTCAAACAAACGTACATCGTTTAATTCATGGTACATTCTACCAAAAAACATTCCAAAAGTCTTGGGATGTCCTCAGGAAAAGCCGGTATTTTGAAAAAAGTTTTTGAAAGTTACAAGAAATCATCTTATTACGACGTTTTGTTCCCCTAATATGTCACGTAAAGCATTTAAGAGTGCCTCATTAACCCCTATCCAAAACTTTTTATCCAGCACAATCTTTCGTCGTTTTTCTTCATAATAGATGACTACGGGCACATTTCCTGGCGATAATTGCAAACAATCGGCAATCGCTTGTTGGCTTTCCGGCGTGTCTTGATTTTGTTGAACCCTTAAAAAGAGTGTCTGATCACTAAGTTGATCCTCCGCTGTTTGGGCCAAGATCATTTCCTCTACTAATAGCTGTAGCGCTTGGTCATAACGACTGCGCTCAACTTTTCCTTGGACTAGATAGACCTGCTCCGTTTCCAGATCTGCACGCAACCGCCGATAAGTTTGAGGAAACAGTGTTAAGGAGATTTCACCACTTTGATCATTTCCGCTTAAGAATGCCATCTGTTCGCCTTTTTTTGTGCGAATCTCACGAATCTCCTTTAGATAGAAGAGAATCTTTGCTGGCTTACCTACAACTAACTCTGTAATCGGTCGTAAATCCTTTTGTTTTAAAAGTTTCGGGTAGTTTTCGGTCGGATGACCAGAAACATATAGGCCCAAGTATTGCTCTTCGTAATTCAAGCGCTCGGCTAACGAATAATCAGCGGCAGGTCGTTCCTTCAAGCTCATAATATCTAATAAAGACATACTTCCCCCGCTATACTGAACGTTTTGAATCTTGCCTTCCAAGCCATCAGCCAATTCTCGCCGATTGCCATGTAGCTCATCAAAAGCTCCAATTAAAATCAGCGGAGCAATGTATTCCTGCTTCAACCAACGTGTTTCGATCCGTAAGAGGAACTGATCCAACGACTTGAAAGGACCGGCTTCTTTACGAGTCGTCAAAATATCACTGACAAAATCACGTCGCATCCCTTTAATCGCATCTAGCCCGAAACGAATCAAATTTTTTTCGACTAAAGTAAAGATATAATTACTGCGATTAATATCTGGAGCCAACAATTTTACCCCCGCACGATTAGCTTCGGCAATATATTCCCGCAATTTCTTTGGATCATTCCGGACCGATTGCATCAAGGCTGTATAAAAAGCACCGGGATAATGAACTTTTAAATAGGCCATTTGATAGCCTACAAAGCTATAAGCCACTGAGTGGGAGCGATTGAAACCATAATTAGCAAAGCGCTCGATATAATCATAAACTTCTTCTGCACTTTTTTGACTGTGTCCACGACTAATTGCACCGCTGACAAAATGTCGGCGCTCTTCATCTAATAGCTCTTTCTTCTTTTTACTGACCGCCCGCCGTAAAATATCGGCCTCACCTAGACTAAAACCAGCCATTTGAGCAGCAACTTGCATGATTTGTTCTTGGTAAACAATGAAGCCGTAAGTTGGTGCTAATATTTGTTGGACTGACGCATCCGGAAAATCCACCGGTTCTTTGCTGTTCTTTCTGGCAATGAATTGATCAATAATTTGCATAGGCCCCGGCCGATACAGGGCATTGACTGCTACGATATCTTCAAATGAGGTCGGATGTAGATTACGCAGTACCTTGCGAATACCCGCGGATTCAAATTGGAAAACCCCACTAGTCGCCCCTCGTTGGAACAACGCCAATGTTTCAGGGTCATCTAACGGGATTGTTTTTAGATTCAAGTCTTCTTGATAAACGCGGCGAACATTTTGCAGCGCATTATCGATAATCGATAAGTTTCGCAAACCTAAAAAGTCCATTTTCAACAGACCAATAGCCTCTACATCGGTCATCGTAAACTGAGTCAATAAAATATCTTCGGAACCATTTTGTAAAGGCACGATTTCCAATAAATTTGCATCACTGATCACGACACCACCGGCATGAGTCGAAACATGACGGGGCAGTCCTTCTAAGGTCAAGGCGGTTTGGAACAAGAGCCTACTTCGCTCATCATGAGCGACCAAGCGTTTTAATGGTTCAGATTTTTCATAGGCAGCGCTTAGTGTGATCTTCAGTTGGTTTGGAATCGCTTTGGACCAGCGATTAGCTTCACTTTGGGACAAACCAAAAACGCGCCCAACATCGCGTAAAACCATTTTGGCAGCCATCGTTCCAAATGTAGCTATCTGAGACACATGGAAGTGACCATATTTTTCGTGGACATACTGTAAAACTTGACTCCGCTTATTATCCGGAATATCCAAGTCAATATCGGGCATGCTATTGCGCTCAGGATTCAAGAATCGTTCAAATAGTAAATTATATTTGATTGGATCCACATCCGTGATACTCAAAACATAGGCTACTAATGAGCCGGCCGCTGAGCCACGACCCGCACCGGAGACAATCCGACTGCGGTGAACATAATCCATCACATCCCAAACGATTAAGAAATAATCATCAAAACCCATCGTATGGATAACCGTTAATTCATAGGAGAGTCGTTGCCGGTATTCTTCACTAACATTTTGAATCCGTTCTGGCAGTTTTTGCCAGCACAGCTCCTGCAAATAAGCTTCAGCCGTTTGTCCATTCGGTACCGGGTAATGAGGTAATAATTTTTGATGCAATGGTAAATCAAATTGACAAGCCGCCACAAGTCGCTGTGCATTCCTAACAGCTGCTTCATCAGTAAAACGAGTCAGCAACGACTGCATATCGACTAAATAATTATCCCCTAATTGATTAGTCAATTCCTCCCGCGGCAATTGGGTTCCACTTTGAATATGGTTCATCACCTTGATGGCAAAAGCTTCGGTTGCTTCCAAACAAGCTACTTCATGAAGCGCGATTTTAGTCAAATCATTGGGTAAATCAGCGACCTCCGTAGTTGGCGAAACGCCCAAATAAAATTCGCCTTTGAGCTTCTCGACTATATGGGGTAAGACATTTTCCGGTGACTCGGCCAAATTATCCATTGGCAGAACCGTAATTAAATTTTCTCCTTCAATTTGATAATCCGCCAACGTTTGAGGCTTTTCTGCCATCATTCGAGTGCTAGACAAGCGCATCAGCTCTTGATAACCAGCTACATTTTTAGCATATAGTAAAAGCTTTTCAGCCGTCTCTCCAATTAAAAAATCCAACTCCAAACCGATAATCCCAACTATCGCTTGCTGCTTACAGGCTTGAAAAAATTCGACTGCGCCATACAAGACATTCTCATCGGTGATTGCAATCGCTGAATAGCCACGAGCCTTTGCCGCCGCCACGTACTCTTTGATTGTTAACGTACTTTTCAATAATGAATAGGAAGTTTTCGTATAAAGTTGTGGGATGTCCATGATTTCCTCCTACTTCGGTTTAATGAATTAATTTTTCTTATCTGAAAAATTAGTTTGATTCTCAGTTCGTATATCATTCTACTAAACTGGGCTTTTTCTTTTTACTGCTAAAAGTAGAACTGACATCCTACTTCGGTTTAATGAATCAATTTTTCTTATCTGAAAAATTAGTTTGATTCTCAGTTCATATATCATTCTACTAAACTGGGCTTTTTCTTTTTACTGCTAAAAGTAGAACTGACATCCTACTTCGGTTTAATGAATTAATTTTTCTTATCTGAAAATTAGTTTGATTCTTAGTTCGTATATTATTCTACTAATTCAATTCATTCGCAATACCACAAACATTACAAATTGGACTTTGCGTGATTTTCTGCTTATTTACACTGGACTTTTCTTTACATTTTCAAAATAAATGCTAAACTAAACCTAGAAATTCCTGCGAAAAGAGGTGCTCTTAATGAAATACCTAGTTACATTATTTTGGTCTTTCGCAATTGGACAAGCCGTTTGTTATCTAGGCGGTGCCTTGCAAAGTGGTTCTTACAACTTCGAACTATCGACAATTATTTCACTAATTATTGGTATCATCGCAATCATTGCCGTACGTTTTGTTTCACCCAAAAAAGTCGAAGCATAGACAAAACCAGTTACTTTATTGTAACTGGTTTTTTGTTTATTTCAAATTAATAATTCGTTTACACCGCAAGAACATTCTTTACAATGATCCTCAATGAGTTTAACCGCTTTAGATCTTCGTCTTAGTCACCAACAGCTGCCGGAAATTAATCGTACTCAAAATAATATTACCGACCACACAAGCACTCGTTACTAAAAAGACCGCTGGATAGCCCATGGTGTGGGCAACTGTCGACCCCAACATCGGTCCGATAACTTGGCCAAAATTGTTAAACATTTGATTATAGCTAAAAATCCGGCTGACTCCTTCTGGTGGACTGATCTTGCTGATTAACGTATTAATAGAAGGCATTAAAGCTCCCGTTGAGAAACCTAGGAAGAAACGCAACACACCTAATTGAAAGGGCGTCTTCACAAATGCCATCGGAATAAAACAAAACAACGACAAAACAAGACCCGCTAGTAAGACTTTGTGATTTCCGATCTTATCCCCGATTTTACCTAATGTCGGTGACGATGCAATCGCGGAAACACCGGCAATCGAAACAATCATCCCACTAATCAACAAGGTGTTATTGCTTGTGCCGCTCAAATCGCGAATATACAGTGTCAAAATTGGGCTGATACTCGTGGCCCCGACCTGCAAAATCAAGGTGCTGATAAACAAACCAATCAAAATAGGCATATGGTCGATTCGTTTGCGTAATTCTGTCAGACTGACCACATTTTGCTTTTCGATTGGACGAAAATCTTCCTTTACCATAAATATAGT
Source organism: Enterococcus pseudoavium NBRC 100491 (assembly GCF_001544295.1). Lineage (GTDB taxonomy): Bacteria > Bacillota > Bacilli > Lactobacillales > Enterococcaceae > Enterococcus_A > Enterococcus_A pseudoavium. Next base: position 13,159 of record NZ_BCQF01000018.1, read on the forward strand.
CAAGATCGTACAAATCAATAAAATGATCCCCGTGATAATAAATACATTTTCCAATCCAAACCATTGAGCCAACATCCCACCAATTGAAGGCCCTATCAGATTTCCAGCAACTGCCCCGGTTGCTAGTGTTCCTAAAGCCCAACCACTCTTCTGCCGCGGTGCCTGTGAAGCGATCAAGGCGGTCGCATTGGGAATATAGCCTGATAATACCCCAGTCATGAAACGCATGATTAACAGCCAATAAACATTCGGTACGAAGGCTAACGACCCCATCGTCACCGTCATTCCAGCTGCCGCCCGGATCATCATCAGTCTGCGGCCTTTGCGATCCGCCAAGCTCCCCCATAAAGGTGAGACAATCGCCGCTGCGAACGCCGTTACCGAAATCGCCAAACCCGAAAATAGCTCCACTTGTGATCTAGGCGTCCCTAATTGTTCAATGTAAACTGGCAAAAAAGGCATGACCAAACTGAAGCTTGCTCCAGTAAAAAAACAGCCAATCCATGAAATCAATAAATTTCTGCGCCAATTGATTTTCATTTTCTTTTCCCCACTTTCACGCCACTTTCTTTTTTATACTATAGCAGACTCTGATAGAAAAAACTTTTGTCTTCTCTTGAAAAGCGCTAAATTTTTTTAATACTTGCCTCTTTTTTAAGCGCTACAGTTGCGTTTTCTAACGAATATGCTAGACTGAAACAAATTGACACAAGAATACTAAGTCTACCTTTAAACAGCAAGCTCGCTTAAATTGAAAACAGATCATTGGAATTTCCATAGATTTTGTCATCAACTGATAGGTCATTTAGTATTCGACTCGAAGACAAATTTTTTTGTTAGTAGAGAAAGGAGTTTTTATGAAAAAATTAATCGCTATTGACTTAGATGGAACAACTCTTAACCAAGAATCTAAGATTACTGATAAGACAGCCAAAACTTTACACCGAGCAATCGCGGATGGCCATTCGGTCGTGATTGCTACCGGTCGTCCTTACCGCATGAGCAAAAACTTTTATCATGACCTGCAGCTAACGACACCGATGATTAATTTTAACGGTGCTTTAGTTCATTTACCCGGTAAAAAATGGGCAGATGAACAAGAAGCATCAATTAATCGAAGAATTGTTTTTGAAATGCTCGCAGAAAAGAAAAATCTTAAGTTAGATTTTATTGCGGCTGAAAACCGCGATACGTTCTTTATTGATGATTTAAAATTCTTTGACCAACATTTCTTTGCCAGCGATTTCGCAACGAGTGATAATCTGCTAACCGTCAATACATTACGAACTAATCCCACCTCGATCCTGCTACGTAGTCAACCCGAAAATGTTGTTGGCGTTTCTGATGAATTGAAGCAGCAATTTGGGACGGAAGTAGAAGTAAATACTTGGGGCGGACCAAATCCAATCTTAGAAGTGGTCGCTAAAGGGATTCAAAAAGCTCATGGCTTAAAGCGAGTAATCAAAAGTCTTAACGTGAAACAAGAAGACGTTCTCGCATTTGGGGATGAGCACAACGATGTTGACATGCTGAAATTTGCAGGTTGGGGTGTTGCTATGGCTAACGGAACAGATCAGCTTAAAGCAGTGGCAAACGACATCACTGAAAAGCCTAACACTGAAGACGGTCTAGCTGATTATCTGACTAAATATCTTGACCTGTAATTAAACCAAGTTTCAAAAGCTGCCTAACGCTTAATGTAGGCAGCTTTTTTCTTTGAATATTTATGATTGCAAATTAGAAACTCACTACTCCATTCGTTAGGCGAGAAATAAATAGTATGTCTAGCACAGACAAAAAAAGCGACTCGAAAGCCGCTTGAATTTTGATTCTATTTAATTCACTACAGAGTATTCATCAATCGTCTTGCCGTTTTCATCTTTTAGAACTAACCAACCATTGGTCCCTGCATAATATAAAAACATCCCGATTTCATTGACACTTTTAAAAACAAGATCTTCCGTCGTTACGAAATTGGATATTTGATCTGCATGATCAGCACGCAATTTCTCAGCTAAACGAGCGCTAAAACCAATCGAACCATCTTTGTTTAACGGGATTTCTTTGGTTAATTTTGCCCCTGCCTTCAGCAGCATCTCATTGCGCTTTTGCCAAATGACTTCTCCTGTTGCTCCATTATAATCAATATAAAATGAAATCTCACTAATCTGCTTATTCCAACGATGTTGCGCTTTAGCCGGTTTTTTCTTAATTTTTTTATTTTCATAACCAAATGTTGCCAAAATCTCAAATAACTCCTGCTGATAACCCGCAACTGTCGGGAAATGATTGACCTCTATTTTTTGTGAGTCAGATAACCCCTTGACCTTCAAACCAGCCGTTTGCCAAGCCGCTAACATTTGCTGCGCTAACGCTTTAATTTCCAGCTCCCAGGGAACACTGATTATCACAAGACTGTCAGAGTTTTCCAGAATTTTTTTATCAATCGATTTCCCGTGATCAATCGTCTGGGGTTCGCGTCCTCGAAAGGATAATATCAACATTTCACTAGTTAAAGCCGGAATTTTTTTCAACTCCCGATAGATCGTCATCATGCCTTGTTCGTCAAAGTAAATCTTGGTGACCGCCGGTTCAATCTCTACCGCTAACTTAATCATCGCAAATCCTCCTCTTTTTTCTTTAGCTTATAAAAAAAGCTGAAGCGAGTCGAATAATACGGCTCGACAGAATGGATTAAAACTTGTTCAAAAAGATTAGAATAGGGTTCTGAGATGATTGAATATCTCAGAACCCTATTGCTACTAATAGATAAGACAAGCCGCTAACCTTATCTATTTCTACTTAATTTAGCTCACTCAATAAAAGACAAACAATTGCTGCACTACTAGACTAAGCGAAACAATTTTAGAATACTTTCTCAGCGACTAGTCAATAATCTTTTTTACTTTAAAGGCTTCCGTCGTTTTAGAAGGCTCCTCCTGATCAGCTAGTTCAAAAAGAATATGGGTCCCTTGCTCTTCATCTTCAACAATGACTAATTTGCCTAACGGTTTACGCTGATCCTTGACAATTTGAGCCTCTTTGATCAATTCTTTAGAATCACGCTTTGCTGCAAGCGCATTACCCAAATTAAAAAATACCGTCTCTTCCACAGTTCTCCCTCCTTTTCAGCACAAATCTTTGATTAAAATACTTATCTTTGATTATAACAGAAGTTGCCGGAAATGCTTTATTCACTAAACTTCTTACTACAAGTACACCGTAGTGATTTTAAGCAGCCCACGTTTTTATTCAAAGCATAAAAGAATACAAAAAAAAGCGGCCAAGGCCACGTCAAATGATAGATAAATAAGGAAGGTACGGGACTTGAACCCGTGCACCACATTACTGCGGCTCGCCGGATTTCGAGTCCGGTGCATTACCACTCTGCCAACCTTCCGCACCATTTATCTTACCGCTTTTGTTTTAAATGTCAAGATTTTATAACACGTCTAATACGGAAATGTCTTCTTGTTTCATAATCGCATCTAGTGTATGGGTGATTAAATGGATAATTTGGTCTTCATTCGGCTCGATAATACTTGAAGACATCAAAGTCGCGATTCCGCTAACAACAATCCAAGTTCCTACGTGTAAAGCATTGATCCGTTCTTCTGACAGCTTATTATATTTTGGGTGTTCTCTGATCAATTGATGGAAGTATTTATAAGAAAAGTCATGCATTTTGCTCCCGCCGCCGTATTCTTGCACATATAGGGCGTTATAGAGATTGCTTTGATTTTTGGCAAAGTACACATAATTCAAGCCTAAGTCCACGATCGTATCACCCGTATGAACTTCTGGGAAAATATCGTAGTATAGGTGATTACAGATTTCGTCTAATAATGTATTTTTCAAATCACTCATGTTTTTAAACTCTAAATAGATTGGTTGCGTACTGATTCCCATTTTCTTGGCAATGTTGCGCGCTGTAAATCCAGAAAAGCCTTCATTTTCAACAACTTCGTAAGCGGCCTTTAAAATCTGGTCTTTGGTGTAAACTTTTCTTCTCATTATTATTCCTCCCAGAACGTTATTATTTTTCTCGTCATTTTATTGTAATCAAAAACTGATTAGTTTTGCAACCCTTATGTTTGATGTTATCTAAATTTCACTAATTTTTTTCCTTATATCTAATTTTCTCTTTAGCTTTTTTCTTATAAAGGCAGCGAAAACGTTTTATTATTTTTATAAATTTTAACTTATTTTATCAAACAGAAAAAAAAGCGTTATAGATTTACTTGCATTTTTGTTTCTTTAAAATGAATACATTGGTTTTAAAAACAAAATGTTCTGTTACTTTATTATACTTTCTCTAGCTCTTTGAGACAATCTTTATTCTTTTTCTTGTTTAATTCATTCATTTTTTCTACTATAGTATAGGAATAGAAAAAGGTGGTTAATTGGATGGAACAGCAAAACTATGCGCAACTCGTTTTAAATACCTGTTTAAAAGCAGGAAAAATCATGATGGAATCCGGTTCGGAAGTCTATCGAGTAGAAGATACCATGAAGCGGATCGCCATCAATGCCGGGCTGGATGACATTCAGACCTATGTCACAGCGACTGGGTTGATAATTGGATTTCCTTCTGAACAAAACAGCCAAGTCGTGCAAATCACACCGCACTCAATCAATCTTGAAAAAGTAACAGCGGTCAATCAAGGTTCCCGTCAATTTGCAGACGGCGAACTTTCTTTGCCTGATTTTTATCTATATTTAGAAGAAGTCGATCAAGCAACACCTGATTTCCCTTTTTTGTGGAAAATCATTGCAGCCGGGATTGTCAGCAGTACTTTAATGATTATTTTAAATGGAACTTGGTTTGATTTTATTCCGACTTTCATTATTGGAATGATCGGCTTTGCTGTCCATACATTTTTCGGTAACAAATTACAGATGAATTTTTTGAATGATTTTGTGGCAGCTCTCGTGATTGGGGTCTGTTCATTGATCGCCGCGTCAAGCTCACTAGCACAAGACGTGAATAGTTTGATTATCGGCTCAATCATGCCTTTAGTACCGGGGCTTGCCATCACTAATGCTTTTCGTGATATTATGGCTGGGCATTTAATCAGCGGCGTTGCTCGCGGGACTGAGGCTTTGTTCATTGCCGGAGCAATCGGCGGGGGCATCATTATTGCCTTTAATTTTTTCTAAGCACTTTTCCAGAAAAATAAAGTAATCATATGAAGTTAGGAGTTTTCCCATGACTTTTATTGTCAATTTTTTATTTAGTATGTTTAGTACGATCGCTTTTAGCGTTATCACTAATATCCCCCGCCGCGCCTTTCTAGCTTGCGGGTTTACCGGTGCTCTGGGCTGGATGACTTTTTGGATTTTACAGACTTATTTCGGTCAAAATATCGGAATCGCCAATTTCTTAGGGGCACTGGTTATCGGATTGGTTAGTATCTTTTTCTCAAGAACAATGCACATGCCAGTGATCGTTTTCAATGTTCCTAGCCTAGTGCCTTTGGTTCCAGGAGGCCCCGCCTATATGGCAGTTCGCTTCATAATGGATCAGCATTTCACCGAAGCAATGCAAAAAGTCGTTGTCGTTCTAGTAACTTCCGGAGCTATTGCGATTGGCTTTATGTTTACCAATTTGATTGAACGAGCTTTAAAACGAACCCGCTCCAATTTTCAAACAAAATAATTTTGCTTAAGAGGTTATGATTAGATTTTTACCATAACCTTTTTCGTTTGCCTCCGAATGCAAACGTTTTCTTTAATGTTTAAAAATTATTTTAAATTTAATGTAAAACAGCAAATTACAACCTCAGACCTATGCAATCTGCCAAATTTTCCGCTATACTTCAAAATAAGCAGATGAGGAGAAGCGTTTAACGCTTGCTTGGGTAAGCGCATAAAATGGTATCCGCCATAATAATAGCTATTCTTCATGTTCGAAAAGGAGCTGAATCGAATGAGTGTTGTACAATCTAGAAGACTCTTGAATCTTATTTCTTTGATAGGTATTGCCACGACAATTAGTTTGACAATCTACTTCTATCATTTAGGAGTATTTAATGACATAAATTCACTACAGCAGCTAGTCGGATCCTCGACAATCGCTGGACCTCTGATTTTTATCGCAATCCAGATCATCCAAGTGGTCATTCCAATTATTCCAGGAGGCGTCAGTTTAGCAGCTGGTGTTCTAATTTTTGGTCCTTATTGGGGATTTGTTTACAATTATGTCGGGATTGTAATTGGTTCGTTAATTCTTTTCCTGATGGGGCGCCACTATGGCAAACCCTTGATTATGCATCTTGTTAGTGATAAGGTATATCAAAAATACAATCATTGGCTTGATGATCAGTCTCGTTTTGAAAAAATGTTTACCTTGGCTATTTTTCTACCGATTGCACCTGATGATGCACTTTGTCTGATGGCCAGTCTAACAAACATGTCTTTTAAAAAATACAGTGCGATCATCTTTTTGGCTAAACCAGCTTCAATTTTTCTATATAGCTGGGCATTACTACAAGGTGGCAGCTTATTATCACACTTATTCGTCCACTAAACTACTAGTGGACTTTTTTATTTGTTATCCATTTTAATTCAAATGATTGCTTAACTAATTTTTGGAGGTCCCATGAATACTAACTCGCAACGGTACATTCGTTTTTTTAGCACTATTTCTTTTTACGATTTTTTCTTACTCACTTTTGGACTGTCCTTTTTATCTGAGAGTCTTTTTTTATTTTTGCGACAGAGCTTCTTGCATAATCTTTACCAACCGTTTTATTTGCTACTATTTCTCGCATTGATCTGGCTCTACGGCAGTCTCTTTAATCAAATCCAAGCTGGAGAAAAAGTACTCCAAAATTTTTCTTTACCCGCCGCTTTCAACAGTTTCATATTTTGGCTGCTCCTCTCACCACTCTTTTTCTTTCGCTTTTATCATTTATTACTAGTTTGGCGGCCCTTACCAGCTAATTGGCTTTCTTTTTTATTTTTGTATCGCTGGAAAATACTACCCATTATCGTCCTCATTTATTGGTTACTGCTCTATCTTCTGTCCCGCAATCTTTTAGTTTCTAAATTTTTGAAGCAAGGAAAAAGCTATCCACAAAGTGTTTGGCTTAGCTGGCAGCAAACCAAACAAAATCTTGTTAAACAAAGCCTTGCCATTTTATTCTTTGCTCTAAGCTTTATCGTCGTAACCCTTGGTATAAAACTCTCATTTATTTGGTTTACCCGCTTTGTGACTGGACGAACTGGTGGCATCATTCTCCTAATTCTTTATCGGACTGTCCAAAATTGCCTCTCTATGTTCTTTTTCTTCCTCCTTGCAAGTTTTAACAAGAAAACGGCTAGTACAGGGGCTCAGAACAAAGCAGCATGGTTCCGACTCAGCTTGCTAGTGATTGCTTATATAGGACTGTATTCACTCCATTTCACTCAATCTTTCGACGTACCACAAGCACCTAAACCTATCAGAATCTCTCATCGCGGGGTTTCTAATGCTAACGGACTGCAAAATTCGATTGAAGCACTAAAACGAACCAATCATACCTTTCATCCAGATTTGATCGAAATGGATGTTCAAGAAACGGCAGATCATCGATTAGTCGTAATCCACGACGAGAATCTTAAAAACTTAGCCGGTAAGAATATCCGAGTCGATGAAACTTCCTGGTCCGAGTTAAAGCAACTTACGCTAAAGGAACATGGTTACAGTAGTACCGTTTCATTATTTAAGGATTATTTAACAGCGGCCAATCAATTAAATCAACGATTATTGATCGAACTGAAAGTTACAAATAAAACAAAATCAACAATCCTTCGAGGTTTGCTGCCTTTAGAAAAACAATTAGCCAACCATCAGTTACAAAGTATGGATCTTCATACTGCAAACCAGCTAAAGAATCTTTTTCCGAGACTAAAGGTTGGCTATCTCCTGCCCTTTGATCTACTCGGTAGTCCCAAAAATTCGCTAGACTTTGTTAATATCGAAGCTCGAACGGCTAGCGGAGATTTGATTCAAGCTACAAAGCGGCGTAAACAATCGGTTTATGTTTGGTCAGTCAACTCAACTCACCAAGCAGCGATCTTTTCTTTTCAACCTTGGGACGGACTACTAACCGATGACCTCACGATCTTTGCCAAAAAAACCAACACTATTCAAAATCAGACTGCTAGCATTTTACGCTTTGATTGACTTCAAGACTAACTTAGCTGTCATTCCTTCTATCTCAACTTCCTCAAAATTATTGACAGTTGACGAAAACCTAAAGATTATTTATAAGCAAAAGTTTTTAGCTCGTTATTGGAAAAACTAAATCAAGTTTTTCCAATAACTTTTTTTGATCAATTAATCTTTTCACTTGACGACCTTTTCCATTCAATAAAAAGCGTTCAAAGTTCCACACGCTTCCAAGCCCATTTTTAAACAAAAAAAAACGGCCTTATAAAAAAGGCCGGATACTTTATTAAGAGAAATATTTCACATGTTGTTATAAACAATTATGCGCTACATTCTGCAATCTCTGCGCAAGCTAGTACATCTTCATATTTTACTAACAAACGATTTTGCAGTTCAATCACCGCTGCCCGGTCCGTTGGGTGACAATCGGCAACATTGATTAAGACCGTATTGTTGTAAAGTTGTTCCACCACTCCTACGACTTCTTTTTTTATTCCGATTGCACGGCATTCATAAGCAAGACCAATTTCAATAGTTTCTGTCATTTCCATAATAACCCCCCTTTATTTCTACGTTTTTATAATAACATAACAAAAGAAGATTGAAAACGTTTTTTACTAATTATTTTACCTTTATATCAACAAAACACTAACATTGAATTAACGATCGCAAAACACAAACATAAACAACTTTAGTTATTTTTAATCTTGTATTAATTGCTTGCTTATCTTTATTGGTTTAAACCCGATTTCATTAGCTGCTAATATGGTTTTTGTTATTATTTTTTTCTAACCCCTCATTAGTTTTAATACGGCAAGAAGGCTACGGACAGTTTATTCTTCTTGATTTTAAGTAATAATCAACCATTTCTTTTAATCAATCCCAAAAACTGGTTGCTTAAGCAGCTACTCTTCTGGAAATACAAAAAAAAGGTCCTCGCAATGCGAGAACCTTTTTTACGTCTTATAAACGATCGTTCAATTCTTTTGCTAGATCTTCAAAACCTGGTTTGCCAAGTAATGCAAACATGTTTTTCTTGTAAGCTTCCACACCTGGTTGGTTGAATGGGTTCACACCTAATAAGTAACCAGAGATACCGACTGCGATTTCAAAGAAGTACATTGCATAACCTAAAGTATAAGCATCCATTGTTGGAATGTTTAAAACAAAGTTAGGTACACCGCCATCAGTATGAGCCAATAACGTTCCTTGGTAAGCTTTAGAGTTAACAAAGTCAACATCTTTGCCTTCTAAGTAACCTAATCCATCTAAGTCAGATTCTTGTGAAGGAATCGCAACAGATTTGCGTGGTTTTTCTACTTTCACGATTGTTTCGAAGATATTACGGCGACCTTCTTGAATGTATTGACCAAATGAATGTAGGTCAGTTGAGAAGTTGGCACTTGATGGGTAGATCCCTTTCAAGTCTTTTCCTTCTGATTCACCGTATAATTGTTTCCACCATTCGTTGAAATATTGCATACCTGGTTCGTAGTTGACTAAAATTTCAGTCACTTTGCCTTTACGGTATAAAATATTACGAAGAGCCGCATATTGATATGCTTCGTTTTCATCTAAGTTCTCGCTTGAGTAAGCTTCACGAGCATCTGCTGCCCCTTGCATCAAAGCATCGATGTCTGCACCGCTAGCTGCGATTGGCAATAGACCTACTGCTGTAAGAACTGAGAAACGCCCGCCGACATCATCAGGAATCACGAATGTTTCCCAACCAGCTGCATCGGCTTCAACTTTTACAGCTCCACGAGCTTTATCAGTTGTTGCGTAAATACGTTTGTTAGCTTCTTCTTCACCATATTTTTTGATCAATAATTCTTTGAAGACACGGAAGGCGATGGCTGGTTCAGTTGTTGTTCCTGATTTAGAGATCACGTTAACTGAGAAATCACGGTCGCCAATCACTTCGATCAAGTCAGCGATATAAGTTGAGCTGATTGAGTTTCCTGCAAAGAATACTTGCGGAGCTTTGCGATCTTCTTTGTCTAACACATTGAAGAAACTTTGGTGTAAAAATTCAATTGCTGCACGTGCTCCAAGATAAGAACCACCGATCCCGATAACCACTAATACTTCAGAATCTGATTGAATTTTTTCAGCTGCTTTTTTAATACGCGCAAATTCATCTTTGTCATAGTTTACTGGAAGATCAATCCAGCCAAGAAAATCACTTCCTGCGCCAGTCCCTTCGCGTAATTCTTTGTGAGCTAGAGCTACTTCAGATTTGATATAGTCCATTTCATGTTCGCTCACGAACGGTGCTACTTTCGAATAATCGAAATGAATGTGTGCCATTGTTTTTCCTCCTTGAAAGTCACTTCATAACACTCTATACTTTACGTTTATTTTGATTTTTTTTCAAGCAGGAACCATTTAAAAATTAAACAGTTCCCTGTGCTAACATCGCTGCAGCAACTTTTGCGAACCCAGCAATATTGGCTCCTGCCGCAAAATTATCTTTTTCAGCATATTTTTCAGCTGTATCGCGACAAGTTTCATAGATGTTTTTCATAATATCATCTAATTTGCTGTCAACTTCTTCCTTGGTCCAAGCTAAACGCTGTGAATTTTGGCTCATTTCTAATGCTGAAACCGCAACCCCACCAGCATTCGCCGCTTTCCCAGGCCCATAAAGCACACCGTTTTTATGATACAGTTTAACGGCACCATTCGTACTTGGCATGTTTGCCCCTTCTGCGACAATCTTCACGCCATTTTTCACTAAGATTTCTGCTTTTTTATCATCGATCTCATTTTGCGTCGCACAAGGTAACGCGATGTCTGCCGCAGTTTCAAGCTCCCAAACAGAGCCTTCATGGTATTCTGCAGTCGGACGCTCTTTCGCATATTCCGTCAAGCGAGCACGACGAACTTCTTTGATATCTTTCAATAATTCAACATCAATACCGTCTTTATCGTAGATGTACCCATTCGAATCAGAACAAGTAATTGCAGTAGCACCTAATTCTTGGGCTTTTTCAATTGCATAGATTGCTACATTTCCGCTGCCGGAAACAAGAACTTTCTTACCTTCAAAAGAATCTTGACGATCGTTTAATAAGTGCTTCACGAAGTAGACCGCACCATAACCCGTTGCTTCCGTTCGTGCTAAACTGCCGTTAAAGCCTAATGGTTTTCCAGTCAGCACACCCATATCGTATTCACGCAAACGTTTGTATTGACCAAATAGATAGCCGATCTCGCGACCACCGACTCCAATGTCGCCTGCTGGTACGTCTAAGTTCGGTCCAATATGTTTTGATAATTCTGTCATGAAGCTTTGGCAATAACGCATCACTTCTGAATCAGATTTGCCTTTTGGATCAAAATCTGATCCCCCTTTACCGCCACCGATCGGAAGACCTGTCAAACTATTTTTAAAGATTTGCTCGAAACCTAAAAATTTCAAGATACTTAGATTCACGCTTGGATGGAAACGTAACCCGCCTTTATATGGCCCAATCGCAGAATTAAATTGCACACGATAGCCGCGATTAACTTGCCAATTACCTTCATCATCTTGCCAAGGCACACGAAACTGAATCATTCTTTCTGGTTCAATAATCATACCCAAAATATTTTTTTCAACATACTCTGGATGTTCCTCTAGAAAAGGAATCACAGTAGGTAAAAATTCTTCCACCGCTTGTAAAAACTCTTCTTGGTTCGGATCTTTTGCCTCTAAGTTCTTTTGAATCTGTTCAACATATTTTCGTGCTTCCATCATATTCCTCCTCACAGTTAATACTCATAGTTTACATCATTTTCTAATAGAAGTGAAAAAAAATTCATGCTACACTGCAAGTTGAATGCCAATTGTTCGTATTTACAGTATGATTATACAATGGAATAAGTAAATTGATGGATAAACGAGGTTAATACTAATGAGTAAAAAATTTGATGTAATCGTGATCGGCGGCGGACCCGCTGGTATGATGGCGGCGATCACTGCGGCGATGAATGGCGCCCAGGTCGCTTTGTTCGAGAAAAATAAACGTTTAGGGAAAAAACTATTGATGACTGGTGGTGGCCGCTGCAATGTCACCAATAATCGGCCGGTGGATGATTTAATCACCCATATCCCCGGCAATGGCCGCTTTTTATATAGTACTTTTTCACAATTTGATAACCAAGATATTATGTTTTTTTTTAGCGAGCGCGGCGTTTCTTTAAAAGAAGAAGATCATGGACGAATTTTCCCTGTTTCCGATAAATCAGCCACGATCGTCAATACTTTGAAAGACGAGCTGGAACAATTAAATGTGGCTCTTCATTTTAAAGAACCGATTGAAAAAATCATTACCGATGGTGTCGCTATCCAAGGCGTTCGTACTTCAGAGGGAGATTATTCTGCCAAGAGCATCATTGTGACAACAGGCGGGATCACCTATCCATCAACTGGATCACAAGGTGACGGCTATCGCTTCGCCAAAAGTGTCGGTCATCATGTCACACCTTTGTACCCGACGGAGTCGCCCATCTTTTTGACAGACGATTTTGTGGCAGACAAAATCCTACAGGGGCTCTCTTTGCAAGACGTGGGCCTATCCGTTGTTAATGAAAAAAATAAAACTATCGCGAGTCATGAGATGGATCTACTTTTCACTCATTTTGGCCTATCAGGCCCTGCTGCTTTACGCTGTTCAAGTTTCGTGAACCAACTGTTACGAACGCAAGAAACGGTGACTCTAAAACTTGACTATTTCCCTACTAAGACAGCGCCTGCCTTAATAACAGAAATCACAGAGCGTTGTGCTACTTCTACCAAACAATTAAAAAATGCATTGGCTGGTTTCTTACCAGAACGCCTGCTGCTTTTCTTTTTAGCAAAAGTTGGCATCGGTGAACAGACTTACAACCAGATCTCTAAAGAGCAATTGGAACAATTTGTTGCCTTTTGCAAAGAATGGAGATTAACGGCCAATAAAACATTTGGTTTAGAGAAATCCTTTGTAACCGGAGGAGGCGTAGAATTAAAAGAAATTAATCCGAAAGATTTAGCCAGTAAAAAAATCTCCGGCTTATATTTCGCCGGAGAAGTCCTAGATGTTAATGGTTATACTGGTGGCTACAATATCACTACGGCCTTTTGTACAGGCTATGTCGCCGGCACCCATGCCGCTTATCACGCTTTTAGCTAATCCGTCAATTCCGCAAATTGCCCCCGCGTCAGTTCTAAAATGGCGTCTGGGGCAATTTCCATCTGCAATCCTCTTTTACCCGCAGAAATCGCGATTCTTTCAAAATTTTTCGCTGAGGCATCGACAAATGTTGGAAATAGTTTCTTCATACCAATCGGTGAACAGCCCCCCCGAATATAACCGGTCGTCGTTTCCAAATCTCTCAAATGCAGCATCTCAACTTTTTTATTGCCACTAACTTTGGCCATTTTTTTTAAATCTAATTCATGATCGCTTGGGATTACTGCAACAACTGGACCCGTTTTATTTCCTACTGCTACTAATGTTTTAAAAATCCGAGCCGGTTCGATGGCTACTTGTTCTGCGACATGTTCTGCTCCTAGATCGTTTTCACTCCAAGCATACTCATGTTCTAGGTAAGCAATCTTCTTCTGTTCAACTAACCGAATGGCATTTGTTTTTTGAATTTTTTTCTTAGCCACGTTACTCTTCCACCTTTAAACTATTTTCTAAAGTCTATCAAAAATGGGCTCTTGAGACAAACTGATCGTTTCATTTGGTCTTTCTGCCAGATTGTCCTACACTTGAGAGGAACAGAAAGGATGGTTTCATCATGAAAAGAATTTCAAGAGGAAAGTTTGAAAAGATGCAACAATTATCAAATGATCAAGGCGTCATTGCGGCTTTAGCAATCGATCAACGAGGCTCTATGAAAAAAATGATGCAAGCGGCTGTTGGCGAAGAAAAATTCTCAATGGATCAAGTCTATGAATTTAAAGAACTGGTCTCACAAGAATTGACGAAAAATGTCAGCGCGATCCTACTAGATGAACAATATGGCTTCAAGGGAATCCAAGCGAAAGATCCTAATAGCGGATTGATTATGTCTTATGAAAAAACAGGCTACGATGCCAACACACCTGGCCGCTTGCCAGAACTTCTACCTAATGAATCCCTCGATCGTTTGTTAGCTAAGGGAGCCGATGCCGCTAAGGTCTTGGTGTATTATAATCCTGATGAATCTCAGGAGATTCTAGACGTGAAACACGCCTTCTTAGAACGCTTAGGCACAGAAGCTTTAGCTGCAGATATCCCCGTTTTTGTAGAACCCATCGTTTATGACAACGAGATTACTGACGATCATTCACCTGAATTTGCCAAAATCAAGCCACAAAAAGTGATCGATACTATTAAAGAATTTACGAAAGATAAATATCATATTGATGTTTTAAAAGTTGAGGTGCCCGTTCTCTTTAAATATGTTGAGGGCTTCAATCAAGGTAGCGACCCAGTGGTTTATACTAAAGACGAAGCAGCAGCCTACTTCAAAGAAGCCAGCGATGCGGCTACTCGTCCGTTTATTTATTTAAGTGCGGGCGTTTCAGCGGATATTTTCCGTGAAGAATTAATTTTTGCTGGTGAACACGGTGCTAATTATTCAGGTATCCTTGGTGGTCGGGCGACTTGGCGTGATGGCGTCCAAGTCTATGCCGATGGTGGTAAAGACGGCTTAATCAAGTGGTTGGACACCCAAGGGCGTGAAAACGTCGAAGAACTAAATGAAATCCTAGCCAAGTACGCAAAACCTTGGTATCAAATCTATGGTGGTTTAGACAATATTGAAGTTTTTGATATTGACGTAATGGCTTAAAAAGAACCGACTCTAGCAGTAATTACTGCTAGAGTCGGTTCTTTTTTATCTTAGTGTCTCTAACATCATCGCCAATTTTTCGGCTTCGATCTGGGCATCCGGAGAGGCTTGATTAGTTAAACAGCCATAAGCCATACAAGAGCCGCTCAATGATCCGCTAACCTGTGAAAATTTACCGATTCGGCCAAGAGAGACTGACACGACAGGTAAGGTCACAAACGTTTGCGCCTTCATGATAATATCCAGTTGTCGCAAAACATCCGCTTCGTTTTTAGGCTGGACTACGATCTTGGCAATATCTGCCCCCCAGTATTCCATTAAATTCAAACGAAAAAGAATCACTGCGTCTTCGGGTGTTTCATCAAAATTGTAATAACTTAAAATAACCCGTACATCGAGCGCTTGCAACCATTTAATAAAGGTCGTCGATAATTGATCCACGATTGATACTTCAACATCCGCCAGGTCAATCGCTCGCGAAGAAACCGCAAATTCATTGATATGACGGTATTGATTCATCGTGATTTCAATCTGTCCGCCGGCTTCAACAGTGCGTAAATTGAAAATCAACGGAATATTGCGGATTTCATCCCGTAACGCCAACAAAGTTAAATTCAGTTGTTCATCATCAAAGACATCTTCATAGTAGTCTGCTCGCCATTCGATCACTTCAGCAATTTTTTTGGCTTCACTAGCCTGCTCAATGATCTCATCGAAAGTCTTTCCTGTGATTGGCACGCAAATTTTCGGCTTGCCCGCGTCAAATCGTACATCTCTTACTTGAATATCCATCATATACGTATCCCATCCCATTTTCTTCTATTTTTTTGAAAAATGACTAGATCAACTTCAGCTCAGTTACTTTGCCACCCAGACCTTGGTTAAGTTCATTACGCTTTCAGTACTTTATAAAACAAGACTTTTAAATAATTACTCTCTTCAAAATCACTAGCCGGAAAATCAGCCGGCAGACGGTAGCTTTCAACTAGCTGATAGTTCACTTGTTTATTTTCTAATGCTGTCTCAATCGCTTGTTTGAATTTTTTAACAGATAGATTCGCCGCATTAGTGGAGGCGATAATCATGCCTTCTTCTGTCAAAATCTCCACACTATCTTCAATCAACCGTCCATAATCTTTTGCCACTGAAAAAGTTTTCTTTTTGTTGCGGGCAAAACTTGGCGGATCTAAAATGATCAAATCATAGTGGAAGTTTTTCCTAGCGGCATAACGGAAATAGTCAAAGGTATCCATCACAATGATTTTTTGTTGTTCTAACGGCAGTCCGTTTATTTCAAATTGTTCTTGGGTTTTGGGCAAGCTCCGCTGTGCTAAATCAACACTCGTCGTTTCCGTTGCTCCGCCATAAGCTGCGGCCACCGAAAAGGCTCCCGTATAACTAAACATATTTAACACTTTTTTCCCAGCAGCCATACCTTCTGTCAAACGTCCCCGAACTTCTTTTTGGTCCAAAAAGATGCCCGTCATATAGCCTTCATCTAAGTATACCGCAAAGGAAACCCCGTTTTCCAATACCACCAACGGTTCTTGCGGTTTCTCGCCTGCCAACCAGTGGCTTTCTTTTAGTGCGCTTTTAAAACGAATTTTTTCTACGACGCCCTTGGCTTCAGTAAAGATCGCTAGCAAACTAGCCACAATCATTTGTTTGAAATGATAGATTGTCTCGTTGTACCACGAGATCACCAAATAATCAGCGTAATAATCAACCGTCACACCACCGATACCATCGCCTTCCCCATTAAACAGGCGAAAAGCAGTCGTTGTTTCATCATTAAAAAAGGCTTGACGTTTTTCAAGAGCCAGCTGAAATTTCTCTTCAAAAAAATGCTGGTCAATCGGTCGCTGAGCTTGGTCCAAGACCCAGCCAAATCCTTTATTTTGTTTTCCTAAATAGCCAGTGGCAACATATTTATGATTATGATCGACAAAAGTTACCCATTCTAGCGGAATTTCTTTTATTTTTTGTTTCAAATCTTCTACTTGAATTAATGGATTACCTTGACGAATTCGTTTAATTCCATAATTAGTTAATTCTATTTTCACACTCATCCCTGCTTTCTTTTATAGTATAACAAAAATGAAACATATTTTTCGCTTATAAAGTTTTCTTTAAGCCTGATTGCTCAAGTTTTAATAAGAATTGACGAGTCTGCTGGAAGCGAGTAAAATGTTTACAAGTGAACGTTCCCGCATTTATCCTGCGGCAGAAAGGAAGTTACTATTGAAAAAACTAAAAGCTCCTGCATTTTTAAATAAGCGTCTCGGCTTTTATGCGCTGCTGACATTCTTATTATGGGCAAAAAGTATTTTTTCCTACTTATTTGAATTTAACTTAGGAATTGAAAGTCTGACTCAGTACTTCATCCTATTTATTAATCCAATCGCTTCAACCATGTTCTTGTTGTCGATTGCTTTATATGTGCGGCGCAAAAAAGCCTCTTATCTCACGATGATGATTATTTATGCTTTGGCGAGCTTCCTATTATTCGCCAACGTTGTTTACTATCGTGAATTTACGGACTTTATTGCAGTCAATACTTTTTTAGGTGCTGGTAAAGTCGCCAGTGGTTTAGGTGAAAGTGCGATTCGTCTTTTCCGTCCTTATGATGTTCTATATCTGATTGACATTATCATCTTGCCGATTCTTTTGTGGCGGAAAAAAATCAAAGAAGAAGAAAAACCTGTCCGCGCTCGGATGGCTTTTGCGATTACGGCTCTATCGATCATGATCTTTTCCGGGAATCTATTTCTAGCGGAAGCAGATCGACCTGAGTTATTGACACGGACCTTTTCACGGGATTACTTGATTAAATATCTTGGCGTTAATGCCTTCACTGTTTATGATGGGATCCAAACCTATAAAACTAACCAAGTTCGTGCCGAAGCTAGTCCTAATGATTTAAAAGAAGTTGAAACTTATGTCAACGATCATTATGCGGCACCGAATAGCGACTATTATGGAATCGCTAAGGGACGCAATGTGATTACGATTCATCTAGAAAGTCTGCAGCAATTTGTGATTGATTACAAATTGAAGGATGAAAATGGACAAGAACACGAAGTAACCCCGTTCTTAAATAGCATTTTCCACAGTAATAGTACTTTTGCCTTCGATAATTTCTTCCACCAAGTCAAGGCTGGAAAAACTTCCGATGCTGAGACATTAATGGAAAATTCATTGTTTGGCTTGAATCAAGGTTCCTTGTTCTCGCAGTTAGGTGGCAAGAATACTTTCCAAGCTGCTCCCGACATTTTGAAACAAACAGCTGGTTATACTAGTGCGGCTTTCCACGGAAATTCAGGGAACTTCTGGAACCGGACGGAAACCTATAAGAATCTTGGCTATGACTATTTCTTCGATTCTTCTTACTATGATGTAAACGATGAAAATTCATTCCAATATGGCTTGCACGACAAACCATTCTTCCAACAATCTGTGAAATATTTGGAACGGCTGCAACAGCCTTTTTACACGAAGTTTATCGCTGTTTCGAATCACTATCCATACAGCGAATTCAAAAATGATGAAGGCGGCTTCCCATTAGCGAATACTGATGATGAAACGATTAACGGTTACTTCGCAACAGCCAATTATTTAGACAAAGCCGTGGAAGAATTCTTTAACTATTTGAAAGCTTCTGGTTTGTATGACAATTCGATCATCGTAATGTACGGTGACCACTATGGTATTTCAAATTCACGTAACTCTGATTTAGCTCCATTACTTGGTAAATCAAAAGAAACTTGGTCGAACTTTGATAACGCGCAAATGCAACGAGTTCCTTATATGGTTCACGTACCTGGTCAAGATAAAGGCGGCATCAATCATACTTATGGTGGTGAAGTTGACGCATTGCCAACATTGTTACACTTGTTGGGAACAGACACTAGCCAATACATTCAATTAGGCCAAGATTTATTGTCGAAAGAGCATGATCAAGTTGTGGCTTTCCGCGACGGCGATTATGTGACACCGAATTACACTTACTATAGCGGCAATCTCTATGACAACAAAACCGGCTTGCCTGTCACTGAACCAGATGCAGCCTTACAAACACAAACAGAAGCTTGGAAAGAAGCGGTTTCTACCCAATTGAGTACTTCGGATAACATCAATAACGGTGATTTGCTCCGTTTCTACTCAGCCAGTGGCTTGAAACCAATTGATGCTTCACAGTTTGATTACAAAAACGGTTTGCAACAAATGGAGAAAGTTGAAAATAAATTAGGTGACAAATCTACTAGCCTGTTTGATGAACAAGGTAAGAAGTCAACCCAAGATTTATATAAGACAGAAACCTACAAACAATACCAAGAACAAACTCAGCAATAACAACCTCCGGGAGGTGACAAGATCGTTGTCACCTCCCTTTTTCTGCGTAGAATGAGCTCCAGCGAATCCAGCTTGCATAACTAGGCGGTTTGAAACGAATGGGCAGTTTTTTTCTTCCGATAGAATTCATATTTCTTTCAAATTAGGATTTTATACTTAATTACAAGGGGTGGAATCTATGGAACTTATCTCAACAACGCTTTCGACAATTAAACAGCACCGGATACAATTTTCAATTTCTTGGTTGCTCTGTCTAGTTGCGCTTTTTATCTTGACCAGTTTGAGTATGCTAAAAATCTTACTGGCTCGTTTAGATTCTGCCAATCAAATTCAACTATTTACTACAAAAGAAATCAACCAAATGCAACACTACTTTTCTAGTCGTTTAGCAATTAGTTCCATTGGTTTGTTTTTCTTATTACTAATTTTCTTTGGACTGCGTATCCACCATCAGAAAAAAAGGACGGTTTTGACAAAACAGTTGGTTTATTCGATCGGCTTAGAATTTATTTTTGAACTATTGTTAGCCACACTGTGTTTCATCCTATTATTCGCTTTGTTCGAACCGATGTATGAGACCATCTTGCAACATTTTTATCATCAAGGATTGAACCAATTAAAAGAATTACCTCCATTTGTATTAAGCAACGGGACTAGCGGAATCGCCTATTCAATTCGTTCTTCCCTGTCCTTCGAATTAACTTCCGCCATGCTACTCGACTTATTTTTCAGTTCATTATTTAAAGCATTTGGCTATCTTTTCGTATCTTTAGGTTTAATCATAATCAGCTTTCGTATGCTAGGTTTCATAAGTAAAAACGGTAATGTTCGCTAAACACGAACATTACCGTTTTTACTTATTGCTTTATGCGTTTTAAACTTGAAAGTCGATTGTTTCTTCATTATACTATGAAAGTATTCGGTTTTTACCGATATAATGAACTTATTTTATAAGGAGCGTTTATTTATAATGGAAAAATTCTTTAAATTAAAAGAACAAGGTACTACTGTTTCCACCGAAGTAATGGCGGGGATCACTACATTCTTCGCGATGAGTTATATTTTATTCGTAAATCCCAGTATTTTATCAGCTGCTGGGATGCCTTTCCAAGCTGTCTTTTTAGCAACAATCATCGCCTCCGTTATCGGAACTTTAGTGATGGGATTATTCGCCAATGTGCCTTATGCACAGGCTCCTGGAATGGGACTGAATGCTTTCTTTACTTATACCGTTGTTTTCGGATTGGGTTATTCTTGGCAACAGGCACTGGCAATGGTTTTTGTCTGCGGGATCATCAATATTTTGATCACTGTAACAAAAATTCGTAAATTGATTATTCGTGCGATCCCTGAAAGCATGCAACATGCCATTGGTGGAGGTATTGGGATCTTTGTAGCTTATGTAGGAATCAAAAATGCTGGTCTCCTTTCATTCAGCGCAGATTCTTCAGCAATCACTAGCAGTGTCGTTGAAGGTGGCAAAGCGACCAATGTGACGATCAATAGCGGGATCGTCCCAGCCTTAGCGAACTTTAACAACGCACCTATTTTATTAGCTATCATCGGTTTGGTTATCACTACAATTTTAGTCGTTAAAAATGTTCGTGGTGCGATTCTAATTGGGATCGTTGTAACTACCCTTTTAGGAATTCCAATGGGCGTCGTTCAATTAGGAGCGATCGATTGGCATGCCAATTCATTAGGTAGCTCGTTCCAAGCACTGGGAACTACTTTTGGGGCGGCATTTGGAGCTGAAGGAATGGGATCACTTTTTTCAAACTCAGCCAAACTACCACAAGTTTTAATGACAATCCTTGCTTTTAGTTTATCGGATACTTTTGACACTATCGGAACCTTTATTGGTACTGGTCGTCGAACTGGTATCTTTTCAAAAGAGGATGAAAAAGCCTTAGAAACTGATTCTCGTGGATTTAAAACTAAAATGGACAAAGCTTTGTTCGCTGATGCCATCGCAACTTCGGTTGGTGCAATCTTTGGTACATCGAATACTACCACCTACGTAGAGTCAGCGGCTGGGATTGGTGCCGGTGGACGGACTGGTTTAACTTCTGTCGTGGTAGCCGTATTATTTGCCTTGAGCAGCTTGTTCTCTCCACTAATCGCCATCGTTCCAGCACAAGCTACTGCTCCTGCATTAATCTTAGTCGGTGTAATGATGTTAGCCTCTTTTGCTGATATTAACTGGTTGGATCTAGAAGAAGCAGTTCCGGCTTTCTTCGCCAGCGTTTTTATGGGTCTATGTTACAGTATCTCTTACGGGATCGCAGCAGGCTTTATTTTCTACACAATCGTCAAAGTTATTAAAGGGAAAAGCAAAGAAATCTCACCAATTCTTTGGATCGTGGACTTGCTCTTCATCTTAAACTTTATTATTTTAGCAATACTTTAAAAAGTCAAAAGAAGCGTAAAACCAATTGGTTTTACGCTTCTTTTTTATTCTATTTCAGCTTTGTCTGGGAATACAACCGTGAAGGTGGTTCCTTTTTCTAATTCACTAACAACACTGATCGTACCATTGTGTAAACGAACCAGTTCTTGTACGATCGACAATCCAAGACCAGATTCACCGTATTTTGTATTTTTTCGTGAAGGATCAGCTTTGTAATAACGGTCCCAAATGTTTTTGACTTGTTCTTCAGACATTCCAATCCCATTATCCGAAATCTTAATTTCCGTTGCCTGTTCAAGTTTACTGATAATAACTTCGATCGTTCCATCTTTAGTAAATTGAATCGCATTTTGAATTAAGTTCACCATCACTTGCACAAAGCGATCGTAATCCGCATAAATTTCGATTGCTTCTGCTGTTTGTAAAACCAATTGATCACCTGAAGCCTCAGCCTTAGCCGCTAGCTGAGCGACTACGATTGCCAGCGCTTCTGTTGCATTGAATTTTTGCAGTAGAATACTGATTTGATTAGTTCGAATTTTCTCATAGTCCAAATTCTCATTGACCAAACGAATCAAACGTGATGTTTCATTTTGCATCAACTTAATCGCTTTTGCTTTTTGATTTTCTGGTATTGCATCATATTCTAGTCCCTCTAGCAACCCATTAATCGTTGTTAAGGGAGTCCGCATCTCATGAGAGGCATCCGCCATAAATTGTTTACGCCGTTCTTCTTGCCGCTCAATCTCCTCTTGTGATTCCTTCAATGATACCGTCATGTGGTTGAAATCAGCGGCTAAATCATCAAATTCATCACGATTGCGATTGGGAACGATCACATCAAAATTTCCAGCAGCCACCTCTTTTGTTGCCGAACGCATCCGATTGATTCGCTTCACCTGTTGCGTAGCAAAAAAATAGCTGACGATGATGGCAATGATTGAAGCGATGATAAAGGCTTTAAATAAATCCGTCACAATCAAGTTAACGCTGTT
This sequence comes from Enterococcus pseudoavium NBRC 100491, assembly GCF_001544295.1. Lineage (GTDB taxonomy): Bacteria > Bacillota > Bacilli > Lactobacillales > Enterococcaceae > Enterococcus_A > Enterococcus_A pseudoavium. The sequence goes on from NZ_BCQF01000018.1 coordinate 35,879, forward strand.
TTCCACGTTAGTCGCTGGCTGGCTCACCAATAAGACACCAAAAAATACCCCATCGGTAAAAAAAGGAACCATTGCGTAAGAGGTCGTTTGATTTTGTCCAAAAACATTTTTGGAACTCGTTTCCTTTTGCTGCTGCCCGGATTTCAAAGCCTTCCATTGTGCATTGCTCACTAAATGATGACTGACTTTGCCTGACTGCTCAGGATATTGAACACTTTTATCCTTGTCGATAAATACAAAAGAAACATCTTGTTGATCCAAGCTCGATTCAGTTACACGAATTGCAAACTGAAAAATTTCATTACTAGGCATTCCTTCAAATCGAATATCCTGACTCAATGAAAGATTGTTTTTCTCCATTGATTGAGCATAACCCAATAACTCTTTATAGTTATTGTCTTCAAGCGTTTTCCGGGTAAACTGAGTAAACGAAACGCCTAATGTAAGTAAGATTAACAGGATTAAACCACCAAAGGCTAGTAATTGCTGGTAGAGATATTTCATCGAATAACCTCAGTGTCGTCAAATTTATAGCCGACACCCCAAACCGTCTGGATAACTTGTGACCCCACCTTTTCGATTTTTTGGCGTAACTTTTTAATATGGGCATCAACTGTCCGTTCATCCCCAAAATACTGATAATCCCAAACCAATTCCAGCAGTTGTTCACGAGTAAAGACTTGGCGCGGTTTTTTCGCCATCGTATACAACAAGTCAAATTCTTTTGGTGTCAATCCTTCGATTGGCTGATCATTCAAATAAGCTTCCCGCGTTTTCAAATTCATCTTAAAATGATCCGTTTGAATATCAAAGGAATCATCCATAGACGTCGTTTCGCTAAAATGAGGTTCGCTAGTTAATTCACTGCGTCGATGCAAAGCTTTGATCCGTGCAATCAAGGTCAAAGGGGAAAAAGGTTTTGTGACATAGTCATCCGCCCCCATTTCCAGTCCGATCACTTGATCACTCTCCGAATCTCGGGCCGTCAACATGATGATTGGGACCGTTTTAGAAATTTTACGAATTTCCCGGCCTACCTCCATCCCATCCATACTCGGTAAATTTAAATCCAAGGTAATCATGTCCCATTTTTCAGGACTTTCCTTAAACGCTTCTAGTCCCTCTTTACCGTCATATTTAAATTCTGCTTCCCAGCCTTCATTCAAGAAAAACATCTGCATCATTTCAGAAACAGATTCATTGTCTTCAATCATTAATATATTCATACATTAACCCCCTAGTATCATCTGATTCTCATTGATAAGTATACTCTATTTCATTTTATTGAACCATTACCTTACTCGTATCTTCATTAACAATTTGTTTTTTCTTCAATCTTTTACTACCTACATCGCAAATTTTTCATAATCCTATTAGTTCTTTGCATTTTTTATAACAGAATGGTATACTTTCCTTTGCAACAAAATATTTCTCAAGGGGACGTTACGGATTCGACAGGCATAGTTTGAGCTTGAATTGCGCTTCGTAGGTTACGTCTACGTAAAAACGTTACAGTTAAATATAACTGCTAAAAACAACAATAACTCTTACGCTTTAGCTGCCTAAAAACAGTTAGCGTAGATCCTCCCGGTATCGCCCATGTACTCGGGTAAGGGTCTCAAATTTAGTGGGATACATTTCAACTTTCCGTCTGCAAGTTGAAAAAGAGCACATCAGACTAGCGATGTTTGCGGCCTGTCATGCGGCAGAGAACAAAGCGAATATTAAATAGTATGACTATGAGCGTAGAGTTTTGAGTGTCGATATGTTTGGACGCGGGTTCGACTCCCGCCGTCTCCATAATTAAAAAGCAAGTCAAAATGCTGGTTGACCAGTGTCTTGACTTGCTTTTTTTATACAATGATATTTTTAAAAAATATAGCTGATTCCTTTCCTACTCTGCTTGTGCCAGCGCTTCTAATTCCTGATCGACAAAGACGAATTTCAACTTATCTGGATAGACATAAACGATTAACCGTTCCTTACTAGTGTCAGTTGTTTGATACACTTGCTCAGTAGTGACGTTATCGCGATAAAGCTCTTTTAAAATAATTTCTAAGCCTGCATTGATAAATGGATTTAACATGCGTCTCGCTCCCTTTCGCCAGCCAGTCTAATTACCTTCATTATACCTGCTAAACAAGGAAAACGCTCGCAAAATCGGAAAGAACCTCACTCACTCATCGAATGATTTCCTAAAAATACGCCTAAATGAGATAGATAAATCTCCTAATTGTCCACATTAATGGTAGTAAACCTCTTAAGTGAGAACTGATCTATCATGAATCGGAAAGTCCGGTCGAAAGAGTCAGAGAAACATGGCATTTGTCAGCCCTTCTACAGAACGATCCACTTCAATCAGACTAAACTGTGTTAGACTAAGCTTTAGAGGAGGAATTAGCGTAAGTACTGCCTTTTTAGAATTCTATTAAGTAAAAAATAAGCGTGAATAGAAAAGTGAGGTAATTATGAAATTAGGTTTTATAAAATCAAATTTTCCAAACGAACGAAGAATTCCCCTACTCCCAGAACATATCAAGCAATTCGAAAATACTATTTACATTGAAAACAATTTTGGTGATTCCTTGGATATCCCAGATACCGACTACCAAAAAGTCGGTTGCATTATTTTGTCACGTTCAGAAATTTTTGCCCAGTGTGACTGTATCTTTTCATTAAAAGTCATCCAGCCTTCAGACTATGATCTTATTCGTCCCAACCAAGTGATTATCGGATGGACTCACCCTATAGGTTCCGGACAAGCTTTCATGCAGTCTCAAGCATTGCCTAAAAACTTATATGTCCTTGATTTAGACAATCAAAAACCTACCATGTATTATCAAGGAAAAGCCTATCCGTCACAATTAATTCCGACAAATTTTATCTATCAAAACAGTTTTTATGCAGGCTATGCCGGCGTGTTGCATGCCTTATTGAATTTTGGATTGTTACCAGATGAAACCTGTAAAGTCGCTATTTTAGGCTCAGGAAATACTTCTCAAGGGGCCTTTCATGCCATTTCAAAATTGACTTCGTCTGTGCGGCTTTTTTATCGAAAAACACTCCCTCAATTTAAGGAACAGTTAGCTGACTATTCAATCATTATCAATGGAATTGAAATAGAATCTTCTGATCAACCAATCATCAGTTTGGAAGAACAGGCACAATTATCCCCTGGAACCTTACTAATCGATATCGCGGCTGATGCTGGAAATGCCATTGAGGGAAATCGTTTTACTACGGTTGAGGAAGCCATTTATCAAGAAAACGGACTCTATTACTATACTTTGCCGAATACCCCCATCTTTGCTTACAGAAATGTCAGTAAGATATTAAGTGAACAGTTCAGCAAATATCTTTTTAAAAAGGACATAGCAACTTTTATCGCTGAAATATCCCCTAAAAAAGGTAATTAGCTAGCAGAGGTTTTTCCACAAAAAAAAAGCAACCGGTATGTCAAAGTTTCAACATACCGGTTGCTTTTTTTGAGCACTTAGCACAACTATTCAACATTCACATGCTCATGTAGAGCATCTTCATTTGAAGTCTGATCCCGTTCAGCAAGTTTTAGTGTTAACGCATCTAAGGTAATATGAACCGTCTGGTCAAAGAGACTTGATAACAATTGAACCGATTTTATTCCAGCTCCGGTTTTGGTTGCTCCTGGTACAACAATTACTCGATCAGCTAATTTAGCCAATGCAGATTCTTTATCGCTTGTCAAAACAACAATATCTAATCCCATTTTTTTGGCTACTTCAGTATCAGCAACAATCCCTTTGGTTGTTCCTGAACCAGAAATGGCTACCCAAGTATCACCTTTTTGGATGGAGGGTGTGATTGTTTCACCCATTACGTAATCTGTATAACCAATATGCATCAAACGCATGGCAAAACCTTTTGCCTGAAATCCGCTGCGGCCTGCTCCTATGACAAAGATCCGTTTGTCTTTTTGGAATAATGGCAAAGCCTGATCTAATTCTTTTTCATCAACAAGTTCCATGACTTGGTCGATTTCTTGCATAATAGTTTCGATTGTTTTCATTTGTGAACAGCTCCCATAAATTCATTTACTGCGGATAGCGGATCTTCCGCTTTGGTGATTTTTGATCCCACGATAATAACTTCGATGATCCCTTGTTCAGCTAACAACTGTGCTTGCTTTAGATCAATTCCGCCCGCAATTGCTAACCGTTTGATTTCAGGAAATTTCTTGTGAAATTCTGCGACACTTGCTGTAGCATCAAAGTGATCTTTCCGATCTACTGAATGATGCAACGCATAGATTGCTTCAGGAAAATCTTTGATCTGCTGGATTTTCTCGTCTGAAACTTCCAATAAATCGATCATCATGGTTTTATTGAATTTTTGTGCTACCTCATAGCAGGCTGTTAATGTATCCTTTGAGGCAGCTCCCATGACAGTGACAAGATCACCACCGTAACGAAAGGCCTGATTAAACTCATAGGCTCCTTCATCGATTGTTTTGCTGTCGACTAATAATTCAGTCTGGGTAAGAGCCGCTCTTAATTGCTCAATTGCTAAATTACCATAGTCTTTTACCAATGACGTACCCATCTCTAAAATGTCCGTTTTGCCATCCAATTTTTTGGCTAAGGCAACCGCGTCCTCTAAGGAAACACGGTCAATCGCTGCTTGTAGTCTCATAGTTACACTTCCTGTTTTTGTAAAAATTTTTCCAACTCTTCCGGTGTTGGATAGCCATCGTTATCGCCAGGTGATTGAACAGCCATCGCACCAATGGCATTAGCCCGAACAACCGCTTCTTTTAATGATTTTTCCTCAATCAAAGCCGTGATTAAGCCTACTGCAAAACCATCGCCGGCACCAACCGTATCAACTACTTTAGCAACCTTGAAACCCGGAACGGTAAAGCTCGTACCATCCTTTTGTTTAACATAAGCGCCTTCTGTACCTAATTTCACGATAACCGTTTGGGTTGCTTCCCCATTGTTTAAATAGAAATCTGCAATTTCTTCCGGTTCACGACTGCCCATTAGGATTTCACCTTCATTGATCCCTGGCAACACAATCTCAGCATGTGAAGCAAGGTCATTAATAGTTTCTACCATTTCTGCTTGGCTTGCCCAAAGCTGTGGACGCAAATTTGGATCAAAAGTTGTCCGAACCTTATTCTTTTCTAACAAACTAATCAAATAGCGGAAAGCCTTTTGAGCTTCAGCTGAAATTGCTGGAAAGATCCCAGATAAATGTACCATTTTCACATCAGAAAAATCAATTTTATCTAACACGGACTGTTCAAAGTGAGCCGCTGCAGAACCTTTACGGAAATAGAAGATGCTTGGATCCCCTTCACTTACGCGATCTTTTAATTGGAAAGCAGTCCAAAAATCAGCGTTTTCTGAAATATAGTCTGTCCCAATTTGATTTTCGTGTAATTGGTCAATAATAAATTCTCCAAAAGGATCTTTACCAACTTGGGTGATGTATTCACTGCTGTGACCTAGACGAGAAACCCCGACAGCCACATTGACTTCAGCACCGGCTAAGAATTTTTGAAAATGCCGAGCATCCTTTAAAGATTTATCGACCTCTTCTGATCCAAATAAAGCAATTGGTTCTCCAATAGTTAAAAATTCACTCATGTTAGTTTCCTCTTTTCTCTTATTTTAAAGTAAAATATATGCGGCAAATAGATTAAAGACCGTAGCAACCCAAGCCCATGGTACCCCCGTCATTAAGAACGTCTTAGTATCCAGGCCAGCATATTGAACCGACCATAGATTCCATGATTGGGTAATACATGCTGATACCCCCATCATTGAAGGAACTACCAATAACCCATATAAGAAATATTGATCAAACATACCCGTTCCAACTAAAATCGCTGCCGTTGCAGCACCGGCTCCATACAGCATCAGCGGACCACGGAAGAAGGAAAGTGGAGCGATAATAGCGACGATAATAACTAGTACCAGTTTACTGCTAGGAATGATCGATTGGAAAACGCTCGTGAAGCCTGACATCGCATGGACAGCTGCAGATTGGAACATCGTTAAGACAAACAACATGATCAATAGTCCCGCAATATCGCTAATCGCATGCTTCGCCGTGTCATTCATCATTGTGACAAATTTGCTGTAGCCCTTCATATTTCCTGTCGCAGCAAAGGCGATAATCGTTGAGATCAATAGTGCTGGGACTGCATCCCATTTTGCAAAAATACTTAAAGCAACGGGCAGTACTGGCAAAATATATGTCCAAATTGGGACTTCAACGATTTCTTCTTCAGTCTCACTTTCAACAATCTCTGGTTTTCCATTACGAATTTTTTTCGCGTTAAAGAGAATAAAAATAATTAGAACTACCATTTGAATTCCCATCGCTACAAAACCAAAACGTTGATAATGTGCTCCCCATTCTACTTTCGGGAAAAATACTTGGAATTGGACGAATAAAACATTATTGACATACATCGCTGCCCCGATGGCCATAGTGAAAATTGTTACAGCGATATTTTTCGGGACTCCAATTGAAAACATGATTGGGAAAAGAATTACCCCAACCGCAATGGCTGAGCCAACACCATAAGAACTCGTGAAAATTAAAGCGATTACAAGTGCGATTAAAACTGTGGCTAATACGGGACTTTTCTTTCCAACTTTTTCCGTACGGCGACTGATACTGCCGGCGATCCCGGTATCTACCAAAACGCGTCCAAACCATGACCCAAAAATGATGTACGCAGCAGTCTTTCCGTAATTCAAGACTGGTTCCGTAAAGATTTCTTTGACCGCAACATTGAAAGGCACCATGCCAATGATCGTCCATAATAATGCCATTACGAAAAAGCCGACCGTTAAGTTTCCACCTTTCATTGCATATATTACAAAGACAATAAAGGTTAAGGCTAATAATATTCCTGTAATTGCGCTCCCCATAAGTGTTCACCTCCTAATATTTGTTTAATTCACTTAAAATACGTTGATATTTCGAGATTGGTTTTGCGTGATCTTCAACAAAGAAGTCATTTTCTAAATGATTAAATTTTTGAATCAAATAGTAGCCAGCGAGATACGCAGCCAATGCTTGCTTCGCCGCTGCTTCCATGTCTTCTGAAGCATTCTCAGGCTGATGGTTCATTTCCATAAAGTGATACGCAAACTTTTCTGGATCGATTTTCGTTTGTTGATCAGTCATTAGAATTCATCCTCCAATAATTCTTTAGCCTCTATAATTTCAGTGTTTGACGTAGTTGGATATTCAATTGCAACAGGAACATCTTTTGGTAAAATTTGTAACACATTGCGCCAATCGATCTCACCATGATCCAAACCGGTAGCTTGCGGTTTTTGATTTTCGTAACGAACGTCCTTCACATGAATATAACGGACATATTCTTTCAATAGTTCGGCCGCTTCAATTTCATTTTCTCCGACAAAACGCCAATTTCCAAGATCATAAACATAGCCTAGGTCTAAGTCCGCTTCATTAATCGCTTTCATAAATGTATTGATTGCTTTGATCGTTCCCGATGTTTGAGTCTGATCATTTTCGATAGAAATTGCAATCCCTTGATCAATCAGTGTTTTTAATTTATCTTCCTGAAGATCACCGTTGAAAGTACCGATGTTCCACTTAACATGTGTAACACCCATCTTTTTAGCTTCATCCAAATATTTCGGTAGTTTCGAGTTAATCTGTCCATCAACATATACTTCATCAGGTACACTGTAGAATAACTTTAAATTCAAACGCTCGGCTTCTCTTTGAATAACTGGCATCTCTTCTTCAAGATCCTTAAAATATTCTCTTCTGATTTCAACTTGACTAAAACCCAAGTCTGCTATTTCTTGTAATAATTCACTTTGCAATGCACCATTTGCTACTCTATCAGCAAAAACTAAGAAGTTCAGCACCAATTTATTATTCATCATAATTCCGCATCCTCTCTATTTGTTAACCGGTTTCCATATACATATAGTAAACCGGTTTCCATATTTTGTCAACGCTTTCAGTTTTAAAAAACATTAAGCTTTTAACGAAAGAAGTGAGAGATGTTTGGAAACCGATTTCCAAACATCTCTCACTTTTTAAAAAAATATATAAAAATAACGTTTATTAGACTGATTTTCGCCATTGAATAGCCGATGGTACAATAATTTCTTGCCTCTTTTGGGGCTGTTTTAGTAATTCTAGTAAGTGCTGAGCCGCAATTTCTCCAATTTTTTTTGATGGCTGTTCGATACTAGTGATTCCGGGACCGACTAACGCTGTCAAATTCCAATCATCAAATCCGGTAATCCCAAGTTCTTCTGGAACTTTGATTTCTTCTTCAATCAACCAGGCTAACGTATCCATCAATACACGACCGTTGGAAGCAAAGAGTAAACTTCTCTTTGAACTGGTTAATGTCGGCTTCAGTAAGTCAGCTAGTTGCTCTTTCGCTGTCAGCTCAATCAATTGACAGTCCTTCCCCGCTTTTTCTGTCGTTTTTTTAACCGTTTGATACCTCAATTCTCGCGTGCTGGCATCTTTAATCGGCTCACTTAAGACCACGACGTTTTCATATCCTTTAGCTAAGGCTTTTTCAATCACCTCTTGCGTTGCGTCTATATTATTGGTCATTACTGACGACCATTTTTCTGGTTCCGTCTGCCGATCAACTAATAGTAACGGGATATTTCGTTCCGTAATAAATGTATAATTTGCTGATTGACGAGAAGAAGGCTGCAGAATAATTCCTTCCACACTTTGGTCCAGTAGTTTTTCTAACAATTCGGTTTCTTGGGATACTGAATTAGCCGCATCCACTATGATCATTTGATAGCCCTGATCTTCCAAAATTGATCCGATTCCCTTTAAAAGTAACGAAGAATATAAATTGGAGATATCAGCTACAACTACTCCTATCAAATAACTATGTTTTGATTTTAAAGCCTGTGCTTGTCTGCTAGGGCGATAGTTTAAGCGCTCAATTACTTCCGCAATTCTATTTTTTGTTTCTTTTGACATATTGCCGTAATTATTATTTAAAAATCGTGAAATCGTGGTTTTGGAAACGCCGGCTTCTTCCGCAACCTCTTTGATGGTTATCTTTTTCATCCTATCTTCTCCAACTATCTTTTTTATCATTGTAGCGAATTTCAAAGTGAATGCAAACCCTTCGTTCCCTAAGGTACTTGCTGTTATCTTCCTACGAATTCCTTATTTATTTAAAAATAGTCTTGTTTCAACTGAAATGGTAATGATGTTTCCGGCTATTTCTTTTATAATGAAGATAAATTGAGCTATTTTGATGATTTATTTGATTTTTAAAAAGAATGATTCTTGAATAGTCGTAAAAATGAATGAGGAGTGAGTTTATGAAAAATTTTCGAGTGGCCTTTTTTGACATTGATGGAACTTTGGCTGACAATCAGCTGCCGCAAGCGTTAACGTTTACCCAACGTGTGCCCGATTCTGCCAAACGCGCTTTAAAAAAGTTAAAAGCAAACAATATTGAACCAGTGATCGCCTCGGGACGCCATCACCAGACAATTGTGCAATTAGCCAAAGATCTGGGCGTCGATAGTGTTATTTCCTCGAACGGCAATTGTGTACATTATCGCGGAAAAATGCTTCATCAAAATATTATTCCTCCAGACTTAGTCGTGGAATTAGTTGATTATTTACGAAAACAGCAAATTGATTTTTTGCTTGAAACAGAGCAATGTCTATATTGTTTCGAAAATAGTCACTACTATCTGAATCATTCAACTGAAAAAACTATTTTGAAAATGAGTGATCCTTTTCCAGATGGGATTTTACAACTGATTATTCCTTGGAATGAAAAAGATATTTTAAAATTTGAGCCAAGCTCTCCCCTAATTGTTGAAAAAGTCGCACCAATGGCTGCTACCATTCATTTAAAAAATGGAACGAAGGCAGCAGGAATTCACAGAATTTGTGAAGAAATGGCGATCACTCCTCATCAAGCCTTAGCATTTGGTGACGAAGAAAATGATTTCACCATGTTTGATGCCGTGGGTTTTCCGGTTGCAATGGGCAATGCCTCTCCTGAACTTAAAGAAAAAGCCGCTCACGTGACCACTGCTGTATCTGATGACGGGATTTGGAATGCCTGTATTACACTAGGTTTGATTACTGAGTGAGCTTCCTAGATATGGACGCAAAAGAGGAGAGTGACAAATATTTTGTCACTCTCCTCTTTTAGAAATCCATTCTAGCTAAATATAATTTGCTCCAATCCTACTCTTAACGTTCACTGAGTTCTTGATATTCACGGTCAACGGAAACTTCCATATAAGCAGGTCGAATTATTTTCTGAGCGTTGACCAGTTCTTCAATTCGATGAGCCGACCAGCCAACAATACGGGCAATCGCAAACATTGGCGTATACAATTCTTGCGGTAAATCAAGCATATGATAGACAAAACCGCTAAAGAAATCGATATTGGCGCTAACTCCTTTATAGACTTTGCGTTTTTTCGAGATAATTTCAGGAGCTAGTCGTTCGACTTTACGATACAAATTGAACTCTGCCGATGCTTCGGAACCTTTTTCCGCCGCTAATTTTTCAACATAACGTTTGAAAATTTCAGCACGTGGATCAGATTCTGCATAAATGGCATGTCCCATTCCATAGATCAAGCCTTGTTTATCAAAGGCTTCTTTATTTAGAATTTTTTCTAAATAAGCGCGAATTTCGTTCTCATCTTCACAATCAGTCACATTTGCCTTCAAATCTTCCATCATTTGAGTAACTTTGATGTTAGCTCCTCCATGTTTCGGTCCTTTTAATGACCCTAGTGATGCCGCGATAGTGGAATACGTATCAGTCCCGCTTGAAGTTACAACGCGAGTCGTAAAAGTTGAATTATTTCCTCCACCATGTTCCATATGTAAGACCAAAGCCATATCCAATGTTTGTGCTTCTTGGAACGTATACTTTTTGTCTGATCGCAGCATCGTTAAAATGGCTTCAGCTGTACTTAAATTTTCAGCTGGACGATGAATATACATGCTTTCACCTTTAGTATAGTGATTATATGCATGATAAGAGTATACAGCGATCATTGGAAAAATAGCGATTAATGATAGACATTGATCTAAAACATTTTCAATACTAATGTCGTCAGTTTTTTGATCATAACATCCTAATGTCAAGATACTGCGTGAAAGCATATTCATAATATTATGTGAGGGCGCCTTCATAATAACATCACGGACAAAGTTAGTCGGAAGTGTTCGTCTTTTACCGATCAAAGTGTTGAACTCAGCTAATTCACCTTGGGTTGGCAAGGAACCAAATAATAACAAATAACTGACCTCTTCAAAACCTAAACGCTCTTCAGAAACAAATCCCCTAACCAAATCATTGATATCGATTCCGCGATAACGTAATTCCCCATATTTCGAGAGAACCTTATCGCCGTCCATAATTTGCGGATGAATCGTAGAAATATTGGTTAATCCAGCTAAAACACCTTTTCCATCTAGATCTCGCAAACCCTTTTTAACATTATGTTTTCTATACAAAGATGCCTCTAAATAGTCCTCTTTGCGGCAAAGTTCAGCCATTTGGTTCAAATCTAACATTACTGTGTCCTCCTAACCTGCTTAAATTTTACAAACGGTTAAGAAACATTATAACATCATTGCTTTAAAATGAAATACTTTTAATAATTTCATTTACTTTCTTTTTTTTTATTCGTATAATAAACCCATCTGATTTTAAACGATAACACATTTAGGAGGGGTTTGGAATGAACTGGAAAAAAGAACTATTAGTCAATAACGAACATTATACATACTTCGATCTTTCAGCAATTGCTGATTCATACCAAAAAGAAATCACTGATTATCCATACAGCATTCGGGTCCTATTAGAAAGCCTCGCACGTCATCAAGAAATTACTGATTTGGAAAATTTATTGGCTTTTGATGCCAAACAACCTGCCGGAGTCGTTCCCTTTCGTCCCTCACGCGTCGTCTTACAAGATTTCACTGGTGTGCCAGCTGTCGTCGATCTAGCAGCAATGCGTGATGCGGTTGTGAAACTAGGAGGCGATCCGAAACTCATCAATCCTGAAATTCCTGTTACTTTAGTTGTCGATCACTCTGTTCAAGTCGACTGCGCTGGAACGAAGGAAAGTCTGGCTTACAACACTGAAAAAGAATTTGAACGCAACCATGAACGCTATCAGTTCTTAAAATGGGCCCAACAGGCCTTCGATAACTTTGAAGTGGTTCCACCCGAAACAGGAATTATCCATCAAGTTAATCTTGAATATTTATCCGACGTTATTTTGAAAAATGAGGAAAACTTACTATTCCCTGATTCGTTAGAAGGAACCGATTCACATACAACGATGATCAATGGCCTAGGAGTACTTGGCTGGGGAGTTGGTGGCATCGAAGCCGAAGCGGCGATTCTAGGGGAAGCCTCTTATTTCCCAACCCCTGAAGTGATTGGCGTAGAATTAACGGGGACTTTAAGTCCTGGAGCTACCGCTACCGACTTAGCTCTTTATTTAACAGAACTGTTACGCAACGAAAAAGTTGTTGGTAAGTTTGTTGAGTATTTTGGCAGCGGCTATAAAACATTGAGTCTTTCTGATCGTGCTACGATTGCCAATATGGCCCCTGAATATGGTGCGACATGTGGTTTTTGCCCTATCGATGAGGAAACTCTTACCTATCTACGTCTAACCGGCCGTCCAGAAGAACAAGTTGCCTTAGTCGAGGCTTATGCCAAGCAAAATCAACTCTTTTATGACGGAGCGAACACGCCAACATACACGCGAGTCATTCAGTTAGATCTCTCAACTGTTCATTCTTCAGTTGCCGGTCCCAAGCGACCACAAGACCGAATTCCTTTAGGCGACGTCGCAGAAAATTTTCAAACCTCCCTGACAAATCCCAGTGGACCAAAAGGCTTTGGTTTGACGACCGATGAACTTACCCGCAAGGAAGCACTATCAGGATCTGACACGGTCATAGAAACCGGAGATCTCGCATTAGCTGCCATTACTAGTTGTACTAACACGAGCAATCCGTCAGTCATGGTCGCTGCCGGCCTATTAGCCAAAAAAGCGGTGGAACTCGGCCTTAAGGTTCCATCAACGATTAAAACCTCGTTGGCTCCTGGCTCAAAAATCGTTACACAATATTTAGAAAAAGGGCGTTTATTGGAACCGTTAGCTAAATTAGGCTTTGACATTGTCGGTTATGGTTGTACCACTTGTATTGGAAATTCCGGTCCATTAGAGTCTGAAATTGAAACAGTCTTGAAGGATAGTGAATTAGTAGTTTCTGCGGTCTTATCTGGGAATCGAAATTTTGAAGGACGAATTCATCCTTTGATTAAGGCTAACTATTTAGCTTCACCGCCGTTAGTTATCGCCTACGCTCTGGCAGGAACGATCAAAAAAGACCTGACAAAAGAACCGTTAGCTACAGTTGACGGCAAAGAGATCTATTTAGCGGATTTATGGCCTTCCCAGACAGAGGTCAATGCCTATATCAATGACTATTTGAACCCCGAGGATTTCCGTGAGGCCTACACAAACATTTATCAGTCAAATGAACGCTGGAATCAAATCGAAACTTCCGAAGGGGCTTGTTATGACTGGGATGATGAATCGACGTATATCGCCAACCCTCCCTTCTTTACCAATTTGGGACAAGCTGAACAATTAGTCAATCCTTTAGCAAACTTGCAAGTCTTAGCTAAATTTGGTGACACTGTGACGACTGACCATATTTCCCCAGCTGGAAACATCGGCTTACAGTCACCAGCAGGTACGTACTTGAAGGATCGTGGCCTAGCCTATAAAGATTTTAACTCATTCGGTTCTAGACGGGGCAATCACGAAGTCATGATGCGGGGAACTTTTGGCAATATTCGGATTCAAAACCAATTGACTCCTGAAACGACTGGCGGCTATACCAAACTAGCTACTACTGGTGAAGAACTATCGATTTATGATGCAGCTATGACCTACCAAAAAGAACAAATCGGGACAGTGATTCTAGCTGGTAAAGACTATGGGATGGGCTCCTCCCGGGATTGGGCGGCTAAAGGAACTAAACTCTTAGGCGTCAAGGCAGTCCTGGCAGAAAGCTACGAACGAATCCATCGCAGCAACTTGGTAATGATGGGAGTTATTCCTTTTGAATATTTACCAAATGACACGGCAGATTCATTAGGCTTAACCGGCTTAGAAAGCTATACCTTTGATTTTCCAACCGAGCCTACTATCAATCAAATCATTGATGTCACAGCATTGGGTGAAAAAGAGATCCATTTCCAGGTGAAGCTGCGCTTTGATTCTGAAGCCGATATCGTTTATTGGAAAAACCAAGGAATCCTGCCTTTAGTGATCAATAAAAAAATGCAAAAGGAGCAAGCTTAATGACAGATACGTTGAATCCAGTCATCCCCTACATTGAAGGCGATGGCATTGGGCCAGAAATTTGGCAAGCGACTCAAAGCGTGGTAGACGCCGCAGTCGCTTCTGCTTATCAAAGGGAACGTAAAATCAAATGGCTAGAGATTTTAGCTGGCGAAAAAGCCTTCAAACAAACGGGAAACTGGTTACCTGATGAGACCATCGCCGCCATCAAAGAGCATAAAATAGCCATCAAAGGGCCCTTGACTACGCCAATTGGCGAAGGCTTTCGCTCATTGAACGTGACCTTGCGCCAAGAATTGGACTTATATGCCTGTGTGCGCCCGGTCCGCTATTTTGAAGGTGTCCCTTCTCCATTAAAAGAACCAGAAAAAACCGACATGACAATTTTTCGAGAAAATACCGAAGATGTCTATGCTGGAATTGAATTTGCAAAAGACTCTCCAGAGGTAAAAAAATTGCTGGACTTTTTGACAGATGAATTGGCAGTGACCAAAGTTCGGTTTCCAGCTACTAGCGCCTTGGGGATTAAACCGATTTCCGAAGAAGGCAGTGAACGGTTGATTTCCGCGGCGATGGATTACGCAATCGAGCAAGGGAAAACACGCGTGACGATTATTCATAAAGGGAATATTATGAAGTTCACTGAAGGCGGCTTTAAAAATTGGGGCTATGAGTTGATTGAAAAAAAATATCCGCAAGCCTTTACTATGAATCAATATAAAAAGATCACCGCCGAGTCAGGCAGTGAAAAAGCAGACCAAGCCTTATCCGAAGCGAAAAAGGCCGCTAAGATTATCGTGGATGACGTCATCGCCGATAATTTCTTGCAGCAAATTCTACTCTACCCTGAAAAATATCAAGTTGTGGCAACAACCAATTTAAATGGTGATTATATTTCTGATGCTCTAGCTGCTCAAGTTGGCGGGATTGGGATCTCCCCTGGCGCAAATATCAACTACCAGACCGGCCATGCGATCTTTGAAGCGACCCATGGGACTGCACCAGATATTGCTGGCAAAGGTTGGGCCAACCCTTGCTCGTTACTTCTTTCAGCAGTCATGATGTTGGATCATTTGGGCTGGTTTGAAGCTAGTCAAAAAATTATGCAGGCCGTTGAACAAGCGCTCTTAGAAAAGAAAATGACTCATGATTTCGCTCAAATGCTAGCCATCGATGAACTTTCCACGACTGCCTTTGCAGAGTTTCTGATCAACTCGATTGGCTAACCTTAACCTCTTGGAGCGTTAAAACACTTCACAGATGTAGTTGCATGATCGTTCTCACACTGATCACTTGATCTTTTTTCCGATATTCTAAAAGAAAACTGACCATTTTTTATAAAGCGCATTACAATCGGCCCAATAAAAAGAACACGCAAGAAACTTTTTAGCGTTTCTCGCGTGTTCTTTTTATGGGTGACTTTAACTAAAGAAACATTCTTTAGAAACAATTCCCGCTACTTCACTATATTTGATTAGGACTTGACCGTCCACTTGATCAATCTTGTCTACATCTAATCCGTAAAAACGCTCAACATTCACGATACAGCCTTTATTTTCTTTCCGGATTACCTCTCCAATGATTGGCCGAGCAAAATCAGTTTTACGGCACTCATAGCTTTCTCCTATAATAATCGCTTCTTTATTCATTCAACCACCTCATTAATGTTTTATACTACACTTATATAGTAGCATTAAGCGGAGTAAAAAGCTACATTATGTGCGTTATTTATTAAATAAGCATTTTTTAAGGCGCTAATCTCTATTTATAACCATATTTTCTAATAATAACGAGACATATTGTTCTAAATAGAACCGATCCACTTGATCGTATATACCAATTTCTGAACTATCTAAGTCTAATACACCAATTAGTTGATCACCTTTTTTCATGGGCACGACGATTTCTGAACGCGCGGCTGAATCACAAGCAATATAATTCTTATGCTCTAAGACATTTTCAACGATCAAGGTTTGATTTTTTTCAGCCGACTCTCCGCAAACACCTTTTCCCATAGGAATATGGACGCAAGAAACATTGCCTTGGAAGGGTCCCAAGATCAACTCGTCGTTTTTGTAAAGATAATAGCCGGCAAAAACCGTTTCCTGTAAAGTTTGATTCAATAATGCCGATGAATTTGCCAAATTTGCAATTAAATCAGTCTCGCCTTCCAATAATGCTTTTTGCTGCAGTAATAATAATTTATAGGCTTCTTCTTTTGCTTCCGAATTTTTCCAACTCATAATCATTCCTCCATTTTATTTATAAAGTTTGCAAGTAGACCATTCTGATCAGCGAATCTCTAAAAAAAATCGATAACTTTGATTTATTTTACCTTAACAATCAAGAGAACTCCATTGATTCACCTATTCTTTCTAAGCCAAGACAATCTTTATATTCTATTAAAAAATACTTATCAAAAGATTGTTTCAGGATTTCTGAAAGTTATAAATATTTCATTCTCATTACAAACTATACGGTTAGATGAAAGTTCAACTATTTTGACCTTTTTATTCAAGCTTTCTTATATAATTGAACCCGAACGATGAAAAAGCGAGGGAATCCATTGATTAAATTAAAAAAATATACGGCACTAACTTTATGTGCCTTAACACTGACTACTGCTCCATTAGGCGTTTTAGCCGATGAATATGACCAAAAGATTGCTGATCAAGATAAAAAGATCACTGAGTTACAGCAAACGGAGCAATCGGTCGAAGATCAAAAAGCCGCTTTAGAACAGCAAGTTGCAGCGGTTGAAAAAGAAGTTAACGATGTCTTGAAACAAAAAACGGATGAAGAAAAAAAATTAAGCGACTTAACTGCTAAAATTGCGATCCTACAAGAAAAAATTCAAAAGCGTGAAGAACAGATCCGAAATCAAGCTCGGAATGTCCAAACAAAACAGGACTCTGCTTCAATCGTTGACGCGGTTATTAACTCTAAATCCGTTGGAGAAGCCGTTAAAAAAACAATGGCCGTCTCAACCATTTTAAGTGCCAACAAAAATATCATGGAACAGCAAACAAAAGATAAATCAGAACTCGAAAAACTGGAAAAAGAAGCAGAGCAGCGACTACAGGTCATCAATCAAAAAACGGCCGAATTAAAAGCAAAACAAGAGAAATTAGTTCAAACAAAATTAGATCAACAAGTCAAAATCAACGAACTTCAAGCAAGTATCGCAACTGAAAAAGGCCAAAAAGAAAAATTTGAAAAGCAAAAACAAGAAGCTGAAAAGAAACGGCAAGCCGCGCTAAAAGCCTTAGAAGAACAACGCAAAAAAGAAACTGAGGCCCGAGAAAAGGCCCAAGCTGAAGCTGAAAAGCAAGCGCAACAAGCTGCCGTTGCAGCTCAAAAAGCAGCAGAAGAAGCTGAAAAACAAGCAGCCGCTGCAGAAACAGCCAAGCAAAAACAAATGGCGGAAATCGCGCAATTAGAAGCACAAAAGCAAGAACAAGAAGCCAGACAGCAACAAGAGCAAGCGCAAACAGTTACAGATACCAGCGCAAGTCAAGTCACTACAAACCCTACAGAAACTCCTGCTGTCGACGAAGCAAAACCTTCTGTAAATACTAATGGCTGGTCATCTCCCTTATCAATTGGATTAGTAGTCACTAGTCCTTTCGGTCCTCGTCAAGATCCAACTGGAGCTTCTGGGACTCAGCATGACGGGATTGACTTTGCTGGTTCTGCTGGAACACCGATTATGGCTTCTAAAGGCGGAACCGTTGTAGAAGCCGGGTTTCACTGGTCAGCTGGAAATCACGTAGTAATTCAGCATCCGGATGGTTATTATTCTTATTACATGCATATGGTTTCTGCTCCAAGTGTCGGTGTTGGCTCAACAGTGACAGCCGGTCAAGTTTTAGGTGGTATGGGAACCACTGGAAATTCCACTGGAGTCCACTTACACTTTGGTGTCTCGACTGCTCTGTGGTCAAGTTTTGTCAACCCTGCCCCACTATTAGGAATCTAAAAAACAAGGATCAGAAAAGTTCTGATCCTTGTTTTTTTATGCTATTCAGCTTCTTCAATATCTTTTGAAATTTCATCTAATTGAATTTCATTTGCTAAGTAGTCTGGACTTTCGATGGGAAAGTGTTGACGGAATTCAGCTAATTCCATTAAGGCCACCTTACCATCAGCCAGTTCAAAATCTAACACATGTCCACCAAATTTACGATCATCACTGATAAAGTGCAGATGGAAGCCCGCCGCCGCAGCACCATGAAATAATTTTGGCGTAAAGAAGCCAACAATAGTGCCAGAAACTTGATCTGCTTCAAATTCAGGTTGATGCCGAGCAATTTCGACAAATCTTGGGTAAGGTTTGACTTGTTTTGGTGCCACTCGCACATGCATGTGTTTGAAGGTACCTTTTATTTTAACAGCTGCAAATAAGTTGTGACTGATTTTGTTTAAAATCTCTGCTTTCACTGTGTCATCACCAGCATCAACGATCGAAAATTCGCCATCTGATTCAAAATTGGTGACCGCAGCATAAGGAGTTAGCTCCTCACCGGTTAATTGGTTAATCGTTCCTGTCTCATCTGCATGATAAATCACACCATCTAAGAAAATAACCTCGCCATTTGAACCTTCTAATGTTCCTAAGCCAAAATCACCATAATCAGACAAGGTTCCGATTTTTTCCGTTCCCTCCATTAAGTCTTGCATCAAACCACCGAGCGTTCCGTGCTGGTAGAGATAACTTTTTGTTTTCACTGTCATGTAAAACCCCTCCTGTATTCAGGTTGACTGAAGACTGCTATCAGCCATCTTCATTGGTTAGATCACGCTGGAATCTCATCATTCAGCGAGTTTAATAAAATTGATCTGGTAAAATAGTCTGACCTAATTCTTTATTATCTGAGTAATCGATTGGAATATCGATAATCACAGGCCCCTCTGTAGCTAAGCCTTCTTGAATAGCTGCCGCTAATTCAACTTTAGAAGTAGCCCGTAAGCCTTTAGCACCAAAAGCTTCTGCATATTTCACGAAATCAACCGGGCCAAAGTGAACACCTGAAGAACGATCATATTTCATTTCTTCCTGAAATTCCACCATATTATAGCTACCGTCATTCCAAATCAAATGAATAATTTTTTGTTTCAAACGAACAGCCGTTTCAAGCTCTTGGGCTGAAAATAGGAAGCCGCCATCCCCAGAAACTGAAAAGATTTGTGTCTCAGGACGAACCAACGCTGCCGAAATTGCCCATGGCAAAGCAACACCTAACGTTTGCATCCCATTACTAAATAGCAGATGACGTGGTTCGTAACTGCGGAAATGACGAGCCATCCAAATATAGTGACTGCCAACGTCAACCGTTACTGTCATTTCATCTGTCACATTTTTTTGTAAGGTATCAATTACTTCTAACGGATGAACTCGCCCTTCAACCGTTGCACTTTGATGAGCGCCATTCGCTAGTTTTTCTTGTAAAGTAGCTAAATAGTGTTCAGCATCCGCTGATAATTGATACGTGTCGATTGCCGTGCTTAATTTTTCGATTGTTTTAGCGATACTGCCGATCAATTCCGCTTCCGGCTGCATATATTGATCAATTTCCATCGGGACTTCATCGATAACTACAATCCGCGCATCTTTTTCAGCATTCCAGTTTCGTGCTTCATACTCGATTGGATCATAACCGATTGCTAATACTAAATCGCTCCGTTTTAACAACATATCTCCTGGTTGATTGCGGAACAAGCCGACCCGACCAAAGAAATGATCTTCTAACTCCCGCGAAATAATTCCGGCCCCTTGGAAAGTTTCCACTACCGGCAAGCCAGTTTTTTCAACCAACATTCTGATTGCTTCCGTTTCTTTTTGACCAGATGCCCGCATCCCAACTAATAATGTCGGCAATTTGGCTTCGCTGATTCGTTTAACTAGATCAGCAATATCTTCATCAGAAGCTGCACCTAATTTAGGGGCTGACAAAGGTTTGATTGCTTCACCATTCACCTGTCCGTCAGTTACATCTTGAGGAATTGATAAGAAACTAGCTCCTTTTTTAGCTGTTTTCGCAATACGATAAGCATTCGCTATGCTTTCTGAGAGTGTTTCTGGATCTTGAATTTCTGAACTATATTTAGTGATAGGTGCAAACAAAGCCGCATTATCCATACTTTGGTGAGTCAATTTTGAAAGGTCAGAACGTTTCACCTGACCTGCTAAAGCTAGTACCGGATCACCTTCAGCTGTCGCTGTGACTAATCCCGTAGCCAAATTACTTGCTCCCGGACCGCTTGTCGCAATTACTACACCCGGTTCACCCGTCAAGCGACCAATCGCTTGAGCCATGAACGCCGCATTCTGCTCGTGACGCGCTAAGATCAATTGCGGACCATGATCTACCAATGTATCAAAAACACCGTCAATCTTCGCACCAGGAATCCCGAAGATAAATGGCACGTTATGATTTTCTAAACTGTTAACAATGATTTCTGCACCTTTTTTACTCACTGTATTACATCTCCTTAAAAACTGTATCACTTACATTTGACAATATAGCACTTATTATCTTAATTATCAACAATGAAACACTAAGCAGAATTGTTTCGCTGAAAAACACTTGCTCTTTCTATCTCGAATACTCTCTTTCGTGTAAATCTCTCTAAGGGAATATCAATCTTAAAGCCCATGATTCAGCTGATTCTCAAAATAAAAAAAGCCTCATCGCTGAGACTTTTGAGCTCATTCGCTGTAATTAAATTCTGACGCTCGATCAAATATCATCTGAACTTTCGAAATTCTGCGGTCAGTGCTGTTTTTGATTGTTCCCATTAAAAATTTATGGGATAATAAACGCGAACGCTAGTTCTGAATTTTGATCAAATACAACTAAGAAAATTGTGACCTGTAAAATAAAAAAAGGAGGTCAACGATGCACTACAAAGAATATAAGACAATCTTGTCCGCTAAAAATGGCTTAAATCTTTTTCGCGGCTGCACTCATGGGTGTATCTATTGCGATAGTCGCAGCGATTGCTATCAAATGAATCACCCCTTTGAAGATATCGAAGTAAAAGCAAATGCACTAGTAATTTTTGAACAAGAGCTACAACGTCGGCGTAAATCTTGTATGATTGCTACTGGAGCGATGACCGATCCTTATATCCAATTGGAACCGCGCTTAAAAATCACGCAAGGTGCTCTGGAGCTGATAGATAAATATGAATTTGGCGTAGCGATCCAAACCAAATCTGCTCGAATTTTACGAGATCTAGAAGTCATAAAGTCAATCAATCAAAAGACAAAAGCTGTTGTCGAAATGACTCTAACGACCCACGATGAAGAGTTATGTAAAATTTTAGAACCTTATGTTTCGACTACCAAAGAACGTTTCGAAACTCTGATGGCGTTTAAAGAAGCGGGCGTTCCAACGGTTGTTTGGTTATCACCGATTCTCCCTTTCATCAATGATTCAGAAGAAAATTTGCGAGGAATTTTAGATTACTGCATCCAAGCAGAGGTCAAGGGGATTCTTTGTTTTGGCTTTGGCGTCACCCTACGTAAGGGAAATCGTGAGTATTTTTATCAACAACTCGATAAATACTTCCCTGGGATGGCTAAAAGATACCGCCATGCCTTTGGTGAAAACTATGTTTGTAATAGCCCTAACAATGACCGCTTAATGACTATTTTCAGCGAGATCTGTCAAAGTCATGGGATTCTTTGGCGAACTGAAGAAGTTTTTTCTTACCTTCACGAATTTGAAGACAAACGGGAACAATTGGCTTTATTTTAGAAAATAGAATAAAACGCTTGCTCTGAAACTCGTTTCATAAACTATACTTCCCTTGTAAGAAAAACAAGGAGGAATTTTTATGAATACCTATTTGAAAATCCAAAGAAATGAGTCACAAGAACATTATAATGTTTCCCTATATTTTTCTAACAACCAATTGATGCTGACAAGGCCGCAAGGATTCAGACACCCTAGCAGCGAAACCCTTCATTTAGCTGACATCAAAAATATAATTATTGCTGAGTTTTTAGGCAGTCCGATTATTAGCTTTTTTTACCAGGATCGACGCTATACTTTTTATGAATCCGGACCCGCAGTCACGGAATATCTCAAAGAAAATTTAGCTATTTGATTTTCCGATACTCCGTCGCCCCATCGGCAGCATTTTATGAAAGCAACTTACTGATAAAAACAACTGATTAAACTAATTATTTTTATTTGATAGAAGAGGTGCCTAATGGCTAACATTCGTGATATTGCAAAAATTACTGGTTATTCTGTCTCTACTATTTCGCGTGTCATTAATCATCATCCTTATGTTGATGATCAAAAGCGGGCGCGTGTTTTGGAAGTCATGACTGAATTAAACTATGTACCCAACCGCTCTGCTCAAAACCTAAGTTATGGTCGGACTAAAAACATCGGGGTGATTCTCCCTTTCGTGAATCACGATTATTACGATCAACTACTCAGCGGGATTATGCAAGCTGCCTTTGACCACGGCTATCAAATTAGTTTGTTACCGACAAACTACGATCAAGAATTGGAAAAACGTTATCTGGTTGATTTTTCTAAACGTTCCTTTGACGGATTAATCGTCACAACAAAAGCTAATTCAATCCGTGCTTTCCTTGACTACCTGCAATATGGCCCAATCATTTTTTGTGAGGAGATTCCAAATGCCGATGTTAGCTGTGTCTATATCAATCTAAAAAAATCAATTAAAGAAGCCTTTGCTTACATGAAAGAAAACGGAGTCGTCAATCCCGGCATGACTTTGGGGCGAAGTAAAAATATCAGTCACAATTCTGAATTCTCGATTCAAAAAGCCAAAGAGATCTATCCTAATTTCAACGAAGCCAACATTTTTTGGGACTGTATTGTTCCCGAAGATGGCATTCAAGGAGCTGTATTTTTTAAAAAACGAAAAGTTGACGGGATCTTGACCTTTGGTGATACAATTGCCGCAACAATCTTACAACAATATGAAGGCAACAAACCGTTAGTAATCGGCCGTGAAAATCTGTTCATTAGCGAAGTCATGGGCTTTTCTACCATTGATCATCATTTAGCCGAATGCGGAAAAAAAGCTTTTGAGGCTTTTTATTACGACAAACATGAAAAGATTTGTGTCCCTCATCATTTCACAAAAAGATAAACTGTCCACCAGCTGAAAGTTTTTGTTCAGCTGGTTTTTACTATTAGATTTCTAACTGCTTACTAAACCGTTAGCTACCTAGAACTTTTGTTACTGTTGTAAAAAAAGATCAAACAGCGTTACAGCTGCTTGATCTTCACTGGCTCATTTGTAGTAACTTATTGATCGTGTTCGCATTGCGGATCGTCACTTGTTTATTCACCGATGAGCTGGCAATTTTTGACCAGCGCGCCTGATTAAAAGTCTTTCGTGGCGCTGACCAAAAAATTAACTCCCCGTAACAAGCGATTTGTTCATATTCTGGTTTTATTTCTCCTACTGCTGCGAAGACTTCAGCTGTCGTCAGCGGAGGAATCATAATAATGGCATAATGGATGGTTTCTTCTGCCTGATTCCACCAACTGGGGGCATGCTTGATGGTCACATTCAATTCAGCAACAGCTACTACTGCTACAGGAATAGTTAGTTCAAATGCTTCTGTGATCAGGACTTCGCATTTTTTTATCAACTGATTGATCTCTTGGATTTCACTGGTGAAAAGTACATTTCCACTGTTAATATACGTTTTTACAGCTGAAAAACCCGCCGTTTCAAAAGCTGATTTTAACATCGGCATCGCGATTTTATTTTTACCACTAACATTGATTCCTCGTAAAAAAGCAATATACTTTTCCACCTAGCCACCTCACAAATTTGCTAATAATTTTTTTAAAACATTTTTATTTAACATGTGGACTGTCAAAAACTTCCCTTGATAATAGACCGCCCAATTATTAAAGATCCCTGGCAAATTTTTAGCTTTTTCCAGACTATCTACCGGAATCAATCGCAAAGGCAGACCCTCATCCTCACAATACTCCTCGACTTCTTTTAAGCCATTAGAAATAAAGGGGCATTGTCGACCATAGAAGATCGTTAATTCTTGGTTATCGATCATTTGTTTCCTAGCCGTTGCTGAAAAGGCTGGATGTGTGCCATCAAAAGATAGTGCTAGCAATTCATACCCACCCATGATCTGATCAACCGTTTCAAAACCATATTTTGTAACAAATTTTTTATCGGTTAAAAAAGGGGTCTTTTTGTTTGAGCTGATCACACAAATCCCCGATTTATTTTGCCTTTTCGCGTCAGCGATACAGTAATCCAATAAATTTTTTCCGTGTCCCTGACCCTTAAAACTGCCAGAAACCCATAAACAGTAAATATATAAATAATTTTCTCCAACTACAGGTACCCAAGCCGTTTCTAAAGGCGCGTACTCAATAAAAACTTTTCCATTAGCATCAAGTTTGCGAAAAACATGGCCTTCAGGCAACCGCTCAATGATCCAAGCCTTTTTTGCATCTACACCTGCTTGATGATTTTTCCCCGAAATGGCACAACATAAATGTTCCTTTGCCACATTTTCTAGCGTTAAATTAACGTATTCTCCCATCAAACCCCTCCTCCATTTTTATTAATTCAAGTATAGCATTAATCCCCCTTTAACTTCATTCAACCCTTTAATTCCTCTACTTCGTTTATAACCACAAAAAAATCTGGTGGAGTTGTCCATCAGATTTCTTAATAGTCCTAATCGTCAATCTCTGTCTCCAAAACTTCTCCTGATTTTGCATCGAGTTTGACATCGGTTTCCTTGTGCCCATTAACCACTTTTACTTCCCAATAAGTAGTGCCCAATTCCTTATCTAACTGCCATTCTTCAGCCTTGCCACCTCTGGCTTTCTTAGCTGCAATCTCAGCGGCGCGTTCCACACTCAAAAGATTTTCTAAATCCAGCTTGTCAGCGTTTCTTTTCACCCCAGCTTTATCTTCTGAATCTAAGTTTTCTGCGGAGTCTTTAGAAACCTCTTTCGTATCAGCATTGACTTGCACTTCGTACTCTCGCTCGTCATCGACACCTTCGATTTTGTATGAGTACTTACCAAATGACGTTTCCAACTCGATCGAAGTAATGTCACTATCCGGATAGGTTTCTTGATAGGTTTTAATTACCTCTTCAACATTGACCTTAAAGCTTGTCTGAGCCTTACTACTAGCTTGTGTTGGTTTTGTATGACTGATTGTTTGCGAAGTAGAACTAGAATTATTCGCCGTATCCGAAGTGTCACTACACCCGACCAATCCGCCAAGTAGTGCAACCGCTAACCCAAAAACCATGATTTTTTTCATAACTGCTCGCTCCTTATCCTTAATCTCTACGACCCTTATATAATTGAAATTCGTTTTAGGTTCTATTTATTACTATTTAAGCTTAACATCTATCTAAAGATCTTACCAACCTTCTCATTTATTAGAATAGCAAACGAAACATCGCATCTTTGCCGTTTCAGTCACTTGTAGTCAAATTATTTCCCAGCGTTTGTATTCAAAAAAGCAGCAATCTTTTTAGATTCCTGCTCCAATCATCTTTTAAGTTGTAAGTTCAAGCAAATTCCCTTCTGGATCTTGGATAACGGCTTCGTAATAACCATCTCCAGTTGTTCGCGGTCCATTTAACAATGGCAAGCCAGCGTCTAAAAACTTTTCGACATAACTATCGACAGCTTCTTTACTTCCTAGCGAGATAGCGATATGCGTATAACCCAAACTATCGGCTACTCGATTAGACAAATGTTGTTTCGAGGTTAGTTCGAGACGACTGCCTGTGTCAAAGCTGAGAAAATAGGATCGAAAACCAGTCTTTTGATTGTGATAAAGTGCAGAACTTGTGACATTAAAATATTTTTCATAAAATTCCTTCATTTTTTCTAGATCTTTCGTCCAAATTGCAACGTGTTCGATATGCATCCTCATCTTCCTTTCTAATAGTCAATCTAGTGGATCTTTTCATAAAAAGATTTCGAGTTGAAAAGTTAAGCCACACGCTCCACTGTCCCCCTCAATCCTACAGAGAAACGAAAAGCCTATTTATATTTTACCGTAAATTATCCAACGATAGGAAAGCTTTTACAATCTTTATTTGTAAAATGAGAACGGCCTCCCTTTATTTCAAAATATCGACTATCGTACTAAAGATATCATTCATTTAAGAATATTCCTCAAGCTATTGGCACTTAATTATTTTGAACAAAAAAAAA
>NZ_BCQF01000019.1 GCF_001544295.1 Enterococcus pseudoavium NBRC 100491
TTCTATTATTAAAATGCGCGATAGACGTATTGATTTTTTGGGGCACTAACCGTTTGCGCGTTTGTCACCGCCACGGTTGGGATCTGACGCTGGAAAGGTTCAAAGAAATCTAAGGTAATCGTCCCCTCCACATGAAGCCACTGATTATTTTTGACGGTTAAATTGGCCGGTAATTTGGTCATTAACCCGAAGACACCTGAGTCTGCAACACAGTGAATGATCCCAAAACGGAAAAGAAAATCATATTTTTGCTGGTCTTTTTGCGTCTCGTAGACAAAGCCATTGAAGGCAATTTTTTTACCTACAAAAGAGTTGGGATAATTATAGATCAGCTCCATCACTTCTAAGTAATTTTCATCCGTTACTTCTAGTTTTTGATCGGACTCATATTTACTCATCAATTTGGTCATCTGTTCATTATAATCGCTTTTATTGTAATAAATACTCGTATCTGGTTTTAAGTATTGGGTGTTCATTTCAGGATCACCAACGGACTCTTTGCTGACGGGAAAACTAAACCCTTTTGCTTCAACGATCGTAGTATCTAGGCTGATGGTGGGAAATAACGTTCCGACAACTAACGGCAACACCAATAACAGATAAGCAATCCCTCGTTGATATGGCTTAGTTAGACCATGATCATGCCCATGATGTTCCGTAGCGGCTTGATCTTTTTGCTCACTATTCGCCCAAATCCGCAGTTGCACCAAAGCCAGTAATAGCGACAGTCCCATCGTCAGAAAGACTAGGTACCGATAATGGACGTTGATGTACTGGTCCAGTTTGCCTGAAACTTGCAGATACATCATCAATTCAAAATAACCGGACAAAATTAAAAAACGAATCATTGACGGCCCTCCTTCTTAAATCACTAATGCATAAACTGTTACGATGACACTAATCAAAGCAATCAGCTGCACGATAAATTTCCCATGAAAACTGTGTTTCATCATCATCAAGTTTTTGATATCCACCATTGGGCCAAAAACTAGAAAGGCTACGATCGCATTGGTACCAAATAAACTCAATAGCGAAGAACCGACAAAAGCATCGGCTTCAGAACAAAGCGACATAGTAAACGCTAAAACCAACATGACTAAAATACCGATCAGTTTAGATGATGTCAGCTGTAACATGAATTGCGTTGGCAAGAAAACCTGCATCCCGCTGGCAATCAATGCCCCGATAATCAAGTAACGGCCGGTATCAAAGAATTCATCGATCCCATGAACTAGGACGGACCAGACATTGCTTTTAAATGATTTTTTCTCCTGCTCTCCGTGATGGTGCTCGTCATGCTCGTGTAATTCTGCTTTCAGGATCGGGCTGCGGTTGAAATAAGCGATCCATGAACCGATGATCAAAGCAACGATCAAGCTACCCAAGGCCCGTAAAAAAGCGAATTTGAAACTGTTGCCAAAGGCGATATAAGTCGCGAACAACACGATCGGATTAATGATCGGCGCAGTCACCATGAAGGCAAAGGCCGTATGTTCCGGGACTCCTTTACGCATGAATTGGGTCACGATCGGCACGATCCCGCATTCGCAAGAAGGAAAAAAGAAGCCTAAAAAAGACCCGACTAAAATGGCTAAAAATTTATTTTTAGGTAAGATTTTTTGGACACGCTCGGGCGTTAAAAAAACTTGCAACGCTCCTGAAATAATACAACCTAATAAAACGAAAGGAATGGCTTCGATTACGATTGATAGAAAAATCGTCCCCATCTGCAAAACTGAATGTGGCAGAAAATTAAACATCTGATTCCTCCAAATTTTTCACTGTTTTAAGATATACTCTTTTTCAGCAAAAGACACAAGAAAAATTTAATTCACAAACTTTTTTTAAGCTTTTTTTTATAGTTTCCGGGTTATTTTCTCGAAAAAAAAAGACGAGTACGACTGAATGTCCATCGTACTCGTCTGCTAGTTGTCCAGTTTGAAATGGATAGTCCGCTTAATCCGCTCTGAGCTATCCTCAATTTCTTAATGACGGTTTATTTAACTGCGTCTTTTAACTGTTTGCCGGCTTTAAAAGCTGGAGATTTGCTAGCTGCAATCGTAATTTCTTCGCCTGTTTGCGGGTTACGGCCTTTGCGGGCTGCACGTTCACGGACTTCAAAATTTCCAAAGCCGATTACTTGAACTTTTTCGCCAGCTTGTAATGATGATTGGATGCCTTCAAATAATGCATCTACAGCAGATGCTGCGTCTTTCTTTGTTAATCCCGTTTTTTCTGCTACTTGTTCAACTAAGCTTTGTTTATTGATCATAATGTATAGCCTCCACTATCTTTTTAATGTATTCCAAAGACAATTTTATTCGTTATTGCTTAGAAAGGCAACCGTTAACTCTCTTTTTTCTTTTTTTCTGGTTTTTTATTTTTTTATTTTTTATAAATAAAAAAATAAAAAAATAATTCATATATTTATAAAAAAAAGTTGTCTTTTAATTGATTAAATTGGTATTCTAAATTAGAATAATTCTTATTGACCACTAGTTAAATAACAAAAATAGTCGATAATTAAGATATCTTAGCTTGTTTTAGCCCCTTTCGGACATTATATTAAATAAAAAAATCATTCGAGGGGTTTTATTGATGAATCTTAGAGGGCTCATGAAACAAGAAACAACTAGACGCTTACGATTAATAGAAGAATTATATTACGCCAAAGAATGGTTGTCTTCAGAACAACTGATGGAACGGCTGAATTGTTCATTGCCGGCGTTGATCGGTGATGTTAACTTTCTAAATGAGGAGCAACTGCCGTTTAGAATCACGAAGACGAAAGGACTTTATTCCATCGACTTTGACTTTCATGCCACAATCGATGTAGTGTATTCTTACATTTTACGTAGCAGCCTCGAATTTCAAATTATCGAGAGCCTTTTCTTTGAAAAAAGTCGCGGGATTCAACCGGCAGCCGAGCGTTTAAACTGCAGTTTTTCCAATATGCAGCGCTATTTGACAGCCATCAAAAATACCATGGATGGCTGGGGAATCTGGGTCTGTCACCGCCCTTTACGCATGATTGGTGATGAAGCGGCGATTCGCCATTTCTACTATTTATTCTTTCGTGAATCACGCCTTTCCTTTGCCGAATATGGTTTCTCCAAGGACTTGGTCGAGAGCGTTGATCAGCTGATCCGCCGCATTTTAGTAACGAATCAAGTCACTAATAATTTAACTGTTCACTTCCAATTGATGCACAGTTTCCTGATTGGCCTGCAGCGGCAAAAACAAGGCCATTCTCTGAAAATAAACTTCCTAGAAAGCGGCTTGCACATTCCTGGGGTCTCTGAGCTTAGCCGTTTGGCTCATTTGATTCGGCGGGAGTCTGGCTTAGTTTTTGATGACTACCAACTAAGAGAGTGTCTATGGCCACTATTTTCTCATCAACTGATCTTAAATCAGCAGCAACAGGCTTACGCTTGTAAAATAAATAAACAGCTGGCCGTCTTCTACGAAACACATCGATTTTTACTGGAAAAAGTTAGTCATCTGCTGGCCGAGCCGCTTTCGCAAGCCGAAATGCTCGAAACATTGCGGTTGTTGGGGAATGAACTATCCAACCATGCTCCGCAAAAACATTCCATGGAGATCATTCAAGAAACAGACGCGATCATGCTGAATTTAATCGATAAAAAATACAGCCGTGAACTGAAAAAGTTAGAAAAGGTCGTTAGCGACTTTTTATTTCCCAAACAGTCGAGTACCTTAGTCTCCCTTTATATCAGTCGCTTAATCATTACCATCAACAATCTATTGCAACGCTTAGTCGATGCCCAACGACCGATCAAGGTGCTCTTATTATCAGATACCTCCACGACCCATGAACGCTTCTGGCATTCGATCTTTCCGGCATACATTAAAGGCGCGGTGGACTATGAGTATTTTGAGACACCTTTTATTTTACAAGGTCAGTTAGCCAGCCTAACGCAGCAATACGACTTGATTATCACAAATATTACAATGGCTGAACTAGTTTCAGCTTGTCCATTGATTGCGATTAATGCTTATCCGACAACTAAGGACTTTGAGCGGATCCAGCAATTTATCAATCAATTTGACCCCATCTCTCCCCGAAAGG
Source organism: Enterococcus pseudoavium NBRC 100491 (assembly GCF_001544295.1). GTDB lineage: Bacteria > Bacillota > Bacilli > Lactobacillales > Enterococcaceae > Enterococcus_A > Enterococcus_A pseudoavium. Next base: position 4,091 of record NZ_BCQF01000019.1, read on the forward strand.
AACGATCCAATGAACTTACGCCGACTACTTAAACGAGATAGCCAGCGTCAACTGCAGCTTATCGAAACCCTCTATTATTCTGAACATGCCCGCTCCAGTGAGGAATTGGCACACATCATCCACTGTACGCCACCGGCGCTGTTGAATGATATTCGGGCCATCAACCTTCAGAGTGATTATTACAAGATCATTCGTGAAAACAGCTTGTACCGTTTAGAGCAAAAGGACAACGCGACAATCGATGTGTTCTTTTCAAACTTATTGAACCGTTCCACGGCTTTCAAATTATTGGAAGCCATTCTATTTGAAGAATGCTCCAGTCTAGCCGAACTTTCCCAAAAATTATTTTGTAGTCTGACGACTGCCCAGACAGTGATGAAAGATCTACAGGAAGCCTTGAGCTGTTGGAAACTGACGATCTTGCGGCGCCCTTTTCGCTTAACGGGAAATGAAACGGCCATTCGTCATTTGTTTTTCTTATATTTCTCGGAAAAAAAAGTGGCTCGTGAAAACACCCGCTTTAGCTCAAAGTTCTTTCAGCTGGGGGATGCAGTGGTTCTTTCCATGATTGAAAACAATCATTTATCCGTTTCACTGGCGCAATACCAGCGCCTCTCCCTATGTTTTTTCATCAGCTTGGTCCGGATTTCAAAAGGTCATCGTGTAACCTCACGAACGCTAAATTCGACGAGCCTCGTTCCACCAAGTCAAAGAGCGACCACTCCGTTTAGCACCTTTTTACGCAAAGAATTAGGGTTGCTATATTCAGAAGATGTTATGAAAGATAGCTTTTGGCTGTTATATTCCGACATGTTCTTGTTAGGCGAGGAACAAAAAAGACAGGTTTTGAAAACTAATTATTCCATCGCCTATCATTATGAGACCCATTATGAATTAACCGAAAAACTCAGTCTGATGCTCAAAAAGCCTTTAAGTCCCCAGCAAAAAGATCTGTTGACAACGACCTTGATTAATCAGCACCTTTTTCATGCCAAAACCAAAGAAATCATCGGAGTCTTGCGGGATCGAAAACAAGATTGTCTGCGCCTTTTAGAAAACTTTCATGCCCATTGTGTCCATCAGCTGCGCAACTTAGTGATTGAATTTACCGAAGAATATCAGCTCTTTGGTTCACCAGAGTTTGTCGATAATTATGTTTATCAAATCATCGCCACGATCCCTAGCTGTTTGAACGATATGAAGCAATCCGAAAAAAATGTCAGTCTGCTAATCGTTTCAACCGATTCTAAAATGCAGGAAAGCTTATTGATTGAACTTTTACGTTTTTCCCTTAGAGGAAACTACACTATCCAACAAATCAACGTTAAGCAATTACATAATAAAAGCTACTTAGAAGTTTTTGAAGAGCACGATATTGTGATCAGTACCTCGACTTTTGATGTTCCTAATTGCCGCACTCCCATCATCGCCGTCGAGCTGTGTCCCAGCATTCAGTCTTTAAGTAAGATCCAGCAACTAGTTGATCAAACCAACAAGCAAAATAACCGCAACTTTTCCAACTAAAAAAGATTGTTGCAGCTACAAAGCATCTGATTCAGTAGTTGCTTTTAAAAAAACAGGTATGACCTAATTGGGTCATACCTGTTTTTTGGCAGCGGTTAAGCGCGCCAACTCTTTATCCATCGAAGTTTTCTCAGCCGTTAAGCTATCAATCATACGTTGGTATTTTTCTTTTCCATTCTTTTTCCGGATCACATTTAATTGTAGCGCCGAAAACAAAATGACGACTAACGCTAAAATCACGATTATACCGAAAAGCATATTATGATTTATGCGAATGAATGTATATATCAAGACGACCAAGGCAATCAAAATCTCAATCAGGCTAAGTTTTGCCCTGCGGCCGCCCCCAAATAAGATCCGGCTTAATGTGGTGCCGTTTAAGAGATCCTCATAACGCGTCAAACGCGCTTCTAAGAAACTGACTTGTTCTTTTAATTGATCGATTCGTTGATTTTCTGACATCGTGCGTTCGCTCCTTATTATCCTTGCCTTATTATCTCCAGTAATCGCCAATTGCGCAAATATTTTATTTATTATTATAAAAAAAATTGGCTTTTTAACACTCCTAGAGCAAGCGGATCGAAAATTAAAATATGCAAAGGGTTTCATTTGGTCAAGGTCATTCAGCAAACTGGAAAACTTTGCAAATTCTTATTTGAAATTGTCGCAAAGTCTTGTACAATTACCTTGTAAGCGAATTCATTTCGTGAACGATAGTCAAAGAGTAAACTTGGCTTTAGTTGATTTTCTTTCGATTAAAACTAGGGATACGAATGACGCCCCGCGAATTTTCAGTGTGAAAATTCGGACATATTAAACAGGATTAGGAGTGTGTCGAATGATTATTGGAATCCCAAAAGAAATCAAAAACAATGAAAACCGTGTTGCTTTACCCCCATCAGGTGTATTTGATTTAACCAATCGTGGTCATCAAGTACTAGTTGAAAAAGATGCTGGTAAAGGGTCTGCCATTTCAGACGAAGAGTATATCGAAGCTGGCGCTACGCTGGTTGAAACTGCAGCAGAAGCTTGGTCAGCCGAAATGGTTATGAAAGTCAAAGAACCACTTCCTGAAGAATACCAATATTTCCGTAAAGGATTATTATTATTCACTTATTTACATCTAGCAGCAAACAAACCACTGACTGAAGCCCTAATCAACAGCGGTGTCAATGCGATCGCTTATGAAAATGTTCAGCCAGCCGATAATACCTTGCCATTACTAGCACCAATGAGTGAAATCGCTGGTCGGATGGCTGCCCAAATTGGCGCCAACTTCTTAGAACGGGTCAATGGCGGTAAAGGAATCTTACTTTCTGGTGTTCCAGGGGTTCGTCGCGGCAATGTCGTTGTCATCGGTGGCGGTGTCGTTGGTTTGAACGCGGCGAAATTAGCCGTTGGTCTAGGGGCAAACGTAACGATTCTTGATGTGAGCGTCCCTCGTTTGAAAGAATTAGACATTATCTTCGGCAACACTGCCCAAACCATGATGTCAAATTCCTTCAATATTCAAGAAAGCTTAAAGAATGCTGACTTAGTAATCGGTGCGGTCTTGATTCCGGGACACAAAGCGCCAACACTTGTAACAAAAGAAATGGTTGCCAATATGCCCGATCATGGCGTGATCGTCGATGTTGCGATTGACCAAGGCGGAATCTTTGAAACAGAAGATCGCGTAACCACCCATGATGCACCAACCTATATCAAAGAAGGCGTCGTTCATTACGCAGTCGCTAATATGCCGGGGGCTGTTCCACAAACTGCTACTTATGCACTAAGCAACAGCACGATGGCTTACGCTAACTTATTAGCAAACAATCCGCTAGAAGAAATTTTGAAAAACAATTTAGCTCTTCGTCGCGGAGTCAACACCTTCAACGGCAAACTTACGATCGATGCCGTTGCTAAAGATTTATCAATGGACTATACACCTATTGATGAGATCTTAAACGAAGAATTAATGATGAATTCATAATAAACAGGAAGAGCCTGTCAGCCCAACGCTGGCAGGTTTTTTTGTTATAATAAAGTGATTCTGTATTTTAGGAGGTTTGTCATGCTTTTTTCTGATATTATTTATCAACGCCCCGATTTAGAGACTTATGAAACGCGCTTCCAACAAACCAATCAGCAGTTTGCGACTGCACCGGATTACCCGACTGCCAAAGCGGCCTTGGAAAGACTCAATCAAATGCGCGCAAATATGGCTAAAAATATGAAACTGGCCTATATTCGCCATTCAATCAATACTAAAGATCCCTTTTATTTACAAGAAAACGATTTTTGGGACCAGCATGAACCACTCGTTGATCAAATCCATAATCAGTTCTACCAAAGTTTGCTGGACTCCCCTTTTCGTTTGCAATTAGAGCAAGATTTCCCAAAAACGTTGTTTCTTTTTGCCGCCGATCAATTACGCCTGTTATCCCCTGACGTGATCGCTCTTAAGCAGCAGGAAAATGAACTTGTCAGCCACTATACACAGCTCATCGCTTCGGCCAAATTAGAATTTCAAGGCAAAAAACGCACGCTGGCGGAATTAGCAGGCTTCTTCAGTGATCCCGATCGAAAAATCCGGAAAGAAGTCCACGAACTTTATGAAAGCTTTTTTGCCGCCAATGAAGAAAAATTTGATACGCTTTATGATCAACTCATCAAGTTGCGGCATCAGCAAGCGCTGAAACTTGGCTTTAATAATTATGTGGAATATGGCGACCGATTAATGAATCGCTGGAGCTATGATCGGCAACAGCTCAAAGCTTACCGCCAATTTATCGCCGAAGAAGTCGTGCCCATCAATCAAGTACTCTATCAACGGCAACAACAACGACTAGGCGTCGAAGAGTTGCAGCATTATGATTTGCCACTAGTCTTTCCGCAAGGGAATCCGCGTCCGCAAGCAGATGCAGAAACTTTAGTGCGGAGTGCTCAAAACATGTATCATGAGCTTTCCAGTGAAACGGGCACATTTTTTGATCAAATGATCGATCAAGAACTGATGGACCTACTCAGCCGTCCCGGAAAACAAAGCGGGGGGTATTGTGAATTTATCGATGAAGTCGAAATGCCCTTCATTTTTGCGAATTTCAATGGGACTTTAGACGATGTTGACGTTTTGACTCACGAAACCGGTCACGCATTCCAAAGTTATTCCTCTCGTTGGATCAAAGAACCGGAATTGATTTTCCCAACGTCAGATACCGCTGAGATCCATTCCATGAGTATGGAATTTTTGACTTGGCCTTGGATGGAACATTTTTTTGGCACCAAAAGTGAACAATATAAATTGGCCCATTTAAGCAGTGCGCTGCAATTTTTGCCTTATGGCGCACTAGTGGACCATTTTCAAGAAGAAGTCTATCTGCATCCCGAATGGAGCCCTACCCAGCGAAAAAATTGCTGGCGGGAATTAGAACAGCGCTATTGTCCCGAACGAAATTATCAAGACTCCGCTATCTTGGAACGAGGAACTTATTGGTATCGGCAAGGTCATATTTTTGAAGTGCCCTTTTATTATATCGACTATACGCTGGCACAAGTCTGTGCACTGCAATTTTGGCAACGCAGCATCGTTGAAAAAGATCCCACAACTTGGCAAGATTATTTAACAATTTGTCAGATTGGCGGAAACCAGACGTTCTTAGAAACGGTCGCTTCAGCCCATTTAGCCTCCCCTTTTGATCGCCGGAAAATGAGCGCTCTCATCCAATCTGCTGCTCATTATTTAGCTGAAATCCCTGAAACAAGCCTACGCTAACAAAGGAACTCCGCTGCCTTTGCAGCGGAGTTCCTTTGTTAGGACATCATTCAAAAAGCTACGTGCTCCTCACTTTTAGGATTTAGGGATCACCATCAGCCGTTCTTCCCCCATCGCATGCAGTGCGATCGGCCGTTGATAAAAATCGTTCAATACTTGCTCCTGTAACAATTCGTTTCTTTTGCCTTGTTTAAATATTTTACCGTCACGAATCATCAAAACGTGGGTGAATTCTGGTAAAATCTCTTCGGTATGATGGGTCACATATAACAGGCTCGGCGCATCGGCAGTTTGTTTCAGCTTTTTGATGCGAGTTAAGAGTTCTTCACGGGCGAATAAGTCTAACCCATTACAAGGTTCATCTAAAATCAGTAATTCGGGTTTTGCCATCAAGGCGCGGGCGATTAAGACCAGTTGCTTTTCCCCTTGAGACAAGACTTGATAGACTTTGCCGATCAGTTTTTCCCCACCCAAAGAAGACAGGATTTGGCAGGCTTCTGCCAATTCTGCTTCCGAGTAATTTTGATAAATCCCGATACTAGCAAATTTTCCTGATAAGACAATATATTCTGCCCGCTCTTGGCGCAAAATTCGTTCCTGCAACGATTGACTCACCCAGCCGATTCGTTTCGTTAGATCCGGAATCGAGGTCCGCCCAAAAAGCTCACCTAAAACGGTCAATTTTCCGCTGGAAGGCCACAGATTGCCAGAAATCATATTTAGCATCAGACTCTTACCCGCACCGTTTAAACCTAGAACAACCCAATCCTCCCCCGCTTGAATCCGCCAATTGAGGTCTTGGAGCAATACTGTTTGCTGGCGTATAAACTGCACTTTTTCAAAAGCTAGAATTTCCATCGCTTCTCCTCCTTTTTTCCTTTTAATAATCTTATCAAAATCTTACCGTAAAGAAATCGAAAATGATATAATTTTAGCAACTATCCTTGAAAGGGGTTTTATTATGAATTACGAATTGTCAGACAGTACCTTTGCACCAATTGCTAAAGTGACTTTAAAAAGAGACGAACAAATCCGGATCGAACCCGGTGCAATGGTCTATCAATTAGGTGAAATCGAATTAGAAGGACATATGAATACCAATGGAAAAAAAGGCTTAGGCGGAGCTTTAAGCGCGCTGGGTCGCTCGGTCACTAGCGGTGAAAGTTTCTTTGTCAGCACGGCTACGGCCCATTCCGATGGTGCCGTCATCGCCATTGCACCGGCTGTACCAGGGAAAATTTTTGCTCTAGAGGTGGGGGCCGAACATTGGCGATTGAACACGGGCGCTTTTCTAGCCAGTGAAGAAACGGTCAATTACCAAATGAAACGGCAAAAACTTTCTGGGGCACTCTTAGGCGGCACCGGCGGATTATTTGTGATGGAAACTACCGGCAGCGGCCAAATTTTAGTCTCGGCCTTTGGTGATATTGAAAAAATCGAATTAGACGGTCAATCCCCTGTAATTATCGATAATCAACACGTGATTGCCTGGACTAGTTCATTAGATTATAATATTCGGGTTGCTTCTGGTACCTTTGGCTTCAAGACTGGTGAAGGCGTCGTCAATGAATTCCACGGTCGCGGAACAGTCTATATCCAAACCCGTAATCTTGAAAGTTTTGCCAACCAGATCGACACGTTCATTCCTAAATCTTAAAGATTCTTAGACAAGATTGTAAGTCAGGGGAAGAACGGGTAAAATATGGAAGACACTGTTGCAGAAAGTTGGTTTATATGACTGAAGAAAATCAATACAAAGACGAGTTGCCCAAAACATCTTCACGGATGACCCGTTATCATAGCGAAGTAGCCAAACCGGCTAAAAATGTCCGGCAAAAGCAAACTCCGCCAGTGACAAATGCGGCCCCGCAAGCAGCTGCGGAACCTAAAAAACAAGCCAGCGCCCAAGAAAAAATGGTTCAAAGTACGGCTTGGCTGACGGTGGGAAATATTTTTTCTCGTTTATTAGGTGCTGTTTACGTCATTCCTTGGATTGCTTGGATGCAGCCCCACGGCTTAGAAGCCAATTATTTATACACCAAAGGCTATAATGTCTATGCGCTGTTTCTCATGATCTCGACTGCCGGGATTCCCGCAGCAGTTGCTAAACAAACGGCCCGTTACAATTCCATGAATGAATACGGGTTAAGTAAAAAACTATTGTTCTACACGATGCGACTGATGACGATCGGTGGCGTGATTTTTGCGGCAATCATGTTTTTAGGTGCGCCCTACTTATCACAAGGAAATGCCGATCTCGTTCCGGTGATGCGTTCCTTGAGTGTCGTTTTGCTGATCTTCCCAGCGATGAGTGTGATCCGTGGCTTCTTCCAAGGGAACAACAACATGAAACCTTACGCGATTTCCCAGATCATTGAACAAATCGCTCGCGTTTGCTACATGCTGGCTTCGGCCTACATCATCATGCAAATGAACAACGGCAGCTATAAGACCGCCGTTGTTCATTCGACCTTTGCTGCGTTTATCGGGGTCGCCTTTGCGATGGCCGTTTTGTTAATCTCCTTGCTGAAAGAACGGACTGCATTTCGAGAGTTGATTAAAGAAAGTAACAATCAGATCAGTTTCTCTGGCCGCCAATTAGTCTTACAGATGATCCAACAGGCGATTCCGTTTATCATCGTCGGCAGTGCCATCAGTATTTTCAAATTGATCGATCAATATTCTTTTGAAAAAATCATGTCGATCGTGACCGATTACTCGGCTGCGAAAAACGCCGATTTATTCGCCTTGATCTCTGCTAACCCGGATAAATTGACGATGGTGGTGATTGCTCTAGGAACCGCCATGGCTACGGCTGGTTTACCGCTGATTACTGAGCGCTTCACGAAAAATGATCAGGCCGGTTTAGCGAAATTAGTCAGCAATAATATCCAATTACTATTTTTTGTCATGATGCCGGCTACAGTCGGGATGATCGTTTTGGCTTATCCGCTGAATACCTTGTTCTATTGGCCAAATCCCCTTGGTGCTCAATTACTCGCCGCTTCTTGTGTGGTGGGAATCATGATGGGCTTGTTCATGGTCAGCTCCACGATGCTGCAAGGTTTGGACGGTAACATGCAAGCTGTCTGGTTTTTAGCAGTCGGGATCTTCGTTAAGCTCGTCACACAGTTTCCTTTGACGTTTTTATTCGAAGCCTATGGTCCTTTGATTGCGACCTTCGTAGGATTCTTAGTCGCCAATCTATTTTTACTGGACCGTATCCATGTCATCACGCGGTTCCCTTTGCGAGAAACCGTCGCAGCGATTGCAAAAGTTACCCTTATGTCACTCATTATGGGGCTAGTTGCTTGGGTTGCGAGATTCGGTAGCGAGCTGATTTTAAGCCCGGATTCAAAAGTTCAATCGATGATCATTATTTTGATCGTAGCAGCTTTGGGGGGCTTCACTTATGTCCTCATAGCCTTGAAGAGCCGAATGGCTGATAAATTATTAGGACCACGAGTAGATGGCATCCGCCGTCGTTTGCATATCCATTAAAAAAACAGCGGGAAGCTTAGGCTTCCCGCTGTTTTTCTGGGATTGGTAGATAATGCGGTTCAATCCCTAATTTGGTTAAAAATCTTTGAAAGTCACTAAAGGCGATCACCAATGTGGCTGTGTTGGTATTAGGATGAAAGCCAATTTTTTGTGTTCGATCAATTGCTTCATCGATAACCAGCGTGATCTGATGTTCTGTATCGTGGGGCAAGGCTAACGGTGTCACCGATCCCTTCGTTAAGCCTAACAAATCAAACAATACTGCTTCAGAGGCAAAAGATAGATGTCTTTCATTCAACCCCTTTGCCAACGCCTTAATATCTAAACGCTTTTGTCCAGGACAAATCACAAAATAATACTTTTTACTCTTTTTCCCCTTCAGCAATAAATTCTTCACGTCACTGCCATCGATCGTAAAATCGATTTCGGCAACAGTAAAAACGGCCTGATGCTCTACTTTCTCATAAGGAATTGCCCAGTCAGCCAAAAGTTGATAGACTTCCTCTGCGGTCGCTTTTCCCATCTACTTACCTACTTTCCTTCAGAAAATTCCGCCAAGTAATGATTGTTTTGTTGACATGATTCAACACTTCCAGCTCGAGTTTTTTCGTATCTGAAACGTCCTGTCCTTGAAAGGCCGCCAACTTTTCGTAATTCAGTTGTAGTAATTCAAAAATCGGCTGGTTCGCTTCAGAAGGGACCAAACTAGCCGCCTCCGCCTGAAGTTGTTGAATAACAAACGGTGTTGTTTCCTGAAAGTAGGCATAGCCGTACTTCTGCAAATTATTTTTATAGGATTGTAGCGTAGCCAGTGAGGCTGCTAAAACTGCTGGTCCGTCTGCGGTTCGTTCCGGCACTTGTACAATTTTTTGAGGTGGCTGTGGCTTTTTCTTACGGGTAATTGCCCAGCGTGTTACCAAAAAAGTCACTAAACAAACCACTACGTTTGACAGTAAAACTGCCGGGTGTAAAAGATTTTCAATCATGACGTCACTTCCTCCAAGAGATGATACCATTATACCGGACTCCTTCATCAGAAGGAATTCATTTTTCTAAAATCAGAAAAATGAGCTGATTTTCACTTCGCATACGATCTAATTAAACAGTTCTATTGTTTTGAGACTCAAAATCATCGTCTGCGACTCCAACGCTTACTAACTGCTAAAAATTAGACTCGCAACTCCTTCATCAGAAGGAATTCATTTTTCTAAAATCAGAAAAATGATCCGATTTTCACTTCGCATACGATCTAATTAAACAGTTCTTTTGCTTAGAGACTCAAAATCATCGTCTGTGACTTCAATGTTTACTAACTGCTAAAAATTAGACTCGCAACTCCTTCATCAGAAGGAATTCATTTTTCTAAAATCAGAAAAATGATCCGATTTTCACTTCGCATACGATCTAATTAAACATTCTTTTGTTTTGAGACTCAAGGATTTCCCACTGCGACTTAAATAAAAAGGCCCTTCAAGTGCGTATTGCTTACACTTGAAGGGCCTTTCTTTTCTGGTTTATTTTGTTTCTAAATCATGTAAGAACAAACCGCTCAATAATTTTGGTTCAAACCAAGTTGATTTCGGTGGCATGATTTTCTGGGCATCGGCGACATCCAATAAATCTGTCATTTGGGTTGGGAACATCGAGAAGGCTAATTTCCATTCGCCGGAATCGACTAATTTTTCTAGCTCCTCGGTACCGCGAATCCCGCCGACAAAATCAATCCGTTGATCGGTACGAATGTCCTTGATCGCGAAAATATCTTCCAGCACATATTTTTGCAGCAAAGCCACATCGAGTTTCTCCACTGGATCATTGGGAACTTTCTCAGGCTTGATGCTCAAGGTATACCAAGCAGTGCCATCATATAATTGGCAATCACCGGCTTTAACTGGTTTTTTGACACCGGTTTTGGTCACTTGATAATTTTCAGCCAAGCGCGCCATAAAATCAACTGGCGGCTCCTCTTTCAACACCCGATTGTATTCCCAGATTGCTAATTCATCTTCTGGGAAAATAATCGACAAGAATTGTTCCGTCTCAGGATTTTCTGCACCGGCTTGCCGTTTTTCTAACCCAATTTTCACCGCTGATTCTGTTCGGTGATGGCCATCGGCGATGTACAACGCCTCCACCTCAGTAAATAAGGCAGCTAACTGTTCAATCGTAGCGCTTTGATCGATTACCCAAACACGATGGGTCACATCATGATAGCTGGTAAAATCATAAACCGGCTGGTGTGCTTGTTGCCAATCTTTGATGATGGTTTGTATTTCTGTCTGGGGACGATAGGTCAAGAAAATCGGACTAGTATTCGCATCGCAGGTCCGGATATGATTCATCCGATCGATTTCTTTTTCATGGCGTGTGAATTCATGTTTTTTGATTTTTTCATCAAGATAATCTTGGATCGAGGTACAAGCCACAATCCCTGTCTGGCTACGCCCCTCCATTACCAATTCATACAAATAAAAATAGGCTTCAGTTTCTTTAAACAACCAACCTTTGGCTAAAAAATCTGCTAAATTTGCAGCAGCTTTTTGATAAACTTTTTCGTCATAAGGGGAAAGATCAGTCGGCAGATCAATTTCCGCTTTGTCGATGTGAAAATAACTATAAGGATTATCCGCTGCCAAGGCTTTGGCTTCTTGGGAATTCACCACATCGTAAGGGAGTGCCGCCACTTTGGCTGCCAAGTCTTCTGCCGGACGAATTCCTTTAAAAGGATGCACTTGCACCATTAAAATTCACACTCCTCATTCCGCTTGATGGCCCGAACCCGAATAACTCCTTCTTTCTTACTCAACTGTTGGGTAATCGCAGCAATTTTAGCAGAATCCGTTTCTGAGACATCTACCAAAGTATAGGCATGCTCATCTTTCCCACGATTGACCATATTGTCGATATTGACCTCTAACGCGGCGATTTCTGAAGCAATCAAGCCTAACATATTCGGAATATTGCGATTGATGATAGTAATGCGATAAGGCGATTCGAAGGCCATTTCAACATTAGGAAAATTGACCGAACGTTTGATCACACCTGTTTCCAGGAAACGTTTCAAGCCGCGAGCGGCCATTTTGGCACAATTGACTTCGGCTTCTTCAGTTGAAGCACCTAAATGCGGTAACACCGTGATTTTCTCATGATGCAACAGTTTCTCTTCCGCAAAATCGGTGGTAAAACCGGCGATCCGTTCTTCATTAATCGCCTTCACTACCGCATCCGTATCGACGATCTCGCCTCTGGCAAAGTTCATTAAATGAGCGGTCTGCTTCATTTGGCTCAATTCCTCTGCACCGATCAAATGACGGGTCTGTTCCGTCAACGGCACATGAATGGTCACAAAATCGCAATTCGTCAAAACTTCCTTCAGATCCTTTGCGCGTTTGACCCGGCGTGAGATACTCCATGCCGTATCCACCGAAACATACGGATCGTAACCGATCACTTCCATGCCTAAACGATAGGCATCGTTGGCTACCATCGCACCGATTGAACCGAGTCCAATCACCCCGAGCTTTTTCCCTTCTAATTCAGTTCCCGCAAATTGCGCCTTTTGCGCTTCCGCTTGTTCATCGACATTGGCTCCCTTTAACGTTTGGACCCATTCAATCCCTTGAACCATTGGACGCACGGCCAAAATCAAACTACCAACCACCAATTCTTTCACGGCATTGGCGTTGGCTCCGGGTGTATTGAAAACTACAATGCCTTGCTCTGTACATTGTTTAACCGGAATGTTGTTCGTCCCTGCGCCTGCCCGTGCAACCGCTAAAACTGATTGAGGAAATTCGTAATCATGCAGTTTTTGACTACGTAAGATAATACCATCCGGTTCTTCGCTTTCATTGATACGATAATCTTCTTGATCAAAACGCGCCATGCCCTCTGGAGCAATCGCGTTGAAGGTTTTGATTTGGAACATCTAATTTCCTCCGTTCTCTTTTTCAAATTTTTCCATGAAAGTAACTAAAGCCTCGACCCCTTCTAACGGAAAAGCATTGTATAGACTGGCCCGCATACCACCAACAGAACGGTGGCCTTTTAAGTTTTCAAAGCCTGCTGCTAAAGCTGCTTGATTGAAGGCTTTATCCAAGGCTTCATCACCGGTGACGAAAGGAATGTTAGTGATTGAACGACTCGCTTTTTCAACGGGACTACTAAATAGCTGTGATTTTTCAATCGCATCATATAATAATTGAGCTTTGGCTTGATCCTTAGCGGTAATTCCGGCCACACCACCTTGAGCTTTGACCCATTCAAAAACGAGCTTAGCGATATAGATCGCATAAGTCGGTGGAGTATTATACAATGAATTATTTTTGGCTTGTAACGCATAGTCCAACATTGGCGCAAAAATCGCTTCTTTGTTTAGTAAATCTTCCCGAATGATCACGACCGTAAGTCCTGCTGGGCCGATATTTTTTTGCGCCCCCGCGTAGATCACACCAAAATCTTCCACTTTATAATCATTGGCCAAAATATTTGAAGACATATCTGCTACGACGGGAACTTGACCAAAGTTTGGAATCTTGGAATAGGCAGTTCCTTCAATCGTGTTATTGGTCGTAATATGCACATAAGCAGCTGTTTGATCGACAGCTGTTGGAATTTCAGGGATATAGGTAAAGTTTTGGTCTTCGCTAGAGGCAATCACTTCAACCTCCACATCAGATAACGCTTTAGCGGCACTGATGGCTTTTTTCGACCATGAACCAGTATTCACGTATAAGGCTTTTTTCCCCTGTGCCAAGTTCAAAGGAACCATCGTAAATTGCAAGCTCGCTCCGCCTTGTAAAAACAAGACTTTGTAATTATCAGGGATCGCCATTAGTTCACGTAATAAGCTTTCTGCAGCTTGAATGATCTCTTCAAATAAGGAGGAACGGTGACTCAGCTCCATCACCGACATGCCGCTATTTTTGTAATCAAGCATTTCGGACTGTGCGATCTCCAGCACAGCTTTCGGTAATACTGCAGGTCCTGCGGAAAAATTGTAAATCGTCATACTCATTCGCTCCTTCTTTATATTTGGCTGGACTTTTCTATAGAAAGCCAGCCCGATCTTCAAGCCAACACCTCCCTAGCTGTTAAACTGGTTTCAGCTGAACAGCTTCATTCACAGATTGATTGTGAAAAAGAGAACTAGCATTTTCGCTTTAAGATGTGATGACAATTATAACAGATGTTTGTAAATGATAAAAGACTAATTTTTAATTAATTGACTTATAATTTGAAAAAGAATTAGAAATTTTCAGTTCTGCTTGCATACGCTTATCCTACAAAAAAACGTAGCTACATTTAGCTACGTTAATTGTTCCTCTACTCGCTTTAAAAACGTTTGAAATTGCTGCTTTTCTTCACTTGAAAAAGCTTTATCAACTTGCTCACCTAAATCTTCAAAGATCGCTTGGACTTGCAGAACCATTTTTTCCCCTTCAGCTGTCAGATAGATATTTTTCTGGCGCTCATTGGCTTTAGGAATCTCACGATAAATGAATCCTTTTCCCTCTAACACTTTCAAAATATTCGTGACCGTCGCCTGCTGCTTGCCTAAATACCTCGCCAAATCCCGTTGAATCGTTGCTGGATGCTTAGAAATATAATTCAAGCTATGGGCTTGTAAACTGTTTAGTTGCACAGCTCGTAATTTTTCAAGTACAAAGTTTTGCTGTAAGATACCGATCTGATAGATTTTTTCAGCTAGATCTTTTCTCTGCGAAATCATGGACTCCCTCTTTTCTTTATCAATAGTTTAAATCACAACTATTTATTTGACAACTTTTTCCAATCAGCGTATGCTAAAAACAGTTAAAAATACAACTATTTATTTTAAAAGAAAGAAGCGGATATTATGTCCTTAAGCCCACAACAAATACAACATACTAAAGAAGAATTCCAAGCAAATTTTAAACGGAGTGGTCTGAGTTTAGAACAGATCGCAACCGACCTGGAGACGACTCCCGCGGTGATTGCCGCGACTTTGAACCTTGATGTTAGTCGCCTTGAAGATCCTTGGGTCTTGAAAAATTATTTAGAAGCTGCCTTAGCGCAACAAGGTAGCGCTAGTATCCCCTTCACCGCTCTAACGGGTGATTATCATCGCTATTGGTTTTTGAACAGTCGCCGAATTGATCAAAGAAAGATTGGTTAGGAGGAACCAAAATGAAACTAATTACTATTGAAGAACACTTTATTTCACCGACAGTCAATCAAGCATACACTCAGGTCAAAACGCAAAATGCGACCCCTGAGGAAAAAGCAAAAGCAAATTTTATCGCCGATTTCATCGCAAAAGACCCCAGAATTACCGAGATTGGTCCCACACGCTTAGCCTTTATGGATCAACAGGGAATCGACGTTCAAGTAATCAGCTACGGCAATAATAATCCAATGGACCTGCCGGCAGAATTTGCGATTCCCCTTTGTCGGCAAGCCAACGATGAATTGGCCGAGAAATGCGCCCAGTATCCGGGACGTTTTTACGGCTTAGCTTCATTGCCGGTCGCCGATGTTCCTGCTGCGGTGAAAGAGCTAGAAAGAGCCGTGACTGAACTAGGGTTAAGGGGCGCCCAGTTGACAGGAACTTTTAACGGCGAATTTTTTGATGATCAGAAATATTGTCCAATTTTCGCTAAAGCAACAGAGTTGGATGTCCCGATCGCATTACATCCGGGGGAAGTTAACCCCCTAATTACTGAACATTATTATCAAGGTGCTTGGTCGCCGGCAGTTACAACAGTGCTAGCTGGTCACGGATTTGGTTGGCATGCAGATACTGGTATTCATGTCATCCGCTTGATCCTGTCCGGACTTTTCGATCACTACCCCAATTTAAAAATTATTTCTGGTCACTTCGGTGAACTGGTTCCTTTCTTTTTGGAACGTTTGGATGAAAATTTACCGCCTCAATTGACCGGACTGAAAAACAATTTTGCGGATTATTACCGCAATCATGTCTACTTTCCTAGTGGGATGTTTTACGATGCTCCTTTCCAACTTTGTTTGAGTGAGCTTGCAGCCGATCATCTACTTTGGTCGTTAGATTATCCTTATGTTCTGCGGGATAATACTAGAACATACTTAACAGACTACCCAATTGATGAAGCATTGAAAGAACAGATTGCTTATCAAAATGCCGAAAAATTATTTAGACTCTAAAAAAAAGCCACCTCTGTCAAAAACAGAGTGGTCTTTTTAAAATTAGTTTTATCTCGTTACAATATCCCACTTACCCACATACTGAGCAATGTAACTACTACGACTAGCGCGGTAAAGGCTAGGACCATCCCCGTTTTAGTGAGTAGGTCTTTCCCAAAGTTTCGTCTATGGCGCTGTTGCTCTACATCCTCGCCTTCCATATAGGCAACGATCTCTTTGTAGGTCTTGATATTTTTTTCTTTTTTGATTTGCTCGATCTTGATTGACGCCCACATTCCGATTGCCCATAAAATAAATGGAATCACTAAGCCTCTGTTGCCAAAAAATTTCCAGGCTGGGCCGAATGATAGCGCTGCTGCACCAATCGTCCCTAACATGATCCAGCTATACTTATCCATCGCATCGTTTTTGATCCTTCTTTTCATCGTTTCCACGTCTCCTTTGACCAGTTCGTCTAAAGTCACGTCAAAAAGTACACTCAGCAATAACAGATTATGGATATCCGGATAGCTCCGTTCGTTCTCCCAATTCGAAATCGTCTGTCGGGAAACATAGATTTTTTCCGCTAATTCCTCTTGGGAAAATCCCGCCTCTTCGCGTAATCGTTTGATCTGTTTGCTTAAATCCATTTCATCCGCTCCTTCATCCTCACCATAAGACAACCCACCGATTCCCACTAGCAAAACTCTTTGTCATCGGCCATTTTTGCCTTGTCAAAAGTCTTTATCAGCCCGAAAAGCCTGTTAAATCAAAGCTTACCTTAATACAAAACAAAAGAAAAGCCCCAGCGAAATTTCGCTGAGGCAGTTTTTATTAAGCTTTTGAACGACGCACATAGTTTTGGTAAAGAATAAAACCAACAACTGTAAAGCCAACTGGACCTGCGATCATCCAAAGTGTATCACGTACGCCAGCACCTTCGATGATCGGTTGGAAGATCGTGAAGACGTTAGCACCTAATACTAATAGGAAGACAACAACACTGATAGCCATTGTCACGCCATGAGATTTGTACACTTCGAAAGGACGATCCAAACCTTCTTTTTTCTTGAATTTAGGGAATGCATAAATCAAGAACAAGTAAGGTAAGGTCATTGACACGTTTGCCATCAAAGTCAAAATGTTATAGAACGCAGATGGATCTGGAGTAGCAAAAGAAGCAATCAAGATAATCGCTACAACGATTGCACATTGTGCCCACATTGCATAGCTTGGCATGCCATTTTCGTTTAGTTCAGTAAATTTCTTAGGCCATAATTTTTTCGGTGTTCCCATGATCAACGTTTTCAGTGGAGAATACGTTAATGTAAAGAAGGCACCACTGTAAGCTAAGAACATACCTAGACCAGTGTAACGAGCAAACCAGTTACCCATACTGATAGCAGCTGCTTGGCTTAGGCCGATGCCTTTACCAAATTCAACCCCTAAGTTGTTCATCATTACGTAAGAAATGTTACCTAAGTTTGTTGTATCGCCTGATAGAACACTTTCCCAGTTAGTACTTACGCCCCATAGGAAGATTCCTAATGCGTAACCAACTGAAATAATCAAGGCAGAAAGAACGACCGCTTTAGGGAACGTTTTTTCTGGATTACGTGTTTTATCAACCATCCCACCAACAGCTTCTAGTCCGCCGTAAGCAAAGATTGCGAATACCGCGAAACCTAACAAACCGATTGGGCTTTGGTAACTAGGATTTGGAGAATTTAAAATGTGGTCGAATGGTTGAGCTAAATGTCCGCCATTGGCAACCAAAATAATACCTGAAATCACGATTAAAACAACGTTTAAACTAGTTACCGCAAGACCACCAAGACTTGTGATCTTAACAATTCCTTTAACCCCTTTGATTGAGACTAAAGTTACGATGATCATCCACACACAGGCTAAAAGACCAACCATTTGAGTGGAGTTTAAACCAAACATTCCTAATTTTTGCGTTTGGTCACTTCCGGCAAAAGCCGTTGTGAAAGGAATCCAAACTTTAGATGAGGTAGAAACCATCCAGACAACGTAAGATGCAAACCACATGAATGTTCCGATAAATGCGAAACGTGGTCCTACGCTGACTTCCAACCATTTGTACATCCCGCTGTTTTCACCTTTGATCGTTGAACCAAATTCAGCCATCATCAGCGCAAATGGGATGAAAAATAGAATCGCAGCTACGACATAAAAGACGATTGAGCCATACCCCATCAAGTAAAAGGCCACTGGTCCATTAGCGAACCCAAATACTGAGGTAAAGATCATCATGACTAAAGCACCAAGCGTCATGCCTTTTTCTGCTTTGGACATTGAAATCACTCCTATTTAATTTTATCTCGGGTTTTTTTTGTCAGTAATTATTCAAAATCTTCAATTAGTTATTCATTGAGCAAGAATTCATTACAAACTAGAAAACCCTAAATGTAACTTTACCTTGAAAAAACACAGAGTGCAAGATGTTCCCCTTTCCAAAATTTTCAGACAATTGTTGCTACTAATTGCTCAATCGCTTCTCATAATCCCTTATCAACAAATGATAAAATAACTATAATCCAACATTTTATCCACATTTTTTCAAAATCGTTTTTTTATCAATTTTGCAAACGACTTGAAATCACTGTTATATCACTCTTCATTTCTCCCTTGTTATAAATAGAAAGCGCTGTCCTTCTATTCGAAATATTTATTTAAAATTAAAAAAATACAGCGATCTTCCGTTGTTAAAACGCAGAAAGCTGCTTCGGCTAGCTTGAAGGCCCATAAAATTAAGAGAATGATTTAAAAATTTTTAGCAAAATGCCATTTTTATTCCATCAATCAACAATTAAAAAGCGTCGATAATTTAATGTTTTAGCCAATTTTACCTTCCATAATTGTTTTATGTAAACTTCTTTTTGTAAAAAAAAAGAATCTCATTGCGAGACTCTTTTGCTTAATTAATCGTTTAATTTGCGCCAGAAATTATTTCGGTTGATAAACAACCATGCACCGGACAAGATTGCTAGCCACAACATGACTCCGCCGTTTAATAAAAGCGGATTGAGATTCATCATCACTCCGATCACATACAACGTAATCAAGAGCACACCGATAAAAAGGGTCCCGAACATCCACAGCATCAAACCATAATTCCCGATGCCGCGGGTGAAAAGCTGACTGACATTGGTCCATGTGACATTCAACAAACGATAATCTCGGCTGAAGAAATGCAAGGACAGCAAATAAGTGCCCCATAAAATTCCCGCCACCAATGAAAACAACAGACTCAAGGGCAAATGCAAGACTAGCGCAATAATAGTCCCGACACCGCCAGCGATCAGCAGTTGAAGCTGACATCCCACCCAAAATTTTTGACGAAGATAGTTTGCTAATGACAACGGCAACGATTGGATAAAGGCGAAGTTCTCGCGATCCAATGAGATAATATTACTGATAAAGGACGTTTGGTTGAGCATAAGACAAGCAAAAACCAGGCCGCAGACGAAAAAGACGCCCATGAATTTTGTTGATAAGCTGGCTAAGTCAACCGGATTAGTCGTCACTAGCGTTCCTAGTAAAACGATCGGCATCACCAAAGAAGAGGTCAAAACTTGCATGATCAAATTCGGATTCTTCAGTAATTGGTGATTATAGCTGGCTAATTGCTTTTTCAAGGATTGATTGTTTTTTCGTTTACGTTTCGTCGCAACCGTTCGCGAGCCCTCATCACTGAATTGTTCATATAAGCTAGGGACTACGAAAAAGCGGAGAGCTAACAAGAACAGGCCGGTTAAAAGCAAGAGCCCTAGCAGTGGCACCAAACCTCTGATGGTCAATAATTCATGCATTACTTGATAGAATGGCAAAAAAATGCGAAAAGCATGGCGATCGACTATCTCGGTCCCATGATCCACTGAATTTTGTGAAAAATTGATGGCTAAAATCCCACCGACTGAAACGACCATCGAAAAGCCTAACATTAAACTAGTAAATAGTTTTTTGTGCTGACGAAAGAGCTTGGTTTTGGTCATCCCAAAAACGATCAAACTACAAAAACTGAACAACAAGCTGAAAAAGATTAAAAATAGTAAAATGGCACCGATCACTGCCAAAATAATTCCATAACCGCTTTTTACGGCGGTCAAAAAGAAGAGAATCAACAGGGGCAATAAAAACGGGACGATCGTCATGCCCACAGCTAGGAATTTGGCAACAAAAACCTCCCCTTGTTTAATTGGTAGCGGCAGATAATCTTGTAAATCTTTGCTCTCGAAAAAGACGTTAAAAATGGCCGATAGTGATTGAGAAAAGCCGATTAAACCAAACAGCGCCATATAATAAGTAAAATAGCCGGGCAATTTTGCAAAATCGATCATCACCATTGCCAGACCATAGATGACTAAGAAAACCACTCCAGACATCAAATATTGCTGGAGGATGCCGCGAATTACTTTTTTACCCTTACGACCTTTTTTACGAATTTGGTTCGTCGCAGAAGGATTGACATACAACATATTTACCGCGATCAAACGTTTTATGATGGCACTATTCATGCTGCTCACCCTCAATCTCGGCTATCAAGTCATCATCCGCTTGACGTCCGGCCATTTTAAGGTAAACACCTTCTAAAGATTCATTAGGATGATCTTGCAGTAAAGCTGTCACCGAGCCGTTGTAAATCAACTCGCCCTGTTTCAAGATCGCCAGCTCATCACACAACTGCTGAGCGGTATCTAGCACGTGGGTCGAAAAAATCACCGTTTTGCCCTTTTCAGCATGACGCTTGATCATTTCCTTGAGGTCAAAGGCCGCCTGCGGATCTAGCCCTTGCAGTGGCTCATCTAAGATCCAAATATCCGGATCAGGCAGTAGCGCGCCAATAATAATCGTTTTTTGCCGCATCCCATGAGAAAAACTTTCTAACGTCTCGTCTTCATGCCCTACTAAATCAAACAATTCAATCAATTCTTGCCGACGTTGCTCTTGCGACTGAAGTTCATAAGCCGCTGAAATCAAATCCCAGTATTCATTCGCAGTCAATTGTAAAAACAGATCGGGAGAATCCGGCACATAAGCAATCTTTTTCTTGATTGCTAAACGATCCGCCTTCAGATTTTTCCCATCAAATAATATTTCACCGCTTGTCGGCTCAAGAATACTGACCAAACTTTTAATCGTTGTCGATTTGCCGGCCCCATTATGTCCTAAAAAGCCAAAAATCGTGCCGGCTTTAATCGTTAAGCTCAAATTATTCAGCGCCTTTTTTTCTCCGTAGACTTTCGTCACACCTATTAACTCGATCATTGCTATCACTCCTTCCCTAAACTATACGAGAAAAGCCCCTTCATGACAATCCATCAGATAAAAAATGTGCCGCCGAGCAGATAGCTTCGTGGGGAGTCCAGTATTGATTAAATTTAGTTAATTGGTGCAAGCTTCGTAATATGATTCGAGAAACGTTCACAAATGAGTGTGGCCATTTGATCCTCGGATTCCACCATTCCCCCCTGACACCAAGTCAGCAGAACATTAAAAATTCCTCCTGCAATAAATTTGATATTGTACTTGCGATATTCTGGTGTGCATTCGATATCACAAATCAAATATTCAGAAAGCTCTTCAAGAAACGCAATCAATTGATCCAGTACTAACTGGGTCAGACCCGCATCAAAGAGTTTCATTAGAAAATCCTTGTGACTTTTCATATGGGAGAAATAGCGTTTGGTCATTTCATAATTGTTAACGTGCTCTCGATCAATCACCTGCACAAAGGCGCGATTGATCGTATCTAAACGCTCCATCAGAACGTCTTCTAAAATTTCATAGTTCCGATAAAAGGCCATCCGCGAAACTCCGGCCTTTTGTGAGACTTCACTGATTGAAATTTTTTTGAACTCCTTTTTATCCATAATGATCAGCAGCGCACCTAAAATCGAGTCTTTGGTCAGCTGCTTTTGATCCAAGTTATACGCATTAGTCATAACAAAATACCCCCTATTGTAACAGCACAGGCAAAACGAATTGAATTTCAAAATTGGCTCCACTATACTACATTCCATCGGGCGTTACAAATGCAACGCCGCAGTCCCCTCGTATTTTTGGTAGAGAGGACGGCTAATTAGAATGGAGGATTTTTAATATGCAAACATGGTTTATTACAGGCGCAACAGGTGGCCTAGCTTCAGAAGTCATTCAAGAATTACTGGAACGGGGAGATCGGGTAGCCGCAACTTCTCGAAAATTGGGTGCCTTAGATTCGTTGAAGGAAAAATATGGTTCTCAATTGTGGCAAACAACGTTGGATTTGACTAATGAAGCTGAGGTAAATGCAGTAGTCGCCCAGGCTTTTTCTGAGCTAGGAACGATTGATGTTTTGCTCAACAATGCCGCCTACGGACTTTATGGCGCCATCGAAGAGATCAGTGAGCAGCAAATGAAAAATGTCTTTGAGATAAATCTATTTGGTTCTTTAAGAACTGCGAAGGCCTTTTTACCCTTCTTTAGAAAACAAGGCCATGGACAAATCATTCAGATTTCAAGCATGGCAGGCCATTACTCGACACCTGCGATGGGCCTGTATAGTGCCTCAAAATGGGCGGTCGAAGCGGCGTTTGAAGCCTTGGCAGAAGAGGTCAAGCCCTTTAATATTCAAACTACCATCGTTGATCCAGGCGGAATCAGAACCAATTTTGTCAGCGGAAACGGTGCTTTCGGTGAACAATTAGAAGTCTATCAGAACACTGAAGTCGGCCAAGTAATCAGCATGATGAAAGGAGAAGTTCCAGGATTAGATATAGCCGCTTTCAAAAAAATGATTGTTGGTGATCCTGCCAAGATGGCGCATCAAATTATCAAACTTACAGAGCAGAAGACGAACCCCTTACGTATCGCGTTAGGCAGTGATTCTTATCAGAAAATCCACGAGAGCCTTGCCAAGCGCTTATCTTCCCTTGAGGCGCAAAAGGAATTGGCTTATTCCACCGACGCTGACTAGATAAGAACTACTCAATGACGAAAAAAGCGCCCGATCCTTTTCACAAAACGGATCTGGTGCTTTTTATTCGTCAATTTCCGCAAAACGCGGAAATTCTTTCAGTTTGTACTTCAACATCAGCTGTTGATTATCCTTTGTCCTTTTCGGCTTTTCGAACGGAATGCTTCAACCAATGAAATCTACTAGATCAAAATACTTAACTGGCCCGCTGCCACTTTTGCTCAATGTGGGAATCAGGCGTCTGACGCTGCTCCAGCTTGATGGCAGTCGCTAAGATTTGTCTTTTTCGTTGCGCTTCAAATTCGTTGATGCGTTCCCAATAACGCGCTTGGGCCTTTTGGTGTCTTCTAACACCGATAAACATAGCGCTAATCAAGATCAATAGAATAAAGATCATCCTTTTCAGCACCTCCTATGCCCTTATTCTACGGTTCTTACGAAAAAACAAATAGGACATATGTCACATATGCGAAAAAACTGCCTAACATCTAGTAGGCAGTTAGTTTTTGCTTATTCATAAAACGGTTCTTTTGCTAACGGATTCTCTGAAAGCCAGCGTTTGAGTGCTTCCGCAAGTTCTGTAGTCATGGAAAACGAAGCCTGAATCTGCTCCTGAGAAATATGATCCACATGCACACCGGCTGTGATGACACAGTTTCCCGGTAATTCTGCCGCAATCTGTTTTAACAACAACTCCGCCAGGACATCATCTTTGTGAAAGCGTCCGTCATGGCTAGGAAAGCGTTGGACTTGCTTTTCCGTCTCCCTTGAAAAGGTAGTCACCGTACCGATATGCGGTGTGTCGCCGCCGAAAAGACACAGGAACAAATCGTTGCCGATCCATTCAGCCTGCAACTTGATCTCATAGTCGGCAAGCTTGCTAGTAAATATTTTACTCATGGTCTTTCCACCGTCCCGAAACGTGGTTTTCGATTCCTAACGCATCCAGCAATTTCATCGACTGATGGGCCACGATCTCGTCGATTGTCTTTGGCTGGCTGTAAAATGCTGGGATCGGCGGGATGATTTGGACACCCAATCGTGCTAGCTTGGTTAGATTTTCTAAATGGATCGCATTCAGCGGTGTTTCCCGCGGAACTAGAATCAACTTGCGCTGTTCCTTCAGAGTCACGTCTGCTGCTCGAGAAATCAGATTGTCACCAAAGCCCAGCGAAATGCCAGCGACTGTTTTCATACTTGCCGGGACAATCACCATGCCATCCGTTAAAAATGAGCCGCTGGCAACTGCCGCGCCTAAATCACGATTACTGTAATGATAATCCAGCAGCCCCTCCAGCTCCTGTAAGCTCAGATCCGACTCCAGCTTCAAGTTTTGTTTGGCCCAATCACTGATGATCCCGTGAGTTTCGATCGTAGGATCAGCCTTCAAACGGTTGATCAAATCAATCGCATAAACAATCCCCGACGCTCCGCTGATTCCTATAACAATACGCTTTTTCATTTGCCTCACCTACTTCAAATATTTTTCCCAATTAGCCACTTCTTTGAATTCCGCCCGAACAAAATCAGCCTTCAAATCAAACGGAACGGTGCCGTCTAAGATCGTTTTGCTGCTCATTCCACGGAAGCGGATCGATTTTGGATCATATTCTGGTCGTTCAGACGGATCGAGTGGATGATTCCGCATACCCGGCAACACGAGAATATCCTGATCACCTTGGAAGCGGGTGTTCAAGGTCCACATCACGTCATTCATATCAAAAATATCGACATCATCATCCACTAAGATGACGGTTTTTAATTCTTTAAAAGCTGACAGGGCCAAGATCGCCGCTTGCCGCTGGATCCCTTCATCCGCTTCCGTTTCCTTGTGGATCTGTAAAATCGACATTAATTTTCCGCCGCCTGCAGGTGGATTATAAACATTGGTGACCTTTCCGGGAATCGCTTTGTCAACTAAATCCAAAATACTGGCTTCAGTCGGAATCCCCGCCATCGACACATGTTCTTCGGAAGGGCCGATCGTTGTCTGCATGATCGGACGGTCTTTGCGATGCGTGATCGCCTTGACTTTCACCACGTTGACTGCCGGATTGGCGTCGCCATTGTAGCCGGGAAATTCCGGCATCGCTTTGCCAGTCTTCGTGTTAATGTCCTCTTGGATCGTTTGATGAGGTAAAATCTCGGCTTCAATAATAAATTCTGAGCGGGCGATCCCGACTTCATCGACTGCCACGCCATCAACTAATTGAACAGGCTCTTGACGCAAGGCACCAGCTACCCATAATTCGTTATAGCCAAGCGGTGTGGTAGGCGGCTCAAAGGTCGTCCCGATGGAAATCGCCGGGTCCAGCCCAATATTGATCGTGATGGGCATCGGTTGATTCAACGCTTCGTATTGCTTTTGAAAATGGCCGATATGGCGACCACCGGGCATGATATACATGCCGATCGTGTCTTTATCTTCTAACACCATCCGATGAATCGTCACATCACTCATGGTTTTATCAGGATCAGAGCCATAAACTACCCCCATTGTGATGTATGGGCCGGCATCATATTCTGTATTGGTCGGTGCCGCTAAAATTTTACGAATATCAAAACCTTCATCACTTGCCAAATGAACGACTTCCTACGCAGGGGCCTCAGCCTTTGAGACTTTCACCGGCTTAACAGGATTTTGCACCGCATCCTTCAGTAATCGTCCTAAATGTTTCGGATCATGATGCAAAATTTTCCCCACGCGCTCACGACTGGCGATAATTCCAATCAAGACGCGCGAAGCGGGAAAGCCTTTGACGTTGTTAAACATCATGGCCGGTCCTTCTTTGGTAGGCCGTTGGACTGTTCCCCCAGCTCCGATATAGCGGTAAACACCGGATAATTCTGCGTGTGGATCAACTGCTACGTCCGTTTCATGGTATTCTCCCGGCATTTCCTTTAGTTCAGCTAGAACTTTTCGCAAATCATACATAAAAAAGCCTCCTTGTATTGTGGTCGATCTCATAAACTAAGCTTAGGCTCATCCATGACACAATACAATTCAGCTTTCACTCTAATTTATTCCATTTTAGAATAGTTCGATTGTAAAAATTTGAAAAATTCTTTTGGCGCAGGTGCATCGGCTGCTTCAGATAGATAGAAATTCAAAAAACTTTCTTTGGTGGGCTCGATTTTTCGAACAACTAATTCCTTTGACAACGAGCTGCCTAATGATTTTTCCATGATCAGGGAGATGCCTAACCCTTCTTCGATCATCCGCAAAATCAAGTCGATCCGCGTTCCTTGATAATTTATTTCAGGAGTGAAGCCCGCCTCACGGCAAAGCTCTTCCACGGAATAATAGGGACTAGCTGGCAACCCCAATAGCAAAAAAATTTCCTCTTCCAGTTCGGTCAGCGGAATCGTTGCCTTTTCCGCTAACGGATGACTCTTAGGCATGACCGCTACAAAGCGATCCTTTTCCGTCCGTATAAAGTTTTTACCCACTTGCTCCTTTAATGAACGAAAGAAATAGATCGTATTCTTTTCAATTTCAAAATCTCCTAGCGCTGTCGCTTCAGATTCCTGCAAATTCAAATGGATCTCAGGATGTTGTTTCAAAAAGGTCGTTAATAACTCAAAGCCCCGATAATTCGGCATCGTCGGGATCGTATGGACAGTCAGGACCCGCTCTTTTTTCTCGCGATATTCGGTCAAGGTCTCTGCCAACGCTTGGTAATCCTGGACGATTCTTTTGATCTTCGGTAATAGCAACCGTCCTTCTTCTGTCAGTTGAATCTGCCGATTGCTGCGGTCAACCAGCGGCACCTGCAGCTCTTTTTCCAGTGCACTGATTTTTTTCGAGACATTTCCCTGCGTCATATAATTCCGTTCGGCCGTTTCCGTATAGTTCAAGGTTTCTGTCAAATCAAGAAACAGCTGTAATTTTTGCTGATCCATCGCCTCACACCCTTTTATGATTTTTCATTCCATTTAGGAATAATATAGAGCAAAATGATTCAGCTTGCTAGGGCTGCTTTTTGAGCAACAAGGCTTTTTTGATCATTTTATGATAATAGGGACGCATTTCTTCTTCTGCGACTGCCTGATCGATAGCTGCAATCTCGATCCATTTCACATCGCTATTCTCATCTTCTTTGACCTGCAGCGCCTGATCTTCCGGTGCCATAAAAAGATAGGTCGTATTGATGTGATAGTGCTCTTTAATAAACTGCCCTCTTTTGTAGTGCTCGTGTACCGGCAAAATATCAAAGGCAAACAGGCCTTCGTGGAGCAGCTGATACTCCGTGATCCCCGTTTCCTCCGCTAATTCCTTTTTAGCCACCCGTAAAAGATCACTGCAGCCATCTGCATGACCACCTGTCCAAGAATAAGATTGATAAATATTGTGGTAAACCATCAGTACCTTGTCATAACTAGGATTAACGACCCAAGCCGAGGAAGAAAAATGATAGTCGGTGTTTGCTCGTGTCAGTAAATGCTCTTGAAATTGCAGCTTGTCTAAAAATAGTTTTTTATCTGCCGCTTCTTCTTCAGTAAATGGTTCATAAGCCTGGATCTCTTCAATCAGTTTCTTCACGATACTGCCCCTCTTCTTATCGATTGCTTTATGTATAGAATATAACAAAGAGGCTGCAGCTTCTAGCCACAACCTCTCAACTTCTTATTTCGCACGGACCGGCAACCAAACTTGGAAATGAGCGTCTGTCGGATTGGCATCTAAATACAATTCAATGTCCGGCAATTCCGCATACTCAAACCCAGAAGTCGGCAGCCATTCCTGAAAAATTTGCCGCTGCAACGCTTGAATCGCTCCTGGCATCGGACCTGTTCCACTAAAGATCGCCCATTTTGCTGCTGGAATCTCATACTGCTGAAAATCTGCCGGAACTTCCTCGCTAGCCACCGCAATCGCATATTCCCAGTTCTCTTCCGTCTCGGCCGTCATTAAACTGATCCCCATCACTCCCGGATTGGCTTGATCCATCAATGGCAACAATTGCTGCAACTGACCACTTGTGCTGACTTCATTCCAAAATTGAGGAATCTCTTTTTGTGCTTTCTCCATGTCTTTGGCTAATTTAAGACTAACTCCGGTTACTTTGAATGCTGCTTTGTCGATTAATTGATATTCCATCGCATTAACACCCTTTACTGTAATTTTGAAGGTCAACATCGGATAGCTAGTCAATTTGACACCGGCTTGCTTAGCGGCTTGTGGCGTGATCTGATGCACACTTTTAAAGACTCGATTAAAAGACGTCGGTGAATCATAGCCATACTTATTGGCCACATCGATTACCTTTTCACCCCGCTGCAAATCAACTCCCGCCAAGCTCATCTTACGACGGCGAATATACTCCCCCAGCGTCACCCCAGCGATATACGAAAACATTCGCTGATAATGATAACTAGAACACTGCGCCAATTGCGCCGCCCGTTCTAGGTCGATCGTAGTTGTCAAATTTTCCTCAACATAAGCAATACTGTTATTAAATTGATCCAACCATTCCATTCATCTTCCTCCTGCTTCTACTATAATAGGACCAGTAAAGAAATACCTCTCAGAACGTGCCGACTTTTGCGAGCTAGAACTCTAGCTGCGCCAATCGATCAAAGGCTTCTGCTAAGACTTCCAATGGCTGGGTGGCAGCCAAGCGAATATAATCGTCGCCCACCGTTTCGCCAAACGCTTTTCCTGGAACGAACAGCACGCCGCTTTGCTCCAAAACTTTTTCCACAAACGTCACTGAATCGAGTCCGCTTTTACTGATATTAATAAAAGCATACATGCTCCCAGCGACCGAAGGCAAGGACAAATAAGGAATTTCCGCTACTCTTTTTTCAATATAAGCTAAACGCTCCTTAAAAATCGCAACTGTTGGCGGGACTAGTTCCTCATAATGCTTCAACGCATAAATCGCCCCCCGCTGTGAAGCCGTCGGTGCAGAATAGGTGATACTCTCATTGATCATCCCAGCGACTTGGTTGATATAATCCGGCGCGATCATGTAACCTAAACGCCAGCCTGTCATGGCAAAGCCCTTTGACACACCGCTAATGGTAATGGTATTTTCTGGCGCAAGGCTAGCCATCGGCACGAATTTCTCCTTAAAAGCAAAGTCTTCATAGATTTCATCAGAAATAATGAATAAATCCTGCTCGATCGCTACTTCCGCGATTTGTTTCAAGGTCGCTTCGGAAAAAACGGCGCCTGTTGGATTATTCGGTGAATTGATGATGATCGCCTTTGTTCGATCCGTGATGGCGGCTTTTAAATCTGCCACAGCTAATTGAAAACCATTTTCCTCATACGTCGGGACAAAAACAGGGGTCCCACCCGATAAAACAACCTGTTCACGATACGGTGAAAAATAAGGTTCATGAATAATCACTTCATCGCCGGGATCAAGCAGTACCTGCATGACTAGATACATCCCATGCAACGCACCGACCGTTGCCCGAACTTGATTGACTTGAAAGCTTAAATCGTATTTTTTTTGATAAAAATCAACGACGGTCTGTAAAAATTCCTTACTACCATCCGGTGCGGTATAATTCGTAGCACCATTTTTCACATCGGTATACGCTGCTTCAATAATTGCCGGATTGGTGATCAAATCGGGATCACCAATCGACAAATCAATAATATTCTCTTTTTCTTTTGCTAAAACGGCAATCTTCATCAGCAAATTTTCTGCCGGCTGCTGGAAGCGTTGCGCGATTTTCTTTTTATCCATCCTGATTCCTCCCCCGCTAATTACAATACTTTGTTCAAGAAATCCTGCGTCCGACTGTTTTGCGGATGATCAAAGAGTTCCTCTGGGGTGCCTTCTTCTTGGATGACACCGTCCGCCATGAAGATCACACGATCCGCCACCTCTTTCGCAAAGCCCATCTCATGCGTCACCACGACCATCGTCATGCCTTTCTTAGCTAAATCCTGCATAACCGCTAAGACTTCTCCTACCATTTCTGGATCAAGTGCCGAAGTTGGTTCGTCAAACAACATTACGTCCGGATTCATCGCCAGCGCACGAGCGATCGCCACCCGCTGCTGCTGCCCACCAGACAGGCTAGAAGGATAGCTGTCGGCTTTTTCCTTCAAACCGACCTGATCTAACAAAGCTAAAGCCTTTTCCTTGGCCCTTGTCGGATCTTCTTTTTTAATTTTCACCGGTGTGATCGTCAAATTTTCTACCACACTCATGTGGGGAAATAGGTTAAAGTTTTGGAATACCATCCCCATCTTTTGACGAATCTGATCGATATTGCTATCAGGAGCCGTGATATTCTGCCCTTCGAAAAAGATCTCTCCAGAAGTCGGCTCTTCTAATAAATTCAAGCAGCGTAAAATCGTACTTTTCCCGCTTCCGGAAGGACCGATGATGACCACCACTTCTCCCTCTTTCACATCAAGATCGATGGATTTTAAAACGGCATTATCGCCAAAACTTTTTGATAGTTGTTTTACATTAATCATTCAGACCCATTCTCCTTTCAACTAATCCCAATAGGCGGGAAATACAGAAGGTTAAGACAAAGTAGATCAGTGAAACCAGCACGTATGGTAAGAACGGCTTGAAGCTGGCCCCTTGGACCACCCCTGTCTGGAAGATCAATTCTGATACCCCGATAACCGAAACGACCGAAGATTCTTTAATGATCGTCACGAATTCATTTCCCAATGCCGGCAAGATATTTTTGATGGCTTGCGGGAACACGATGAAACGCATCGCTTCTTTTTGGTTCATTCCCAATGAACGCGCAGCTTCCATTTGACCTTTGTTGACCGCATTGATCCCTGCCCGCACGATTTCTGCAACATAGGCTGCACTGTTCAACGAGACCGCGATACAACCTGCCAGTAATTTCGACAAGTCTAACCCGATCACCCCTGTTCCGAAATATACGATAAAGATTTGAACCAATAAGGGTGTCCCCCGCACATACTCAATGTAGATAACAGCTAAGGCCTTCAAGATTTTGCTCTTGCTAAGTTTCATTAAGGCTAATAAACTACCGAAAATCAAGCCAAATAGCACACCTACAAAAGCCAGTAGAATCGTATACTTTGCTCCGTCTAAATAGTAGGGCCCATATTTTTGCAAGAAAGATTGTTCTCCTTGGAACATCAGTTCATTGGCATCTTTTTGATAGCCTTTTAGTAAATCCTTGTCATTGATCGTTTTGATCGAAGCGTTGACGTGCTTCTGTAATTCCGGTGTATTTTTCGACATTGCAATCGCCGTCATTTTTTCCCCTTGTTCAAATTTCACAGGGGCCAGTTCTACATTGTCACTTTGTTGAACATAGGCTTCCGCAACCGGCTGCTCCAACACAACGGCTTCAACTTTTTTATTCAATAGATTGTTGATTAAATCGGGAACTTTCTGCAACGATGTTGGTTCCGCTCCAGTCATTTCATTTTTAACTAAATCCTCTTGTGTCGTTTGCTTTTGTGCCCCGACGGCCATTCCTTTAAAATCTGCTGTCGTCTTGAATTTGTCCTCGTCGCCTTTACGAACTAGAACCTTTTGCTGAACGATGAAATACGGATCTGAAAAATCCACTTCCTTCAACCGTTCTTCCGTAATCGCCATACCGGAAATAACCAAATCGATCTTGCCTGTTTTCAAAGCGCCCAATAACGCATCAAAACCAAGTTCTTCAATTTTCAGCTTCACGCCCATGTCCTTCGCAATTTTTTTAGCGATCGACACATCAAAGCCGACGATTTTATCCTTTCCATCCACCTCCGCATGGAACTCATACGGGGCATAATCTGCCGACAAGCCGACGACCAACTCTCCGCTTTGTTGAATCCGTTCGTAGATTGCATCTTGTTCTGCTCCTTGTGCCTTTGCCGGTAAAAAGCTCAACAGCATCAGTAAAACTGTAAGTAATGCGCCAATTTTCTTTTTCATCCATCCCACTCCTTTTTTAAACAATGAATAATAATATGATTATACGAATAATAAAAGAATAAATATCCAAAAGTTGCTTGCGTTTATACTACCATAACCATTATAATAAAAAAAGAGGAATCTAAAAAAATAATGAAAGAAGTTTTTCCATGTCAAAACAACTAATCGTCCGCGGTGCGCCGCAGGAATATGAATTAAAAGCCCATGCTTGGGACTCGTTGGAATCCCATCTTAATAGAAGAAAAATGAAGAATGTTCTGATTCTCCATGGTGAAAAATCTTGGCAGGCCGTTAAGCCTTCTTTTCCAGAACTATCAATAACAACTACTTTCCATTATTATGGTGGTCAGTGCACCGATGCCGCTGCAGAAAAATTTGCGTCTTTATGCAATAAAGAGGATTTTGATGGCATTATTGCAGTGGGCGGCGGAAAAGTTGCAGACTTAGGAAAGCTTGTGGCCTATAAAGTCCAGCTAGCCATCATCATCTTGCCCACTCTAGCAGCCACTTGCGCTGCTTATACACCATTAAGTGTGGTCTATGACGAGTCTGGCGTCATGCTACGCTACGATGTCTTTCCCAAAGCCAGTGACCTTGTATTAATCGATCCTGAGATTATTTTGCATTCACCGCGGGAATTGATGATCGCCGGGATCGGCGACACCTTGGCAAAATGGTATGAATCTCATGCAATCATTTCACAATTGACCGTCAAGCCAGTCGAAGTCCAAGTAGCAGCGTTTGCTGCTCAAAAATGTCGCGAGATTCTGCTCACTCAAAGTATGGAAGCCTTAGCCGCGATGGCTAATAAACAGATCAATCAAGCCTTTATTGATGTGGTCGAAGCCAACATCTTATTGGCCGGCATGGTGGGGGGCTTTGGCGATGAATATGGTCGAACCGCTGGTGCTCACTCACTCCACGATGCGATGACCGTCTTACCTGACAGCCATCACCAGCTCCATGGCAATAAAGTAGCCTACGGGATCCTAGTTCAATTGATGATCGAGGAGAATTTGGCGGAGATCGAAAAACTTCTGCCCTTCTATCATCAACTAGATTTACCTACAAACTTAGCCGCAATGGATTTATATTTGACGGAAGAGGACTATCGAGCGGTTGCCGAGCGCGCCTGCAGTCCCGGTGAGATGATTCATTTAATGAAGCAAACCATCACACCAGAACTAGTGATTCAAAAAATGAAGGCCTTAGAAACCTTGATGCAAAAATAAAAAAGAGAACTTGCGATTTAGCTAGGTGCCCATAACCTACTAAATTGAGATAGTGCCCGACAAGTGAAAGCTTGTCGGGTCTTTTGTTGTCTTCAAATTTCATCTAGTTTTCCAACAAATCGGTAGTAGATATCGATTTGTTGGATTCGCTTGCCTGTGCTTTTGTCTGGTTTGTGAATTTCGATTCGGTCAATGAGTTCATTCACAATGCTAGGCGTTAAGCTTTCAAGCGTGGTATATTTTCGGACAATCTCAAGAAATTTCTCAACGTTTTTCACGTCTTCCTTTTGTTTAGAAAGTCGTGTTTCAAGTTCGTCAATTTCTTGCTAAAAGCTAATATCACAATCTTCTAAGCTGTCTAGCTGGACTGAAAACCCTAAATTTTGATATAGGGTACTCACTCGAGCATACCCGATTTTCACCTTGTCTAATTTCTCCAGTTCATTTACTTTCTTTTTCTGCTGTTTTTCCATGTTGGAAACCTCCATATATATTATTTTGTCTTACATATATATAGTAAAACGAAATGGAGGGAATGACTAAAAGAAGGTATAGAAAAAGCCTGTAGCTTTGAGGGCTACAGGCTTAAAGTTCCTAGTTAGTAAATGATATTCTAAAGAATCGGAATATAAATGTCAGTTAAACTTGTATCTTTTAAATTTTTAGGCGGTTCTGTGATATACATTTCAAAAGGAGTCGCATCTCTTGGTTTGGCTTTATCTTTAAAAAGCCACTCTTGATACATGTATTGCCAAGCTTCTCCATATTGATTACCTGACATTTCAAAATGACCGACTGCAAATTTACCTGAAATACTTGATTCGCAAATGTTTCCAGTCTCAACAACTTTCGAATTTGCTGGAATAGTCATTGCTACACTAGTGCGGAGATTCTTTTCATCTATGATAAAAGGGTTGTCATCATAAATTGTCAAAACTTTTGTTTCGTCTGGAATAATCAAATTATTAGTAGTAGCAAAGTCAAATAATTCTTTGAATAATTTTCTGCTTTGTCTTCTAAATTCAGCATAGCTTCCTCTAAAACGAATATAGATAATTCTTTGATTCTTAATTTCTTCTGTAGTAATATTGATCGGCTCAATCATACTTATTCCTCCTTGATTTTTTGATTACCTTACGCAAACTATTATTCCATGAACCGACTTTTATTTCTTGACAATTCTTGCTGTTTTCTATATTCCATTGGACTTAAGTTAAAATGTTTTTTGAACGTCCGACTAAATGAGCTAGAGTCATTATATCCATATTCCATTGCAATAGTAGTTATAGAAATATTAGGACTTACACATAGAAAAATTGCAGCTCGTTCTATTTTAAATCTGGTTACAAATTCGTTTACTGTTTCAGAAGAGTATTTCTTAAAGATTCTATGAAAATGAAATTCTGATAAATTGGCATTTTTAGCTAAGTCTTTGAGCTGTATAGTTTCTTTCAAATTTTTTTCTATGTAATCCTCGGCTTTATTTATCAAACGGACGTATGATTGTTTGGAATTGATACTTTCTACTTTTTTATCCATTGTCGTTATTCCTTTGTTATAGAGTTTTTAGTTCAATAGTTTTATAAAAATAGTGCTTTATGGAACCCTAGCTTACTAAATTAGGTTATTTTTTCTCTGCATTTTTACGCAAAAAAGGATCTGCTTTATCATCGTCAATTAAATCCTGATAAAGCCAGGGCTTACGATATGAGTCACCCCAAAGTTCTCGAGAACGGTACTTTCGCAATTTTTCGATATCGAAATATGCGTAGAATAAACCTTCGGTCTCATCTGCTACAATTATCTCAGAATTGTAATCCTCTCCCTTTATTCGCAGACCGTCATATACTGAGGAATGACCGTTTTCTTTTGGGGACGGATAATTTACAGTCACCATTCCAACCATGTTCTCGAATGCTCTAGACCTGAGTTGAGATAAACGATTTGTTTCAATGAAGCAGGCGTTGGGCACTAGGATTATTTCTGCGCCTTTATGCATAAGGATTCTTGCTGCTTCTGGAAATTCACGATCATAACAAATCATAGCCCCGATTTTTACGATGTCATTTTTTATGTGCAAATCCGCGACGAAAAATTCATTTCCAGATTGAATTTTCTGTTCCCAATTCTTACGAACTGTATGTACTTTACGATAATTTAAGATTACTTGACCGAATCTATCTATTTGAGCAACAGAGTTATAAATTTTATCTTCATCTGCTTCAAGGTAAGCAAAAGCTAATGCAATCTCGTTATTCTTAGCTATTTGACAATATTTTTTGAAGTCTTCACTTCCTTGAGAAATTGCATCTTCTCTCCATCCTTTTTGTCCATCAGGGTATTCTTCTGGCGAGGAGTACCCAGTATTCCAACACTCAGGGAGGATAGCAATATCTGCGCCAGATTCTGCAGCTTCCTTTATATATAAGGAGGCTTTTTGATAGTTATCTTCAGCACTACCAGTTGGTAATATTTGGAGTAAGGCTACTTTCATGTGTTAATTATATCACAAATATAGTTTTCATTTTAGATACCTACTAAAATATCATGGCTATAACCATCAATAAAAGAAAAACAGGACTTGCTTTTTAAACAAGTCCTGAGGTCTAGCCGTAGAGTTTCTCAAGTTCTTCTATTAAATAGTTTTATAAAATAGTGTTTTATGGAACCCTAGCTTTTTCGCAAGTTCTCTTTTTGAATCTAGTTTTTAGCAACAAAAAAAGATACTTAAAAAGCCAAGTATCTTTTAAAAAATCTTTCCGGTTCTTATGGCATAAATAGTTAGGGAAATCAGAATGAACAACGCCAACATTTCTATTAGAAAGTCGGTGGTTTTTACTTCGTTTCTCGAAGTGTCCTTTTCTCGTTTCATTGTGCTATTAAGGCCCTCCTCACTTTTACAATTCAAGGATAGCAAACCATTGGTATAGGTCCGTAACAATTCTTATTGAATTCAATTAGAATTTTATGAACGAAACCTAATTTGGAAGTTTTTCTTTTCAAATGAGGGTTTGGTCTTGTTTCTGACGAGTCAAACGACTGCAGATCAGCAAATGATTTGAATCAAAGGTATTCCCGCCCCTTAGCGAAAAACAAAAAGGCAATTTCCCCGAAAGGAACCGCTCGCGCTAGCAACCATTTTTACTCACAGCTCAGAAAAAGGGATAAAAGGCGGAAGCTTGCCCGCAGTTTCCGTTAAGCATTTTTGGAGCCAGAGCACGTCCAACCATTGATCAAATTTGTAACCGATCTTAGGAAAATTGGCTACCTGTTCATAGCCCATCTTTTCATGGAACGTTAAACTACCTTGATTGCCGCCGGTAATACAGGCCGTTAAAATCGCTACATTTTGTTTTTTTAAGGTTGCTTCTAGGACTTGATACAATTGTTTCCCTACACCGTGACTTTGCCGCTCTCGGTCGACATAGACGCTGACTTCGACGGCCCAATCATAAGCCGCCCGATTTTTATACGCATGGGCATAGGCATAGCCTAAAATTCTCTCATTTTCGGTCGCTACAAAATATGGATATAAATGCAACGTCTCCGCAATTGTTGCCGCAAAGTCCGCTTCTGTTGGCACTTCGTAGTCAAAGGTAATCGTGGTTTCTTTTACATACGGCGCATAAATCGCCTGTAACTGCGCCGCATCTGCGGGTGTTGCTACTCGAATTTCGATCATTATCTCCCTCCTTATTTTGTTTATTCTATCATTATGAAAAATGAAAAACAGCCAATGAACCATCTATTTTTGATGAAAAAACGCTTACTTAGATTAACTAAACTGCCCCCAACGTAAAAATCTTGGCTGGCACTTTCTTTTTAAGTCCTGCTTTTTTTGCTTAGCTCGTCAAGCATAACAAAAATACGGGATTTTTATTAGAAAAAAATGGCGAATCTTTAAGCGGAGTTTCGTGAGTTTTACCGCCTCCTTATGGCTATTTTTAGTCAAATATGCTTGAATAAAGACAGTGTTTTTTAGGAGGAAAGTTATGGAACAGAATCAAACACCTGACAATCATACTAAAGAGATGAGTTTGTTGGGGTTAACTATGATCGTGATCGGCTCGATGCTGGGGGGCGGGGTCTTCAATTTGCCTAGCAGTATCTCACAATCGGCTGGTGTGGTCGCCTCGCTTTTTGCTTGGTTGATTACCGGAATCGGGGTCTTTTTTATTGCAAAAGTTTTTCAAACCCTCTCGAATGAGGAGCCTGAGATCATTGGCGGCATTTATTACTATGCCAAAGACGGTTTCGGTGATTATGTCGGTTTTAATTCCGCTTGGGGTTACTGGCTCAGCAACATCATCGGAAATGTTTCTTTTGTCATTTTATTTTTAGATGCTTTAAGCAAATTCATTCCCAAGATTGGTGGTTCCGGCGGCCAGATTGGCTTAGTTTTAGGCACCTTCATGATCTGGGGAGTCATTTTTCTCGTAGCGCGGGGGATTCGGACTGCCAGTATTTTGAATACGATCGCCACCAGTGCCAAGGTCATTCCGATTTTAATGGCCATTTTTCTTTTATTCATTCATTTCAAGTATCAAACCTTTTCGCTAGATGTCTTCGCTAAAAATATGCAACTTAATGGCCAAGAATTTGGTAGCGTCCCGACCCAGATTCGCCATGCCATGTTGCAGACGATGTGGGTATTCGTCGGGATCGAAGGCGCCGTTGTTTTGTCTGGTCGAGCTAAGCGGGCCCGCGATGTCGGTCGGGCTACGTTGATCGGTTACGCTACCACGTTAGCTATCTATGTTTTAATCGTAATGTTAAGCTTCGGCTCATTGCCGCAAGCCCAGTTGGCGAATTTACCGAGCCCCTCGTTAAGCGGTGTTTTACGAGCTTCGGCAGGTGCTTGGGCCGCCAATATGATCGATATCGGCGTGATTATTTCTGTTTTAGGCGCTTGGATTTCTTGGACGATTTTAGCTGCGGAAATTTCTTTTGATGCGGCGCAAGACAAAATGTTCCCAGCGTTTCTAGGGAAAGCCAATCAACAGAATGCACCGGTAAACGCCTTAGTCTTAAACGGTGTCATTATGCAGATCGTCTTTTTAGTTTCTCGTTGGGCGATGGATGCCTTCCAAGCGGTAACGGATACGGCTACTACTATGGTGCTGGTCCCTTATGTCCTGTCGGCGGCTTTTTTATGGCAAATCGCCAAAGCCAAACAACACCGCGGACAAAAAATTCTGGCCCTCGGTGGAATCGTCTACGGATTTTATATGCTTTATTCGTCCGGTGCCTTAAACCTGCTCTATTGTGTCGGGATCTACGCCTTAGGTTTTGTCTTTTGGTTGTGGAATAGCCATACGTATCAGCGGCCGGTTTTCGCGACAAAACGAGACAAACTATTGTTTATCCTCGTGACGGTTTTAGGCTTGATTAGTCTACTGGTCTTTCTTTGGCAAATCCATTAAAAAAACAGTGGTCAACTGCGACCACTGTTTTTTTAGTTAAACTTGCTGGATCACCAAACTTAGCAACAGTCCTAGCGCATAAGAACTATTGAAAAACAGCAAATTATCGACGGACATCGGAAACGTCTTGCTTTTGATCTGTTCCTTTGAGAAAATCCGCGTTTGCGGGATGACTTTGACTAAGCTGATCAAAGTCACTAAGATCGGCCATTGATAAATACCCACTAGCCAGCCAATCAGAATCACCGCATAACAGCTGTACATCAAGACATTAAATAAACGGACGCCTTGTTTACGTCCAATATAAAATGGCAGTGTGTAGCGATGATTTTCGATGTCTTGTGCTAAATCACTGAGATTATTTGCTAACATGATATTGGCAATCGTCAACATCAATGGCAAGGCCGCCCAAATCATTGCTAAAACCGCCGTCGTACTCCCAACTAGCGAAAAATGTTGCAGATCCAACTCCATAAAAAAGAGCCGCTGATCGTAAGTATTTAGATAGATCGTGATGGCAAAAATGCCTAACCCTTCTGTCACGCCGCTAAAAATCTCGCCTAATGGCATCCGCGACAACGGAATCGGGCCGAAACTATAAAAGATCCCCACAAAAAAGCAGGCCCCTCCCAGTGGCAACAACAGCCAGCCCGTTTGAAGTACTAAAAGAATCCCAATAATGGCCGCAAAACCGACTAAGCCATAAATAATTGCTTGAACAACGTGTTCTGATAACTGTTCGCGACCAATCACGTTTTCTTCATATTTATAAACTAGCGACTTAGCTTTCAAAAAGTCCATATAATTATTGATCGCCGTGATAGCTAGATCAAAGGCACACATCCCGAAAAAGAAAAGCAGTGTTTTGCCGGGATGGAAGGCGTGAAAATACGTATTGCTAAACAACACTGCGATGATAAACGGAAAAAGACCGGCTAATTTAGTACGGATCTGGACTAATTCAAAGAAATTCGCCCAAGTCATTTTATGAACGGGTTTAAGCTTATTACTTTCCATGTAGCACCTCTTCTTAATGAATCAGCTGCCAGATCAAGGTCAAGATCAAACCGATCCCGTAGCAACTGTTAAAAGCCACCAAATTTTTGATCGACATCGCAAAAGTCTGGCTTTTGATTTGTTCCTTAGTAAATAAGGTGGTCTGAGGATAAACCTTCACCAGACTCAAAAAAACAATCAAGATCGGCCATTGGTAGATTCCCGCAAGCAAACCGATTAAAATCACACCGTAACAACTGTACATCAATAGATTAAACAAACGGACCGCATTCGTTTTCCCGAGATAAAACGGCAACGTGTAACGGCGATTAGCAATATCTTGTTCCAAGTCACAAATATTATTGGCCAACATGATATTGGCGATGGTGGCAATCAGCGGCAGCGAGGCCCAAATCAGCGCCAAAACAGCCGTCGTATCACCGGTTATCGCAAAGTGTTTCAAGTTCAACTCCATAAAAAAGAGTTTTTGATCATACGTGTTCAAATAGATCGTGATGGCAAAAATTCCGAGGCCCATCGTCACGCCGCTAAAGACTTCTCCTAGCGGCATCCGTGACAACGGAATCGGACCAAAGGTATAGAACACCCCAATAAAACAGCAAGCCAAGCCCATCAACAGCAACATCCAACCAGTTTGGAGCGCCAGGACGATCCCGACGACAGCCGCAAAACCGATCAAGCTGAAGATGATGGCGACTACGGTCCGTTCAGATAATTGTTCTTTACCGATCACGTTTTCTTGATATTTATACTCTTCTGAATGGGCTTTGCGAAAATCCATGTAATTATTAATCGCCGTCGTTGCCATATCAAAAGCGATCATCCCAAAGAAAAAGAAGAGCGTATTGCCTAAATGAAAGGAATGAAAATAGCTATTTGTGAATAATACGCCAATCAAAAAAGGAAATAAGCTGGCCAATTTGGTACGAATCTCTACTAAATCGAAAAAATTTTTTCTCGTCATTTTATACTCCTACTTCAACTCTTTGTCGTTGCCCATGGTGTAGCCGGCTTCCTTGTTCAACTTAAAGACATCCTTCAAGCCAGAAGTCACGTAGACCTGATCGTCTTTCGTAACAAAAATCGCTTCCGTATTCTTCAAATCTTCCACATAATCCATCCCATTTTTAACACCCATTGAGAAGACCGCCGTTGATAAGCCGTCACCGTCAATCGATTTTTTAGAAATGATCGTGACTCCGGCAATGTCATTGTCAAATGGATAGCCAGTCTTTGGATTAAATAAATGATGATAGGTCTTTCCATCGGCCTCCAAGTAACGTTCATAAATCCCTGAAGTAACCAAAGACTTGTTGCTTTCTGGCACACTGCCTAAAACCACATTGCGGGCTTGATTAGGATCTTGGATACCGACTGTCCAGTCTTCTTTTTGATCATTGCGGGGACTATGACCCAAGACGAAAACATTCCCCCCAAGGTCAACGATTGCTGTCGTGACTTCATTTTCCTGCAAGACTTTCACGACTTCATCGGTGATGTAGCCTTTGGCGATCGCCCCTAGATCCAGTTTCATCCCTTTTTCTTTTAAATAAACTGTCTTATCCGTATCGTTAAATACGACTTCATGATAATTGACTAGCTTCAAAGCTTGATCAATCTCACTTTGAGCCGGTTTGCGGGCATCAGGAAAACCAATTCGCCATAATGACGTGATCGAGCCGATCGCCATGTCGAAACCGCCTTTAGAGTCTTGACTATATTTATAGGCTTCTTTCAATAAATAATACATATCCTCCGTCACCTTGACCGGTTTCTCCCCCGCTGCATCATTGATTGCGTCAATCTCTGAGCCTTTTTCATTAACGGTAATCTTATCCGCCAATTCTTTCACTCGGGCAAAAGCTGGTTTCAGAACTGCTTTTTTGCCATCATCATAGATTCGGATCTGAACATAGGTCCCCATTAGAAATTGCTTGTCTTCATAGGGTTGCTTATTGATCTTTGGCTGATTATTG
This sequence comes from Enterococcus pseudoavium NBRC 100491, assembly GCF_001544295.1. Taxonomy (GTDB): domain Bacteria; phylum Bacillota; class Bacilli; order Lactobacillales; family Enterococcaceae; genus Enterococcus_A; species Enterococcus_A pseudoavium. The sequence goes on from NZ_BCQF01000019.1 coordinate 45,537, forward strand.
CCGCAAGCAGTCAAAATCAGCGCCAATAATCCGAAAAATACTACTAGCGTTCGTTTCTTCACACAAATACTCCCTTTGCTTATTCAAAATTTTTCACCTTATCATAGCGCGTTTTTACAGAATTTGCCACGCTGATTGCTTAAACGATTATTGCTATTTTTTGAAGCATCCTCATAGATTCAGCCGTTTCAGCAAATGAACTTTTCTCACATAGGCCGTTTCAAAGTGCTGATAGATTAGCAAGAGGACTTTCCAAAAATTTCCAGCTTGCGCATTTCGCAAAAAAGGGTTTGTGACAGAACGTCACAAACCCTTCAAATGTATTCTCAAAGTTCGGTGAATTGATGGAATGGAAAGATGTGTTAGCGAAAGAATACAAATTACCAGTTGAAGAATTTTCTTTAATGGTTGTTGAAGCTTTACCAACGATCTTAAACATGCTTGATCGTAAGGACGCTGACAAAGCAGAACGCTTCATGGTGAAAAAAGGCATCGAAATGAAGAAAAATTCACCTATCACTGAAGTCAATGCTGATCATATCGTCTTGAAAGATGGCTCACAAATTCCAACTCATACCTTGATCTGGACTGCTGGTGTCAAAGGAACAACCGATGCCGCCGACTTTGGGCTTGAAACGGCGCGTGGACAACGCTTATACGCGAATGAGTTCATGCAAGCAAAAGGCTATGAAGACAAAGACATCTACATCGTGGGTGACTTGGTTCATTACGAAGAAAATGGCGATGGCCGACCAACGCCGCAAATCGTTCAAGCAGCGGAACAAACCGCTCATACTGCCGCAGCCAATATCGTTGCGAAAGTCAAAAATACTGAAAAACATGCCTTCAAGAGTAATTATCAAGGGTTCATGGTTTCGATCGGTTCTAAATGGGGCGTTGCCAATTTAATGGACAAAGTTCACTTGGCGGGCTTCATGGCGATCGTGATGAAACATATTGTCAACTTGAAATACTTCTTTGATATGCGTTCAGGTTATTACATGTTCCAATACATGATGCATGAATTTTTCCATATCAAAAATGATCGCAACGTCACGCGCGGACATTCTTCCCGTTATGGCAATGTGTTATGGAGCGTCCCATTACGGGTCTTCTATGGTTTGATGTGGTTAGTGGAATCGTCTAAAAAAGTTGTTGGTGACGGCAGTTACTTACATCCAAGCACTTGGTTCGGTTCAGGCTCATGGTTTACCGATAAAGTCGTCTTTCCTTTCCCTTGGTTGCAAGAGCAAGTAACGACTGGCGCTTCGGCAGCCGGTTCAAATGTAGCCGAAGCAACTAGTGCTGCCTCAGGTGCTGTTGCTACCGGTGGCGCTGACGCCGCAACTCAAGCAACACACTTTGGTCTTAGTTATGCCTTTGGTGAAAATCCAATGCCGGTCTTTGAAAAAATGCCTCATTGGTTCGCAAAAATCATGGAAGTCATGATGCCAAATCAAGAAGTTGCTTTGTTCATGCAAAAATTGATGACCTTTGTTGAAATCGGAATTGCTTTAGCCTTGATCTTTGGTTTATTCACTTGGTTGGCTAGTGCTGCCACAATCGGTTTGACCATCGTCTTCTGTCTATCTGCCATGTTCTATTGGGTCAACATTTGGTTTATCTTTGTTGCCTTCGCTTTAATGAATGGTTCCGGCCGTGCATTAGGTCTTGACCGTTGGGTAATTCCTTGGATTCAAAAAACGGTTGGCAAATGGTGGTACGGTACCCCTAAAGCTTTTTATGGCAAAAAATAATTAACAAAAAAATGTAGTACGAAGAAAAGTTCTAAAGGGCTTATTCCCCCTCTTTAGAACTTTCTTTATGTTATGATAAGAAAAACTCAAAAAAAGAAGTGTGAGGGATTTGTTTTGAAACTGAAGGATTTTGTCAAAAGTAGTTTGCTGCGTCCTTGGGATGGGATTATTGTGGCACTGCTGATTTTACTATCCTTTGCTCCACTCGTGATTTTTAGTCTCAATCGAGCCAACACACCTTCCCAGCAGGCCGTTCTTTCGGTGGATGGCCATGAGATCAAAACTTTTGATCTTTCCGATAAAACAAAAGCGGCCTACACCTACAAATACCAAGAGGCTGACGGCCATTATAATTTAATCGAAGTTAAAGGAGACCGCATTCGCATCAAAGAAGCCAATTGTGGCGATCAAATCTGCGTCCGACGGGGTTGGATCGACCAATCCGGCGAAACGATCGTCTGTCTCCCCCACAAATTATTGATTGAAATAAAATCCTCAGATGGAGGGGAACCTGGCAGTGTGATTTATTAACTGCTTCAATTATGAATAAAACGCAAAAATTGATTTACATCGCGCTCTTAGTCGCTCAAGGTGTCATTTTAGGTTTGGTCGAGAATCTGATTCCTTCTCCTTTCGCCTTTGCACCAGGAGCTAAATTGGGCCTGGCCAATTTGATCACGATCGTGGCAATCTTTACGATGCCCAAAAAAGATAGTTTTAGCCTGATTTGGATGCGGCTGATTTTAACGACCCTCTTAGGTGGGACTATCTCGACGTTCCTATACAGTATGAGCGGTTCGCTTTTGAGTTACTTCGGGATGTTGTTAGTTAAAAGTCTCGGACCAAAACGCGTCAGCATTATCGGCATCAGTGCCACCGGGGGCTTTCTTCATAACGTCGGCCAATTGATCGTCGCCAGCTGGATCGCCCAGTCTTGGACGGTGATGCTTTATTTACCGGTCATGTCCTTTTTAGGGATCTTAGCTGGGAGCGTAATTGGCATTGCCGGAAATTATCTATTGGAACACGTGCGAACCTTGCAAAGATTTCAACTCGATTATGAGAATCAAAAAGCGCATAAGCGATCAGGAGGCTATCCAAAATGAAATTACATCCAATGTGGCAAGACTATCCTGACCTTGCTAAACGATTGACGACGACGCTGGAATTAATGGAAAATGTCGTTAACTTGAAAAATAAAAAAGTGGAAACAGCGGTTTTAGAGATGATCCACGCTGGCGGAAAGTTATTACGACCGGCGTACCAATTATTATTTTCTGAATTTGGACCCGAGCAAGACGAAAAAAAAGCGACAGCTTTGGCGGCATCGATCGAAATGCTCCATACTGCCACCCTCATTCACGATGATATCGTGGATGACTCGACTCTCCGGCGTGGCTTGCCGACGATTCGTTCCTCATTTGGCAATGATACGGCCGTTTATGCTGGCGACTACCTTTTTGTTTGCTGTTTCAAGCTGCTTTCAGATTATGCAACGTCTTTAAAAAGTCTGCAGCTGAATTCCCGCAGTATGGAAAAAATTCTTGACGGCGAGCTCGGGCAAATGGATGATCGCTATAAATTAGATCAGACCGTTGAAGAATACTTAGCCAATATTTCCGGCAAGACGGCTGAATTGTTTGCTTTAAGCTGTTCGGTTGGCGCCTTTGAAAGTGGCACTAGTGAACGCTTCGCTAAAAAAGCCGGCATGATCGGTAACAATATTGGTTTAGCATTTCAGATTATGGATGATCTGTTGGACTACCAAGCCAATGCGACTACATTAGGCAAACCGGTCTTAGAGGATGTCCGGCAAGGCGTCTACTCATTGCCGCTGATCTATGCCTTGAGCCAAGCGCCCCAGCAATTACGCCCTTACTTAGAAAAGAGAGAACAAATGACTGCCGATGATACATTAAAAGTCCAGCAGTTGGTGCAAGAATTAGGCGGTGTCCGTTATGCTCAGGAATTAGCCGCTGATTATACCGAAAAGGCCTTAAAAGAAATTCGCAAGCTGCCAGAAAATTTTTATGACACGAAAACAAAACTTGAACGGCTGACTAGCCAAATTTTAACCCGCCAAAACTAAAAGGGGCTGTGACAAAAAAATTGTCACGCCCCTTTTTTGTTTTGTAACTGGCTGTTAGTAACCATCTATTTAAGCTTTTTCTCCAACCACTGCTGGTAAACTTGCAACTGATCCGGCGTGTGGAAAAAATGCTCGCCTGCTTCAAAAATCGTCAAAGAAATTTGCGGAGCTGCAGCAAATGTTTCGATCGTACCTCTTTCTGTAAGCGTATCTTGTCCGCCATAAAGAATAGCTGTAGGCGCTGTCCAAGTGATGGGATGATCAACAACATAAGAATAGTACTCCCACTCCAATGTTTTGATCGGTGTTTCGATTATTTTTTTTTGCCGTAAATCGGTGGGCGTCAAATCTGACCAACGCATGATGTTTTCGATCAATTTTTGCATATCCACGATCGGCGACAAAAACAAACTCTGCTCGATCGATCGATTTTGACAGGTTAGCATACTAAAATACGCCCCAATGCTACAGCCAAATAACGCAATCCTAGCTGCCTGCTTTTCCAATTCAAGCAAAATTTTATTGACATCCGCTACAACATTTTGCGGATTCAAGGCGTAATCCTGCCCTTTTCGTTCACCGTGTTCCGGCAAATCAAAACTCCAGACTTGATAACCTTTTTTCGTAGCAACATCTGCTAAAAATTGAATAACTGGATCTTCCTTATGGGATTGATCCCCATGAAAAGCTAGGATTATTTTTTCGCTCGGTTCGCCCCAGCAGATGACCGGAATTCCTTGGATCTTTTTCTGCTTTAACTTCATCTAGCTATCCTCAATCTGCAAACCAAGACCGGCCGCGATCGTCAACGCCTGATAAGAATCGACTTTCAAGCCCTTCAGCTGCTCCAGCGAAAAAGCGATCTTATTGAAGCGATTGGTGGTAAAATCCAAGCCTGCTAAATTCGTTCGCAGCCAATTACTGTTGTCCAATTCATTATTGGTCAAAAATAAATGCTTCCAGGTCACTTCAAAAAATTCACTATCCGTCATTTGACAATTTTCAAACGCCACATTTTTCAAATTTGTCCCGCTGAAGGAACCAAAATTGATCACACAATCCTTGAATTGGCAATCCCGTAAATAACTCTCGGCAAAATTACAGCCCGTCAACTTACAACTTTCAAACACCACTTGATGGAAACTGCCGCCGATCCACTCCAGATTCGAGAAATCACAATTTTTAAAGATCACATTCCCCGCTTCAAAACGAATCAGTTTGGCCCGTTGCAAGGTCACTTTTTCTAAAATCGAGCGCCGCAATACGACATTTTCACAGGTCAAATAACTATAGTCAAACCCAATCCCATGGACCTCTTCAATTGTTGCCTCCTCTTCCAAATAGAAATCATCAGAAAAATTCCTCGGCAAAATCGGGGGTGCCGGATAATTTTTTTTCATCGCCTTGCTCCTTGTTCGTTTTTGATAGGATAATTTTTTCAAATTACTCTGCGTCTCAGTTCATTCTGCTTGTTCTAAGTTTCCCACAACTCAACAGTTTTCTCCACCCTTAATCGCCTTTTTCTGCTGTCAGAGTCTCAAAAGAGCTTTTTATTTTGAAGCATGATAAAATTTAAGCTCGAGGTGACTTTATGAATAATAAAATAAAAGAATGGCTGCCGATCGTCATTATTATCGCATTGATTTTTCTAGCTAGGATGTTTGTCTTTTCTCCGGTAAAAGTCGAAGGGCATTCGATGGACCCCACGCTGCACGACAAGCAACGTTTGATTACATCTAAAATTTCTAACTTAGACCGACAAGACATCATTACTACCAAAGAACCAGATAATCAAAGTCTGTATGTCGTAAAACGAATCATCGGTTTACCCGGGGATCGGGTCGTGATGAAAGAGAATGTTTTGACCATCAACGGCAAAAAATATGATGAACCTTATCTTGCGAAGTTCAAGGAAAAATTCAAGAAGGATCATTTGGCGGAAGAATATTCCTACAATTCAGCTTTCCAGCAGCAAGCCGCCAACGCTACAAGTTTTACCAACGATTTCACTGTAACCGTCCCTAAAAACCAATATTTCGTTTTAGGCGATAATCGCTTGATCTCCAAAGACAGTCGAATTTTCGGTTTCGTTGACAAATCTTTGATTCAAGGGAAAGTCGTTTTACGCTTTTGGCCGCTAAATCAATTTAAGCTTTTTTAAGTCATGGTAAGCCATGACTTTTTTTGTCCTTATTCTCTCGTGATTTTTTGATTCAAGATTTTCTTAGGACCTAAGATATCTACATGATGGATCTGCTCCAGTGCTAAATGAAGCATCCCCCGTTCTTCTTCTAGCAAATAGATTTGGTCTTCTTTTTGACCAGTGATTTTCCCTACCAGATCGTCTAAATAATGCCCTTCGTCGTTCAACATTTCTAACTGAATGGCTAGCCGTCTATTTTGTAAATAGGCCTGTTGCAACACTTCGCCGATTTTTTCTAATGTCATTGGTTCTTTTGCCAGATTGATCTGATGGCGTTTTTGCTCTTCCTTGTTCAATACGGCGGTATGATCCGATAAGTAAAAACCGATCCACTTCAGCATGCCCCGATCTTGATAGACCTGTTTGGCTTCCATAAACAGCTGTTGGGCACTTTCATCATCATAGATCATCGCTAATCCATCCCTTCCATCCCACCGGCGTGACCACCAACGAGTCCGGCGCGTTTAATCGCTGTTGCACCCTCGCTTAAAGAATGGGCCCGCACGATCGAGGTAAATTTATAGCGGCTGCGAATTTGTGCAATGACTTCATCGATTTTTTCTTCTTTGATCGTCTGTTCCGGCTCTTCAAATAAATTCAGTTGTAAATTTCCAGCTGGACGCAAGCTTGAGACGGTGATGGAAATATTGCGGACTTCTGAATGATCCCAGTATTTTTCAAAAAGGTTCTTGGCCACACGGGTCAATTCTTTGGCTTGATGCGTCAACGGGATTTTCTGCTGATGATGAAATCCGCCCCGCTTGCCGCTACCGTAATAAGCATAACCGATCCCTAAATGGAGAGTCCCCCCAACTACGTCTGCTTTGCGTAAGCGTTGTGCGACTTGCTCGCAGATCTCAGCGATCACCGTTAAAATATCTCCTCGATGCGCGTAATTTTTAGGTAACACTTGTGAATTGCCGATCGATTTTTCCTTTCTAGGATAGAGCGCTTTTTGTGCAAGAACGGAGCGATCGATCCCCCACGCGTGCATGTAATGCTGCATTCCAATCACCCCAAAATGATTTTTCAGTTGGAACGGATCCCCATGAGCCAAATCCCCCATCGTTTGAAACCCCATCAATTGATAACGACGTTCCATTCGTTGACCGATCCCACAAAAATCACTAAGTTTGATGGGCCAAATCTTTTCCGGAACATCTTGATAATGCCACTGAGCAAAACGAGTCGGCGCGTGCTTGGCTTCGATATCCATCGCAATCTTGGCCAGTAACGGATTGTCCCCCATGCCTAACGATGTATAAATGCCCAACTTGTCAATAATCTCATTTTGGATTTGTTGAGCCACCGCCGCCGGACTTTCACCAAATAATTTCCAGCTGCGGGTCAAATCACCAAACTGTTCGTCGATACTGTAAGTATGGATGTCCTCTTCCGCCATATACGAACGAAAAATCGCTTGAATCCGCATGTGATAGTCGATATACAAATTCATTCGCGGCGGAACGATCGCTAAATCAGGATGATTCGGAATTTCGAAACCACGACTGACATTACTGATTCCCAATACTTCTTTGGCTTTGGGACTAGCGGCTAACACTAAGCCGGCATTTTCCCGATCACCGCTCATTACCACTAATAATTTTTTCAAAGGATGCCAGCCATGTTCGACACATTCCACGCTGGCATAAAAACTTTTGGAGTCCATACAAAATATCTTTCGCACTGGCTCCCCTTCATAAAGATCCAACAAAATCACCTCCAAAAAAACAAACATGTGTTCGCTTTTTAGTTTACGGTCATTTGGATTGTTTGTCAATTGTTTACCGATCAAGCTTCGTTTAATAGGTACAAAAAAATGTTCTAAGCCTGTCAGACTCAGAACATTTTTACTCGATCAAACTATGCTACTTTTTTACAAAGAGTGCCTCCAAAATCGTATAGAAGATCCCCGCAAAAACAAAAATCAACCAACTTCTGCCCCATTCATTACTGCTGAAAGAAAACCAGAGAAAGATCAACGTCACAATTGGCCAATAAATACGCGTTAGTAAATGTTTCCCTTGAGCGGAACTACCGTATTTCACCTGCATCGCATTCGGTCCTAAGGCATCTTCATCGGCGATAAAATATTTTTCTTTGATAAATTTATCAAAGCTGGCGTAATTGACACCGCCGTAGATAATCAAGAACACACCGATCGCTAAAAAGAAAAACATCACGGGAATGCCGTATTCCGCGTAGGTAAACATTTGGAAAAGAAAAATTGGCGAGATACTCAAGACACACAATCCAATCCCGAACACCAAACTGATTTGGAAACTTTTCTGGTAGCCTTGCTTGAGTTTTTGGGCTTCTTTATTCAACTCCACCGGTACATAGCGATCATTCAATACCAAGCCATTTTTAGAAAATTGCATGCCGTAGTAGATAATGATACCCACGCTGATGGCGAGGATAATAAAGAATAATAAAAAGCCGAACATCTCAGCCCCACTGATGCTGAGACCAATCAAGACACCCACCGCCAGTAAACAGCCGCTGATTCCTAGGCTCAGCCCTCTTGTATCTTTTTTGCGCTCAGTCAAATAGTGATACATTTCAGCTTCAGCAATCGCATTTTCAGGTTCTTTTTCCCGAGTCGCAAATTCTAATTCTTCGCGTAGTTCATCGATCGAACCAAATTCACTAATCACTTGGCCAATCGCTTCGTGTTCGCTTTTCCCTTCGTCGATCAGCGCTAAATAATGATCCTCCATGATCGTTAAAATTTCTTGCTTCGCCCGTTGTACTTCTTGCGTATTAGGAAATTCGAGAAACAAAGTCTCTACATAATTTTTTATCGTATCCATTATTTACCCCTCTTTCAAAAATCGATTGACTACTTTTTGCGTTTGCTTCCACTCATTCCGTTTTTCCGCTAAAAAAGCCAATCCTTTATCGGTGATTTGATAATACGTGCGTTTTTTCCCATGGGTCACTTCCCCTGGATAAGAATGGATATAGCCATTTTTTTCCAAGCGGTTAAACGCCGAGTAAAGCGTCGTCTCTTTGATAATATAGACCTCTTCACTCACGTCGCGAATCTTTTGCGAGACCGCGTAGCCGTAAGAATCCCCCTGCTTTAATACGGACAAAATGATAACGTCATTGTATCCGCGAATACCATCACTGGAAATCATTTTGCCACCTCCTGAAATTACTTCATCTGTCGTTGTAATCATTGTACGATAATTACTACGACAGGTAAAGTAAAATATTGCAAATTAATTGTAATAACTTTGTGAGTATGTCAAAATCGATCACACAGTGTTGCTTGATTCGGCAGCTCCAAAAAATATTTTTAACGATAGAAAGAAGTTTTAACATGAAAAAAATCGCCATTATCGGCGGCGGCATTATTGGTCTGACCTTAGCCAATTATCTAGATCCGCAAAAATTCCAAGTCACGCTATTTGACGAACCTACTGGTCAAGCCACCAGCGCCAGTGCTGGCATCATCTCACCGTGGTTGTCCAAGCGCCGCAATCAACAATGGTATCAGCTGGCCAAAGACGGTGCGGCCTTTTTCCCGAAACTAGTCCAAGATTTCCAATTAGATCACACGATCTATCAGCAAGCTGGCACGCTGATTTTACGTTCTGAAGAACAATTGACAGAACTTTTTGCTTTAGCAGAGGAACGTAAAAAAAACGCACCAGAAATCGGCACGATCGAATTGCTTTCTGGCGAACAGACTCAACAAGCCTTACCGCTGTTAAAACCTTTGCCCGCGCTTAAAATCAGTGGCGGCGGTCGCTTGGACGGCAAAGCCTATTTGAAACGTCTGCGACAATTGGCGATGGGAAAAGGTGTAGAAATAATCCCTCAGCGAGTTCAGTTGGCGAATGCTCAGACAGTCAGCTACGGCGAAAATAAAATAGTTTTTGATCAAATCATTTTGACCGCCGGCCCGCACTTGAAGGAATTATTAGCGCCTTTAGGTTATCACGTCGATATCCGACCGCAAAAAGGACAGCTCTTAGTCTTTCAGACCGCCCGCAAAGACAGCGGGAAATTTCCGGTTGCCATGCTAGATGGTGAAGCCGATTTGATCCCTTTCTTAGCTGGCAAAATTTTATTAGGGGCGACCCATGAAAATGATGCTGGTTGGGATCTGAGGGAAACCTCCGCAGCGTTTCAACAGCTGACGAATGGGGCCAAAAAATTTCTAGCTGAACCCGCGCAACTTTTAGCTACGCCTTTTCATTATCGCGTCGGCACTCGGGCTTATACCTCGGACTTTGCCCCCTTTTTTGGTCAATTAACCGAACAACTCCTCGTAGCCAGTGGCCTGGGCTCCTCGGGTTTAACCACTGGACCTTATATCGGCTATTTGCTGGCACAAGCTTTGAATACTGGCAAGACCGACTGGTCAGCTTATCAAAAAGAGTTAAGCAATTATATTCACTAAACCTCAAAAAAGCTGGAATCAAATAAAGATTCCAGCTCAGACCGCAGACAAATGTTCACAACCCCATATACTATGCGGATTGTGAGCATTTATTATATTTGCATTACTTCACGTTTTCTATAAAAGATATAAAACAAGCCTTATGGAAAACAGTATCTCGGCGCATGAAAAGGGTATTGCCGCCTTTTTAGAGCAAGACCGTCAAAAGTGGCTTGTTCTAAATGTGGCGGAGTTTTTTCCCTCCATGATGGCGCTTGTAGTGAGTGTGGAAATACAGAACGCGAATCAACACTTAAAAATATAAGTCCGACAAACTGAAAGTTGTCGGGCTTATTATTAGGCTCTCCACCGTTTGAGTTTAGGAAAGAATGATTGCATTTTAGCTACAGCTTTCTGCTCATTGTAACTGGAATCATTTGCAAAAATCTCACTCATGTGCTTTCGGCTAATTTCAATCATTTCATCCATTGTCACATCCTGAGTAAATTCCCCATCCTTAAAGCAATAAATACAATAATCCTCATTTTTGCTTTGGTCAGCATTTGTACCAACCACCTCTTGTTTATCCAATGGCATGCCACAGCTTTGGCAAAATTTTTGTTCATTCATGTTCATTTCTCCTTTATCATTTTATTTGACTACATAAC
>NZ_BCQF01000020.1 GCF_001544295.1 Enterococcus pseudoavium NBRC 100491
AGGTTTAAGGAAAAACGTGGGCTAGCTATGAGTATTGCGATGGCAGGGATCGGTCTAGGTGGAACGATCTTTTCTTAAGTCATAACTATGTTTTTGAATAATTATGGTTGGCGAACAACGTATCAGTTAATGGCGGGAATCGCGTTAATATGTGCATTACCAATCGTATTATTTGTTTTTAAAAGCTCCCCTGAAGAAAAGGGACTGGTTGCTTTTGGTACTGACATTGCGCCTGTGAATCAATCAGAAGGCGCGATTGAGGAAAGTAAAAATTCTTCAATCACAGTCAAAGAATCCTACAGTAAACTTTTTTTCTTATTAGCAATGATGGGGATGTTCTTAAATGGTCTAATCAACACCGGTGCACTATCCAACTTCCCGGCAGCTATCCAAGAGATGCATGATCCAGCAACTTCTGCTAATATCATTTCCATCTACTCATTTGTCGGAATCTTCGGGAAGTTGATTTTAGGATGGGTAAATGATCGATTTGGTATCGTTGCCAGCAGTATTTTCGGTTGTGGCTCATTTCTGCTGGCGTTTATTTTGATGCTGTTCGGGGATCGTTTGGCGATTATGTATTTGATGGCTTTTGCATTTGGTCTTGGAACGCCAATCGGAACTGTTTCTCCACCACTGATTACTGCCGGCGTTTTTGGACAAAAGAATTATCCTGAGGCATATGGTTTAGTTAGTAGTGTGGGAACAATCGGTACAGCATTAGGTTCTGTTTTTGTAGCGAGCATTTTAGATGCCTCGGGCTCGTATCAGACAGCTTGGTTATTTATGATCGTCTTTACGGGATTAACCTTGTTTGGTTGGGTGGGTTCTTATGTCACTTCCCGGAAATATTTTAATGGTAATATGGAACTTTCCGAGACGATTGATTAGAAAATTAGTTTGCAATATGGAATCAAAAAAAAGTTTTACCAAATAAAGGAGGAATTTAATTTGAATTTGAAGGAACAGCTTTTTGCGGAACTTCGTAAAAAAGAGGAGAGAATGATTGAGATTCGTCGCTATTTGCACGAACACCCTGAATTGTCTTTTCATGAGACAGAAACGGCAAAATACATTGTTGATTTTTATAAGAATAAAGACTTAGATGTGACGGTGGAAAGTCATATCAATGGAGAAAATGGAGTCATTGTAACGATTGATTCAGGAAAACCGGGAAAAACATTGGCCATTCGTGCTGATTTTGATGCTTTACCCATCGAGGAAGCAACTGATTTGCCGTTTGCTTCCAAAAATGAAGGTGTCATGCATTCTTGCGGTCACGATGCCCATACTGCTTATATGCTAGTTTTAGCGGAAACGTTAGCGGAGATGAAAGAGCAGCTTCATGGGAAAATCAAAGTTTTCCATCAGCCGGCTGAAGAAACACCTCCCGGAGGAGCTATCGGAATGATCAAGGCAGGCTGTCTAGAAGGGGTAGATAATGTTGCCGGAATTCATGTAATGAGCACCTTCCCTTTCGGCAAAGTATTTTATCGTGAAGGTGAAGTCCAAACAGCACGTTCTTTCTTCAAGCTGACGATCAAAGGCAAGGGCGGTCACGGTTCTTCTCCTCATGAAGCCAATGATGCAATTGTTGCGGGAAGTTATTTTGTGACCATGCTTCAAACGGTGATCAGCCGTCGAATCAATCCTTTTGATATGGGTGTGGTTACGATTGGTTCCTTTGATGCAAAAGGGCAGTTTAATATTATTAAGGATCAGGTAGTATTAGAAGGTGACATTCGTTCTATGAGTGCTAAGGCGCGGGAAGTCATTGACGGAGAAATAAAGAAAGTCTGCAAAGGTGTGGAAGCGGCCTTCAGTGTTACGTGTGAATTGGATTATACGACAGATTATCCGGTCTTGTACAATGATCCGGCATTCACTCGACAAGTAGCTGAAATTTTGAAAAATACAAAATTGGATCGTGTAGAATCGGTTGAGATAACCGCACCGATTCCACCCTCCGAAGATTTTTCTTATTTCGCAGAAAAGGTGCCAAGTACTTTCATTTATGTTGGAGCTGAAGTGGAAGACAAAGCCGTCTATCCACATCACCACCCTAAATTTGACATCAATGAAAAAACACTTTTGATCTGTGCCGAGGTTATGGGAAGTATCGTAGTCGATTATTTGAATCAAGCTTAGTTTATTGAGTTACTGGAGCCGCGGACAGCTATTTGTCTGCGGCTTTTTTGTATATCTGTATAAAATTGAGTAATTGGATCAATTTTGGAATTATTCAATTTTTATTTTTTACTGGAATCAGCACTTCAAATATCTGATCTTCAGGATTTTGAGAAGTTGTTTCATCCTGCCATAGTAATTCCCAAATATCCCCATTTAATTCTAGGTCATTTTCCTTCAGATATTTTCTAAAACGATTGTTGAAAGTATTGATATGATGGATCTCATCTTTGATAAATCCTGAGACATAGTAACCAGCTGGACGCTTGATCACACGTTGTTGGTTATAAATGGCTAATCTTTCTTCAGGTATTTTAACTAGAGAACGATAGGGGGCCGCATGGAAATTTGCTTCATAAAAAGCAGAACCGTCGACTAAAAAGCCGATAGGATAGCCGCTGAATAGATCAATACTTTCGACAGATGAATAGAAGCGTCCGTAAATTTGAACGGAATCAATGTCATCGTAATTTTCAATTATATCTGAAATTACAAAAGATTCAGCTTCACGATAGGAATACGTAATAGACTCTAAATTGAAATGCTTTAAAGTAGTATAGCGTTCAATATAACCATCCAAGGAACTACGAATGCCCTTCAATTTATTTATTTGCTCATCGACTTTTTGTCTTTGACGCATGAATCCTTCCAATACATAATCCACGTTACGGTTATGCAAGAATGTTTGAATTTCATCTAAGGGAACATCGAGATTTTTTAGTATCAGAATCACGTCTAATTCAAAATATTGATCGATTCCGTAATAACGGTAGCCGTTTTCACCGATTTTGGCCGGTTTAAATAAATCGATTTGGTCATAATAGATCAAGGTGCGGCGGCTGATACCGGCATATTTTGCCATCTCACTAATTGTCAAAAATTTTTTCATTAAAATCACCATTTCCCGCTTGACCGTAACGTTACGTTACACTTTATCCTAACATAGGAAAAGGAGGGGGAAAAGATGAAATTATTCAAAATGTTTTTCAAGGACTATCAAAGAATGTTCGTATTGATCTTCATCTTAATGATCGTACAGGCAGTTGGAACGTTAATGATTCCCTACTATGTTGCTAAAATTATTGATGAAGGTATTTTAACTCAGGATCAAGGAGCCATTTGGCGAAATGGTGCTTTTATGCTAGGAGTTGCAGTTCTAACAGGTGTCATTTCAATTATTGCCAGTTATTATTCGGCCATTTTAGCCGGTCGATTTGGCTATTTTTTGCGAAAACGCTTAGTTGATAAAACGCAAAAATTATCTATAGCTGATATGGATGATTTTGGAACGCCGACGTTACTTGCTCGGACGACTAGTGATATTACTAATATCCAACAAATTTTAATGATGGTCTTTCAAATGATTCTTCCTGCGCCTTTAATTTGTTTAGCTTCAATTATTTTAACCGGTGCGATTTCATGGCGTCTTATTTGGATTCCGCTAGTCACCATTCTGTTGTTTTCACTTGTAGCACTACTTGTGATCAAGAAGGCCATGCCATTAGCTGATGTAATGCAACAACGAATGGATAAAATGATGCAGCTTTTAAGAGAATTTTACAGTGGTGTTCGAGTTATTCGGGCATTCAATAAAACGAGCTTTGAAAAAAAACGGACGGATAACACCTTCAGCAGTTACGCCGATGTGATGATTCGAGTGAATAAATTATTTGCTGTATTGAATCCGACGGTGAATTTAGTCATGGGACTAGGCCTGACCGTAGTATTAGTCTTTGGTGGCGCGCTAGTGCTTCAAGGAAATGTAGCAATCGGTAGTTTAACGGCTATTAGCGAATACACGATCTTAAGTCTTTGGTTTTTAACGATGGCTGCGATGGTTATTGTAATGATCCCAAAAGCCATGGCATCATTGGAACGAATTGGTGAAGTCTTAGAGAAAGAAGAAGAAATTGAAGATGGTGCCAAATTGTCTTTTGAGTTGAATGAAAAGGAACCAATTGTAGTATTTGATCATATTGATTTTGCTTATAGTGGTGCAGAGGAGGCGGTTTTATCCGATCTTCATTTTGAAATACCTAGAGGAGTAACAGCGATTGTTGGTGGTACTGGATCAGGAAAAAGTACGATTGCCAAAGCTCTTTTACGTCTGCGGGATACGACAGAAGGAGAGATTCGTTTCTTAGGCGAGCCGATTCAAAATGTTACTCAAGAGGTGTTACGAGAACAAATCAGTTATGTTCCTCAGAAAGCTTTTTTATTTAGTGGAACAATCAGAGATAATTTTCTCTTCGGCAATCCTCAAGCAACAGAAGAGGAAATAGAACAAGCAGCAAAGGTGGCGCAAGCTGAAGCATTTATTTCGAATTTACCTGATCAGTATGATGCTTTTGTCGCACAAAAGGGCAATAACTTTTCTGGGGGGCAAAAACAGCGTTTAAGTATTGCGCGGGCCTTGATCAAACCTGCTAAGCTGTATTTTTTTGACGATAGTTTTTCAGCTTTAGATTATCAAACAGATGCGAAATTACGAAAAGCACTAAAACATTATTTGACGGATGCGGCAATCGTGATCGTTGCTCAACGGCTTTCAACGATTAAGGATGCAGATCAGATCATTGTGTTGGAAGAAGGTAAGATCGTGGGGAAGGGGACTCACGAACAGTTACTCAGAACTTGCCGTGTTTACCAAGAGTTCGCTAAGTCACAAGGAATGGAGGGGGAAAAGCATGAGCATCAAGCAAGTTGATGAAAAAGAAGTAATGACAGAAAAACCAAAGGAATTCAAAAAGACCGGTATACGTTTGTTTAAACTGCTGCTGGAGCAAAAAAGACGTTTCTTCATTATTATTGCTTCAGCCGTGTGTTTTGCTACTTTGATGACGATCGCTCCTTTGATTCTAGGCTGGGGATTAGATGCAATAATTACTTTGATTCGGACAAACCAAGTAACTTCAGCACATCTTTTTACGGCATTGCTGCGTCCAGTGATCTTTCTCCTCCTAGTTTGGGGCGGAGTCTCCCTATTTTCATTGTTGCAGGAGTATACGATGGCAAGTATCGCTGAAACGTTAACTTTGCGTCTAAGGAAAAGCTTGACCGAGAAGTTAAATCGTTTGCCAATGAAGTTCTTTGATGACTATCAAACAGGGGATATCTTAACAAGAACTACCTTGGATTTAGACAAAGTATCAGAAGTTTTGCAAGTCGGATTAATGCAGATGATTTCAGCTGTTTTATCGATTGTTATGGGATTAGGTTTGATGATTTATTTGAGTCCAATACTAACGTTAGGGATTGTGGGGATCCTATTACTCAGTCTCTTTTTAACCAATTACTTGGCTCATAAAAATCAGGAGTATTTTTCCGAAAATCAAGCAGCTTTAGGGGCTGTAGGAACCAAAGCTGAAGAAAACTATTCGGGCAATCTGGTGATCAAAGCTTACAATCGTCAAAAAGAGACTGCTGAAGAGCTAGACAAATTGAATGAAGCTCAATTTCAAGCTTTTAAAAAAGCCCAATTTGTCAGCTTTACAATCAATCCCCTAATCCGCTTAATTAACCAGTTGGGCTTTGTGACCAGTGCGGTTGTCGGCGGGATCATGGTTATCAATGGGCAATTGTCAATCGGGTTGGTTCAGGCCTATTTACAATATGTCAACCAAGTCTCTGAACCGATTACGCAGGTTTCTTATGTAATCAATAGTTTACAAAGTGCGTTTGCTGCATTAGAACGGATCTTTGAAATTTTAGATCAAGCAGAAGAAGTAGAAGATCACTTGAATGTCTCAGTTCCTGAGAAACTTCGAGGGGAAGTTTCTTTTAAGCATGTTGCTTTTGGGTATACACCTGAGAATTTATTGATGGAAGATGTTAATTTTAAAGTAAAACCCAAACAGACGGTCGCGATTGTTGGTCCGACTGGCGCGGGTAAAACAACAATGATCAATTTATTGATACGCTTTTACGAATTAAACGGTCGCCAAATTGAAGTGGACGGTAAGAATATCAGTCATTTCTCGCGGTCTGCAATTCGTCAAAAGTTCGGTATGGTATTGCAAGATACGTGGTTGTTCGAAGGAAGTGTAGCCGCTAATATCGCTTATGGTAGACCGGATGCGACAAGAAAGGAAATTATTCAAGCTGCAAAAGATGCCCAATGTCATCATTTTATTCGCACCTTGCCAAATGGTTATGACACGATCATTTCTTCAGATGACAGTCAAATTTCACAAGGCCAGCAACAATTGCTGACAATTGCCCGGGTGATCTTAGCAAATCCGCAATTGTTGATTCTAGACGAAGCTACTTCCAGTGTGGATACTCGAACTGAAGAAGTGATTCAAAAAGCAATGGATCGTCTCACTACCCAACGCACAAGCTTCGTCATCGCCCATCGTCTTTCAACAATTAAAAACGCTGATCTAATTTTAGTGATGAAAGATGGTGCAATTATTGAACAAGGAAGTCATCGTAGTTTAATGGAAAAAGGCGATTTTTACGCAAAGCTTTATAACAGTCAATTTGCTAGTTAAGTTCGACAAACTTGTCGAGCTTTTTTTTATAATGAAATCATATTGGCCGGAAAGGTTCGAGTGATTTTTAAAAATAAAGTTAATTGACAGCGGGCAACAATATTTATTTAAAATCTTAAATAGCAGAAAATAAATAGAAAAATATAATTAGAGAATATTCTAAAAATTCATTGACTTTTAATCTTGTGAACTGTATAGTATAAAAAAATGATTAAGATAGCATTAGAAAAAGGAGCCGATTTTTATGCGCAAGAGTAAATACAATAATTTTAATGGCATCGTCTTATTAATTATTGAGTCCAGGACTTAGAACGCGGAAGAAGTTACAACCGTTAGTTTGAGTCCTATTTGCGTTAGAAATGGGATTCTTGCAAGAGCATCCCATTCATGAATGGGATGCTCTTTTTTCGAAGGTAGGGAGATGGACATATGAGAAGTGATCAGATAAAAAAAGGAATCGATGCAGCACCGGCTAGAAGTTTGTTATATGCGACGGGTCAAGTAAAAAATATCCAAGATATGGACAAACCTTTTATTGCGATTTGTAATTCGTATATTGATATTGTACCGGGACATGTCCATTTACGTGAATTAGCAGATGTGGCGAAGGAAGCTATCCGAGAAGCAGGTGGAATTCCTTTTGAGTTCAACACCATCGGGGTCGATGATGGAATCGCAATGGGGCACATTGGGATGCGCTATTCTTTGCCCAGTCGGGAATTGATCGCCGATGCAGCAGAAACGGTCATCAATGCTCATTGGTTCGATGGGGTATTTTATATTCCTAACTGTGACAAGATTACACCAGGAATGATTATGGCCGCTGTTCGGACAAATGTTCCTTCAATCTTTTGTTCAGGCGGTCCGATGAAAGCCGGGATCGATCCACGGGGACATCAAACGACATTGTCCTCGATGTTTGAAGCAGTGGGGGCTTTTAAAGAAGGGAAAATGACTAACGAAGACTTTTTATTTATGGAACAAAATGCCTGTCCAACTTGTGGATCCTGTGCCGGTATGTTCACAGCGAATTCGATGAACTGTCTGCTAGAAATTTTAGGTTTGGCTCTACCGGGAAATGGTACAGTTTTAGCTGTTTCAGAGGAACGGCGGGAATTGGTAAGAGCATCGGCAAAACATTTGATGGAATTAGTGAAAAAACAAATCAAACCGCGAGATATCGTGACCAAAGAAGCGATTGATGATGCTTTTGCTTTAGACATGGCGATGGGGGGATCAACCAATACGGTCTTGCATACACTTGCGATTGCCAATGAAGCTGAGATTGACTACGATCAATCGGAAATTAATGAGATCGCCAAACGAGTTCCGTATCTTTCTAAAATTGCTCCGTCTTCGAGCTATTCAATGCATGATGTACACGAAGCTGGGGGAGTACCCGCAATCATTAATGAGCTAGTCTCGATTGATGGCGCGATCCATTCAGATCGAATCACGGTGACAGGAAAGACACTACGAGAAAATGTTGCGACAGCTACAATTATGAACGAAGAAGTAATCCATCCGAAAACGGCACCTTACAGTCCAGTTGGAGGCTTGTCGATCCTCTATGGAAATATTGCACCTGAAGGTAGTGTCATCAAAGTCGGTGGAGTTGATCCTAGTATTAAAGTCTTTAAAGGAAATGCCATCTGTTTTGCTTCACACGATGAAGCAGTCGAAGCGATTGATAATCATACCGTAACTAAAGGTCATGTAGTGGTAATTCGTTATGAAGGACCTAAAGGCGGACCGGGAATGCCAGAAATGCTGGCACCAACTTCGAGTATCGTAGGACGAGGATTAGGTAAAGATGTAGCTTTGATAACCGATGGCCGGTTTTCAGGAGCCACTCGAGGAATCGCAGTTGGTCATATCTCACCGGAAGCGGCGGCTGGCGGACCGATTGCCTTAGTTGAGGATGGTGACGAGATTACGATTGATTTGACGAATCGTACATTAAACGTCAATGTGTCGGCAGATGAATTAATGAAGCGACGAGAAAACCTAATGAAATTTCAGCCGAAAGTAAAAAAAGGCTGGTTAGCTCGTTACTCAGCAATGGTGACCTCAGCACACACCGGTGGGGTCATGAAATTACCAGAAGAGTAGGTGAACGGGGGTGGAAGAAATGAAGCAAAAAGTGGAAGCAGAAAAGTTGCAAAATGGAGCAGAACTATTAATCAAATGTTTAGAGAAACAAGGCGTCGAAATGATTTTCGGCTATCCCGGCGGTTCCGTTTTACCATTATATGATGCACTTTATGATGGTGCGATCCCTAATATACTTACAAGACATGAGCAAGGCGCGGTCCACGCAGCGGAAGGTTATGCCAAAGCAACTGGTAAACCAGGAGTAGTTTTGGTTACAAGTGGACCAGGCGCAACAAATGTCGTAACTGGAATTGCTGATGCAATGATTGATTCCGTTCCGTTAGTTGTTATTACAGGTCAAGTAACCACACCAGGGATTGGTAAAGATGCCTTTCAAGAGGCGGATATGTTGGGAATCACGGTTCCTATTACTAAAAATAATTATCAGGTTCGTGATATCAAAGAGCTTCCTCGGATTATTAATGAAGCTTTTCATATAGCAACTACCGGACGAATGGGTCCAGTTTTAATTGATTTGCCAAAAGATATGACGGTTTTAACCGCTAATCCGAAAATCGATGATCCGGTGCATTTAGAAAGTTATCAGCCAACCGTTACCCCGTCCATTCTACAAGTTGAACGTCTGATGAACTTACTGCAAGAAGCGGAAAAACCACTAATTTTGGCAGGTGGTGGGATTGTCGCAGCGGGAGGAGAAAAAGAACTACGGAAATTTGTCGAAAAATATCAAATTCCAACTGTTTGTACGTTATTAGGTTTGGGGCTGTTGCCACATGACGACCCTAATTTTCTTGGTATGGGTGGAATGCACGGGACGTATGCAGCGAATATTGCAATGATGGAAACGGATTGTTTGATTAATATCGGCAGCCGGTTTGATGATCGCTTGGCGTGTTCACCAGCAGACTTTGCCCCCGATGCAAAAGTTGTTCATATCGATGTCGATCCAGTCGAAATTGGTAAGATAATCCCAGTGGATATTCCGATTGTTGGCGATGCCAAAGTTGCTTTGAATCAAATGCTTTCGATTGAAATTGAACCGCCTGAATGTGAAGAATGGCGCCTGCTTTGCAAAAAACGTCAGACGGCGCATCCTTTCCAATATCAAAAAACAGCGAATGTGATCAAGCCTCAGGCGGTCATTGAGCTAATTGGACAAATCACAGAAGGAAAAGCACGTGTTGTAACCGATGTTGGCCAGCACCAAATGTGGACAGCCCAGTTTTATCCATTTACTTTTCCTAAACAGCTGATTACGAGCGGTGGTCTCGGCACAATGGGCTTTGGAATTCCGGCGGGCGTGGGAGTTAAATTGGCGAAACCCAAAGAGCCGGTTGTTGTTTTCGTTGGCGATGGAGGCTTTCAAATGACCAATCAAGAGTTAGCCATCTTGAATCAATACAACTTGGATATCAAGTTTATCTTACTAAATAATCAATCATTGGGCATGGTACGCCAATGGCAGGAAACCTTCTTTAATGAACGTCGTTCGCAGTCTGTTTTTGAAGAGCAGCCGAATTTTATGAAAATGGCCGAAGCCTACGGGATTGCAGGTAAGAAAATTACCGATCCAGAAAGCCTTGAAGCGCAATTGCAAGAAGCTTTTGCTGAGCCCGGACCAATTTTAATCGAAGTGATGATCTGCAATCGTGAACATGTACTGCCGATGATTCCGGCTGGAATGCCGAATGACCAAATGTTGGGAGTTGATTAGATGAGGCGAATGATTACAGCGATGGTTCGCGATCAAGCGGGGGTGCTGAGCCGTATTACGAGTGTCTTGAATCGGCGCCAAGTAAACATGGACAGTGTTTCAGTTGGTCGCACAGAAAAAGCCGGTGAGTCACGTATGACAATTATTATTCAAGCAGACTCCTTGGCTGAAGTGGAGCAGGTAACTAAGCAGTTAAATAAACAAATCGATGTCGTAAAAGTTTCTGATGTGACAGATGAGCCACATTTGGAAAGAGAGTTGGCGTTAATCAAAGTCAACGCACCAGCAACGACCCGTTCGGAAATTCAAGCAATGATTGAACCTTTCCGGGCTGATGTGGTGGATGTTGGATTGAAAACAATTGTTGTGCAAGTTGCTGGCTCCACCGAAAAAGTCAATGCCTGTATAGATGTCTTACGACCGTATGGGATCAAGCAATTAGCTCGAACCGGGGTGACCGGATTTAGTAGAGGTTAAACGCGAAATTAGTAATTAATTTTGCTATTAATATAGTTTATAAATTGGAGGAGAAATTATGGTTAAAGTTTATTATGATGATGCAGTAGCGAAGGATGCTTTAGAAGGAAAAACAATTGCTGTCGTGGGCTATGGTTCACAAGGACACGCCCATGCACAAAATCTACGTGACACGGGTCATCAAGTCGTGATCGGCGTTCGTGAAGGAAAATCCGCTGAAGCTGCCCGTGAAGATGGCTTTGAAGTATTGCCAGTAGCTGAGGCAACCAAAAAAGCGCAAGTAGTCATGATTTTGGCTCCAGATGAAATCCAAGGGGATCTATATGCAAATGAAATTGTTGAAAATTTAACTGATGGCGATGCGTTAGTCTTTGCTCATGGCTTCAATATTCATTTTGATGTGATCAACCCACCCAAAAATGTGGATGTCTTTTTAGTAGCTCCTAAAGGTCCCGGTCATTTAGTTCGTCGGACCTTTACAGAAGGGTTTGCAGTCCCCGCTTTATTTGCGGTTTATCAAGATGCAACAGGAACTGCTCAAGAGTTGGCATTGTCTTATGCGAAAGGGATCGGTGCTACACGAGTAGGTGTCTTGGAGACCACCTTTAAAGAAGAAACGGAAACGGATTTATTCGGTGAACAAGCTGTCCTTTGCGGTGGCTTGACTAGTATGATTGAAGCAGGTTTTGAAACATTAGTAGAAGCCGGTTACCAACCTGAATTAGCTTACTTTGAAGTTTGTCATGAAATGAAATTGATTGTTGATTTGATTTATGAAGGTGGTTTTGCCAAAATGCGTCATTCAATCTCTAATACGGCTGAATACGGAGATTATGTTTCTGGCCCGCGTGTGATTACTGATCAAGCAAAAGCTGGGATGAAAGATGTTTTAACGGATATCCAAAACGGAAAATTTGCTAAAGGGTTCATTGAAGACAATAAGAATGGTTTCCCTGAGTTCAAGAAGATGCGTGCTGAAAGTGCCGGTCATCAAATTGAAGAAGTCGGTGGCGAATTACGCAAAATGATGCCATTTGTAAATCGCAAAGACTAGTGGAGGTGCAGCGATGGAATTGATCAAAGATACTGAGGTTCGCAGTGCCTATCAGCTATTGAAAAATGCTGTCAATCATACGCCATTGCAATATGATCGTTATTTGTCTGAAAAATATCAGGCAACTGTCTTATTAAAACGCGAGGACTTACAAAAAGTTCGTTCATTTAAATTGCGGGGAGCTTATTATGCGATTAAGAAATTGCCAGAGACAGAATTGAGAAAAGGTGTAGTTTGTGCGAGTGCCGGAAATCATGCACAGGGAGTTGCCTATACTTGTCATGAATTGAAAGCAAAGGCAGCGATCTTTATGCCAACTACTACACCACAACAAAAAGTTTCTCAAGTAAAATTTTTCGGTGGTGAGTTTGCGGATATTCATTTAGTCGGTGATACCTTTGACGCTTCTGCTGCGGCCGCGAGAAAATACTGTGAAGAAAACGGTATGACCTTTATTGATCCTTTTAACGACAAAAATATCATTGCAGGCCAAGGAACATTAGCTTTAGAAATGATGACCGATGCAGAAAGTGAAGGCTATAAACCAGATTTTGTAGTCACTGCAATTGGCGGTGGCGGGTTAATCAGTGGAGTTTCTTCCTATGTAAAAAATACTTCACCAACTACTAAAATAATTGGTGTCGAACCTAAGGGTGCGGCTTCGATGCAAGCAGCGTTTGAGGCAGGACAGCCAACCAAATTGTTTGAGATCGATAAGTTTGTTGACGGTGCGGCAGTTCAATGTGTGGGAGAGATCACCTACTCGCATAGCAAAGAGTATGTAGATGAATTGATGTCTGTCGATGAAGGTTTGATCTGTTCCACGATTCTAGATTTATATGGCAAACAAGCGATCGTGGTTGAACCAGCTGGAGCACTGAGCGTGGCCGCGTTAGATTTAATGAAGGACCAAATTAAAGGGAAAACGGTAATTTGCGTCATCAGCGGCGGTAACAATGATATTAATCGAATGGCTGAGATTGAGGAACGTTCTTTGATCTATGAAGGTCTAAAACATTATTTTGTAGTAAATTTCCCGCAACGTCCAGGGGCACTGAAAGAGTTTGTTTCGGAAGTTTTGGGGGAAGGCGACGACATTACGCGTTTCGAGTACACTAAAAAAGGAAATCGCGGGACTGGACCAGTCGTCATTGGCATCTTGCTAAAGCAGCCAGAAACGTTACCAGCATTACTGCAAAGATTAAATGAATTTGATTCGACCTACATTGAGCTAAGTCAAAACAAAACATTATATAATCTGTTAGTTTAAAAATAGCCCCAAAGTTCAGCTAAATGGAACTTTGGGGCTATTTTGGCTTCTTATAAGAATTAGAGCGTTAATTGATGATCTGAATTGAAATAATTTTTATAGGCAGTATAGCCGCCGATGATTGAACCGAGACTTGTCGCTGATAGTAACATAAAAGTGACCATGATTTGATACTTAATTGCGTAGACTGGATCTAATCCAGCGAAGATCAAGCCGGACATCATCCCTGGTAAGCTGACTAAACCAACCGTTTTAGCAGAATCTATGGTTGGTTGCATCGCGGTCTTGATACTTTGCTGTAAGATCGGTTTGGAAGCCAGCTTAATCGAAGCGCCTAAAGCTAGCTTCTCAAGTGTTTGCTGGCGCAGATCATGAAATTGTGTATTGAGCGCTCGATAACATAAGCCTAAAGCAACCATAGAATTACTAGCAATCATTCCTGTAATCGGAACAATTTGTGAGGGAATAAATTTAATTGCTCCAGACAAAATCAAGACACCCAATGTTACATAAGTGCTGATAAAGATCGCCGCTAATGAATGAAGATAGCTCTTTTGCTGGGCAGGGTTTCTTTTATGGGCATTCCAAGCAGCGTTAAAGACAATAAAGAGACTCATCGCTAGTGTCAATAAAGTATTATTGACTTGAAAAATGTATTTCAGTAAGTAACCGACAATCACTAATTGAATGATTGCTCGGATCACGCTGTACCAAATATCTTTAGAGAGCTGTAATTTTTCCTTGTAGCTGATTGCGACCGCAATTAGAACTAATGCAAATGCGGCGACAAGAGATAGATTGTTTACGGCTAATTGATTCATTGAATGAGTCTTCCCCCTTGGATAAGTAGTAAATTTTCTGCAGACTTAAGTTCTGATTCATCATGGGTTACTTGTAAAATGGTACAACCCCTTTGTTGAATTTGTTTCAGTAAACGTTGAATAATAGCTTTTGTTCGTTCATCAAGTCCTGCGGTTACTTCATCTAATAGTAAAACTTGTGGTAGAAACAGAATATTCCGAACTAAAGCAACTCGTTGGCGTTCACCACCGGATAACTCAGTAATCTTTTTAGTCAGATAATCAGCGGGTAGATCAACTAATTGAAGTTGCTGGATCATGTATGCTTGATCTGGAACTTGCTCGCGAATCAAGTAAGGAAAAATTAAATTGTCTTTTACGGTTTCGCCAAAAAGCGTGGGCTGTTGAAAACAATAAGAAACTTGTTGGCGATAAGTCGTATAATCGTAGGAATTTTGATCTTTACCGTCAAAAAAAATCGTACCACTGGTTGGTGTTAATAATGAAGCAATTAAGCGCAGCAAGGTGCTTTTTCCACTACCAGATGGCCCTGAAATTGTTAAAAAATCCCCTGACTCTACACTTAGCGTAATTTTATCTAAAATCAAGCGTTGCTCGGCTTGATAACTGACCGCCTTTAATTCTAATACCGTCATATCAACGATCCTCCTTTTTAAAGTCGTAAGGGACGACGATCAAAAGTTGCGGCAAGGTTTGGATGATTAACTGTTTGATTTTTAGTTCAGGGTAAGAAACAAAGTCACCAGCTTCACCAAAGCGTTCTAAAAAGTATGCTTGAATCTGTTTTTCCTCCCACTGTCTGGCTGGGAAATGCCAGTAGTGATCATTTTCTTTTACAAAGACAAAGCCGATATTTAATGCTTTATTTATTTCGATGGGTAAATTTTTTAATTCTTTCTGCAAATCTTTCATAAATACCTCCATAATTTTCTAGTTGAAAAATTCATCATAGTCCGAATGATCATTCGGAGTCATTTGTTTACGGTAAATTATTTAGTTCACATTATACGCTAATTTTAAGTCTAATTAAATTTCGAACGTTCTTTTATCGTGAAAAAATAGTCTTTTTTCATCTTTCATGAAAATAGGACAAATTATTTGGAGTTTGACCAATTCTGATGTATTATGACCTCAGACGGTTACTTACAAAAAGTAAAAGTGTAAATCTTTTTCATTTTGTTAAAAATGTTTTACACTATATCCGTAAGAATTTTTATACTTTTTAGGAGGTTTGTTTATTATGGCAAAAGAACATTATGATAGAAGTAAACCACACGTTAATATTGGTACCATTGGTCACGTCGATCACGGTAAAACAACATTAACGGCAGCAATCACTACGGTATTAGGTAAAAAAGGTCTAGCAAACCCTCAAGACTATGCTAGTATCGATGCTGCACCAGAAGAACGTGAACGCGGAATTACAATCAATACTGCCCACGTTGAATATGAAACTGAAAAACGTCATTATGCTCATATTGATGCACCAGGACACGCGGACTATGTAAAGAACATGATTACTGGTGCTGCACAAATGGATGGTGCAATTTTAGTAGTATCTGCTACTGATGGCCCAATGCCACAAACACGTGAACATATCTTGTTATCACGTCAAGTAGGGGTTAAACACTTAATCGTCTTCTTGAACAAAGTTGATTTAGTTGATGATGAAGAATTGATCGATTTAGTTGAAATGGAAGTTCGGGAATTGCTTTCTGAATATGGTTTCCCAGGCGATGATATTCCAGTACTTAAAGGTTCTGCTTTGAAAGCTTTAGAAGGCGATCCTGAACAAGAACAAGTAATCCTTGACTTGATGGATACGGTTGATGAATACATCCCAACGCCTGAACGTGATACTGACAAACCATTCTTGTTACCAGTCGAAGATGTCTTCTCAATCACAGGACGTGGTACGGTTGCATCTGGTCGTATCGATCGTGGGG
Source organism: Enterococcus pseudoavium NBRC 100491 (assembly GCF_001544295.1). Taxonomy (GTDB): domain Bacteria; phylum Bacillota; class Bacilli; order Lactobacillales; family Enterococcaceae; genus Enterococcus_A; species Enterococcus_A pseudoavium. The sequence continues at coordinate 16,078 of NZ_BCQF01000020.1, forward strand.
AAGTTAAAGTCGGTGATGAAGTTGAAATCATCGGGATCAAACCTGAAGTGCAAAAAGCTGTCGTAACTGGACTAGAAATGTTCCGTAAGACATTGGATTACGGTGAAGCTGGCGATAACGTTGGGGTTCTATTACGTGGGATTACTCGTGATGAAATCGAACGTGGACAAGTATTAGCTAAACCAGGTTCAATCACTCCACATACGAAATTCAGTGCAGAAGTTTATGTATTGACGAAAGAAGAAGGTGGCCGTCATACGCCATTCTTCAATAACTATCGTCCTCAATTCTACTTCCGTACAACTGACGTTACTGGGAATATTATGTTGCCAGAAGGCACCGAAATGGTAATGCCTGGTGATAATGTAACTATCGAAGTTGAGTTGATTCACCCAATCGCGGTTGAACAAGGGACAACGTTCTCTATTCGTGAAGGTGGACGGACTGTTGGTTCAGGTATCGTCACTGAAATTGAAAAATAATTGTCTGTTAAAAGGTCCGCAGCGTTAATTGCTGCGGACCTTTTTTGTCTTCTTGCAACTACTTCTTTGACTTGGTATGATGGATAAAAAAGGTGAGCTGATGGAAAAAGTTTTTGCAAGTCCGATGACCTATCGTCAAGGAGAAAATGTGTTGTGGAATCATTTGACTGATATTTTAGCTTTTGGTCAAAAAGGAGTCGTAGTAACCGATCGTTTTGTTTATCAAATGATTGGCGAACGATTAGTGAATGAATTAACAAAACTAGGCGGAGAAATTACTGTTTGGCTGATAGAAGAAGAGCGGAAGGAAAGAGACTTTGATTATGTAGTGGCACTTGGTGGTGGTCGCGGGATTGATTTAGGAAAAGCTTGGGCTTTTGAAACAAAAAGTCGTTGTATTGTTGTGCCAACCGCGGCGTCAACAGATGCGCCAACATCGCGAATATCTGTGGAGTATCAGAATGGTCATTTTGAAAAATATAGTTATTATTCGCAAAATCCTGATCTGGTCTTAGTTGATACCGGAATTTTAATTCAGAGTCCAGTCCAATTTTTGATTGCCGGAATTGCCGATGGCTTATCAACTTTTGTGGAGGCGCGAACCGTCCAAACAAATGCCGGGGTGAATACGTTAGGTGCTAGACCGACTTTGGCGGCGCAAGCGATTGCTGAAAAATGTCGTGATGTCTTAATTGAATTTGCAGAGATGGCAGTTGAGGCAAATCAACAACAGAAAATTACGTCGGCTTTTGAAGCAGTTGTTGAAGCTAATATTTTGTTGAGTGGGATTGGTTTTGAGTCAGGTGGTTTGAGTATTGCCCACGCGTTGCACAATGGGATGGTTAGCTTGTGGGGCAATAAGCTTAAAGCTAGTCACGGTCAGATTATCGCTTTGACGACCTTGCAACAGTTGCAGATAGAAGGGCGCGAAGCGGAATTTTTGCGGTATCGTGAATTGTTTGAAAAGCTAGGGTTGCCTTGTATCTACGAATCGTTAAATCTTTTTCCGACAATGGAAGAATTAGAAAAAGTAACTGAACTGGCATTTTCAGCGGCTGATGGGATTATTCGTAGTCAATCGCCAGCTACGCCAGTAGAGGTTTATCAAAGCTTATTAAGTTTCAGAAAAACCCGTGAAATCTAAAGAGATTTCACGGGTTTTGTGTTAGACATTTAGAACTTTATTTAAGAAATCTTGTGTTCGTGGGTTGTGGGGATTATTGAAGACTTGTTCTGGTGTACCATCTTCTAGAATTTTTCCACCATCGGTGAAGATCACACGATCGGCAACTTCTTTAGCGAAGCCCATTTCGTGAGTAACGATCACCATCGTCATGCCTTGCAACGCCAAGTCTTTCATAACTTTCAGTACATCGCCGACCATTTCGGGATCGAGCGCTGAAGTGGGTTCATCGAACAGCATGACATCCGGGTTCATTGCCAACGCTCGAGCGATAGCAACCCGCTGTTTTTGTCCACCTGACAGGCTGTCTGGATAGTCATTTTTCTTTTCAGCAAGTCCAACTTGATTCAATAATTCAACAGCTCGTTTTTCAGCAGATTCTTTTGATTCACCTTTCAGATCAAGGGGTGCTAAAGTAATATTTTCCATCACAGTCAGGTGCGGGAACAAATTAAAGTGTTGGAATACCATGCCGATATGTTGACGAATCAAGTTAATATCGGTGTGCTTATCCGTCAAATCTTGGCCATCAATAATAATCTCTCCCGAGGTCGGTTCTTCAAGTCGATTCATACAACGGAGGAAAGTACTTTTCCCTGAACCGGATGGCCCGATGATGCAGACAACTTCGCCTTCACTGATACTAATATTTAAATCGTTTAAGACAGTATTGTCATCGAATTTTTTTACTAAGTGATTTACGACGATTTTTTTATCAATTTTGTTTTCCATCTATTTCACCTTCTTATCTAAACGGTTTGCTAATTTGGTTAAGATCGTAATCAAGACTAAATACATAATCGCAATGATTAAGTACACGTAAGAACTTTGGGTTGTCCGAGCCACGATGATCTTCCCGGTTTGCAATAACTCAACCACGCCGATCGCAGAAATGATCGTTGTATCTTTCAAACTGATAACGAATTGGTTAATGAAAGAAGGAATCATGATCTTGATAGCTTGCGGTAGAATGATTTTTTGCATCGTTCGGTTATAGGAGAGTCCCAAACTGCGGGAAGCTTCCATTTGACCAACGGGCACGGCATTGATCCCACCACGAACAATCTCAGCAATGTAGGCACTCGCATTCAAAGTCAATGTTATGATTCCGGCGGCAAAATCGGGAATCTTAATCCCGGTAATCCCTGGTAATCCAAAGAAGATGAAGAAAGCTAGAACCATCATCGGAATCCCGCGAATAATATCGATGTAGATCCCAGCCAGGGTACGTAATCCGCGGACTGGTGAGACCCGGAAGAGGCCGAAAATAACCCCTAATACTAAGGCTAATGCGAATGAGACTAACGCTAACACGATCGTTTTCCATAATCCGTCTAATAATGATTTATAGTTGTTTTTCAATAAACCAGTAATAGTGGACTCGTCAACGGCATCTTTTTTATCTTCTTGCCCGTCCCCAATATATTTATCGAGAATCTGATCGTATTCGCCTGTTCGTTTTAACTCTTTCAATCCTTCAGTAAACATTTCACGTAGTTCAGGGTTTTGGCCTTTTTTGACAGCAAAACCATATTCGCCGCCAACTTCTCGTTTAATCGGTGTCTTTAAGTCTTGACCTTGTTTCACTGCGTAACCGATAACTGGATAATCATCCATCATTGCATCGATTGAACCAACTTTTAGTGCGTCGTACAATTGATCAGCAGCATCAAAGTTTTTGATGGTATAACCGTACTCATTTTTGTGGGCTTCTAAGAAATCAGCGCTTTCCGTTCCTACTTTGGCGCCCACTGTTTTATCTTTCAAATCTTTATAAGACTTGATATCCTGATCATCTTTGGCAACGGCTAACTGAATTCCGCTTTGGAAATAGGGATCTGAAAAATCATAATTAGCTTTGCGCTCGTCTGTAATCGTCATGCCGGCAATCATCCCGTCAGCCTGTCCCGATTCTAAGGCTTGCATCGCAGAAGAGAAACCAATAAATTTCGTTTCCAATTTAAAACCTTGCAATTCGGCTGCTCGATTTAATAAATCAACATCGATTCCTTTGTATTCACCATCACTGTCTTTGTACTCAAAAGGGGCAAAAGCGGAATCGCTAGCAATTACGTAGACGTCCTTTTTAGGTTCGATTTTTTTCATTTCTTCTGAAGGAGCCGCTGTGTTTGAACCAGTTGAAATGTATTTGTTGACAATTTTATCGTAAGAACCATCTTTCTTTAAATCTTTTAGTCCTTGATTGAATTTTTTCAGTAATTCTTTGTTTTCACCTTTTTTTACTGCAAAGCCGTATGAGCTACCAGCTTCAGGATCACCAACTAATTTGAAGGGTTGACCGTTGGTTACCGCATAGCCTATGACTGGATAGTCATCAAAAATCGCCACAGAATTTCCGTTAGTCAAAGCATTATACAGTGCATCGGCTGCTTCGTATAGCTTAATTTCGTAGCCATATTTTTCTTTATTTTTTTCTAAGAAGGTTGCACTTTCTGTTCCGATTTTTGCAGAAACAGTTTTACCTTTGAGATCCTCGTAATCTTTGATGTCCTTGTTATCATTTTTGACTGCCATTTGAATCCCGCTGTCAAAATAAGGCTCAGAAAAATCAAAGGTTTTCTTGCGTTCGTCAGTGATGCTCATACCAGCGATCATGCCATCCAATTGATCGGACTGCACCCCTTGAATTGAACTGTCGAAGCCTAATGGTCGCAAATCTACTTTAAAGTTTTGATCTTTGGCGATCTGATTGAGCAGATCTACGTCGATCCCAATATATTCGCCATCTGAATCCTGAAACTCGAAAGGAGCAAAAGTTAAGTCCGTTCCGATTTTATATGTTTTCTCCGCGGCATTTGTCTTAGTAGCAAACCCTAGTGTGAAGAGACTTGCCATTAGAAAAACAACAAAGGGAATTAATTTGTTTTTTCTCATAATATTCCTCCTAATTACTTATCATTTGTTTATTATATGTTAGTTTAAGGATAAAACACAAGGGGCTTCATTGTCCAATATAAAAAAAGCTAGAAACTCTTAACAGATAATGTAAGAAAATGTGACATACGCTTCTTTAGAATCTTTTAAAGTGAAGAACTAAAAATGGCGAAAATATGTTCGGTATGCTATAATTTTTAGGTAGAAAAGTTACGTTTATTTAATTGAAAAGGGGGATTTTTGTGTGATTGAAAGAGTAACAGATAATCTGTTTGACCTTCATTCAAAATATCAGCCTGCTGGCGACCAGCCTAAGGCCATTGCGCAATTAACCGAAGGGGTCGTCGATGGAAAAAAAGCTCAAATACTTTTAGGGGCAACGGGTACGGGGAAAACCTACACGATTTCTAATGTTATTAAGGAAGTGAACAAACCCACCTTGATCATCGCCCATAACAAAACGTTAGCGGGACAATTATACGGTGAGTTTAAAGAATTCTTTCCTAACAATGCGGTAGAGTATTTTGTCAGCTACTATGATTATTACCAACCGGAGGCTTATGTTCCTTCCAGTGATACGTATATCGAGAAAGACTCCAGTATCAATGACGAAATCGATAAACTTCGTCATTCGGCTACCAGCTCTCTCTTGGAAAGAAATGATGTGATTGTGGTTGCCTCTGTTTCGTGTATTTTTGGTTTAGGTTCGCCCAAAGAATATATGGAACAGGTGGTTTCTTTGCGAGTTGGGATGGAAATGGATCGCAATCAATTATTACGGAGTTTGATTGATATCCAGTTTGAACGAAATGATATCGATTTTCAACGTGGTCGTTTTCGTGTGCGGGGGGATGTTGTTGAGATCTTTCCAGCATCACGAGATGAACGAGCGTTGCGAGTGGAATTCTTTGGTGATGAAATTGAGCGGATTCGGGAAGTCGATGCTTTGACGGGGGAAATTACGGGTGAAACTGAGCACGTAGCGATTTTCCCGGCGACGCACTTTTTAACCAACGAAGATCATATGGAAGTCGCTATCAGTAATATTCAAAAGGAACTTGCGGATCGTTTAGAAAGCTTGCGTAGTGAAAATAAATTGTTAGAGGCCCAACGTTTGGAACAACGGACCAATTATGACATCGAGATGCTGCGGGAAATGGGATACACCTCAGGGATCGAAAACTATTCGCGCCACATGGATGGCAGAAAAGAAGGGGAACCACCTTATACTTTGATGGATTTCTTTCCAGATGATTTCTTGCTAGTTATTGATGAGTCCCATGTAACGATGCCACAAGTCCGGGGAATGTACAATGGTGACCGGGCTCGCAAACAAATGTTAGTGGACTATGGTTTTCGTTTGCCTTCAGCGTTAGATAACCGTCCTTTACGGTTAGAAGAATTTGAAGAACGGGTCAATCAGATCGTCTACGTTTCAGCGACACCGGGACCTTACGAGCATGAGCAGACCGATACGGTGGTCGAACAGATCATTCGACCAACTGGTTTATTAGATCCAGTTGTTGAAGTGCGGCCAATTATGGGGCAAATCGATGATTTGGTCGGCGAAATCAATGAACGTTCAGAACGTAATGAACGGGTCTTTGTTACGACCTTGACGAAAAAGATGTCAGAAGATTTAACTGATTATTTCAAAGAGTTAGGGATCAAGGTCAAATACTTACACAGTGATATTAAAACATTGGAACGAACCGAAATCATTCGTGATTTGCGTTTAGGCAAGTTCGATGTTCTAGTTGGGATCAACTTGCTTCGTGAAGGGATCGATGTTCCGGAAGTTTCGTTAGTCGCCATTTTGGATGCTGATAAAGAAGGGTTCTTACGGAGTGAGCGTTCCTTGGTTCAAACAATTGGGCGGGCCGCGCGAAATTCTGAAGGGAAAGTTATCATGTATGCTGATAAGATCACCGACTCTATGCAACGAGCGATGGACGAGACTTCACGGCGACGCAGTACGCAACAGCAATACAATGAAGATCACGGGATTGAGCCTAAGACGATTATTAAGGAAATTCGTGATTTGATCTCGATCAGTAAAGTGGCCGAGGAGACGGGAACTTATGATACAACGTCCTTTGAAGAGTTGTCGAAAGCCGAGCGTAAAGAGTTGATTGCGAAACTAGAAGACGAAATGCGGGAAGCGGCTAAGACACTTGATTTTGAGACCGCCGCAACTTTGCGTGATACCATTTTAGAAATGAAAGCAGCAGAGTAGTTTAATAGGACACTTCCGGCTGGAAGTGTCCTATTAAAAGGTTGTATACTTATGATGATGCATAAATAGCAACTCTACTTTGCAGGAGTTGCTATTTCATAAAACTGATGCAACGTGCTTTTTGGCAGAAGAATAGATAAAAAAGAACTCACGTTTCCTTTTGGAAAATATTATACGAAATAGGAGAAATTACATGGCGAATGATAAGATTGTGATTCATGGAGCGCGAGCTCATAATTTGAAAAACGTGGACGTCACGATTCCTCGTGACAAAATGGTCGTGGTTACTGGTTTGTCAGGTTCCGGGAAAAGTTCGTTGGCTTTCGATACGCTTTATGCGGAAGGGCAACGTCGGTATGTGGAAAGCTTATCGGCTTATGCTCGGCAGTTTCTCGGACAAATGGATAAGCCGGATGTTGATAGCATCGATGGGTTGAGTCCGGCCATTTCGATTGATCAAAAGACGACAAGTAAGAATCCTCGTTCAACTGTAGGAACTGTTACAGAGATCAATGATTATTTGCGCTTGCTGTTTGCACGGGTTGGACATCCAATTTGTCCTAATGATCATATCGAGATTAGCTCGCAATCCGTAGAACAAATGGTCGACAAAGTACTGGAATTGCCGGAACGAACCAAGATTCAGATTTTGGCGCCAGTGGTAGCAAAGAAAAAGGGTCAGCATAAAAAAGTGTTTGAAATGATCCAGCGTGAAGGTTATGTCCGGATGCGGGTGGATGGTGAGTTATATGATGTGACTGAAGCACCGGAGTTAAGTAAAAGTAAAAAGCATGATATCGAAATCATCGTTGACCGGATCGTTGTAAAAGAAGGGATTCGCTCGCGACTGTTTGATTCGTTTGAAGCTGCGTTACGCTTAGCGGAAGGCTATGCGATCGTTGATGTGATTGGTGAAAAAGAAATGCTCTTTAGTGAGCATTATGCTTGTCCATATTGCGGTTTCACTGTAGGGGAGCTAGAACCGCGTCTCTTTTCATTTAACGCTCCTTTTGGTGCCTGTCATGATTGTGATGGCTTGGGAATCAAATTGGAAGTTGATTTAGACTTGGTAATCCCGGATCAAAGCAAGACGTTACGGGAAGGCGCCTTGGTGCCTTGGAATCCGATTAGTTCGCAGTATTATCCGCAAATGTTGGAACAAGCGTGTCTGAGTTTTGGGATTGATATGGATACACCGTTTGAAGAATTGCCTAAAGAACATCAGGAAATTGTTTTGAATGGTTCAAATGGTGAAAATTTCCATTTCCACTATGAAAATGACTTTGGTGGCGTGCGTGACGTAGAAGTCCCCTTTGAAGGAATCATCAACAATATCAATCGACGCTACGCAGAAACCAATAGCGATTTTACGCGCGATCAAATGCGCTTATACATGACTGAGCTGACTTGCCAAACTTGTCATGGGTATCGGTTGAATCCGCAAGCTTTATCGGTTCAAATCAATGGCGAAAATATTGGTGACGTCAGTGAAACATCGATTAATGGAACTTTAGAATTTTTTGAAGCAGTCGCTTTAAGTGAACAAGAAAAAATGATCGCTAAACCGATTTTAAAAGAAATCAAAGATCGATTGACGTTCTTGCGGAATGTGGGGTTAGACTATTTGACGCTTAGCCGTGCGGCCGGTACTTTATCTGGTGGGGAAGCGCAACGAATTCGTTTAGCCACTCAAATTGGGTCAAATTTATCTGGTGTGCTATATATTTTGGACGAACCATCAATCGGTCTGCATCAACGAGACAACGACCGTTTGATTGATTCATTGAAGAAAATGCGCGATTTAGGGAATACCTTGATTGTTGTCGAACACGATGAAGATACGATGCGAGCAGCGGATTATTTGATTGATGTGGGGCCTGGTGCGGGAGACCAAGGTGGTCAGATCGTTGCGGCTGGCACCCCAGAAGAAGTGGAGAAAAATCCAAATTCCTTAACCGGTCAATACCTATCTGGAAAACGTGAGATTGCGGTTCCTAAAGAACGGCGCAAAGGAAACGGCAAAAAGATCAAAGTAACAGGGGCAGCAGAAAATAATTTAAAAAATATTGATGTTGAATTTCCTTTAGGTAAATTTGTCGCAGTGACTGGTGTTTCCGGTTCTGGAAAATCAACCTTAGTTAACCAAATTTTGAAAAAAGCGTTGGCTCAGAAGTTGAATCGAAATTCCAACAAGCCAGGGAAATTCAAAAAAATCACCGGATATAATACGATCGAAAAATTAGTCGATATCGATCAAAGTCCGATTGGTCGTACACCGCGAAGCAATCCAGCGACTTATACAAGTGTCTTTGATGATATTCGTGATTTGTTTGCCCAAACAAATGAAGCAAAGATTCGTGGCTATAAAAAAGGGCGTTTCAGTTTCAACGTCAAAGGGGGACGTTGTGAAGCCTGTCGTGGCGATGGAATCATCAAAATCGAGATGCATTTCTTACCAGATGTTTATGTGCCTTGTGAGGTATGTCATGGGAAACGGTACAATTCAGAAACATTGGAAGTCCATTATAAAGGTAAGAACATTGCTGATATTTTAGAGATGACCGTCGAAGATGCCGTGGAATTCTTTAAACACATTCCTAAAATTCATCGCAAACTACAAACAATCGTTGATGTTGGGTTGGGCTATGTCACGATGGGGCAACCAGCGACAACCTTGTCTGGCGGTGAAGCCCAACGGATGAAACTTGCCAGCGAGTTGCATAAAAATTCTAATGGTAAGAACTTTTATATTTTAGATGAGCCAACAACCGGGTTACACACGGATGATATCGCGCGCTTATTAAAAGTTTTAGAACGCTTTGTCGATGCAGGCAATACCGTTTTAGTCATCGAACATAATTTGGATGTTATTAAGTCAGCTGACTATGTGATCGACCTAGGACCAGAAGGTGGCGATGGTGGCGGAACGATTTTAGCCACTGGGACACCAGAAGAAATTGCAGAAGTCCCCGAGAGTTATACCGGACATTATTTGAAACGTGTTCTCAAAAAATAAATAACTGCGAAAGCTTGATGCAAGTAAAGGATTCTCCTTTGCTTGCATTTTTCTTTATGGTATGATTATCAAGGATTTAGAATGAGAAGGTGTAGAAAATTATGACTAAAAAACAAAAATTTGTACCGATTCTATTAGGAAGCGACATTAATGTTTATGGAATGGCCCGTTCCTTCCATGAAGCATATGGCATCGTTTCTGAGGCTTACGCTGGTTTACAGTTGGCCCCAACAAAATATAGTAAAATTGTCAATGTTCATGTTGTACCAGGTTTTGATAAAGATCCTGTGTTCATGGAGCAAATGCGTAAATTAGCTGCAACTACCTACAATGATCCTGAAACTAAATATTTGGTTATTGCCTGTGGTGATGGCTATGCTGAATTGGTTTCCCAGCATAAAGAAGAGTTATCACAATGGTTTATTTGTCCTTATATTGAGTTTGAGCTATTACAGCGTTTGATTAGTAAAGTGAGCTTCTATGAAATTTGCGAAAAATATGAATTGCCGTATCCTAATACTTTTATTATCCGGGAAGATCTGTTAGAGGCTGGTAAATTAAAACAAGATTTACCTTTTGAGTTTCCAGTGGCACTCAAACCTGCGAATAGTGTGGAATGGTTATCGATCGATTTTGAAGGTCGTAAAAAGGCCTTTATTTTAGATACACGAGATGAATTTGACACAATCATCGAACGAATCTATCAAGCGGGTTATACAAGTGAGATGATTGCTCAGGATTTCATTCCGGGTGATGACAGTAATATGCGGGTCTTAAATGCCTATGTCGATCAAAACCATCAAGTTCGAATGATGTGTCTAGGGCATCCGCTCTTAGAAGATCCTTCACCGGAGGCAGTCGGCAACTATGTCGCAATTTTACCAGAGTATAACGAAAAAATTTATCAAACCATCAAAAGCTTTTTAGAAAGAATCAATTATACTGGTTTTGCCAACTTTGATATGAAATATGATCCTCGTGATGGCGAATACAAATTATTTGAGATTAATTTACGTCAAGGTCGCAGCAGTTTCTTTGTCACTTTAAATGGCTTTAATCTAGCACAATATGTCACAGAAGATCGTGTTTTTGATAAGCCCTTCACTGAAACAGTTTATGGTAAAGCGGAGCCAGCAACGTCCATGTTATGGATGGGTGTGCCTAAGAGTGTTTTCGAAAAATTTGCACGGAACAATGATGACAAGCAAAAAGCTTTAGATTTGATTAAAAAGAATCAATGGGGGACCACGGTCTTTTACAAAAAAGATATGTCCTTGATGCGCTGGATCTTAATGAAATATATGTTTAGTAAATATAAAGGACGATTTGATCTATTCTTTAAAGAGAAAGAAGGATAAGGATGGAAAATTTCTTTAGTATTCTTGGCGGGATGGGGACGATGGCGACAGAAAGTTTTATTCGAATCTTGAATAAACGGACGCAGGCCCACAATGACCAAGAATATTTGAACTATGTGATGTTCAATCATGCCACAGTTCCTGACCGAACGGCCTATATCTTAGACCATGAAGCAGATAATCCCTTGCCTTTTCTATTAGACGATATTGAGAAGCAAAACTTATTGCAACCGGATTTTATCGTGTTGACCTGTAATACAGCACATTACTTTTTTGAGCAACTTCAGGCGGCAACGAAGATTCCGCTTTTGCATATGCCGCGAGAGGCGGTCAATGAAGTCACACGCCACCATCAAGTGGGGGAGAAAATCGCTGTTTTGGCAACGGAAGGTACGATGACTGCGAAGGTCTATCAAAAGGCATTGCAAGCAAAAGGTTTTGATGTCTTGCTTCCTGATCAAGCATTGCAGGAGAAGGTAAATTATTTAATTTATCATGAAGTAAAAGAAAATGATTTTATTAATAGTGAGCTGTATTTAGAAATTCTTTCAGACGTCTTTGAAAAATATGGCTGTCAAAATGCGATTTTAGGGTGTACAGAGTTGTCTTTAGTGCATGAGTTGACCCCAGCGGTTCCTTATCCAGTGATTGATGCTCAATCCATTCTGGCTGATCGTACGATTGAATTAGCATTGAAAAACAGATCTTCCAAATAGGGAGATCTTTTTTTGTCTACTCTAGTCGCTATTTTTAACACACGTCAGGACATGACATAAATGATTAAACGTTAGAAAAAGCTAAAGAATGATAAATAAGTAGTAAAGACACGCCAGGAGTGTTATAATTTTTGCGAAGGCAAAAGATTTTGCCTTTTTTTAGCGTGAAGTATCGATTTGATTAAGTGGTATAAATATTTTTGTCAAAAAAATATTTGTAGCTCTAGCTTAAATCAGAAGAGCGTTGTGTTTAAAGAAACCAACCAAGTAACTAAGAATAAGGTATACGATTTAAAATAAGAATCATTGAAAATGATTTTCCTAATTATGAGAAAGGAGTGACACACATGACTGAGAGTTTACGTTTAGTTGTCATTACCGGAATGAGTGGTGCAGGAAAGACGGTTGCCATTCAAAGTTTTGAAGATATGGGGTATTTTTGTGTAGATAATATGCCACCTGGGCTAATTCCTAAATTTTGGGAGTTGATTCGCGAATCAGGTAAAGTAACAAAGATTGCTTTGGTCGTCGATTTGCGTTCGCGGTCATTTTTTGAAGATATTCAAAAAATGCTGCTTGAAATTGAGAACACAGGTTTCATTGATACCAGTATTTTATTTTTAGATTGTTCAGACGAGGAATTGGTTTCTCGCTATAAAGAAACACGCCGGGCTCATCCCCTTGCAATGGATGGGATGATTACGGAAGGGATTCGTAAGGAACGAGCGATTTTAGATGATCTAAAAAATCGTGCCACTCTGATGATTGATACGACAGATTTGACCCCGCGTCAATTAAGAGAAAAAATCAATCAATCCTTTAAACAAAAAGATGATGTTGGTTTTCATGTAGAAGTGGTATCTTTTGGTTTTAAATATGGCTTGCCAATTGATGCGGATATCGTGATGGATGTGCGATTCTTGCCTAATCCTCATTATATTCCAGAATTACGCCCACAAACGGGTTTAGATAAACCGGTCTATGATTATGTCATGTCGTTTCCCGAAACAGAAAGCTTTTATACCAACTTTGTCCGTTTGTTGATGGATATTTTACCGGGCTATATAAAAGAAGGGAAAAGTTCACTTACCGTGGCCATTGGCTGTACGGGTGGGCAGCATCGCTCCGTCGCATTGACTGAACGAGTTGGCAAAGCGCTTAAAGCCTCTGACTACAAAGTAAATATTACCCACCGTGACAAGGACAAACGCAAAGAGACGGTGAATCGCTCATGAAAATGAAAACTTATCGGATCCGCAAACCTAAAATCGTTGTGATTGGCGGGGGAACGGGTCTGCCAGTTATCTTAAAAAGTTTGCGTAATCAAAGTGCTGATATTACGGCAGTTGTGACTGTCGCAGATGATGGTGGTAGTAGTGGTGAACTACGGGATTCCATTGATATGGCACCACCAGGCGATTTAAGAAATGTGTTGGCGGCTTTATCCGATATGCCAAAGTTGTATGAAGATCTCTTTCAATATCGCTTTCATAAAGACGATAAATTTTTGGCTAATCATACAATTGGCAACATTTTAATCGCGGCTTTGTCAGAAATGCGCAACAGTACCTATGAAGCAATTCAACTGTTGTCCAAGATGTTACACGTGGAGGGCCACATTTATCCATCTTCGGAAACACCGCTTGTTTTACATGCTGATTTTACGGATGGAACTAGTGCCGTTGGCGAATCTAAAATTGCTTTGGATCGTAAAACGATTGAAAAAGTTTATGTTACCGAAAAAAATGGCGATACCGCCGTCCATGCTGCCCGCAAAGTAGTCAGCGCGATTCAGGAAGCCGATATGGTGGTCTTGGGACCGGGTTCGTTGTTTACGAGTATTTTGCCGAATCTCGTAATTGAAGAGTTAGGCGAAGCGGTTCGGACGACTCCTGCTGAAGTGGTTTATATTTGTAACATTATGACGCAAAAGGGTGAAACTGAACACTTTAGTGATGCAGACCATATTCGCGTGCTACATAAACATTTAGCTAGTAAATTTATCGATACGGTCTTGGTTAATACTGAAAAAATCCCTGAAGGCTATATGGACCCTGAAGTTTATGATGAATATTTAGTTCAAGTCACCCATGATTTTAACGGTTTACGGGAAGAAGGCTGTCGTGTCGTGTCCACCGATTTCTTGAAACTAAGAGACGGCGGGGTCTTCCACGATGGCGATAAAGTGGTGGATGAATTGTTCCGAATTGTATTTGGAGCTAAAATTTAAAAAAATATCCTATGTCGTTTTAACATAGAGTCAGGAGAATGGATTTTTCATTTTGAAAAATTCATTCTTTCGTATGAAGAGGAGGGCTCGTCATGTCTTTTGCAGCAGAAGTAAAAAAAGAATTAACGGGTCTGACAGTCCAAAAGAATCTTGCGCAAGCTGAGCTCGCTGCTTTGATCCGAATGAACGGTTCGCTTAGTTTGAGTAATCATCAATTTGTTTTAAATGTCCAGACAGAAAATGCGGCGATTGCTCGCCGGATTTTTACGTTACTAAAAGAACATTATGGTGTGCGCAGTGAATTATTGGTGCGTCGGAAAATGAAATTAAAAAAGAATAATGTCTACATCGTTAGGCTGAAACAAGAAACCCAGAAAATTTTGCTTGATTTAGATATTATGGATGGGTTGATGTTCCAAGCTCATATCTCTAATGAAATTAAAAAATCAGATGAGCAGACACGGGCTTATTTACGAGGAGCCTTTTTAGCATCGGGTTCAGTTAATAATCCGGAAACTAGTCGCTATCATTTGGAGATTTCATCGATTTATGAAGAACACAATCAAGATATTTGCGATTTATTGAATCAATTCGAGCTTAATGCGCGAACGTTGGAACGGCGCAATGGGTTTATCACCTATTTAAAAGGGGCCGAGAAAATTGCTGATTTTTTAACGTTGATTGGTGCAACGAATTCGATGTTAAAATTTGAAGATGTACGAATCGTCCGTGATATGCGTAATTCTGTCAATCGTTTAGTGAATTGTGAGACCGCCAATATGAATAAAACGATCGATGCGGCTTCAAAACAAATTGAAAATATTCATTTTATTGAGGCGACCGTCGGACTGCAGTCTCTACCGGAAAAATTACAAGAAATTGCCGAGTTAAGAATTCAAAATCCGGAAATCAGCTTGAAAGAACTCGGGGAGATGATTCCATCCGGTGCGATTTCTAAATCAGGGATTAACCATCGCATTCGGAAAATTAATGATTTTGCTGAGAATTTACGAAAAAAGACCGTTTGATTTCAAACGGTCTTTCGTTTACTCTGCAATATAGTTTTTTAATGTCACTTCATCAATCGATTCATCAAAAATATGGTCACCTAAAATAATGGTAGGTACAAATTGGATGTTGGCTTGTTCGGCTTCGTTGCGAATTTCTCGACGTAAACTTTCGTTGTCTTGTTGGCTGAAGTGTAACGTCTTTTCAGCGTATTGAGCAACAGCTTCTAATTCTAGATCTTTCCAAGTTTCCTGAGTTGCAAAAGCCTGCTGAATTTGAATTAAGGCCTTTTTAGGATCGTCACTGATATATTCGTGCATAACATTTCCTCGCTGTAAGCTGACCTTGTCTTTATCCAACAATTTAATGATTCGTTGAAGTTGTCCTTGAGCGACTGCTTGATTCAAAGTATCATTTGTTTCTTCAAACCATTGCTTGCAATAAGGACAGCGTAAATTGATAAATTCAACGATCCGCTTGGAAGCAGTATTAGATCCGATTTTAATGCCATTGAAGTCGTTGACTAGAGCTGGGTTGATCACCGTAATATCCATGAGAAAACACGTCCTTTCATTTATTAGTGTACAAGAGTTTCAAAAGAAAACAAACTTTTTTCTTTCAGAGAGTATAAGAAGTCCGATGCTTTGTTTAAAATTATTACAGATTAGTTTATAATAAAAGCGTTATACTAAAGAAGATAGACATGCGCAGCCGTTTTTTTAGTTTTAAGTAGCATAAAAACCGAAATCCGCTCGGAAGATCGACGGAGGTAGGTTGGGGTTCGGCTGTTAAGCAAATGTGACGATAAATAAGGAGGAGAAATATGCGTAAGACGAAAACAATGGACGGAAATACAGCTGCGGCTTATATTTCGTACGCCTTTACTGAATTAGCAGCGATCTTTCCGATCACTCCTAGTTCTACAATGGCTGAGCTAGTTGATCAATGGGCTTCGCAAGGCAAGAAAAATATCTTTGGTCAGCCGGTCTCCATCACGGAAATGCAATCGGAAGCCGGAGCTGCCGGCGTTGTTCATGGGGCTTTGAAAACGGGCGCTTTAACGACTACTTATACAGCATCTCAGGGATTATTATTGATGATTCCTAATATGTATAAGATTGCTGGGGAATTATTGCCAGGCGTCTTTCATGTGGCAAGTCGGGCAATTACCACAAATGCACTGAATATTTTTGGTGATCATGGCGATGTGATGGCCGCTCGTCAAACCGGTTTTGCGATGCTTCAGGAAAGCAGTGTTCAAGAAGTGATGGATTTATCAGCGGTGGCGCATTTAGCTGCTATTGAGGGTAGTCTGCCTTTCATGAACTTTTTTGATGGCTTTCGAACAAGTCACGAGATTCAAAAAGTCGAAGTATTGGATTATGAAGAGTTAGCTCCTTTAATCAACCAGGAAAAATTAAAAGCTTTCCGTAAACGCAGTATGAATCCGAATCATCCAACGATTAGCGGAACAAATCAAAATCCTGATATTCATTTTCAACAACGAGAAACCATCAACCAGTATTACGATGAATTGCCAGCAATCGTTCAAAAGTATATGGGAGAAATTAATCAATTACGCGGAACAAACTACGATCTAGTCAATTATTACGGTGCAGAGGACGCCGAAGAAGTGATTGTAGCGATGGGTTCAGTCGCTCCGACGATTGAACAAACCGTCGATTATTTGAATGCGAATGGTCGTAAGGTCGGCTTTTTGAATATTCATTTGTATCGTCCGTTCCCAACAGAAAACTTTTTAGAAAAACTACCAAGTACTGTCAAAGGGATTGCTGTTTTAGATCGTTCGAAAGAACCTGGTGCCGATGGAGAACCGTTATTGTTAGACGTTCAAGGTGTGATGTATGAAGCAGCTGTTCGTCCGAAAATTATTGGTGGTCGTTTTGGGTTAGGTTCAAAAGACGTTACCCCAGATCAAATCGTGGCGGTCTATGATGAACTGTTAAAAGATAAAAAAGCAGCCAAAAAACGGTTTACTATCGGGATCGTCGATGACGTGACGAATTTGTCCTTAGAGAAAAAAGCAACCCTTGATTTGACCAATCCTAAGACTTTCCAAGCAAAATTTTGGGGCTTTGGTTCAGACGGGACAGTCGGGGCTAATAAATCAGCAATCAAAATTATCGGTGACCATACCGATAAATATGCTCAAGGCTATTTTTATTATGATTCAAAAAAATCGGGTGGCTTAACTGTGTCTCATTTACGTTTTGGGGATACTCCGATTCGCTCGACGTATTTAGTTGAAAGTGCCGATTTTATTGCTTGTCATACACCAGCCTATATTCATACCTATGACTTGTTGAAAGGTTTGAAGCCAGGCGGGATTTTCTTAATGAATACCATGTGGAATGACGAGCAGCTGGATAAATTATTACCGGCCAAAATGAAACGCTACATTGCTGAAAACAAGATTAAATTTTATACGATCAATGCGGCAAAATTAGCGATGGAAGTTGGATTAGGTCAACGGATTAATACAGTGATGGAAACAGCTTTCTTTAGTTTGACGGGGATTATTCCGTTTGATGAAGTCTTGGATATTTTAAAAGAAGAGGCAGATAAAAGTTATCGTCGTAAATCTGTCGAAATTGTTGAGAAAAATATTGCTGCAATTGACCAAACGGTGGAATTATTGCATCACGTAAACGTTCCAGCAACTTGGCAAACAGTTGAGATTCCTGAAAAAATTCGGAAGACGCCGGTTTCCCAATATGTGGAACAAATTCTTGAGCCAGTCAACTCAATGCAAGGCAATGATTTGACGGTCAACGACTTAGTTGCTAATGGGATGACTGATGGAACGATGCCAACTGGCACGGCAAAATTTGAAAAACGGGGTGTCGCATTAGAGGTTCCTCACTGGATCAGTGAACGCTGTACGATGTGTAATGAATGTTCCTTTGTCTGTCCTCATGCAGCGATTCGTCCATTTTTAGCAGATGATGAGGAATTGGAAGAAGCACCTGAAGGTTATATCGTTCGGGAAATGCGCGGAGTAGACGGCTTGAAATACCGCATCCAAGTTTCAGTAGAAGATTGTACGGGTTGTGGCTTGTGTGTTGAGGCTTGTCCAGCAAAAGGGAAAGCTTTAGTGATGAAGCCTTACGAAGAAGAAAAGGAACAAGCCATCAATTGGGCCTTTTCAATGACCTTAAAACAAAAAGCCAACCCAGCCAAAACCAATTCAGTGATCGGTTCGCAGTTTAATAAACCATTGCTTGAATTTTCTGGCGCTTGCTCGGGCTGTGGCGAAACCCCTTATGTCAAATTGATGACGCAAATGTTTGGTGATCGAATGATGATCGCCAATGCGACTGGCTGTTCGTCAATTTGGGGTGCAGCGGCACCAGTAAGTCCTTATACAACAAATGAACAAGGACAAGGTCCGGCTTGGTCGAATTCACTTTTTGAAGATAACGCTGAGTTTGGTTACGGGATGTTCCTAGCGAATCAAACGCGTCGTAAAGAGTTGGCAGATAAAATGAATGATGTGTTGAATCAAGTATCTGACGAATTGCGTGAGTTGATGGAAGACTGGATGGACCATATGTTCGAATCCGAAGGGACGCATCAACGGGCGACAAAATTAACTGCAGCGCTTGAGGCAGAAGGGTTAACAGATCCTAAACTCGCTGACATTTATGAAAATCGTGACTTGTTTGTGAAGACAAGTCAATGGATGTTTGGTGGCGATGGCTGGGCTTATGATATCGGTTATGGCGGTATCGACCATATTTTAGCCAGCGGAGCAGATGTTAATATTTTAGTTATGGATAATGAAGTGTATTCTAATACTGGTGGTCAAACCTCGAAGGCTACTCCGGCTGCAGCTATTGCAAAATTCTCGGCTGGCGGAAAGTATCAATCGAAGAAAGATTTAGGCATGATGGCGATGACTTATGGTAATGTTTACGTCGCGCAGATTGCTTCAGGTGCCAATCAAATGCAAACTATAAAAGCATTAGAAGAAGCGGAAAAATTCCCTGGACCTTCTTTGATTATTGCCTATACTCCATGCATCAACCATGGTTTACGAGGTGGTATGAGTCAAACACTGCGTGAAGCAAAAGAAGCCGTTGAATCTGGCTACTGGTCATTGTATCGTTATAATCCAGCTCAAAGAGAAAAAGGAAAAAATCCAATGACTTTGGATTATAAGAAGCCAAACTTTAATGAGATGATTGGTTTTATGAAACAACAAACCCGTTTTTCTGCTTTGGAAAGAATTCAACCAGATGATGCACAACGCTTATACCAAAAAACGGTCAATGACGCTGAAACCCGTTTTTATAACTACGCCCGGTTAGCTGGTCAGGAAGAAAAAATCCGAGCAAAATTAACCGGTGCTGATCCAGCTGAAGTGAAAACTGCTAAGCCAAAGCGTGAACGGCAAGCAGATCCAGAGGCTGAAGCACGGCGAGCAGCCCGTCGCGCCGCGCGAGCTGAAAAACGCAATAAGTAATAACGGAATTTGCGTTCCATCAACCTATTAGCAATTTATTTAGCAGGTTGCGGAATAAAATGAAATAAAAAAGAAGAGTCTTGGCTTGCTGAGGCTCTTCTTAAATTTTATGTCAGACCTGTACCATTGTGGTATAATTGTAGAGAATTTTGGATAGAAAGAGAGGTAATCTATGCCTAATCGTCTAATTGAATTATTCAAACCGGAATATTGGCTTAGCTTTTTTTCTGAGAATCTTTCAACCTGGGATATTATTGTCAACTTGTTAGATATATTCGTTGTCTGGTTTTTGATTTATCGATTGTTTGAATTGGTTCGTGGAACAAAAGCGGTTCAACTACTTAAAGGTGTGGCCGTTTTCATTGGGATTAGAATTCTTGCTGAATTGATTGGCTTGCACACGCTATCGTGGTTAATGAACCAAATCATTACTTATGGTGTGATCGCAGCAATCATTATTTTCCAACCAGAGGTTCGCCGTGGCTTGGAACATTTGGGTCGCAGTTCATTCTTTAAAGCAACCAAAAAAGAAGAACGTGAAGACGAACGAATGATCTTAGCATTTGACAAAGCGATTCAGTACATGTCAAAAAGGAAAATCGGTGCTCTAGTAACGATCCAGCGTTTCACTGGTTTAGAAGAATACATTGAAACAGGAATTGATTTGGATGCGGACATCACCGGAGAGCTGTTGATCAATATTTTTATTCCGAATACACCGTTACATGATGGTGCCGTAATTGTTAAAAACGGGAAGATCGCAGTTGCTTCTGCTTATCTACCATTGTCAGACAGTATGTTGATTCCGAAAGAATTCGGTACTCGCCATCGAGCGGCAGTAGGAATCAGTGAAGTAAGCGATGCGCTGACCTTTATTGTTTCAGAAGAAACAGGCGGTGTAAGTATCACGCTGAATAATGATTTTCTACATGATCTGTCACAAGAAGAGTACTTGGCTGTGATGCGTCGAGAGTTATTACCAGATGAGAAAAAAGCTGGGAAAAAGAGTCTCTTGCAAACTTTTTTTGAAGGTTTGACTAAAGGAGGCCAAAAATGAGGATTAAATTTAAGAAAAGTAATTTGCCATACATGCTGATTTCTTTGCTATTTAGTTTAATTCTATTTTTCAACGTAAATAGTCAAAATTTCAGCCGATTGGTTTCTTCTGATACGAGTTACGAAGAAGTAATTCAAAATGTACCAATCAATGTTGTCTATGACTCTGATGAATATTTTGTTCATGGTTTTTCATCAAATGTCTCGGTTAAACTGAGTGGAGCCAATCGAATTCAGCTGAATCGGGAAATTGATCCGGATACACGAAATTTTAGCGTTGTAGCTGATTTGACAAATTTATCCAGTGGAACGCATGAAGTGCGCTTAAAAACCAAAAATCTAGCTAGCTCACTTTTTGCAACAATCGAACCGGATAAAGTTTCAATAACTATGGAAAAAAAAGTTAAAAAAGAATTTGAGGTTTCACCGATTTTAAGTAGTGCAACCAGCAGTAATGGGTTGAAGATTGGAGAAATGTCTGCTAAGCCAGGAAAAGTTGAGATCACAACTGGAGAAGATACGATGAAGGAAATCGATCGTGTCGTTGCATCCGTGGATATCAGTAAACTAAAAGCGGACCAAGAAAGTATTTTAGCACCTGTCCAGGCTCTGAATGCCAATGGTGAAGCATTACCGATTCAGTCGGATCCACAAAATGTGACGGTTAATTTTGAAATTCAAACCCCAAGCAAGGAAGTTGCACTTTATCCGATTCAAGAAGGTGAATTGCCTGAAGCGGTGGAGAGTGTCAAAATTGACTTGAACCGTTCTAAAGCAACAATTACTGGCGGACAGTCAGTGCTTGATCAAATAGATAGCATCGGTATCCCAGTGGATGTGAGCCAAATCCAGGGAACGGTAAAAAAACTGATCGATGTGCCTGTCTCGGGAGAATATCAAGTTAATCCTAAAACGGTGAGTGCGCAAGTAACACCGATATTTAAGAAATCACAAGAGTCACAAACAAATAGTACAAACAACGTTAGCTCGTCAACGACTGAGGACACTGGAAATTCAAGTGAAACTACAAAAGCCTCCGAAACAGAAACAAGTCAAACAACAGAGACTGTTGAAGAGTCCTCAGTCCAATCAACGAACTAGCTGAAGAGATGAAGAAGGGAATTATAATTAATGGGTAAATATTTTGGAACAGATGGCGTACGCGGAATCGCAAACAAGGAGCTAACACCGGAACTAGCTTTTAAATTGGGCCGTTGTGGCGGCTATGTCTTGAGTCAGCATCATGAAAGTGCTGAGCGTCCAAGAGTTTTAGTGGGGCGTGATACTCGAATTTCGGGTGAATTATTGGAAACAGCGTTGATCTCAGGTCTATTATCTGTAGGAATCGAAGTGTTTCAATTAGGTGTTATCTCAACTCCTGGAGTGGCCTATTTAACGAGATTACAAAAAGCTTCAGCGGGTGTGATGATTTCCGCTTCTCACAATCCAGCGGAAGACAACGGAATCAAGTTTTTCGGTGGCGACGGGTTTAAATTGGTAGACGAACAAGAAGCTGAAATCGAAGCGTTACTGGATGCAGAAGAAGATACGCTCCCTCGTCCATCAGCGGAAGGTTTAGGAACATTGGATGAATTCCATGAAGGATTATTGAAATACTCACAATTCCTTGTTCAAACGATTTCCGGTGATCTATCGGGCTTAACAGTCTGTGTCGATGCGGCAAATGGAGCAACTTCAACGAGTGTCAATCGTCTATTTGCTGATTTAGAGACCGATTTTTATACTATGGGAACATCACCGAACGGCTTAAATATCAATGCTGGGGTAGGATCAACTCATCCAGAAGCATTGGCAGAAATGGTCGTTGAAAAGGGTGCTGATGTGGGTCTAGCCTTTGATGGGGATGGCGATCGTGTCATCGCTGTGGATGAGTTAGGAAATATCATTGATGGCGATCGGATTATGTTTATTTGTGCTAAGTATTTAGCAGAACGTAAACGATTGAAAAAAGACACAGTAGTTACTACTGTTATGAGTAATTTGGGATTCCATAAAGCAATTGAAGAAATTGGCTTGAAGGATGTCATTACGCAAGTCGGTGACCGTTATGTCGTTGAGGAAATGCGCAAAAATGATTACAATCTTGGCGGTGAGCAATCAGGGCATGTATTGTTCTTAGATTACAATACGACTGGTGACGGTATGCTGACGGGAGTTCAATTGTTGAACATTATGAAGCAAACAGGTAAAAAACTTTCTGAACTGGCGGGAGAAGTAACTATTTACCCGCAAAAATTAGTTAATATTCGTGTTAGTGATAAATATGGTGCGATGGACGTTCCGGCAATCAAGCAAGCAATTGAAGAAGCCGAAGCTGAAATGAATGGCGATGGTCGGATTCTAGTTCGTCCTTCAGGGACTGAACCTTTGCTACGTGTGATGGCAGAAGCTGCAACAGATGAAAAAGTAAATTACTACGTTGATAAGATCGCTTCGGTTGTACGTGCCGAAATCGGTTTAGATTAATTTAAAAAAGCTCGGTCTGAAAAGACCGAGCTTTTTTAGCGGAAAGATCTAAAAAAGGGTTGAGCATGCTCAACCCTTTTATTTATTCTACAGTAACTGATTTTGCTAAGTTACGTGGCTTATCAACATCATAACCCCGTAACAAGGTAGCGTAGTAGGCGATCAATTGTCCAGGAATAACGGAAACTAACGGACGTAAGAATTGATGAACGACTGGTAAGATAATTTGGTCGCCCTCTTTACTTAGTTCTTCTGAGGCAATCACTAGTGTATGCGCTCCGCGGCTTTCTACTTCACGAAGGTTACCGCGCGTATGAGGAGCGGTAACTGCTTCAGTGATGATTCCGATGACTGGAGTTCCTTCTTCAACTAAAGCGATTGTTCCGTGTTTTAATTCACCCGCGGCAAAGCCTTCAGCTTGGATATACGAGATTTCTTTTAATTTTAAAGCGACTTCCATTGAAACGTAGTAGTCTTCAGAACGTCCGATATAAAAGGCGTTGCGCGTTGTTGCTAAATAATCGGCTGCAATTTCTTCAATCATGGCTTTTTCTGCAATCATAACATCCATTGCATTAGCAGCAATTCCTAATTCTTTTGTTAAATCGAATTCTTTGGCTGCTGCAATATTCTTAGCTTCGCCAACAGCTTTAGCCAAAACAGTTAAAGCGGCAATTTGAGCCGTATAGGCTTTGGTTGAGGCAACCGCGATTTCAGGACCTGCATGTAGCAACATTGTATAGCTGGCTTCCCGAGATAATGTCGAACCAGCTACGTTGGTCACTGTAAGAGCAGGGTGACCTAATTCGTTCGTCTTGACTAATACTTGACGACTGTCGGCAGTTTCACCACTCTGCGTTAAATAAATGAAGAAAGGTTTTTCTGAAAGTAAAGGCATGTTGTAGCCGAATTCGCTAGACAAATGAATCTCAACCGGAATTCCGGCTAGTCCTTCAATGATTTGTTTGCTGGCCCAACCAGCGTTATTGCTAGTACCGCAAGCCACGATGTAAATCCGATCACTGTTCAATAAACTTTGTAACAACTCATCTTCAATCACAACGGTTCCTGTTTCATCGGTGTATTCACTGATGATCCGACGCATTGTAGCGGGTTGTTCATCAATTTCTTTTAACATATAGTAAGGGTAAGTACCTTTTTCCATATCTGAAAGGTCGATTTTTGCTTCGTAAGGGGCACGTTGAATTTCATTGCCGGCTGGATCTTCGATTTCAATGTGGTCTTTAGTCACGATGACCATTTCTCCGTCATTGATTTCAACGAATTGATTCGTTTGCTGTAACATGGCTAAGGCATCACTACAGATGACGTTAAAGCCGTCGCCTAAACCGATTAGTAATGGACTTTTGTTTTTTCCAACGTAGATGGTTTCCCGATCATTTTTATCGATTAAGCCAAAAGCGTAAGAGCCGCGGATTTCTTTTAATGCTTTTTTGAAGGCAGCTTTTGTTGAAAGTCCTTGATTTGCAAAATATTCGATTAAATGAACAGCGATCTCTGTATCGGTCTCTCCGTAAAAAGTATCATCAGCTAAATATTGTTGTTTTAGTTCATCATAGTTTTCGATAACGCCGTTGTGAACTAAGACAAAGCGTTGACTTTGTGACGTATGGGGATGCGCATTTTCTTCGCTTGGTTCGCCGTGAGTGGCCCAACGCGTATGGCCAATCCCGATCGTTCCTTGAACTTCTTCACCAATCTTAGCGGCTAAGTCTTTAATTCGGCCTTGCGATTTAACTAAATACTCTTGCTTTTCATCGGCTACAAAGATACCAGCGGAGTCATACCCGCGATATTCTAATTTTTCTAAGCCGTTTACTAAAACTTCTGTTGCTTTTGGATTTCCTACGATTCCTACAATTCCACACATAATGTCTTTCCTACTTTCCTATTAGTGTCATTACATGTTTCCGAGCTGTCTGACTATTTTTTTGTTCTTTTATCAAGTTTTTGTAATAGTCTGTAGAGCACAGCCGCCCTGAAGTCACCCGCCGAATTACTCGATCAACTTCTTCCTCGTCACCTTTGAAAAAGGTCTGGCGCTATCTTATTGGTACATTTAAGATTTTTTTGTTTTATTATCGGAAACAATGATTAATATAATATAAAGATTGCTCCGAGTCAAATCTTTTTTTATTTTTATAAAATTGGTATATATGTAATTTGTGGAAGGAGAAAGCTGAGTTCAATCAATCTCTGCAATTCATTTAAGAATAAGGTAAAATGGTGAGGTACGTTTCTATAGTGTTTAAAAACGTTAGATTTTTATTATGTGAGAAAGCGTTGCTGAGTTAATAGTTAAATTCTGGTGACGGGCTTCACAAAAATAATTGAGGGGGAAATAAAATGAATCAACCAGAAAATCTTACCATTGGAGAGTTGCGGAAATTTTTGACGCAGCTTACTGATAATCCGGAAATCACGGACGATACAAAAATCTTTTTGGATACTGGCTGGGACAGCATTCAAGAAATCAATCCTGATGCATTGAGTATCGAGGAGGCCCAAGCCTTTGAGATAGAAGATCCTTTGACGCATGAACTTTTCGGTGGCTATTCGCTATTAGAAAAAGCCGAAAAGATGCAGGGAGCAGGACCAATTGAAAAAGTTTTGATTATTCGTAATTTATACTAAAAAGAAGTAGGAGGAAGCGAATGAATAAAAGACGTTGGGTTGCGGTGGGAATCGCGGTAGTATTGCTACTATTTTCTGTTCTTTCATCGATGATCAGCCGCAATAATGAGAATGAAAACAAGCAAGAGCTGAGTCAAGTCAATGAATTATTATATGGCAGTGATGAACCGCAAGAAAAAATTGAAACAAATGGTTCGAGTGATAAAAAGATTGTAAAATTGAGTGTCGAAGGGACAATTGTCGATGACGGCACAAGCGGGTTATTTTCAACGGGCGGCTATAATCATGCATCATTCATGAAACAACTAGCTAAGATCAAAAAAGATAGCCAAGTCAAAGGGATTTTATTGGAAATTAATTCTCCAGGTGGTTCAGTCTATGAGACGGCGGAAATTACTCGTGCTCTAAAAGATTTACAAAAAGAGCAGAAAATTCCGATATACGCTTCGCTGGAGAACCAAGCTGCAAGCGGTGGCTACTATATTGCTGCGAATTCCGACAAAATTTTTGCTACCGAAGACACGATGACCGGTTCGATCGGAGTGATCATGTCGAGCATGAATTATTCTGGTTTAATGGAGAAATTGGGAATAACAGATACAACGATTAAGAGTGGAGCTTTAAAGGATATCGGTTCTAGCTCGCGACCACAAACAAAAGCAGATAAAGAAGTTTTACAAGCCTTTGTTGATAGTATGTATGGTCGATTTGTCAAAACGGTAGCGCAAGGTCGTAAGATGGATGAAACCAAAGTTCGTCAATTAGCAGATGGCCGAATCTATGATGGTGTTCAAGCAGTTGAAAATGGATTGGTGGACGAGTTGGGTTATCCCGATCAAGCATTGGCGGCGTTGAAAAAAGAGGCCGGATTAAAGGATGCTACGGTTGTTTCTTACACAGCTGGAGCAACTAATTTTATCAATACTTGGTTTGGTAATAGTTTAGCCGAATTGCAAGGAATCAAGCCTTCGCAAGAAGAGTTGGTTCGGAATATCGTGGAGAGCGTCGGAACCCCGCAAGCCCCTAAAGCGATGTATCTTTATGGAGGTGAGTAGCGATGATGACAGAGACGAAACCAGCAGTCGGTCCCGTTTCAAAATTACTTGAAAAGCCACAGCAACAGCCTGAATTCCATTATTATCCTGAATATTTTTATACTGGTTTTTGGATTCGCTGCTTTGCGTATTTAGTAGATTTATTGTGTATTGCAGCGATTACAGGGATTTTACTGGGATTACCAGCTAATTTATTCAACCTCTCCAAAAGCCGTGAGTTAACAAGTGTTTATGGTCTTTCGGCACTAGGAATCTATTTGGCCTATTTCATCCTGTTGACCAAGCTAAATCAAGGCCAAACAATTGGCAAGATGATTTTTGGGATTCGCGTAATTTGTTTTAAAGAGGAAGAACTGAGTTGGCAAACGGTTTTGATTCGTGAAGGAGCATGCCGCTTTATTTTACGGGGAGCCTTTTTTATGTTCGGTTACTTGGTCACTATTTTCACCCCTAATAAGCAGCATATCGGTGATTATTTTTCTGATACGAGTGTGGTAACCTTAAATTTATTGGCGGCTAGAGAGGGCGATGCAGAAGCATGAAACCAATTGAATTTCCTAATAACGCTAACTATTATTTAGCATTAGCAGAAGAAGCTTTTTCTGAAGGGAATCAGCAACAAGCATTAGAAAATTACAAACAGGCCTATCAGTTAGACCCCTCGGCTAAGTTGAACCGCTTAATCGCAAGTCTAGCAATCGAGCAGGGCGATTTTT
The DNA here is from genome assembly GCF_001544295.1 of Enterococcus pseudoavium NBRC 100491. GTDB lineage: Bacteria > Bacillota > Bacilli > Lactobacillales > Enterococcaceae > Enterococcus_A > Enterococcus_A pseudoavium. The sequence goes on from NZ_BCQF01000020.1 coordinate 43,657, forward strand.
CTGGGGCTGCAACTTATGCGGAGGAGGCGGCTGACAGTTACCTCGAAACATTGGAGAACATGGAGTTATACTTACAAATTCAGCTCTATGGACAACGCTTTTTTACGGCTCGGGAATTTCTATGGCGAGCACAAAAAGTTAAGCTGCTTACGGAAGAGCAAAAAAATCGTTGGGAAATGCGGATTGCAGATCAAGAAGCGTTTTATCAAAAACAACAGCAAGCACAAATTAATCAGCTTGAGACTGAGTTAGCTATGCTGCCGCTATTAGAACCGATGGAACAGCTGGTGCTAGTTCGAAAAATCAGAGAGTTGCCCGCAAATCAGTTGAGAGCACGGGCAGAAAAGTTGATGGTTGATCCTAACGTGGCCCCCTTGGTTCGTAGCTATTTATTTGAAAGCCTGGCACAGTTAGGTTTTAATGAAAAAGTTCGCTATTTAACCATTCAGGCAGAGATTATTGAGTTATCACCAGCTAGTGCCGGTTTCGATGATCGCCTGTTGCTAGCGATCGAAGAAGCTTTAACGCTACGACTGCGGGATCAAGATCCCATTTTATTGAGCAATTTATTGGAACAAGTAAAAGTCGAGTTGGCATTTTTATATCCACTTCAAAGTTCATTTATGGACCCAGAAGCCTGGACAGCTAGTTATCTAGCGGAATATCTTGACATACCAGAGCCACTAAATGACAAAATTGAAACGATTCGCGAGAAAATTAAACAACTGATGTTCGCTTATCATTAAAAAATGCCGAGAGTAAAAGCTTTATATTTACATTTCACAATCAGTAGTGTAATATTTAATGGTATGCAAAATGCAAGTATATTAGTATTCGGAGGGAATAAATTTGACTGCAAATTTTGAAAAAACAGGCACCAATGATGGTGTGTTAACATTCTCAATTGAACAAGTTGAGATTCAAAAAGGATTAACAAATGCATTCAACAAAGTGAAAAAAAATCTAAACGTACCTGGCTTCCGTAAAGGTAAAGTATCACGCCAAGTATTTAATCGTATGTATGGAGAAGAAGCGTTATACGAAGATGCTTTGAATGATGTTTTGCCAGCTGCTTATGAAGCTGCGGTTAAAGAAGCTGGAATCGATCCTGTTTCTCAACCAAAAATTGATGTAGACAGCATGGAAAAAGGCGAAGCTTGGGTAATCAAAGCAGAAGTTACTGTAAAACCTGAAGTAAAATTAGGTGACTACAAAGAACTAGAAGTTCCTAAGCAAGACGTTGAAGTAACCGATGCAGACGTTGATGCTCGTGTGAAATCAGAACAAGAATCACAAGCAGAATTAGTAATCAAAGAAGATGAAGCTGCTGAAAATGGTGACACAACGGTTATTGACTTTGAAGGTTTCGTCGGTGACGAAGCATTTGAAGGCGGCAAAGGTGAAAACTATTCACTTGAATTAGGTTCTGGCTCATTCATTCCTGGTTTTGAAGAACAATTAGTTGGTCATAAAGCTGGTGAAAACTTAGACGTAACTGTAACTTTCCCTGAGGATTACCAAGCAGAAGACTTAGCTGGTAAAGAAGCAGTCTTCAAAGTAACTATCCATGAAGTAAAAGCAAAAGAATTACCAGAATTAGATGATGATTTTGCCAAAGACGTTGACGAAGAAGTAAATTCTTTAGACGAATTAAAAGCAAAATATCGTGACGAATTGACAAAACAAAAAGAAGAAGGCGCGAAAGAAGCGAAAGACGAAGCTGCCATCAAGCAAGCTGTTGAAAACGCTGAAATCGTAGAACTTCCACACGTAATGGTGCATGATGAAGTTCATCGTTCAATGGATGAATTTTTAAATAATATGCAACGTCAAGGAATCTCACCAGAAATGTATTATCAATTAACAGGTTCAACTGAAGAAGATCTTCATACTCAATTTGAAGGCGAAGCTGAAAATCGCGTGAAGACGAACTTAGTCATGGAAGCCATCGTTGAAGCTGAAAAAATTGAAGCTTCTGAAGAAGATATTGCTAAAGAAATCAAAGAATTGGCTGAAATGTACCAAATGCCTGAAGAACAAATTCGTCGTGTCCTAACAGAAGACATGTTAGAACATGATATTAAAATGAAAAAAGCTGTTGAACTTGTAACTGGAACAGCTGTTGAAAAATAAGTAACTGACTTTTTATTAGCAGATTGCTAATAGTGACTTTTTAAGTATGCGGCACGGAATATTGTGCCGCATACTTTTTTGTTTGGCCTGTTATGAGTTAAAAACGGGAAACAATCAACTCTTTATTTTCTGTTTTTTTATAGAACTTTTAGATGAATACCTTCAAAATAAGTGTCAGGTTTGATAAAATTAAATTATTAATAAATAAAACGAATGCTTGGATGAGTCATTTATAAGTTATTCTTTTGAGGAGAAGTCAATGAAGAAAAAAATTTGGGGATTATGTTTTTTAACTGTTTTAAGTTTAAGTTTTTCAGCAGTCGTTTCTGCAGAGGAGAATTCCACGGAAACTAGTGAAGAGACAGCGCAGACAGTTGCTGCGACTGTCTCCACCGAAACCAATCTTTCAACGGAAGAGCCAGCTCAAAGTGTACTAAGTAGTCAAACAACTGAAGCAACAAGAGAAAGTATGGAAGATAATCAAACGACGAGTTCTGAATCAGCAGAGCCGGCTGTTCCTGAAACACAGATTGAAACACCTGAAGGGACGATGAATTTACCTAAAGGGCGCTCGGATCTTTACCCAACGATCCAATTATATTCAGCAGTGCCAGCGAGTTCGGTCACAAACACTAATACGCCAAGTAAGAATTTTATAGATATTTCGTCTCATAATGGCAATATATCTGTGGCGAATTTCCAAAAAATCAAAAGTTATGGTGTCACAGGAGTCGTGGTGAAATTGACTGAAGCCACAAGTTATACCAATCCTTACGCTCAAGTACAAATTAATAATGCCAAAGCGGCGGGCTTGAAAGTCTCCGCGTATCATTACAGCTGGTTCATTAACGATGCTCAAGCGGTTGCTGAAGCTAATTATTTTGCCGCAGCTGCCAAAAGATTTGGTTTGAGTACTAGTGCAGTAATGGTTAACGATATTGAAGAACCACAAATTGCTGGCAAAGGAAATCATACAAATAATTCTAAAGCCTTTGAGAACCGCTTAAAAGCGTTGGGCTATGAAAATGTCCGTCATTATATTGGTTTAAACTGGCTGGACTCTAAAAATCCACTCATTAATGCTAGTACGATTGGCAATAAAAATATTTGGGTAGCGGCCTATCCATATTATCCAAAAGAGAATTTGTACTTGCAATATGGTGCTTGGCAGTGGTCAGCGCAGCTAACTTTCCCGGGGATTAACGGTAATTTTGATATTAATGCAGATTATACTGGAACATTCAGCAGTCAATCTACACCAACGCCGCCGGCTAATACTGTTCAAATGTATCGTTTATATAATCGGAATAGTGGGGAGCACTTTTATACCCAAAATGCTGTTGAAAAAAATAATTTAATAGCAAAAGGGTGGAATTATGAAGGTGTCGCTTGGAACGGACCAACTTCGGGAAGCCCGGTGTACCGTTTGTACAATCGCAACGCGGGGGATCATCATTACACGTTACATGCTTATGAAAAGGATAACTTAATCAAAAAAGGCTGGCGCTATGAAGGGATCTCCTGGTACTCGGGCGGATCAAATGTTTTGCAACGTCTGTATAATCCAAATGCCAAAGCCGGATCCCATCACTATACGTTGAATGTGAATGAAAAAAATAATTTAGTATCAAAAGGCTGGAAATATGAAGGTGTCGCTTGGTATGCTAAATAGTCAAAAGCTCTCGTTTTTCGAGGGCTTTTTTCTTTAGAATTCCTTTTAAAATGCTTGCGGTTTCTTTGTCTTTTAGTTGCTTTATGGTATTATAGATAAAGACTGCAATCGTGGAAACACTTGTAGAGAATGAAACAAGAGGTGACAGCCATGTATGAAAGCACAGGCGCAGGTGAAACAGTCCGCTGTTCATTTTGCGGAAAGACTCAAGAAGAAGTAAAAAAAGTTGTTGCAGGTCCAGGAGTATACATTTGTAATGAATGTATTGACCTTTGTAAAGAAATTATCGACGAAGAGTTTCATGAAGAAGCGATTCGTGAATTTATTGATGTGCCAAAACCCAAAGAATTGCTGGATGTCTTAAATCAATATGTCATCGGCCAAGATCGGGCGAAGCGAGCTTTATCCGTTGCTGTTTACAACCACTACAAACGTGTCAATACCGAAAACGAGGATCTGGATGAAGTCGAGTTGCAAAAAAGTAATATTTGTTTAATTGGACCAACGGGTTCAGGCAAGACCTTTTTAGCGCAAACCTTGGCTCGAACCTTAAATGTGCCTTTTGCGATCGCAGATGCCACTAGTTTAACTGAAGCAGGTTATGTCGGTGAAGACGTTGAAAATATTTTATTAAAATTATTGCAGGCGGCTGACTACAATGTAGAACGGGCAGAAAAAGGGATCATCTATATCGATGAAATCGACAAGATCACCCGCAAGAGTGAAAATGTTTCGATTACCCGCGATGTTTCAGGTGAAGGGGTCCAACAGGCCTTACTGAAAATTTTAGAGGGAACCGTGGCAAGCGTACCACCCCAAGGTGGACGGAAACATCCTCATCAAGAATTTATTCAAATCGACACGACCAATATTTTGTTTATCGTTGGCGGTGCCTTTGATGGCATCGAAACGATCGTGAAGAACCGTTTAGGTGAAAAGACGATCGGCTTTGGCACGAATAACAAAAAGATCGATGATGATGCAAGTATCATGCAACAAATCATTCCCGAAGATTTATTGAAATTTGGTTTAATTCCTGAATTTATTGGACGTTTGCCGGTTACGACTGCGTTAGAGAAATTGACAACGGAAGATTTGGTCCGGATTTTGACGGAACCTAAAAATGCGTTGGTTAAACAATATCAAAAATTACTTTCCTATGACGATACAGAATTGTCTTTTGACAGTGATGCGCTTAATGCGATTGCAGACAAAGCAATTGCTCGTAATACGGGAGCACGAGGCTTGCGTTCGATTATTGAAGATGTCATGATGGATGTTATGTTTGATATTCCTTCCGATGAGACGATTGAAAAAGTTATCGTTACGAAAGATTCTGTCGAAGGAATCGGAAAACCAATTATCAAATATCACAACGATAAGAAAAAAGCAGGTTAACAAGGTGTAGGTTGTGGCAGAAGTGGTCAGTTTCAAGAAATGAGAGGGAGTCTTCGAAAATTGTTACTCAGATTTTTGTGGAATTTCGACTTGTTTCTGAAGAGGCTACTTGTGCCGTGCCGTTTATTTGGAAAAAGGGGCTGTGATAAGGCTTTTGTCACAGGCCCTTTTTGAAAGGCGTGAAAGAATGAAAGTGCATAATGCAGAGATCGTGATCAGTGCGGTCTCACCAAAACAATATCCGGAAACCGATTTGCCAGAGATTGCTCTAGCAGGTCGTTCGAATGTCGGAAAGTCCTCATTTATCAATACGTTGATTGATCGCAAAAATTTAGCGCGTACGTCAGGAAAACCCGGGAAGACTCAGACTCTGAACTTTTATTTAATTGAGGATGCCTTACATTTTGTTGATGTTCCTGGTTATGGTTATGCGAAGGTTTCTAAAACCGAACGGGCAAAGTGGGGCGAAATGATCGAGACTTACATTACAAGCCGCAAACAATTGCGGGCTGTGGTCTCCTTAGTGGATGTTCGTCACGATCCTAGTAAAGAGGATATTCAAATGTATGAATTTTTGAAATACTATAATATCCCGGTGATTGTGGTTGCTACAAAGGCAGACAAGATTCCTCGTGGAAAATGGAATAAGCACACAAGTGCGATCAAGAAAAAATTGGATTTTGATCCAAATGATACCTTCATTCTTTTCTCATCTGAAACAAAGCAGGGGAAAGAGGAAGCGTGGCAAGCAATTGAAGCCGCAATCGAAAAGGATCAGGCAAATTAAGCCTGATCCTTTTTTTTATCTATTTTTTCAGTTTTAGGTTTTAAGAATTTTTCAATTTCCTCATTCTTTTGAACTTTCTTTTCAGGATCAACTACAAATGACTCAAACAATTTGTCCAAATCATCCGTTTTTTCAAATTTTAGGCCCATGAGAACACCTCCATCTTTATTTTTAACATAAATTATTATAGGATGCAATTTCTTAAAAGTTACCAATCAATTTCATAGGGTTTTTATAATATTTAAGCTATAATTATAATAGAAGGATGAGAAAGGGGAAAGCGATGGAAAAAGAGCAGCGATTATATAGCGTTAGCCAGCTTTATGGTTTAAACCCGGTCGATATTCAATCAAAGATCAATGATTGGCTCGTGATGAGCCGTCTGTTGCTGGAACCGGATAAGATGTCAATCAATGGAAAAGAGCAAGAATTCGAACTAAATCAGCTGCGTCAGATGATTGAAGGTTTTGGTACGAAAGAAGATGTTTGGTTTCGCTTAAGTAATGAAGCAGAAGAAGCAACGGTCCATCTAATGGGAGATACTTTATTTGAGAAATGGATCATTCAAAAGTCAAATTTCCATTATTGGGAAGCGGTCTACCTGGATTATCTCAAAAATCGTCTAATTGAACATGGCTTCTTTGCTTATATTCGTTCTTATGAGGAATATTTGTACCATAATACCAGCGAACTCGATAAACGACGCTCCTTTGAAACGGCAGAGGAAACGCATGCTTTGCCAAAAATGAAGGGACTAAACGGTGACGTGGTTGTGGATTGTAATTCTTTTCCCGGTTATGACGTGTTCTACAAAGGCGTTTGTTTAACGGCTTGTTGGTGGTTGTTTTTGGGAGAGCCATATAAAAAATTATTTGCAAAACAGCTGTTACTAGAAATTCAGCAAGTTGAGCGGGTGGCAGAGCTAGGTTCCGGCGTCTTCTTTGAACTTTATAAAGATCCTTTCCAATGGAAAGAAGTCGCAAATTTAGGATTCCAACAATTGTTTCGTGATCAGTTAGGAATCCCACAACTAGCCTATACAAATGGGGTTGGTTTGCTGAAACAACCTTATATTGAATTTGCTTTTGATGACACGGTGATTCAAACGGTTCAATATCAGAATGAACAATTTCAGCCGACTGAGAAAAATTATGCTTCTTATTTCGTGACGCGGACCTATGATTCTTTAACGGATCAGTATCGTGTCAACCGGATGAAAGGTGGACTGAATGCACTGGCCTATTTTCCTTGGATTGATGAGGAAAGCGAACGAATGATGAATTATCATATTTTATACCCCGAGTTAACGTTAGACAAAGGTCTGGCAGCTTTCGAGTATTATATTCGAGATTCACTTGAGTTTGAGATTCAAGATCAGCGCTATAAAGATTACACAGCTGTTCTACAATTATTTATCCCTAAAAAAGCTTTCTTAGACTTTCCCTTAGAAGAATTGAAATCAGTTTTGAAGGATATGACGATTCACCAAGTCAGTCGTAAAAATGATTCTTTGACCTTTTCACTGGAAAAAGAATCACAGCATTTGATTGTTTCGTTTATTGATCAAAAGAAAGTATCAGCTAAGAACCAATTAGATATACTTGAAATCTAAAAAGGAGAGGATAACTATGGATCGGAGATATATCAAAATTATGGGGATTTGTGTCGTGATTGTGGGCTTTATCTTTGCATTGCCGCTTGCGGTGCTGGAAATCCCTCTATCAATTGGTGTTTTCTTTATTGGAATGATTTTATTTGCCGTGAAACCGAAACCTCAACCAGTCAGGGTTCGTAGAAAAGATCGTTGGATGTAGCATGTCTAAATAGCT
>NZ_BCQF01000021.1 GCF_001544295.1 Enterococcus pseudoavium NBRC 100491
AACTTAACTGACTTCATAAAGCAGCAGGTACTTGATCCAATGTTGATTGCAAATAAGTTTGACTCATATTATACGTTTTTAGCTAAGATTAAGGATAATGAAGGTATTTTATCGGTAGAAGAAAATAAAATTTTGATGTTTTTATCTAGAGAGGTTCTACCTGGTATTCGTCAGCACGAAATTATTTTATTGTCCAAGTTACTTAAAGAGACTCGTGGATTAACCTTTGAAGAAATTAGAGAAACATTTGCGAAAAGCCAGCTCGCTCATGACGACAAAACGATTCAATCTGTCATACAAACTCTCTCATTGAAGTTTTACACAGGTGGACAAAAGAAAACTTATAGTGGCGCTGAAATTATTTCTGTGGATAATCCGCAGCTGATTCAGTTCTCCTCAGTTTTTCAACAAGCTTTACACAATGATTATTTTAGAAAACTGCTGGAAGACTTACTTACAGCTAGTTTCTATAAATCAGAAAAATTCGCAACTGATCAACCTCTGACTCGCTATGCAAAATACCGTCGTCGTGATGCGCTACGAATGCTGAATTGGTATGAACAGATGGTAGATCAGAATATTGGTGGATATACTTATAAGGATGGAAAATTCATCATTTTCATCACGTTACAAAAAGGTGACGATTTCAAAGGTGCCCAGATGGCTTATGAGGATGAACTGGTCGATAAAACTACCATGCGCTGGTTTACTAAATCACCGAGGACTCTGTCATCGCCTGAAGTAAAAGCATTACAGGATGCTGAAAATTGGACCATTCATCTATTTGTAAAAAAATCTGATGATGAGGGGAAAGAATTTTATTACCTTGGTGAAGCAACGCCTATTCAGAGTACGGTTAAGCAGCTTTCGAAACCTACTCAAGAAGGAAAAGTCCAAAATGTTGTTGAAATGGATTTGAAACTGACAAATGCTGTGGATACAAAGTTGTTTAAGTATTTGACATAAATATGTATTTTAACCTGCGAGGAGGACAGCTTCCTCCCAGATTTCTTGGAAAAACCCTTCTTGAAAGATTAAATCAGACCTCTAGCTAATTTGCTAAAGGTCTATTTTTAATCTAGTAATTTATAAAATACTTACCGATATATCCGAAAAAATTTTTCCATATTCAAAATGATTAATTGAATATGTTGGATACTCAGAAACCTCTACTTTGACAAGTATCTTATTATTACATTCCGGACAAGAGCAGACTTATTCGGAATCATATAAACTATCTACTCCCTTTTCTCACTAGAGATTAATTAAAAATCATCAATATCAAAAATTTGGTGACAATTCAAATGAATCTAAATTTCTTTGTGAATAAAACAGAAATTATATTTCATTAAAAATAATTTCCTCAGCATAAATCTTTAGATTTTCCTTTGATGCCATCATATTTTTGAAAGATGTCTCAGAAGTCGCAATATTATTCTTTTTTAAGATAGGAATTAAGGATTCAGTTCTCATAACCCCCTCCGATCATGTGGTCTTAATATCATCAAAAATGTAATCACATACGAATAGTTGCTACAAAAAACGGTACATTTAAACCTAAAAAAAAAGACACCTTCCAAAAAGGAAAGTGTCTGAAATGTTGATATATAAGGATATATTAACGTTTTGAGAACGAAAAAGCTAGTTTTGTAAGAAGTTTTTTCTATAGGAATACTTTAATATCAAATATTCTGGAATACTCTTTATACTTCGGCATTGATAAAAAAGCATCTCTATGGACAGTATTTGAACCAATTTGAACCATGATAGATGATAGTTGAATACAAACTTTTTTGCACATATTTTTAAAAACATTTTTCATTATAAAATTCTCTTGCTAAACTATCCGTACACTCTTAGTTTAGTACAACAAATAAATTTTACAATATGGAATACTAAGTAATAATTTGCAGTCAACACAATCCTTGTTTTAAAATAAGTATGTGATGAACACTTTGCACATAACATTTTGTAAAATGAATGAATTAATTACTTTTTGTTCATTCAAGTATCTTTTTATGATAGAATTCCTATTGTCATCAGCTAGGGAGGGAGTAAGAATGTTTTCATCTGAATTAGAATTACAAAATATCTTTCACAATCATTTACAAAAAAATGCAGCACCAAATGAAAAAATCATTGATGAATTCAATGCTCGCTTTGGCAATGTTGATATTGTTAAAGTAACCAATAATAACAACTACACACTTAGTAAAGAACAAGCTTTACTATTATCTGAATTCAGATATGCGAGAATCGTTTCTCTTCTTCATAAAAAAGCAGTTAGAACTATTGAATACATTATAAACACAAGCGGCTATGACAGTAATACAGTAAAGTATATTCTAAGAAAATTAGTGTCTGTCGATATCGTAAATGAAATAGGGTTAAGTAGATATTTAATTAGTGACCAATTCTCGTTTCCATTTTTAGAATTTACTTCTTATGAGGCAAAACTACACGATTGGAAAAAAGCTATAACACAGGCTAACAACAATAAAAACTTTTCTGCATACTCTTATGTAGTTTTTCCTGATAAAACTGCTAAAAAATTAGTAACTAATAAAAAGGACTATTTCAAGTACAACAATATAGGGTTAATTGGCGTTACAGAAGAATGCTTTACTACTTATATAGATGTGACGAAAAAAGTTATTCCTTTAAAAAAAAATGCAACATTAATTGCGAGCATCGCAAAGTTTATACTACTTGACAATCAGAAAAAGCAATTAATTATATGATATCTGTTTGACTTATAAAAAAGAAAGGAGCTATCAATTATTAACCTTATTGATAGTTCCTTTTCGTTCCCTAATAAGAGATCATATGAAATTAGTCTTTTTGACTGCATTAAGTGCGTCCATATATTGATTAATATGCTCTGAATTGATTTTATAAGTATTGTTAGGTAACTTGTTAAATTTATCTAGATTACTTTTTGCACCATTTAGGAGTTCTAAAACTTTATCAGTTTTTTCAGACTCATCAGAGAGTGAATCTAAAAGATGAATATATTTATACATTTCCTCAAAGTGTTGTAAATAGCAATCATTATTGTTTAACATATCAATGGATGTTCCTACCATCAGATCTTTATCTAACAAGCAACCATCTAAAATCAATTCATGACTTTGCAAACCAACATTGTAAATAGTTTCTTGAAGAGGAACTTCTGAAAATAATTTAATAGAAGTATATCTTTTCTTTTGAATACCAAAAGATTTTTCTGCTGGTAATCCTTTTTGAATTCTGTTAAATTTTCTTAGTGAATAAAACCATCCTGTACCAACGTAGTCTGCGCCTACAGAAGAATATAACAACCCCTCAACGCTGGAATAACCAACTATAACAGTAAATCCCATCATCTTTAAATCAAAAATGAATTGTAAAATATTAGTGAGGTGGGTTACATCAAACTTGTGCCGCTGAGCACTCATTTCATTTCGATCAATCGTTATATATATACCGTTAAGACTTTCTGTGAAATTCTCTAGATCTTCCAAAAATTCGCCTATATAATCATAACTCGAAAACGCATTCTCTGATATGACCATAGTTGCAAATAACGGCATATCAAATTTTTCTTCTTGAATATATGATACATTTATTTCCCACGTTTCTAACACTCTTTCAATGATTCTATGACCAAAGTTTTCTATATAAAAAGTTGGAGTACATAAATAATTTAGCGAAACTAATTGTTGAAATTCAATACTATCCTGAACCAGTTGATCCAAATTTTCTTGTTTTCTCAAAAAATTTCTATCCATTAACTCAGTTGGAAATTGTGGGTAGTCTTTCAATTTCTTCTTGTCCGAATCTGCAAATTGTTGATAATATTGTTTAAATTCTAAAATTTTAATTACTTCTTCATATTCCTCATTCTCATTGACATATTGGTTTATTCGTGTGGGGGTCATATCTCTAGGATCCCAAATAATCCCATCGCAGAAACCAGAATTCATAATTTTTTGTAGTTTAGGTCCTGCTGCTGGTCCTTGTTGAATCAGTAACATATTTAATCCTCCTTAAACTCATCTACTTTTTCCTGTAATTTTCCAATTGAATTAGCTCGTCTAAATATTTTATCTGATGATAACTTTATTATTACTTCTCTAAAAAAAGCCTTAGCTCTGAGCGAGTCATCTCTTTCACACCATTTTCCATATACAAATTGCATATCTTTCAGATAACTCTCTGGCAAGCCACGTATTTCCGGAATAAACATTTCAATAGCAATTAGACCTAATGGATACAAATCTGTCTTGAATGTCCAATTATAGTTTGATTGAATTTCTTGCTGTTCAGGAGCCCAATATCTTGGTGTTCCCATTGCCATACCCGTTCTTGTTAGTGTTTCATCATCAGCTGATCTTGCTAGTCCCGGGTCAATAAATTTTATCTTTTCTCCATCTATGATTATATTACTGGGTTTAATATCTCTATGAACATAAGTGATAGTCCACATACTTTTTACTAGATTCAATGCTTCGCTCAAGAAATTGGCAATTTGGGGAATGGTATTGAGTTCCGAATAATAAATTGATTCATTCATAGGTACCCCTGATACAGCCTCTTCAAAATAGTATTTGTAAATATGATCTTCAATCTTATATTCCTTTATCTCCTCAGTGATAAGCATTCTAGGAAAAATCGAACATTTCTTTGCCGCATTTACTTCGCGCACAATATACATAGTTAAGAGCCTTATCTCTTCGTACTTCTGTATTTTTAATTCATCCATATCAGTAGAACAAGTGTATTCCATTTGATCAAGAGTATAATAAGGTGTTACATTGTAGACCTTTAATATTAATGACTGTGACTCACAATTAACCATAAATACAGCTTTTTGACCACTTCTAGGAAATTTCTTAACTTCCACATAGTCAACTTTATGTGTTTTTAGAATGTTTTCTATATCATCTCTACTTACATCTCTTTTATCCATCGTTAACCTCCAAACAATATTTCGATACATCTTGCACTACTACGATAGAATATATCTATTTCATACTTATGCTTTTATTCATTCACCAACCACTTACTTGTACTACCATTATACATTTCTATTTTTGTAAGAATTAGTCTCCGAAATTAGCTACGAATCATGCATAACATTTTTCAACAACAGTTTAGAATGCATTCGTAATTTCCATACTAACCGTGACATATGTTACTACTAACTTCATTGTATTCTCTGACAGCTCTCGCAGCATCTAAACTTGGCTAGTTCAAGGTAACATTCTGTAGCTTCTCACACTCGATTTTAGTTGTTTATTATTGCAAATTCATAGTCAAGCGGATCTCATAAAGTCTTTTAGACTGTTTGATATAATAAATTATATCATGTTATAAACGGAATTTTTGATATTAAAAGTGAAATGAATATTTTGTTAAAATATTCACATTTATATCGAAATATTCAATCTCAAACTACTTTTCCTACTTAAAAACAAACAACTACAATTTGAAAAAATTTCAATTTGTTGAACTTCCGCTATATTATTATGCCAGCAGTGGTCAGCATTTCACATACGAAAAAATCCTGCTAGAGAGCAGTGTAACCAAGATTTTCAATTTTAAAACGCCAAGGCTCAAAATATTAAGTCACGAACTACTAACTACTTTAGTAATAGATTCTTACCGAAGTTGCTTGTTTGTCTAATTTTATACAGTCTTAAGTTAAAAAAAGGAGAAAAATAGATTTAATAGACGTTACACTTTTCTTATAAAAACATTATCTGCACAGGTATAAGATAAGTGTTTTTTTTAACTATAACTTTTGAGTGTATAACGATATTTGTGATTACTTTTAAAATATGATAAAACCGTAAATTTTTCTGCTTTTGCCAAAAAGACAAACTCCAGGTCGGGTTTCGCCACAAGCGAATTACCCGATCTGGAGTTTTGTCTATTGCAGGGAGGCGCAGCCGGACTGCATGAATAAAGCCCCCGGTTCTAACAGGGGGCTAACAAAGAACAGGAAACTGGGACAACTACCCATTTGGGAGTGTCCTAGCAGTGTTTTCTTTGTCACATGCTTATAGAGCTTGTCACTTTATTTTGATGATGGATACGCTGCGTTTAACAGACGTTCTTTCTCGACTTCCATCACGAATGGTAGATAGAGATATTGCTGTTCTAGTAGGTATTGATTGTCCTCTGTGTACTGATAAGAAGCGGTTTCTTTTGAATAGACCAACGGAGCAATTCGCACATCGCCGGTTGATTGATTGATTGAGTATAGAAGAATGGCTTTTTCTACTAGTTTCTTTGGCAAATGTTTCCCAAAATAGGAATAGGATTCTTGATTTGCTAAATAGACGAGTAAGCGATCCACACTAAAGTTGGAGAAGGTAAAGGGCATCATGTGCAGAATATGATTTTGATTGTCATGGTGTAAATAGAGCTGCGCTTCTTTACCAAAATTGGTTGAACCAAGGTAAAGCCGCTTTTTCTCGTCGATACATTGGAAAGTAAACTGATCTTGTTCAGTTGGTGGAACGAGGTTTGTAATAAAAAATTCAACCATTCGATCCATTTCTTTTTCACTGACAAGATCTGCTTGTTTCAGTTCGTCTACTATCAGTCCTTCAATCTTAGGATCAAGCTTACCTGCCTTCTTTTGAAGCATTTCTAAAATGTATTGGTTTTCTTGCTCACCATACAAAAGATATTCGTTGGTGACATGGCCTATTTCTGCAATTTGGTGAAGGGTTTCGGTTTTTGGAAGGTTAATCCCACGTTCCCAGTTATTGACTGTACTTCGCGGTAAATCACCAATTAGTTTGCCAAATTTCTCCATACTCAACTTTAACTCTTGGCGAATCTGCCGAATTCGATTGCCAACTGCTTGCTTGTCTATCTCCATGAAAACTCCTCCTCATGATGAGTTCTTAAATTCAGTATACTTGTGTACTTAAAAAAAGTCAAAATCTATTGACTTAAAATAAATACAAGCGTACAATTGATTTGTACTTAAAATAAGTCTATCGGTTCTTTGACAAGTAAATAGCAGAAGGAGGTTTGTCTATGAACCAAGTTAATCAACATGATCTCGGTGAAGCCATTCGAGTTTCTCGAGAAGAAAGGGGGTGGACCCAGCGATATTTAGCAGAAAAAGTGGGGATTTCGAGATCGTTATTATCGAAAGTAGAAAAAGGAACGAGACAATTAAGTGCAGAAAAATTGACTCTTATACTGGATAGTTTGCAAGAAGAGGTTGTTCCAGTTAATCGTGTTTTGATTGATTATCTAACCATTCACTTTTTCTCGAATCAACATTTAAAGTTGATTGAAGAGATTATTGGCATGCCTATTGAACGCTTTGAGGAACTGGATTATGCGCCAAAGGGCTATATTGGCCAATACGTGTGGAATCAAGTAATCACAATTCGGTATTCCATTGACGATACGGTAAAAGGAACCGTGATGGAGTTTTCAGGTCAAGGCTGTAAACATCTTGCCATGCGTTTGAAGACCGCAAAATCAAACTGGCAAGAGTTCTTCCGTAAGGTATTAGCTTATCAGGGAAATTTTACACGGATTGATTTTACTTTAGATGATTTTGTGGGGAGTATCAGCATTCCGGAACTGAAGCAGAAGGTAACACTAGGCCATGTGTGGACCACTTTTCAAGTGAGTGAATCTCATGACGGTACGGATATCATAAACAATGAATCAAATGGTGAGACCTTGTATTTAGGCTCAAAGAAGAGTCAGTGTCGCTTTTGTTTTTATCAGAAGGACTATGAACAACGAAAGCGACGAGGAATTCCTTTAGAAGAAGCAGAAGTAAAAAATCGCTTTGAACTACGGTATCGAAAAGAAAAAGCGCAAAGCTTGGCAAAGATTATTTCAAGAACCCATGATTTAACCAAACTGTTTTTTGAGTTACTTAATGGTGCAGTTTGTTTTTATGACCGTGATCCCAATGAGCCAGGTGCAAAAGTCGATAAAAAATGGGCAGCCTTTATTGGCAATCATGGCGCAATCACCATTTCTTTAGAAACAATTCCTCAAAGCTTTGAAAAAAGTATGAATTGGTTAATTCACAGCGTTTCTCCCACCCTCGCATTTATTCAAGAGGTAGATAATCATTTTGATTCAAATTTGATTAACGAGATTATTAGCTGTGGGGAACTTAGTTCAAGGCAGCAAAAAATTTTAGAAAATTTGATTGCTGAGCCTGATTATTATCAGGAAGAAGTAGAATTTTATATCCAGTGTCTTCAAAATATGAAGACAGAAAAAATACAAAAAAAAAGCAAAGCACAGCTTACACATTAAAATGTATAAACGTACTCCGCCCTAGACAAGTTGAGTATAGCACATTTCCTTGTGTCAGCCAAAAAACATTTTTGGAAAGGAAATAAACTATGAAAAATACAATAACTACTTATGAATTGCCCTATCTACTTACTAGAGAACAAGCTTCTCAGTTTTTAGGGATTGATCCAAAATCTTTTGATAAATTCGTTCGCGCAAACGATGAGTTAGAGCGTTTTATGATAGGAAGACAAGAGCGATACACTGTCACTTCCCTCATCAATTTTATTAAGACGCACTCTATCTAGCTAAAATATCGTAGGATGGTTGATTAGATGCTTTTCGCCATGTAGAATGGCGGTGTATTCAACTAGCATTTATCAACCATCTTTCAGTGAAAGGATTTGTTATAAATGCCTAGTATAATTAAACGTGGTAACTCATATAGAGCTCAGATCTCACTTTACAACCATGGTCAACATAAGAAATTGACAAAATCATTTAGCTCTAAAAAGGAAGCAACTCGTTGGGCTTTGGAAAATGAATTGGAGAAAGGAAATGGAAAACAATTAGCAGAGCGTACAACAACATTTGCTGACTTCTTTGAAAACTGGATTCATATCATAAAGAAAAATGATGTAAAAGAAACGACTTTTCAAAATTATCAAAGGACTTCTCAAGTGGTGAAGAAATTATTTGGCGATATACAGTTAAAGGATTTGAACGATATTGTAGTACAACGAAAAATAGATAAGTATGCAGAGACTCATTCTCGTAAAACCACTCATGAAGTACTATTGAAAATCAAAACGGCATTACGTGATGCTTATGCTCGTGGCTATCTTGCTACCGATTTTGCAAATTTAGTCAAAACACGAGGGAAAGTTTTGGATAAGAGAAACCGTGCACTTTCCATTACCGAATTAAAGAAACTGCGTACTTATGTCATTAATCATCGAGAAAATGAGTTTAACATTCTTGTACTCCTTGCATTAGAAACTGGTATGAGACGCGGAGAACTTTTAGGTATACGTCCCGAAGACCTCTTTGAATATGGTATCCATGTCAGACGTTCTCTTAGTCCAACTTCTGAAGATACTTCGTTAAAAACCAAAAATTCAAGACGAGATATTTCCATTAATCAAGAAGTCTACGATATTCTAAAATCTGTCCCGATTAAGGATAATGGATATTTTTTTGATCCTGACGGCTTTCAACAATCTGCTAAGCTCGCCAGATTACTGAAAAAACTAGATATTCCAAAAACTACCTTCCACGGCCTAAGAGATACTCATGCTTCTTTTCTATTTTCACAAGATATTGATATTGCCTATGTATCAAAACGCTTAGGTCATATCAATATTCAAACAACGCAGAACTATTATCTTGAATTGATGCCAGAAAAAAAGCACCAGCAAGATGCTGATGCTTTAAACCTCTTAAATTCTTTGTCAAATTGATAATTTGAACCAACTTGAACCAAAAAACTCTTGTAAACGTTGATACAATAAGGAATTGATTAACGTTTTGAGAACTGTGAAGCTTTACGAGCTTTCTTAAGACCTGGTTTTGCTTATAAATAACGCAACTAGTTGAATTGCCTTTTAATATCAAGGTTTTTATAGATTTTTCCTAAATCTATATATCAATCAATTTAAACTGACTTCAAGCAACTCGCACATCAAAACGTACATCAAAAAAATACGCAAACCAGAACACGACTACTCAAAATAAATAACGAACTAATAATTATTTATGTTTGACATATCATACCTAGAAATATTCAAGATTAATTCTCTACAGCCGCCTTAAACAACATTATATCTCATCAGCTTTCTAACTCAGACGAGTGATATTTCTCAATGACTATTTTTAAAATCTCAACAATTTCAATATTTCCATCTACATATTCTTCTACTAATTTCATCGTATCTTCGGAAGGCATTGCTGCATCTAATGCTGAGTATGCCAAAGCAGTATCTCGAAGTTTTTCTCGCTCAATTTTCTTAGTATTTTTTATAGAATATTTGTAATCGGACATAATCTCATCAGCTCCCTATTGAATCTCTTATTGCCTAATATAACATGATTCAAGGGCTCACTGGATAATAAGAAAAATTCCACATAGAAAACTAAACTAGATTTTTAAATCATTCTAAACGGTATCCTCTCAATTCACATTTTGCTTAAATACTAATGCTCTATCACCTTTACGGAGTTTAATTCCTTCCCAGCCTTTCCTCTTAAGCTCCCCCCGGTTTAAGAAAAAATTCCAATATATTATCTGAAATAGTTACTTAATAACCGTGATTGAGATTGGAGAATTTTTAACCATATAAGTAGCATGTGAACCAAAATATCCTTTAATCCCATGCATTGATCGCGAGCCAATGATTAACATATCTGCAGATGTTGCTGGCAAAATCGTCTTAGTAATTTCCTCGGCCGGATCACCTTCTCCACTGTACAGCTGAATGTTTTTTACACCGCTATTTTCTGCATATTGTTTGTACTTTTCCAAATTAAGTAACAATTGACTTTGTTTCTGGCTCAAGTACTCAGGGTCTAACGCTTCATAAACATTCAACTCTTCAATTTCTAAAATTGAGGCAATCAGTAATGCGGCTCCAGTTTTACTCGCTTGCTTTACAGCATATTGAAAGGCTTTTTGAGCTCCTTCTGATTCATCTACCCCAACTAAAATATTTTTAAATTCATCAAATCCTTCCATAGTGCATCTTACCTTTCATTAATTAATTGATTATATTTTTTATTTCCTTTATACAGTTCAATAATTGTCCACGCTAACAGTAGTAATACTGCGACGATAATGACATAGGCAATAGAATCAGCTAGTACAAGTTGGCTTGATGTCACCTTTTCACCAAAAAAACCTTCAATTTGGCCGGGCAATCCAATCAAATTTAAATATGTCAATCCAATTACTGAACCCCATCCTAGTATCCGAATAACTATCGAATTTTTAAACCGGCTTCCCATTTCCACCTCACTATTGGTCATCATTAATAATGGTACCATCGAAAATGGTAACGCAAAAGCTAAGAAGACTTGTGAATTATTCATTAGTGTATTTAACGCTGTGTGCTCCCGAATCGTTCCTTGCCTGCTTGTAATAATTACACAGATTAACACTGGGATAACTGAAATCAAACGCGTAATTAAACGTCTTAGCCAAATTGGCATTCTCATATGAATGAATCCCTCCATAATTACTTGTCCAGTTAAAGTTCCGGTAATCGTTGAATTTTGTCCAGAAGCTAGTAACGCGACTGCGAATAATGTAGAAAGAAGACCTGATTTTGCAACGGTGATTAAAATTCCGTTACTCAATGTATCCGGATTTGATAAAGCCTCATACAACCCAAAGAATGATGGATCTTTCACTGCCCCTGTTTTAAAAACAGCAACTCCCATTATGAGCAATAAGGAGTTAACAAAAAAAGCGAGAGTCAATTGAATGTTAGAATCCCATGTTGAAAATCGTACAGCATTGGCGATTTCATCTTCATCCGTACGATTTATCTTTCGAGTCTGAGACACAGCCGAATGTAGATATAAATTATGAGGCATAACGGTTGCACCAATAATTCCTAATGCACCAGTTAAAGGCGTTTGACCACCAATTGAATGTGTAGAGGAGAACGTTTCACCAGTCGGAACCAATCCTTTAAGTACATCCCCCCAATTAGGATCAGACAACGCTACTTGATAAACAAACACAAAAAGAATTACAAAAATCAAACAGACAACTATTGCTTCAATTTTTCTAAAACCAACTTTCGTTAACAACAATAATAATAAAACATCAAATACCGTAATAAAGACTGCGACGACAAGCGGAATATTAAAAAGTAAATAAAGAGCAATTGATGCGCCAATTACTTCCGCAATATCTGTTGCCATAATCGCTAATTCCGTTAAAATCCATAAAATGATTCCTAGTTTTTTACTCGTTCTCGCTCGAATTGCTTGAGCTAAATCCATTTGACTAACAATTCCCAATTTAGCAGCCATATATTGTAATAGCATTGCAATTAAACTAGACATTAAAATGACCGACATTAATAAATACTGGAAGTTTTGCCCACCCGTAATCGAAGTAGACCAGTTGCCTGGATCCATATATCCCACAGCAACTAATGCTCCCGGTCCAGAATAGGCGAACAGGATTTTCCAAAAGCCTTTGCCTTTGGGTACCTCGACAGTTCCGTTAATTTCCTCTAAAGAGGGACCATTCGCATGCTGAATTAATCGAGGTTTGTGCTCTTTACCGGACTGACTTGTTGTATCTTTCAAAATATTTCCACCTTCCTTTAAAAACATCATAAGCATACACCTCTTTTTTATTAAATTAAAGCAAAATATTAGACAAACCTAAAAAAAAATAAACATTCGCCTAATTTAATATTATTTGCCTTCATTTCATTTGTATCGGAATGAATCAATTGTACACGTTAAAAATATATCTATATGATAATTACCATTGTTAATATTCACGATTTTTTGTTGAAATAGTCGAGAGAAAAAAATAAGGTTGACCAAAATATTTTTAGAGGTTAAACTAAAATTAGAAAAATTTAGTTTTTAAAGGAGGTTTTTATTTGTTAACTGTAAAAAAATTATCTGTTGCGTACTGCGATACACCGGTATTCAATAATTTATCCGTCCATTTTAATGCAGGGAAGATTACTGGCATTATCGGACCTAATGGAGCTGGTAAATCTACTTTAATCAAGGCAATATTGGGTCTTATTCATCCAAAATCAGGTAGTAGCGCGCTTGATGGTCATTCAATGGCAACAGTAAAAAAGAAGGTTGCCTATGTAGAGCAACGAAAGGATTTAGATCTCAGTTTTCCAATCAATGTCTATGATTTGGTTTTAACTGGTAGTTATGGAAAACTGGGATTGTTTAAGACTCCAGGAAAAAGCGAACGTGTTGCTTGTGATGCAGCTCTTGAGCAAGTTAAAATGACTGACTTTGCTAATCGGCAAATAGGTAATTTGTCAGGCGGACAATTACAGCGGGTATTCGTAGCTCGAGCAATTTTACAACAGGCAGAAATTGTTGTCTTAGATGAACCTTTTGTTGGAATTGATGTGGAAAGTGAGCGTGCCATCATGGCTATTTTAAAACAATGGCGAGACGAACAAAAAACCATTATCGTTATCCATCACGATTTAAATAAAGTTTATGATTACTTTGATGAATTAGTCATTATGAATCACGGAATCATTGACTTTGGGCCAACTCAAGAAGTCTACAATTCGAAGAATATCAGTAAAGCATTCAGTGATGACTTATCTTCAGTTCTATTTCAGGAGGTAAATTGAATGACTGCTCTCTCGGATTTTTTTCAAGCGTTAGGAAAATATGATTTCCTTCAAAGTGCATTAATCACTGCAATAATGGTGGGGATTATGTCTGGGATTATTGGGAGTTTCATCATTCTACGAGGAATGTCTTTGATGGGGGACGCTATTTCTCATTCAGTATTGCCAGGGGTTGCTGTTGCTTATATGTTAGGTATAAATATCTTGATTGGAGCATCTATTTTTGGTGTACTAGCTGCAATGTTAATCGGCTACGTGGCTTCTCATAGTAAAATCAAAGTAGATACTGCAATAGGGGTTGTCTTCAGCTTCTTTTATGCATTGGGATTCATTTTAATCTCTATGGCCGAAAGCTCAACCAATCTACACCATATTTTATTTGGAAACATTCTAGCTGTTAGTAATAGTGATATGATCACAACGGCAATTGTTTTAGGAATTGTGATTATTTTTGTACAAGTATTTTATAAAGAATTGTTAATCACTTCCTTTGATCAGACCTTCGCTAAAACATATGGATTAAATACCCAACTAATCCACTATAGCCTTATGCTCGTCTTAACGCTAGTAACCGTATCAGCATTACAAACTGTCGGAATCATCTTAGTAGTGGCCATGTTAATTACGCCAGCTGCAACAGCATACTTTTGGACCGACCGCTTGTCCGTGATGCTTGTTTTCTCCGCTATATTTGGTGTTGTCGCATCAATTTGTGGTTTGTACTTCAGCTACACATTCAACTGGGCTTCTGGTCCAGCGATTGTTATTGTCGCAGCAGGGTTATTCTTAATTTCCTTTATCTTCTCACCAAAACAAAACTTGTTACATATACACAAAAATAGAAAAGAGGCGTAAATATGAAAAGAATATTAGTAACCATCGTAGTAGTGATCGCAGCCGTCGCCGGAGTAATCTTTTTTGTCAACGGACGAAGTGGAGATTCCAAACAATCAACAGATTCCAAAAAAATCAGCGTAGTAACTACAAACTCGATTTTGGAAGACATGGTTAAAAATGTGGCTAAAGATCGCGTTGAACTATATAGTATTGTTCAACGCGGCGTGGATCCCCACGAGTATGAACCTAAACCGGAAGATATCTCAAAAGCAACAGATGCAACAGTTTTATTTCACAACGGACTGAATTTAGAAACTGGCGGTAGTGGTTGGTTCAAGAAGTTGGTAAGCACTGCTCATAAAGAATTCGATAAAGATGTTTTCGCCGCCAGTGAAGGTGTAACACCGGAGCACTTAACAACCAACGTCGAAGAAGAAGATCCTCATGCCTGGCTTGATTTAGCCAATGGTGTTCAATACGTCAAAACAATCACCAAAGTCTTAAAGGAAAAAGATTCAAAAAATGCAGATTATTACCAAACTAATTCTGATGCTTATATCAAAAAATTACAAAAGTTACATGAGGAAGCGCAATCAAAATTTCTCGATATTCCTGAATCACAGCGTTTATTGGTCACCTCAGAGGGTGCCTTCAAATACTTCTCAAAAGCCTATCATGTTGCGCCAGCTTACATTTGGGAAATCAATACCGAATCTCAAGGTACTCCCGAACAAATGAAAGCTGTGTTAGCTAAAATAGAAAACTCTGATGTCAAACATTTGTTCGTAGAAACCTCTGTTTCATCTAAGTCAATGAATAAAGTTGCCGATGAAACGGGATTAGAAATTTATTCCAAAATTTTTACTGATTCATTAGCAAAAGAAGGTTCCGAAGGCGATACCTACTATACAATGATGAAATGGAATCTAAACAAAATTCATGATGGTCTAGCTTAGCAATGTTAAAAACATATTGATATTTTAAAGTTTCCCTCTAAGTAATTATTCTTGTAGTTTATTTAGAGGGACGACTTTTGATGATTGAGCGGTCCTCAGATATCTCATTACGATAAGATATCATCAAAAGATAAATTATTACTTAGCTAATTTTTTTCTTAGGATTATTTTTAGATATGTTACATAAAGACACCCCAGTTTAATAACGTAGGATGCTACTGATTTTACTTGAAAGGAGAACTAACATTGACACCAACCCAAGAAAAGTATCTGCTAGTTATTGACAAACTTAGTAAAGATAAAAAGTTGGTAAGAAATAGACAGGTTGCTGATATCCTAGAGGTCAAGCCTTCTTCTGTTACAGAAATAATGGATAGACTGGTAAATCAAAATATGATTCAGCACATTTCTTATCAAGGTGTTTTTTTAACATCCTCGGGTGAGGAACAAGTAGCTTTACTTAAAGAAAGACGTCGTATACTCTCAACTTTCTTAACATTCTATCTTGATATTTCGAAAACTGAGTCACCAGGAATCATAGATGAACTCCTACAAGTTCAGAACCCTCTATTTTTTGAAAAACTTGACTGTTATACAGCACAAGAGACTATGGAAAGCCATATCCAATATGATTCATAAAATAAGTGCCTAGTTCCTTAACCTAAGTAATATAGTCAATTATCAATATGTGATTCCCCGTTAGTAACACGGGGGTACCGAACTCATTAGAAATCTCTCTGAAGGTTGCTACAAAAGGCCTCATGAGCATTCTTCAAAGATTCGATTTTTGTCAAAATTAGCTAAATAGAAAAGCAAAAGACGTGTGAACGGACCGGCTGCCAGCGGCAGAGCAGAGTTCGTTTACACGTCTTTTTTGTGTTTTCTCAAAAAAGAAACTTTTTCGAAATGAGGCGATTAAGAAGCAAATAGCTTAAGAATCTCTTACAAGTCAATTCAATTGTCTGTTGTTTCGAAAAATTACCCTACTCAGATTGTAGTAGTAATGGAAGGGAAATCATCCATAAAGAAAATTATGAGAAATTCCACATTTTTTGGAAAATAGGGAGTTCCAAATTGTTCTTGTTAGTGAAAGGAGGAAATTTTATGCAACTGATTCGTGCACCCACTCTACTTTGTTTCAACCAATTAAAACAAAGACTAAATTCAAAATCAAAGGAGAAATACACATGTCAAATAAATTAATGATCCAAAAAGGAACCAGCATCTCACTAAACGATTCAGAAACTGTCAATCTAGCCAGCCTACGTTTCGATCTCAAACAATTCAAACTCCCGCAACGTTTTGTTGTAGCCAAAAGTGATATTCAAATGCGCATGGAACGTGAACAGAACCATGTTGGCGAACGTGTAGAGACCGGGCTAATGATCCTCACCTTCAAAGTCTATGATCGGGCTTTTGTCGAACTGGTTCTGAATAACGGCGGAACAGAACTCGGCTCCCCTATCACCATTGTGGTCGAGCATCAAGAAGAACTGCCTATTTTAGATAACTATGAAGACGGCGAGTTGATTCCCATTCGTTTTACTGGTTTAAATGTTTATCCCCGAAAAATTCAGAAAAAATCATTTGTGGGAGAAGGTCAACCAATGATTGATACCTGGCAATTTGCAGCGTTGAAAATCAGCGCCACCTCCTATCAGCTAGGAGAAGCGAATGAACCAAACACACCGGCAAAGTAACGAATGTCTGATTGATTTTCTACGCTTTTCATTGCCGGATGCTTCAATGGAAAAAGTTGCGGATTTATTGGGAATTGCCCTTTCTGACTTTACTTCGGAAAAGAAAGGGAGTCCTTTTCCCACTTACGATTCTCACTATTCCTTTGCAGATATCATCATCCATCAAAGCGACCACCATAACAATCTGTTAGTAAACTTATCGGGGCAAGGGTGTCGCCAATATGAAGAATATATGTCCAGCGTTGAGGGTTGGCATTGGCAGAAATTCTTAGCCACCATTTTAAAAGCCAAAGGAACCATCACTCGTGCAGACTTAGCGATGGACTTGTTTGATGGCTCCTCTCCTCCAGTGTCTACCTTGCAAAAATATGTGAAGAACGGCCAACTCAGCTCTCAAAGTCGCCACTTTCGAGAAGTGAATAGTGGTCAATTACGAGATGGCATTCTGACAGGCCACACGCTTTATATTGGTGCTCAACCTCAACTACTGCGGATTTACGATAAAAAGCAAGAAATTCGAGATAAGACAGGTGAAATCGCCCAAGTCAATGAATGGGTTCGCTGGGAAATGGAATTAACCGATCAAAAGGCCCGGCAAGCAATAGAAAAACTTGCGAAAGGAATACCACTCAATACGGTCATTCGTGGCATTTTAGCTTCCCACTACAGCTTCAAGACCAAACCCAAAGGACCGGTCAATTATCACAATAAAGCTCGTTGGCCCAATATGAAATGGTGGGACAAATTTGTGGGGGGCATTCCAAAAATTCCCTTACGTGTCGTCCGGGAAAAGCCAACTTTTTCCAAGAAGAAATTCTGGCTAGAGAATACCACCTCGAAATCTCTTGCCATGGTTTATGAAGCTTTTCTACAAGCCTATGGGCCAGATCAAGCGGAAGTTTATTTGAAAGAATTATTAGCCAAGGGCAAAGAAAAATTTACAGAAACGGATCAAACTTTTATCGAACAAAAAATACTGGAATTGGAAAATGAAGATTCTTACTAACGAAAGGAGGTTAGCTATGAATGAAGTTCAATTTTTACTCAGTGATGAGCAAATGAAGCAGTTGGGAAATAGCGTTTATACACTTATTCTGAATAGTGTGAATCAAGTTCGAAAAGACGTCACTCTCGACAAGCGCTATTTAACCAAAAAAGAAACTTGCCAATATCTCCACATTGCCAATAATACTTTGGATAAATGGGTCGAACAAGGATTGCCGAGAATCACGATTCAAGGTGTTGTTCGTTTTGATCGACAAGTCGTGGATGAATGGCTGCGTTGCTATAATCGCTAGAAGCGGTTTATAATCAGAACGTAGTCATTCCTACGTTCTGGTTTGCGTATAAGAAAGTAGGAAGTAACATGGCAATTACCAAATTGAAAAACAATCACTACAAATTGGAGGTCTTTTACCCCAAGGAGGTGCGACAAATTCTCGGTGTCACTACCGAGCGCTACCGCAAAACATTCAGAACAAAGAAAGAAGCAGAACAGGCTGAAAAAGATCTTACTCAAAAAATCCAACGTGTCCTTAACGAAAAAAGCGCTCGTTCCTTTGAACTGAACGGCCATATCAAATTCAAAGAGTTTTATCAAACGGTTTGGTTGGATATGTATATCGCTGGTTCGACAGGTCGTTCTCGACAAATTCCGACTGCTACAACCATTAGCAATACAAAAGATGTCTTCCGTCTTCATATTCTACCGATGTTTGGGGATTATTCCATCAAGTTTTTAAACGACAATAAAGACTTTGTGCTTCGTACATTGATGAAAAAATCCCAAACCTACGCCAATATCAAAATCATTAAAAGTTATGTCAATCAGGTTTTTGATATCGCGGAATTATTAGAGTATATCGAATACAATCGGATCGAAAAAGTCATTCGCTATGTAGGTGATCCTAAGAAACAACAACTAAAAGCAGAACGTCAGTTAAATGGTGAAGCACTGACAGCAGAAGAATTGATTGCTTGGTTAGACGCAACCAATGAGGATTATCGCAATGGTTCCCTCATCATGCAAGACTATGTTCTCTTTATGCTGACGTTGAATCTAGGTGACCGCAAGAGCGAATCCTATGCCCTTCAGTGGAAACATATTGATTTTGAAAATGGTTATGTCAGTTTGATTCAAAGTAAGGATAAGTTTGGCAATCTGAAATCCACAAAAGGTCGAAAAGCCACGAAATTCAAGATTCCGACATTCCTTATTGAACTTTTAAAAGAATGGAAGAAAAAGCAAAAGGAAGAACTTTTACAGCTTGGGATTAAGCAGACAAAAGAACAGTTTCTTTTCACTTATGCCAATCGAAGTGGCGAAGTAAACATTCCAGTTCATGTGGATTATTTAAATTATCGGCTAAAATCCATTCGCCGAAGACATGAGGAACTGACTCAAACAAATCCACACAAGCTGCGGCATACCTTTAGTACCTTAGCTCGTGAAGGTGGTGCAACGATGGCTCAAATTTCTCAAGCCTTGACCCACTCGGATATCAAAACGACAGAGATATACGTTAATACACCGAACGTTGTGGATCTTTCCACCTATGAGAAATTCGAGAAACGTCTGGATGAAGCTCGCCAAGCGAAATAAATAACAGTTTAAAATAACAACTAAACAACTTAAAAAGAACAATTATATGGTTCCTAACCTAGGTCTTAAAAACAGCCTATTCAAAATCTCGTACATTTTTTCGTACCTAAGCGTACAAAAAAAGACACTTTCCAAAAATCAGAAAGTGCCAGAAACGTTGATATATAAAGGATATTAACGTTTTGAAAATTGAGATGCTTTACGAGCTTTCTTAAGACCTGGTTTTTTACGTTCAACCATACGTGAATCACGAGTAAGTAATCCAGCGCGTTTTAATGGTGCGCGGAAATCAGGATCTACTTCTAATAAAGCACGTGAGATACCGTGACGGATAGCGCCGGCTTGACCTGCGTAGCCCCCACCATCAACGTTTACGAATACATCGTATGAACCAGTTGTTTCAGTAACGCCAAATGGTTGGTTGATTACTAAACGTAGGTCAGCATGTGGGATATATTCTGCAACGTCTTTTTTATTTACAGTAATTTTACCAGTTCCTGGTACTAAACGTACGCGAGCAACTGCATTTTTACGACGGCCTGTGCCGTTATATTGAACTTGTGCCAATGAATTTCCCTCCTATTAAATTAAGTTTGTGATGTCTAAGACTTCTGGTTGTTGTGCTGCATGTGGATGTTCTGCTCCACCGTATACGTGAAGTTTCATGCCTTGAGCGCGGCCTAAAGTGTTTTTAGGAAGCATACCTTTAACAGAAGTTTCGACCAAACGGCGAGAATTTTTAGCACGCATTTCGCCTGCTGAGATTGATTTCAATCCACCAGGGAAGTTTGAGTGACGGTAGTAAATCTTGTCAGTTGCTTTCTTACCTGTTAATTTAACTTGATCTGCATTAATTACGATTACAAAATCACCAGTATCTACATGTGGTGTGAATGTTGGTTTATTTTTTCCGCGTAGCATTGATGCAACAACTGTTGAAAGACGTCCTAAAGGAACATCAGTTGCGTCTACTACGTACCATTTACGTTCTACTTCGCCTGGCTTAGCCATATATGTTGTACGCACGTTTTTTTCCTCCAATTTCAATTTCGAATGTTTGACAAACACTTGAGTTTCCGGGGCTCTTGTGGGGCAAACAATACCATTTACCATAATACTTGCTAAAGCTTGCCCTGTCAATGTTTTTCTCCTTGAAAACGCAAAATCTTTTCATTTTACTAGCTTTCTTCTACTATTCATTATCAACCGCTATATCCAGTTTTAAATGAATAAAGAAACGTGTTTTCGAAAATATTTTGCATAAATATTTAAAAAGTGCTTGATTTTTGTATTTTACGGTGCTAAGATAGCTTCAACACATTAATTAGATTTTAATGAAAAAGCGATAAGGGAGCAATGCAGGATGAAAGAAAAAGTGATTTTAGCATACTCAGGTGGTTTAGATACTTCTGTCTCAATTAAATGGCTCGTTGATGAAGGCTATGACGTGATTGCCTGCTGTTTAGATATTGGCGAAGGCCGCGATACCGAATTTATTAAGAACAAAGCATTACAAGTTGGCGCGACTGAATCTTATGCCATTGATGCTCGCGAAGAATTTTCACAGGATTTTGTTTTAGTGGCTCTCCAAGGAAATACTTACTATGAAAATTCTTACCCATTAGTTTCTGCATTATCTCGTCCGTTGATCTCAAAAAAACTAGTCGAGCTAGCTCATCAAACTGGGGCCACTACAATTGCCCACGGCTGTACCGGTAAAGGCAACGACCAAGTTCGTTTTGAAGTTTCAATTGCCGCCCTTGATCCAAACTTGAAGATCATCGCACCGGTCCGTGAATGGAAATGGTCACGGGAAGAAGAAATCAACTATGCGGCGGAAAAAGGAGTACCAATCCCAGCAGATTTGGACAATCCTTATTCCATCGACCAAAACTTATGGGGCCGGGCTTGTGAATGTGGCGTCTTAGAAGATCCTTGGGCGACCCCACCAGCAGGAGCTTACGCTATCACTGCTGAATTAGAGGATACACCTGATAAACCTACGACTGTTGAGATCACCTTTGAAAAAGGCGTGCCAACGGCGTTAGATGGTGAAGAATTATCATTAGCAAACTTAATCATGAAGTTAAATACGATCGCTGGTGTGCACGGTATCGGCCGGATCGATCATATCGAAAATCGTCTGGTAGGAATCAAATCACGGGAAGTCTATGAATGTCCCGGAGCGGAAGTCTTGATGAAGGCCCATAAAGAATTAGAAGACTTGACCTTTGTCCGTGAGATGGCCCATTTCAAACCAGTCATTGAACAACAATTATGCCAAATGATCTATGATGGTCTATGGTTCAATCCAACGATGGATGCCTTGATCGCGTTCTTGAAACAATCGCAAGAAGTGGTTAACGGCGTACTACGGGTGAAATTATTCAAAGGCAACGTCATCGTTGAAGGACGTAAATCTGATAATAGTCTATACAACGAAAACTTGGCGACCTATACTTCTGCCGATACCTTCGATCAAGATGCGGCAGTTGGCTTCATCAAATTATGGGGCTTACCAACCAAGGTAAACGCTGAGGTCCAAGCAGAAAAGAAACAACCGACTGTTTAAAATGAATTTGCAAGCGAAACCAGATGTGAGGCGGCTTTTACTTGCCGGTAAATAAGGCCGTCCGGTTTCACATCTTGCCATTGCTCTTAGGAGAGTTTCTTTTCCAGTCAGGAAATAAGGAAACCAGCAATGATTTCATCCTGAGGTATCTGAAAAGATGCCTCCTCCCTAAATTCAAACGCTTAATGAACAACTTTGTTCATTAAGCTAGCTACTTAAAGCAGCTGCTAAAAAAGACCGATTAGTCGGTCTTTTTTAGCAATAATCTTTCTATATACGACTTACAAAAGAAAAGCGAGGACAACTATTATGGCAAAACTTTGGGGTGGCCGTTTTGACGGTAAGAATGAAGCTTGGATCGATGCTTTTGGTGCTTCGATTCCCTTCGACCAGCAATTAGCCAAACAGGATATCGTCGGTAGTTTAGCGCATGTCAAGATGCTAGGGGAAACTGGCATTATTACAAAAGAAGAAGCGCAACAAATTACGGCGGGCCTGAATACCTTGGCAAAAAAAGCAGCCAATGATGAATTAAGCTTTACCATTGAAAATGAAGATATTCATTTAAATTTAGAAAAAATGCTCCATGATGAGATCGGTCCTGTTGCCGGTAAATTACATACCGCTCGTAGTCGGAATGACCAAGTCGCAACCGACATGCATTTATATTTGAAGGAACATTTAATTGAAATTATTGAAAAAGTCCAGCATTTCCGAGCTGTCTTGGTCGCCAAAGCTGAAGATCATGTGGAAACAATCATGCCTGGCTATACCCACCTGCAGCATGCGCAGCCGATTTCCTTCGGGCATCACTTAATGGCCTATTATGGCATGCTGACCCGTGATCAAGCTCGTCTTGCGGAAAGTCTCAAGCGTGTCGACATTTCCCCGCTAGGCTGTGCAGCATTAGCAGGAACGACTTTCCCGATCGATCGTCAAATGACGGCGGATGAATTAGGTTTTGGCGATATTTATATGAATAGCTTGGATGGTGTAAGTGACCGTGATTTCATTTTGGAATTTTTGAGCAACAGTTCGATCTTGATGGTCCATCTTTCCCGTCTCTGTGAAGAAATTATCCTATGGTGTAGCCACGAATTTAAATTTGTCGAATTGACCGATACTTTTTCGACGGGCAGTTCCATCATGCCCCAGAAAAAAAATCCCGATATGGCAGAATTGATTCGCGGCAAATCGGGCCGGGTGTTTGGCGATCTAGTGGGTTTATTAACCGTGATCAAAGGCTTACCATTAGCCTACAACAAAGATCTGCAAGAAGACAAAGAAGGGATGTTCGATACGGTCCATACCGTTGCTACCAGCTTGGACATTATGGCGGGCATGATCGACACCATGAAGGTCAACACGCAGATCATGCACGATGCGACCGAAAAGGATTTCTCTAATGCGACCGAACTAGCAGATTATTTAGCCACTAAAGGAATCCCTTTCCGTCAAGCCCATGAAATTGTCGGTAAACTGGTTTTAGCTTGCACGCAAAAAGGCATTTACTTACAAGATGTACCGTTAGAAGAATATCAAGCGATTAATCCGGTGATTGAAGCCGACATCTATGATACATTATCTTCTAAAACAGCCGTAATCCGCCGCCATTCATTAGGCGGTACGGGCTTTGACCAAGTGAAAAAACAAATTGAGTTAGCCAAAAAGGAACTTTAATTATTAGCAGACTACTTAGCAAGTAGTCTGCTAATTTCGTTTACACCCCTGTTCATTTTCCCGCTCAGTCTTAAACCCCTTACATTGATTCTTTATTTATGTTATTTTTTATATAGGAAGACTTTTTTTGACGATCTCAGCGACTTTCAAACTAAGCTCCATCTGTTTAAATATTCAAACGATTTTATTCACTAATGTTGTTAATTCGATCTGCAAAATCACCATTCCTTTTTGTAGAACAGAAAGAGAGGTGACACGATGAATCAAAAATTAAAAGAAAATATTTCCGAATCACTATCCTCGGTCTTGCCGATTACTCTGATCGTTTTAATTATCAGTGTTGTTTTGGTTCCGATGGAAATTGGTACGATCGCGATGTTTCTTGTCGGTGCTGTGATGCTGATTATCGGCATGGGCTTTTTCCAATTAGGAGCCGAAATATCCATGACACCCTTAGGTGAAGGGATTGGTGCCCAGCTTTCCAAAAGTAAAAAAACTGGAATCCTGGCCTTGATTGTATTTGTGATTGGTGCGATTATCACCATCGCAGAACCTGATCTGCAAGTTTTAGCTGATCAAATGCCAGCAATCCCCAGCAATCTGCTTGTTTGGACCGTAGCTATCGGTGTCGGACTTTGCTTGACGTTAGCCGTTCTGCGCATTTTATTTAAAATCAGTTTATCTTTCATCTTAATGATTTTATATTTTGCAGTCATTTTACTTTCTTTTCGGACACCTAATGATTTCGTTCCCGTTGCTTTTGACTCCGGTGGTGCTACCACGGGACCCATCACAGTACCTTTTATTTTAGCTTTAGGAGTCGGGCTGGCTTCTGTCAGAAGTGACAAGGATGCAACTGACGACAGCTTTGGTTTAGTCGCGATCTCCAGTATCGGACCGATCCTCGCTGTGTTGCTCTTGGGGATTTTCTTCCGCCCAACCGATACTGCCTATACTCCGCCAGAATTCCTTGATGTAGTCACGACTCGTGATGTCGTTCATGAATTTATGTTGGCTCTGCCCCACTATGCCTACGAGGTTTTAATTTCAGTCTTGCCGATTGCTGCCCTCTTTTTCGTTTTTCAATTAATCAGCCGACGCTATCATCGACGGCAATACGTTCGAATGATTGTTGGGCTGTTCTACACTTATTTGGGACTTGTTCTCTTCCTAACCGGGGTCAGTATTGGGTTTGCACCTGTCGGCAGTTTATTAGGGGGGGAATTAGCCGCCAGTCCATTTAAATGGTTGTTGGTTCCTATCGGGATGTTAATTGGTTATTTCATTGTCAAAGCCGAGCCGGCCATCCAAGTATTGAATCACCAAGTTGAAACAGTCACAGGAGACGCAATCTCAGCTTCTGCTATGAATCTCTGTCTCTCGATCGGCGTAGCTGTCAGTGTAGGACTAGCCATGACACGCGCTATTACTGGCATCAGCATTTACTGGATCATTATTCCTGGCTATCTGATTGCCCTTTTGTTGACTAAATTTGTTCCTAAGATATTCATCGGTATTGCTTTTGACTCCGGTGGGGTTGCCAGTGGGCCAATGACTAGTACCTTCTTACTCCCTCTTTGTATCGGAGTCAGCGAAGCACTGGATGGTAATATCATGGCTGATGCCTTTGGTGTTGTGGCCTTAGTGGCTTTAACCCCTTTGATTGCTGTACAAATCATGGGCCTCATTTATCGGTGGAAAGCTGCTAAAGCTGCTCGAAATATTGACGTAAGCATTGAAGAATTAAACGAAATCGAAGAATGGGAGGACTCTGAGGATGACACATAAACCAGCTATCCGGATGTTAGTCTTGATTATCAGCCATAAAGATGTCAAAAAAGCCCATACTATTTTGGAAACCCATAACTCTCCTGTTCAAGATCTGTGTATTGGCGAAGGGGCTGCAACGAATGAGGTCATGGATTATTTAGGCTTAGGCACGACAGAAAAAGCATTACTTTTTTGTCCTGTTCTAAAAAGTCAAGTCCCCACGTTGTTCGAAGCACTAGGTAAAGGCTTAGGACTACATAAGCCCAATAAAGGTTGTGTCTTTACTTTCCCAATCTCTGGGGCAAGTTCCTATATCATGAAAATTTTAGCTTCGGAAATGCCTGAACAAAATCAAGCATTTAGCGAAAGAGAGGAGAAAAAGATGAGCCACGAAGCAAAACACAGCCTGCTAATGGTGACAATCAATCAAGGGTTCAGCGAAGAGGTCATGATTGCAGCAACTGCAGCCGGAGCTTCGGGTGGAACGGTCGTCCATGCACGACGCCTTGAATCGCAGGAAACGATGAGAAAATGGGGCATCAGTGTTCAACCAGAAAAAGAAATGGTCTATCTCTTGGTCGAACAAGACAAGAAGAAGGCCGTCATGCAAGCCATCGGTGAACAATGTGGACTCCTCAGTGACGCTCAAGGAATCATTATCTGTATTCCCGTTGACGGCGTGGTCGGTCTACCAACCAATCTGCCCCATCAATAAGCTAAAAAAAGAACCGACTATCCGTTGATAGTCGGTTCTTTTAATTAAATCAATTATGCATCAATTTCAGGTGCTTTGCCTAAATGTGCTTGGATCATCCAAATCCGTTTTTCAGTGGCTGTTTTAAATTCGATGAAGATATCTTGAGTTGGATCATCGCCTTCTTCACCAGAAACTTCGATTCCTTTTTGATAAAGGTCAGCTAAATAGCGGTAACCTTCAACTAAGGTAGCCAAACGTTCTTCCATCGTACGATCCCAACGACCTTTTTCATCTGGGATTTTTGTTTGATCTGCCATTTCACGTAAGGTTGAATAAGGAGCGCCGTCTAATGTGATTAAACGTTCTGAAATTTCATCCAATTGATCATTTACGTCATCCATGAAATCGTCCATCATTGGGTGTAATGTCAAGAAGCCTGGGCCGCGCATGTACCAGTGTGTTTGGTGAATGACCATAGACATTTGACTTAAGTCTGCTACTAATTGGTTCAATACTTCTTTGGTTTTTTCAAATTTCATTCCTTCATACCTCCTAAATTTGTACTCCATTAAAAGCATAATACACTTTCAGCAAAAGTACAAAGGAAACGCTGAGAATATACGCCTTTTTCGTATCTTATTGTAAAAGGAGGTGAAAAGCATCCATTTATTTATCTTAGGCTCCATCGTCGGATCTTTTTTAGCAGTCGTCAGTATCCGGCTGCCGCGAGGTGAATCACTACTCATACCACCTTCTCATTGTGATCACTGCCAACAGACCCTTCGACCCATTGATTTGATTCCACTAATTTCAGCCTTGCATCAGCGCTTTGTTTGTCGTTATTGTCACCAAAAATTTTCTACTCGTAGTTTTTGGCTTGAATTTTTTTGCGGTCTGCTCTTTTATCACTTCTTGCATGACTTCCACTGGCTCAATCTTTGGTATTTATTTTGGTTGTTAAGTTCACTCGTTTTGGCACTGATCGACTGGGATCAACTAATCGTCGAAATGCGGATCTTTCTTTTAACTGGGATTCCCTTACTCATCAGCGCTATGTTGCTGTTACCCCTTCATTGGCTGCAGCCCATAATAGTTGGATTATTCTTTTATCTTAGTCAAAAAATTCTCCCAAACAGCTTCGGCCTGGGAGATCTTTGGATCATTGGATTATGGAGTTGTTTTTTATCGAGCTACGAACTGTTGCAAGTCCTGTTCAGCGCTTCTTTCAGCGGTTTATTATTTTTCAGCTACCGAACTTTACAAAAAAAGCCCTTGATACAGCTCCCATTTTTACCCTTCCTATTTATTGGACTACTATTGTTGCTGTTAAAAAAGTGTTAACTTTGCCAATTTTTTTGAATAAACCCTTTCCGCCCAGATCCTTTGCTATAGGCAGCATAATGTTCTGGCTGCTTGCGATAAAAATCTTGGTGGTAGGCTTCCGCTGAATAAAAGGTTTGAGCCGGCTCAATCGCTGTTACGATCGGATCTTTAAAACGACCACTAGCTTGTAGCTGCTGTTTGGAAGTTTCAGCGAGGTTTTTTTGTTCTGGGGAAGAATAAAAAATAACGGGACGATACGAATCGCCACGATCAGCAAATTGCCCCAGTGCATCGGTTGGGTCCGTCTGTTGCCAATAAATCTCCACTAATTGCTGATAAGAAATCACGGTTGGATCAAAAGTAATCTCCACGGCTTCCGTATGTCCAGTCCTACCGCTGCAAACTTCTTCATAGGTTGGATTGGGTAGTTGACCGCCAGTATAGCCCGCAACAACCGCTTTAATCCCAGGCATTTGATCAAACGGCTCAACCATACACCAAAAACAGCCACCAGCAAAAATTGCTTTTTCTGCTATCATAAAACACGCCCCCTTCGTTGATTTCATCATAATCCTTTCTGCTAAAAATGAAACGATTTTGCTCAGACATTACAAAAAAATATTCTCAAAGTCAGCACTTGTGCTCAACTTTGAGAATATTTGCTTGTTTAATAGTTCTCCGCATCGATCGGATAAAGAATCTTGCCATAGCCGACATAATCATAATGGGTTCCGGCACTGATCTCATCAACTTCACTATCCGCAAAGAATAATTGATTGTCGTCTTCTTCATCCCAATTAGGCAATTTCTTTTTCGTAGGCAAAGCTAGTTGTCTCTTCAAAATATTTTGCTCTTCCAGTAAATTATTTAGACCTAAAATTTGGAAGTAAATATCATTGATCATCTCGCCTTGGCCCTCGACTTGGGTTTGCTCGATTTTCTCAGCAGCTGGAGTATAATCTTTGGCTACCGTCAGCATCTCGCTCCAACTTAGATCTGTCCGTACATAATCTTCGACTGCTCGTAAATATTTTTTGTATTTAGTGACCGAATTGACTGACAAGAGCTTACGCACAATTTTAGACAAAATTTCTCGTTGCCTCGCTTGACGACCGACATCACCTTGAGGATCTTCGTGGCGCATCCGAACATATTCCAGGGCATGCCGACCATCTAAGACCTGTTTGCCTTTTTTCAAATGCACGCCGTCCAAAGTGAACTCGATTTTATTATCAACTTCGATGCCTCCAACAGCATCTACTAAGGTTTTTAGGCCTTTCATATTTATCTCAATATAGTGATCGACGGGGACATCCATCATTTCTTGGACCGTTTCAATCGCCATTTTCGTTCCGCCTAACGAATATGCCGCGTTCAATTTATCATAGTACGTGTCACCTTTTGCGACATAGTTATCCTCGTCACCTTTATAACCAACAATTTGAGTATAAATATCACGATCCAGACTTGTCATCACTGTTTTCTTCTTTTTTGGGTTAATCGTCACCAGCATCATCGAATCCGAACGACCTTGATACGTCCGACCCTTATCTCCTGTATCGGTTCCCATTAAAAGGATCGAAAACGGCTCACCGTTTTCTAAATTCACGGCCTCCGAACGTTTGGTCTGATAGGCAACTTTTTTCGTCATTTTACTGATTGCTTGATCTACATCGTTATTCACTTTTAATAAATAAACGGTCACAGCTCCTACTAGGATCACGAGGATTCCTACGACAATCAAGATGATCCGCTTTGCTTTGCTCATGTAGCACCTCAACAATTTTACTTCTTAGCTTATTTTTCTCATTTTCTCATAAATCGTCTTCTGAAAATAGTCTTTCTTTTTAGCTCTAAAAGAAATTTAATTTCTGAACAAAGTGACCGCTGTCATTTTGCCAGGTACTTTCTTATAATAGCGCGAAAAGAAAAAGACCACAAGATTCTTTTGAATCTTGTGGTCTAAGTCTAGTTCTATTTAGCTCAAAGGATTATTTAAAGCGTCTTCGGCAGCCATTTGTGCTTCAATATCAGAGATACTGTAGACATTTTCGCTAGCTACGACAACTTCTTTTGGTTCCATGTTACGGTAAGTCGCCATACCTGTACCAGCAGGGATGATCTTACCGATAATAACATTTTCCTTCAATCCAAGTAATGGATCCTTCTTACCGCGGATCGCAGCATCGGTCAAGACACGAGTCGTTTCTTGGAATGATGCAGCAGATAAGAAGCTGTTTGTTTCCAATGAAGCTTTGGTAATACCAAGCAAGACTGGACGAGATGTCGCAGGCGTACCACCAGCAACTAAAGT
Source organism: Enterococcus pseudoavium NBRC 100491 (assembly GCF_001544295.1). Classification (GTDB taxonomy): domain Bacteria; phylum Bacillota; class Bacilli; order Lactobacillales; family Enterococcaceae; genus Enterococcus_A; species Enterococcus_A pseudoavium. The sequence continues at coordinate 30,077 of NZ_BCQF01000021.1, forward strand.
ATTGTAGTTTTGATCTTTAAAGTCAGCAATATCAAGCAGTGTACCTGGCAAGATATCAGTGTCACCTGGGTCCATAACACGGACTTTACGCAACATTTGACGAACCATTACTTCAATATGTTTATCGCCGATTTCTACCCCTTGCATCCGGTAAACACGTTGAACTTCACGTAGTAAGTACGTTTCAACAGAGATTACATCACGGACTTGCAACAAGTGTTTAGGATCAATTGAACCTTCTGTCAACTGTGCCCCACGGTGGATCATGTCGCCTTCAACGACTTTCATCCGCGCAGTGTAAGGAACAGTGTACGTACGAGTATCGGTTTCACCTTTGACGGTAACTTCTTTCGTACGAGTCGCAGCATCTTCAGCGATCTCAACGACTTCACCAGTAACTTCAGTAATTACAGCTAAACCTTTAGGATTACGTGCTTCGAAGATTTCTTGGACACGAGGAAGACCTTGTGTAATATCGTCTCCGGCAACCCCACCGGTATGGAATGTCCGCATGGTTAACTGAGTACCTGGTTCACCGATTGATTGAGCGGCGATGGTACCAACTGCTTCACCGACTTCAACGTCGTCACCAGTTGCCAAGTTACGGCCGTAACAGTGTTTACATACACCGTGTTTAGTATTACATGTGAAGACTGAACGGATCGTTAATTTCTCAACGCCAGCGTCGATGATGCGTTTCGCATCTGCTTCACTGATCAATGCATCAGCCGGTAAAATTACTTCACCAGTTTCAGGATGCATTACTGATTTTTGCGTATAACGTCCAACCAGACGTTCTTCTAATGATTCGATGATTTCGTTACCTTCACGAATCGCAGAGATTTCTAGACCACGGTCAGTACCACAATCTTCTTCACGTACGATCACATCTTGGGCAACGTCAACCAAACGACGAGTCAAGTAACCTGAATCGGCAGTCTTCAAGGCAGTATCGGTCATCCCTTTACGAGCCCCGTGAGTCGAGATAAACATTTCCAAGACAGATAGACCTTCACGGAAGTTTGAGATGATTGGCAATTCCATGATTTGTCCATTCGGAGCGGCCATCAATCCACGCATACCAGCAAGCTGAGTAAAGTTGGAGATATTACCACGGGCTCCAGAATCAGACATCATGAAGATTGGGTTCTTCGCATCTAAGGATTCCATTAGTCGTTGTTGGATTTCATCTTTAGCAGCATTCCAAACAGCGATAACCCGTTCATAACGTTCATCATCAGTAATCAAACCACGACGGAATTGCTTCGTGATCGTGCTGACTTGTTTGTGAGCATTGTCGATGATTTCTTGTTTTTCTGCTAGTGCCATGATATCAGCGATACCAACGGTCATCCCAGCGTGTGTTGAATGTTTGTAACCTAAGTCTTTCATACGGTCAAGCATCATTGACGTATCAGTGACTTTGAAACGTTTGAAGACTTCAGCGATGATATTCCCAAGATTTTTCTTCTTGAATGGCAAGATGATTTCTTGTTCTTTAATCGCTGCAGGAATATCGGCACCTTTTTCAACAAAGTATTTATCAGGTGTGTGTTGCGTTAAGTTGAAATCAGTCGGTTCGTTCAAGTAAGGGAACTCTTGCGGCATGATATCATTGAAGATAATTTTCCCAACCGTCGTAATCAACATACGTTCTTTTTGTTCTTCAGTAAATGGTTTGTCTCCTAAGGCATTAGGATCGACAGCCACTCGTGAGTGCAAGTGAACATAGCCATTGCGCCATGCTAGAACTGCTTCATTCATGTCGCGGAAGATCATACCTTCACCTTCGCGGCCTTCTTCTTCCATTGTTAGGTAGTAGTTACCTAAGACCATATCTTGAGATGGTGTAACAACTGGTTTACCATCTTTAGGGTTCAAGATGTGGGTCGCAGCAAGCATCAACAAACGAGCTTCAGCTTGTGCTTCTTCACCTAGAGGTAGATGGACAGCCATTTGGTCTCCATCGAAATCGGCATTATAGGCTTCACATACTAATGGGTGAAGACGGATCGCACGACCTTCAACTAAGATTGGTTCAAATGCTTGGATACCTAAGCGGTGAAGCGTAGGTGCCCGGTTAAGTAAGACAGGGTGTTCTTTGATTACTTCTTCCAGAACGTCCCACACGACGTCTTCTTGACGTTCGATCTTACGTTTGGCATTTTTGATATTTGAAGCAATTTCACGTTGAACTAATTCTTTCATAACGAAAGGTTTGAACAATTCGATCGCCATTTCTTTTGGCAGACCACATTGATACATCTTCAAGAAAGGTCCAACGACGATAACAGAACGGGCAGAATAATCGACACGTTTACCCAGCAAGTTTTGACGGAAACGACCTTGTTTCCCTTTCAACATGTGAGATAAAGATTTCAATGGACGGTTCCCCGGTCCTGTAACTGGACGGCCACGACGACCATTATCGATTAACGCATCGACCGCTTCTTGAAGCATCCGTTTTTCATTTTGTACGATGATGTTCGGTGCATTCAAGTCTAACAATCGTTTCAAACGGTTGTTACGGTTAATCACACGACGGTATAAATCATTCAAGTCAGACGTTGCAAAACGGCCACCTTCTAATTGAACCATCGGACGTAGATCTGGCGGGATGACAGGGATAACATCCATTACCATCCAGCTAGGAAGGTTACCAGAAGAACGGAACGCTTCTAGCACATCTAAACGACGGATCGCACGGGTCCGTTTTTGCCCTTGGGCTGTTTTCAATTCTTCTTTTAACTCTGATGATTCGCCATCTAGATCGACTTGATCTAATAACTGCTTGATAGCTTCGGCACCCATAGCCGCGTGGAATTCTTGACCGTATTGATCCCGTTTTTCACGGTATTCACGTTCCGTCAATAATTGTTTTTTCTCTAGGCTTGTATTACCTGGATCGATCACGACATAAGATGCAAAGTAAATGATTTCTTCTAACGCACGAGGACTCATGTCTAAGACAAGACCCATCCGAGAAGGAATTCCTTTGAAATACCAGATATGTGTAACAGGGGCTGCTAATTCGATATGGCCCATCCGTTCACGACGAACTTTCGAACGAGTAACTTCAACACCACAACGGTCGCAGACGATTCCTTTATAACGAATCCGTTTATATTTCCCACAGGCACATTCCCAGTCTTTGGTTGGCCCAAAAATTCTTTCATCGAATAACCCTTCGCGTTCAGGTTTCAAGGTACGATAGTTAATGGTTTCCGGTTTCTTTACTTCACCGTATGACCAGCTTCTGATTTTTTCAGGAGAAGCCAAACCTATTTGCATACTTTCGAATTTATTTACATCGATCAAAAGGGTTTCCCTCCATTTCATTTTATCGTAAGTCAGCTAGGAAAAGCTGACTTACGTATGGCAAGCGTGACTCTTATAAGTCTTCAGCAGTTTCGATTTCTTGGATTAAATCTGATTTTTGTTCGGCTTTTTCAGCAGCTGCTTGCGCTTCGACTTCTTTAGCAGATTGTTGTTGCTCTGCATATTTCGTCAAGGCATCAACTGTGATTAAGTCGTCATCATCATCATCCATGTCTCGCAACTCGATTTCTTTGTCATTGATATCTAAGACTTGCATATCTAAACCAAGAGCTTGTAATTCTTTCACCAATACGCGGAAAGATTCAGGTACACCTGGTTTTGGAATAGGTTCACCTTTGACGATGGCTTCGTAAGTTTTCACACGACCAACCACATCGTCTGATTTGTAAGTCAAGATTTCTTGTAGGGTATAAGCAGCACCATATGCTTCCAGTGCCCAAACTTCCATTTCCCCGAAACGTTGTCCACCAAATTGAGCTTTACCACCCAATGGTTGTTGCGTAACAAGAGAGTAAGGTCCAATTGAACGAGCATGCAATTTATCATCGACCATGTGGGCCAATTTAATCATGTACATAACCCCAACGGAAATACGGTTATCAAATGGTTCACCCGTCCGGCCATCGTAAAGGACAGTCTTAGCGTCTGCCGCCATACGAGATTCACGTACAGTTTCCCAGACATCGCTATCTTGTGCGCCATCGAATACTGGTGTTGCCACATGGATACCTAATTGACGAGCAGCCATCCCTAAGTGCAATTCCAATACTTGCCCGATGTTCATACGAGATGGTACCCCTAATGGATTCAACATGACATCCACTGGTGTGCCGTCTGGTAAGTATGGCATGTCTTCTTCAGGCATAATGCGCGAAACGACCCCTTTATTTCCGTGACGGCCGGCCATTTTATCCCCTTCATGGATTTTACGTTTTTGCACGATGTAAACGCGCACCAACATATTCACACCTGGAGATAATTCATCGCCTGCTTCACGAGTAAAGATCTTCACGTCATGAACGATCCCGCCGCCGCCGTGAGGCACACGTAGAGACGTATCACGAACTTCACGGGCTTTTTCACCAAAGATCGCATGTAATAAACGTTCTTCAGCTGATAATTCTGTTACCCCTTTAGGAGTGACTTTCCCAACTAATAGGTCGCCATCGTGAACTTCAGCACCGATACGGATAATTCCCATTTCGTCTAAGTTCTTCAAAGCGTCTTCCCCAACGTTAGGGATTTCGCGGGTGATTTCTTCAGGTCCTAATTTTGTATCACGAGCTTCTGATTCGTATTCTTCAATATGGATTGAAGTATAAACATCATCTTTCACCAAACGACGGCTCATGATGATGGCATCTTCATAGTTGTACCCTTCCCAAGTCATGAAGGCTACGACTACGTTTTGGCCTAATGCCAATTCGCCGTTTTCCATTGAAGGTCCATCAGCTAAGATATCGCCAACATCAACTTTTTCACCTAAACCAACTAATGGACGTTGGTTGTAGCTGGTTCCTGAGTTTGAACGACGGAATTTAGTGATGTCGTATTTATCTAATGCGCCATTGTCGCGACGTACACGAACTTCGTGAGCATCAACGAATTCAACGACACCTTCGTTTTTACATAATAAAGCGGCACCTGAGTCATGAGCTGCTTTGTATTCCATCCCAGTACCAACCCATGGAGAACGAGGTTGGATCAATGGAACAGCTTGACGCTGCATGTTGGCACCCATCAAGGCACGGTTAGAGTCATCGTTTTCCAAGAATGGGATACAAGCGGTCGCGACTGCAACTACTTGTTTTGGCGATACATCCATGTAATCCACTTTATCAATCGTTACTTCCAAGTTTTCAGAAGTTGCACGAGCCATAACCACATCTTCAGCGAAGGTGCCGTCTTCATTCAACTTACTGTTTGCTTGGGCAACAACGTAATGGTCCTCGATGTCAGCAGTTAAGTAATCGATTTTATCCGTTACTCGACCAGTTGCACGATCCACACGGCGGTAAGGAGTTTCGATGAAACCAAATTTGTTGACCTTGGCATAAGAAGCCAAGCTGTTGATCAACCCGATATTGGGACCTTCGGGGGTTTCAATTGGACACATCCGGCCATAGTGAGAATAGTGAACGTCTCGAACTTCATAACCGGCACGGTCACGAGTCAAACCACCAGGTCCTAAGGCAGATAGACGACGTTTGTGCGTCAATTCGCCGAGCGGATTGGTTTGGTCCATGAACTGTGACAACTGAGAAGAACCGAAGAATTCTTTGATGCTGGCAACAACTGGACGAATATTGATCAATTGTTGCGGCGTCAACGTTTCTTGGTCTTGAATTGACATACGTTCACGAACGACCCGTTCCATCCGGGCTAACCCGATTCGGAATTGGTTTTGTAACAATTCACCAACTGAACGGATTCGACGATTTCCTAAGTGGTCGATATCATCGACATTGCCGATACCTTCCATCAAGTTCAAGAAATAGCTCATTGAAGCAATGATATCTGCTGGGCGAACGGTGCGCACAGAAGAATCTGGATAACCGTTACCGATCACTGTTACTTCACGTTCTGGATCTTTTGGTGAAAAGACTTTGATAACTTGAACAGTCATTGGATCCGTTACAACTGCATCTTCAGATGGGTAGTAAGTAACGGAATTCAACCCATTTTCAAGTTTTGGTCCTAGTTCTTCCATCACTTGGTGCGTAAGAACTGTCCCTTTTTCAACGATGATTTCACCCGTTTCAGGATCAACCAATGTCTCAGCTAACGTCAAGTTCAATAGACGTGTTTTAAGGTCTAATTTTTTATTTACTTTGTAACGACCAACATTGGCTAAGTCGTAACGTTTTGGATCAAAGAAACGAGCCGTTAATAAGCTCCGTGAGCTGTCTGCTGTTTTAGGTTCGCCTGGACGTAAACGTTCATAGACGTCTTTTAACCCTTCTTCAGTCCGAGAATCACTTGGGTTTTTGTGCAAGTCTTTCTCGATTGTATTGCGTAATGATTCGCTTTCGCCAAAGATTTCAAAGATCGTATCATCTGAACCAAAACCTAAAGCACGAACTAACGTGGTCAAAGGAATTTTACGTGTGCGGTCGATCCGAACGTAAGAGATATCTTTTGCGTCTGTTTCCATTTCTAACCATGCACCACGGTTAGGGATAACGGTTGAGCCAAAGCCTTCTTTTCCGTTTTTATCCACTTTCCCGTGGAAGTAAACACCGGGAGAACGAACTAATTGGGATACGATAACCCGTTCGGCCCCGTTGATGATAAAGGTTCCTTGTTCCGTCATTAATGGGAAATCACCAAAGAATACTTCTTGGGATTTAATTTCTCCAGTTTCACGGTTTACTAAGCGTAATACCACATGTAATGGTGCAGAATAATTTGCATCGTGAGAACGAGCTTCTGCAACGGTGTATTTAGGTTCTTTCAATTCATAGTCAACAAATTCAAGTGACAAGTTTCCATTAAAGTCTTCAATTGGCAAAATGTCTTCAAACATCTCTTGCAAGCCCTCATCTAGGAACCATTGATAAGAATCTGTTTGAATTTCGATCAAATTCGGTAATTCCAACACTTCACTGATTCGTGCGAAGCTTCTGCGTTCTCGGTGTTTCCCGTATTTCACTACGTGTCCAGCCAAGTTCTTCACCCCTCTTAAAAGTTTGAAAACCGATCCGAAGATAAATTACATTTATGTTACGAAAATTAAATTTAAGTAACAACCGACATTTTTTGCGGCTTTTAGGCAAAAAAAAACCAAAAATAGAACATTCTTTTGAAAAGATTTCGCAAGCTTCTACTTTTGTTTCCTTATTAAAAGCCGGAACGGACAATATTTCGTTCCTGCCTTTTATCATTTCAGATAGTTTTAGCAAATTAATATAATACACGACGCCAGCATAAAAGTCAATAGGTGCTAGGACTGAACGGCCTTTTTCGCAACCTTTTCTTAAAACTTTCAGTAACTATAATTGGTTTAATTCGTTTTACATTTTTGAATTTTCTGAATATTCTTCTTTTTATTATTGACATCTCATTTTTCTTACCGTATACTAATTTACATCTTAACAAGTTGGAGGTTGTTCCTGATGGTGCATACAAAAAGCTCACAACTGAATAACCGCTATTACTTTAGCTATTTTAGATAGGTTTGTATTCATCGGAATGGATACAAACAACCTCAGTGTTTTTTGTATCTATGATGGCTAGAGCATTTCAACGTACCACCGGCCGCATAGAGAGATCTAAGTGGCTGAAGCAGTATTCATTTGCATTCCTATCACCCACTTAGAGTTCGAGACTTCTAAGCGGGTGATTTTTTATTACAAGAAAATGAGCCCTTGATTTTCAAATATAGTTTTACTTAGGACTTAGTCAAAAACAAAGCATAAAATTTAAGCCTGCTATTTCAATAGTTTCTTCTAGCGGAATGACATATGGCTTGAAAATAAATCCATTAATACGAAAAAGGAGCGAAAAAAATGAAAAAAGCGATATTAGCAGGAATTGGATTGGTAAGTTTATTAATGTTGGGAGCTTGTGGCAATAAAGAGGCTGGTGGCAATGATGACGCGAAAAAAGTTGGGGTCTTACAATTGGTTCAACATCCCTCATTAGACAATGCTTACGAAGGGTTCAAGGAAGGGTTAGCTGAGGGCGGTTATAAAGAAGGCGATAATTTGACTATCGAATATCAAAATGCTCAAAACAACCAAGACAATCTAAAAAGTATGAGTGAGAAATTAGTGAAGGAAGAACCAGATTTGCTATTAGGCGTAGCTACTCCAGCTGCCCAATCTTTGTTAAATGCAACGACAGAAATTCCGATCACCGTAACTGCTGTTACTGATCTGGAAGAAGCCAAATTAGTGAAAAGTGATAAAAAGCCGGGGGGCAATGTTACCGGAACGACCGATATGGTTCCTATCGACAAGCAAATTGACCTATTGTTATCAATCGTTCCTGATGCAAAATCAATCGGGATTATGTACAACGCTGGTGAAGCCAACTCAAAAATCCAAGCCGATCTTGCTGAAAAAGCATTGAAAAAAGCTGGCATTGAAGTCAAAGTCAAAACGGCCAACACAACGAATGATGTTCAACAGGTAACTGAATCTTTAGCTGGTGAAACTGATGGTATTTATGTACCGACGGATAATACCTTCGCGAGTGCCGCTGCTGTTATCGGAGATGTTGTTAAAGAAAAGAAAATTCCTTTAGTAGCTGGTTCAACTGAACAAATCGACGGAGGCGGATTAGCAACGGTTGGGATCGACTACAAATCTTTGGGTAAGCAAACCGGGAAAATGGCTGCCAAAATCTTAGACGGCGATGCTAAACCAGCCGATACTCCGGTGGAATCAGCAGAAGATTTGAAATTAGTCGTTAATAAAGAAATGGCTGAAGCTTTAGGCATTGATCCAGCCAGTATCAAAGAACCAAAATAGTTAAATCAGAACAGTTCTCCAAAAGAAAGAGGGACGAATCATGAATGTTATCACTTTGTTATTATCAGCGACGTCACAAGGTATACTCTGGTCATTACTAGCGATCGGTGTTTACATGACTTTTCGAATTTTAGATATCGCCGATCTAACCGCCGAAGGAAGTTTTCCTTTGGGCGGCGGGATCGCCGCAATCGGAATCGTTAACGGGTTACATCCTGCACTAGCCACTATCTTAGCCTTTGGCGGTGGGATGTTAGCCGGTTTAGTGACTGGTATTTTAAACACAAAATTTAAGATTCCGGCGTTGCTAGCGGGGATTATCACCATGACGGGTCTATATTCGGTCACTTCCCGAGTGATGGGGGCCCCAAACATCGCTTTGTTGGGCGAAAACACCGTATTTACAATGGCTCAAACGATGGGACTATCGAAAAATAATGCAGTTATTCTAATCGGACTGCTAATCGTTTTACTAGTTATTTTACTGTTGGTCTTGTTCTTCCGGACTGAAATCGGATTAGCTGTTCGCGCAACCGGCGATAACCCTGAGATGAGTGAAGCAAATGGCATTCGAACTGAGAATATGAAACTTTTAGGTTATATGATTTCAAACGGCAGTATCGCTCTTTCCGGTGCCTTATTAGCTCAGAATAACGGCTTTGCTGATTTGAATTCCGGCGTTGGTACGATCGTCATTGGCCTAGCATCGATTATCATTGCTGAAGTGTTGCTGCATAATAAGCCCATCTGGGTGCGCTTGATTACTATCGTAGTAGGAGCGATTATTTACCGCTTTATCTTGGCTTTAGTATTCGAAATGAATGTCGAACCGACAGATTCTAAATTAGCTTCCGCGATTGTCCTTGTCGTTTGTCTTTCTTTACCACAAATCCGTTCGAAATTTACGATCAAATCAAAAAAGAAAGGGGCCGATGCAAATGCAACCAGTTTTAAGAATTAGTAACCTACACCAATACTTTGAACGGGGAACGGTCAATCAAAACCATGTGTTGCGTGGAATCAATTTAAGCCTCGCCCCTGGCGAATTTGTGACCATTATCGGCGGAAACGGAGCCGGCAAATCAACTTTATTAAACAGTGTTGCTGGGACACTACCGGTAGAAGAAGGCCAATTATTCTTAAATGAAGAAGAAATGACAAAACATTCGGTTACTAGACGCTCAAAAAAAATCAGTCGGGTTTTCCAAGATCCTAAAATGGGAACTGCCGTCCGCTTATCGGTAGAAGAAAACTTAGCACTAGCAATGAAACGCGGACATAAACGGGGATTTTCTCTAGGTGTTAAAAATAAAGACCGGAGCTTCTTCCAAGAACAATTAGCCATGCTGAATCTGAACTTGGAAAATCGTTTAGACGCAGAAATCGGGCTGCTTTCTGGTGGTCAGCGCCAAGCCATCACCTTATTAATGGCGACGTTGCAACGTCCAGATCTGATTTTATTAGATGAACATACTGCCGCGCTGGATCCCAAAACATCATTAACGGTTATGGAGCTGACTGAACGACTGATTCGTGAACAAGAACTGACCGCCTTTATGGTGACCCACAATATGGAAGATGCGATCCAATACGGCAACCGGCTGATTATGCTCCATCAAGGGCAGATTGCTTTAGATTTAAAACAATCAGAAAAACAAAACTTAACGGTGCCAAAATTAATGGAGCTCTTCCAGCAAAATTCAGGCGTTGAACTCAAAGATGATGCATTGTTGTTAAGCTGACATCCCTATACTTTTTTATTTCATCCCCCTTTCTTGACAGGCTGCTTTTATGCAGCCTGCTTTTTTGTTACACTACTCGTAACTGAAAAAAAGGAGGAGCGCAGTTGACGACAAAAGAACAAGTTTTGGCGCGCTTAAAAGCAGCTGAAGAAGTTTTATCTGGTGAGGCCCTAGCCCAAGAACTCGGTGTGTCTCGAACGGCTATCTGGAAGGCCATCAAAGAACTAGAAAAAAAAGGCTATCGAATCCAACATTTAGCTAAGGGGTATCGTTACCAACCCTCAGATATTTTAGATGCCAAAGAAATTCAAGAGCAGATTAAACAAGCACTTGATGTTACGGTGCTAGAGACCTCTGTTTCAACGATGAAGGATGCACAGTTAGCAGTCGTAGAAGGAAAATCCGCACCTTTATTAATCGTAGCAGATACACAAGAAGCCCCCCACGGTCGTTTTAATCGCCCCTTTTTCGCGGTTAAACAGCAAGGTATTTATATGAGTTTATTGTTGGAACCGAAAGAACAGTTAAACGAGCTGCCACAATATACGGTCGTAATGGCAGTCGCCATCGCGGATGCGATCGATGAACTCTTAGGAGTCGACAGCCAAATCAAATGGGTCAATGATATTTATCTGAATCAGAAAAAAGTCGCCGGTATCCTCACTGAAGCGATGACAGACATTGAAACCAATTCCTTAAAATACATTATCATTGGTATGGGAATCAACTTTTCGATCCCACAAAAAGATTATCCGGCTGAACTCCAGGAAAAAGTAACCTCCTTGTTTCCAAGTGGCGAGGCGCCGATTACTCGCAATCAATTAATTATCAAAATCTGGAATCGTTTCTTTGCCTTATTGGCCGATCATGATTATTTAACTACTTATCGTAAGAAATCATTTGTCCTAGGCAAAAAAGTGACCTTTAAGCGTAAAGACCAGGCTTACCTAGGAACCGCCATCGCCATTAGCGACACCGGTGAATTAGTCGTCGATCTAGGGGATGAAACAATCAACTTGTCATCTGGCGAGATTAGTTTAAGTTCAATCCAGTAAAAGAGCTAGGACAGCAGTGTCCCAGCTCTTTTATTTAACGCATCGTCACTAATTCTTCACTGCCGGTTGGATGGATCGCTACGGTGTCATCGAAATCTTTTTTCGTTGCCCCCATCTTAATTGCCACGGCAAAGCCTTGCAGCATTTCATCGGTTCCTATGCCAATTGCGTGTAACCCAATGATTTTCTCTTCTTCCCCAAGACAAACCAATTTCATTTCACATTTCTGACGATAGTCGCTCAGCGCAAAGTACATCGGCGTGAAACGTGAACGATAAACCTTGATTTGCTCTTTACCATGACGTTCGATGGCTGCTGCTTCAGTCAAGCCAATCGTTGCCATCGTTGGATGGGTGAAGATCACCGTCGGAACATTTTCATAATCTAAAAATTCTTCTGACTTGCCATTAAAAATACGTTCCGATAATCGTCGACCCGCCGCAATCGCAACAGGAGTCAAATCAATCTTGCCAATCACATCGCCAACTGCATAGACCCCTTCGCTAGTCGTATTTTGAAATTTATCGACAATCACAAAACCTTTTTCATTTAACGTTACTGAAGTATTTTCCAACCCTATTTTATCCGTATTCGGCAGACGACCACCGGCAAATAAAACTTGATCTCCAGATAAGGTATTGCCATTTTCAAAATAAACGGTGTACGTTCCATCAGCATTTTGTTTGATTTCTTTTGCTACATGATGATCGTATAATTTCATTTGATTGTCTCGATAGATTTCCATCAAGTTATCGGCTAACATCGAATCAAACGTCCGCAAGGGCCGATCATAACGGAAAGCCCAAGAAACTTGCGTCCCCATCCCTTGCAAGACACCACTCAGTTCTGCCGCAATATAGCCGGCACCTAAAACAACGACTGCTTTCGGTTGTTCGGTCAACTCAAAGAAACCATTAGAATCGATGGCAAATTCTCCACCAGGAATCTGCATTTGACTCGGCCGACCACCGGTTGCAATCAAAATATGAGGGGCCGTATACTCTTCGCCATTTACGCTAATTACATGGTCCGATTTGAACGTTGCATAGCCTGCAATGCGCTCCACATGATTGCTATCCAGTCCGCGGTCATAGGCACCATGGAGAAAATCGATATATTTCTCCCGACGCTCAACTAATTGTTTAAAATCAAATTTTTCAACATCTGCTTGAATACCATAACTAGATGCGTCACGCTCAATCATTTCTAACATCGAGCTGGCTTGCCACATTACTTTTTTAGGAACACAGCCGACATTGACACAGGTTCCACCAATTTTATTTCCTTCAATCAATAATACTTTAGCCCCATACATCCCCGCACGATTAGCCGAAGCGATTCCACCGCTTCCGCCGCCAACAACAATGTAATCATATTCTTTCATTCAACTGCCTCCTCGTTTATTTTGTTCTATTCATTAAAAATAAACTTTAGTTTTTACTGTTTAAATAAACTGACCAACCACTCCTAATGGGCAGAAGTCTTTCTAGAAAATCAGTCTTTAACGCTATGTTCATTTTAATACATTCTACTGAAAAAGAATGGCTTTTTGCCTAACGAACTTTTAACCCTAATTGGTTTTTTAAAAAGTCGGTGGACTGAAAATCTTCAAAAAATGAAACAAAAAACCGACCCATAAAATAAATTTTTACAGGTCGGCAAAAGCTAGTCTTTCTTTTTCCGAATCATATCACCAGGTTTTACTGGGTGTGCCACCGGCATAGTCAAAACCATCATCGGATTTGGTGCACGATCAATTGATTCGCCTTCATCATTTTTCATTTCGGTGATTGTCTGCTCGAAATGCTGAAAGTTAGGTCCATAAAATTCGATCTCATCACCCACAGAAAAATGATTTCGTTGACGGACAGTCGCAATTCCACTCACTTCATCATAGCTCAAAACTTCACCGATAAATTTATAAACAGGGATCTTCCGACGGGGACCGAATAATTGTTCATTTTCGGTGGGCACTTGATAATAGAAACCAGTTGCTAATTCCCGTTGTGCAACTTTCCATAATTCGTCGATCCATTCTTGTTTACAAACATAGTTATCAGGATCGGCCATATAGCTGTCCACTGCAGCTTTATAAACATTGGCAACGGTGGAGACATAGTGGATCGATTTCATGCGTCCTTCAATTTTTAAACTATCCACGCCATTTTCAATCAGATCAGGAATATGTTCAATCATTGACATATCCACTGCACTCATGGAAAATTCTTCCGTCACATCCCCATTTTCTGTCAATGAACGGTGTTCTTTTGCATAAGGCATATCGAATAACTCATATTTCCAACGGCAAGATTGTGAACAACCGCCACGGTTGGCATCTCGCATCGACATATGATTCGATAATGTGCAGCGACCCGAATAAGAAATACACATCGCCCCATGAATGAAGGCTTCGATTTGCACATCTGTCTTTTGCCGAATCTCTGCTAATTCCTCCATCGATACTTCACGCGCTAGGACGACTCGTTCCAAGCCCTCTTCTTTCCAGAAGTTTAATGTCTCTGCATTAGTGGCCGATGCCTGGGTTGATAAATGAATCTCTAGGCCCGGAGCTTCTGCCGCGCAAATTTCAATCAAGGCCGGATCAGAAATGATCACTGCCGAAATTCCAATCTCCCGTAATTTTTTGAAAAAGGCGCCAGCACCTTCCTCGTTGCCTTCATGGGTGACCATATTGGCGGCAACATAAACTTTGGCCCCATATTCTTTGGCAAAAGCCACGCCTTCCGCCATTTCTTCAAATGAAAAGTTGCCGGCCCGTGACCGTAATCCATAGGCGTCACCGCCAATATAGACTGCATCTGCGCCATAATGGATCGCCGTTTTCAATTTTTCCAATGTCCCGGCGGGCGCTAATACTTCCGGCCGTTTCAATTTTCTCTCTGTCATCTTACTCTTCCCCTATTTAATCGTTGTCGGATCTAAATGATAAAATCCGGTATCCATGCCGCGACTCGCCGGATGGTGCAGACGAATCGCTTCGCCTGCACGAGCAATTGCTGCTTGATCCCAAGACCCTGCTTCGATGGCGGCCTTGGCAGCTGCAAAAGTTTGTGCAATCGCGACAAAATCTGCTCCTGGTGTAAATAACCCATCTAATTTCCAAGTGTGATAACCTGTTTGAGTCAATTCTGCTAATTCTTCAATCAAGTTCAGATCATTATCCGCAAAAATATGTGTCCCATGGGGATCTTCATAGATTGAATAATGAGTTTCTGGTTTTTTCGGCTCCGAAATAAACAATCCGCGCTCTTTCGAACTATCTTCTGACTGTTTCGTGTAATTAAAATAATTATCTAATAGTGGACGCTTCGATTGATGAATACACGTTGCACCGTACACCAAGACTTCTACTGGAACAGTTACTTGCTCTTGCAAGTGCCGCATCTCCTCGAAAGGAACTTCGCGAGCCAAGACCGCGCCAACCGCCCCTTTTTTCTGCCAAAAATTAATTTGACGCGCATTGGTTACTAAAGTTTCCGCGTCATAGATATAAGGTAAATCATAATCCTTCAGTAAATAGATCACCCCTGTATCACCAACAACCAAATGATCCGGCTTAGCATCCATTAAAAAAGCTAAATATTCAGGAATTTTTTTCATCTTTTCGGGATGCATAATACCATTTACTGCAATATTGACTTTTTTTCCTTGGGCATGAGCTAAATCAATCAGTGCCTTTTGTTCTGCACGGGAAAACGAATGGGGGAGTCGCAGACCAAATTCCTCTTCCCCTATGTATAATGTATCAACGCCAGCAGCTAGCAGCTCTTCAGCTTGGGCCACTGATTCTGCCGTCGCAATTAATTCAATCATGGTCTATCCTCCTAGTTCAATCAACCATTTTTCAGCTAAACCCATCATTCCTAAATGAACAAAGGGCTCGTTTGCCTTTCTCATACTATCATAGCTTTTGAAAGTTTCCAACTGAGGTCGCTAGAAAAAAAGCCGAAGTTATTTTTCATTCAAAAAAAGGCGGCACCAACGAATTGGTACAGCCTTTCATTCCAATCTTCCGTTCAATTAAACTTTCTCTGGAACCTTTTCTTCTTTAGCATTTTTCACGGTTAACGTGATTTTTCCTTTACTGGCACCAATCGTTACCGCATCACCCAATTGAATTTGGCCAGACAGCAATGCTTCAGCTAAGCGATCTTCAATTTCTTTTTGTAAAGCTCGGCGAATAGGACGCGCACCATATTCTGGATCAAAGCCAACTTTGCCGATCACATCGTATGCCGCTGCTGTAATCTTCACCTTGATTTCATGTTCTTTCATTCGATCTAAAATCGAACGACTCATGATTTTAACAATTTCGTGAATCTGCTCTTGATCCAACGATTTAAAGACGACTGTCTCATCAATTCGATTGAGGAATTCTGGTCGGAAAGATTTCTTCAATTCCTCTAAAATCCGTTTTTCCATAGCTTGATGATCTTTAGTAATGTCTTTCACATTGAAACCAACATTCTTTTCTTCCCGTAGTTCCGTTGCTCCAATATTGGATGTCATGATTAAAATTGTATTACGGAAATCAACTTTCCGGCCCTTCGAATCGGTTAAGTGACCGTCATCTAAGACTTGCAATAAGATATTGAAGACATCGGGATGGGCTTTTTCTACTTCATCCAGTAAGATCACTGAATAAGGTTTTTGGCGAATTTTTTCTGTTAATTGGCCCCCTTCTTCATAACCGACATAACCAGGCGGTGAACCAATCAAACGACTCGTACTATATTTTTCCATATACTCAGACATATCCACGCGAATTAAAGCCTCTTCACTACCAAACATTGCTTCAGCTAACGCTTTCGCCAATTCAGTTTTGCCGACACCCGTTGGTCCTAAGAACATGAAAGAACCAATCGGACGATTCGGATCTTTCAGACCTGAGCGTGCTCGGCGAATAGCTCTTGAAATAGCTTTTACGGCTTCATCTTGACCAACGACCCGTTTATGCAAGACATTCTCTAAATCCAGCAGTCGTTGACTTTCCTTTTTCTCCAATTGTTGCAGTGGAACACCGGTCCATTGAGATACTACAGCTGCCACATCTTCATCTGTCACTTGATCAATGTAGCCCTTTTCTTGTTTGGCCGCTTTGATTTTTGCTTGCTCCAACGTTTCAGATACTTGCTTTTCTCGCAAACGCAAGCGCGCTGCCGATTCAAAGTCTTGATTCTGAATTGCTCGTTCCTTTTCAGCCACTAAATCTTGAACTTCCTCTTCCAACTCAGATAATTCCGAGACTTCATCCGTTGAATCTAGCCGGACTTTAGCAGAAGATTCATCCATTAAATCAATCGCTTTATCTGGTAATTGACGAGAGTTGATGTAGCGGACAGATAAAGACACAGCAGCATGTAGCGCTTCATCTGTAATCTCTACTCCATGATGGTCCTCGTAACGCGGACGCAACCCTTTTAAAATTTCCTCTGCTTCTTCTGGAGTAGGCTCCTCCACTTGAACACGCGCAAAACGGCGCTCTAAAGCAGAATCTTTTTCAATATATTTTTGGTATTCATCAAGCGTAGTGGCACCAATCGTCTGTAACTCTCCACGAGCCAAGGCAGGTTTCAAAATATTCGAAGCATCAATTGCCCCTTCAGCTCCACCGGCGCCAATCAACGTATGCAGTTCATCAATAAACAAAATGATTTGTCCATCATGATAAATTTCATCGATTACTTTTTTCAAACGGTCCTCAAATTCTCCACGATATTTTGTCCCAGCAACTAAGGCACCCATATCTAACATCATCAGACGCTTACCACGCATATCTTCTGGCACGTCACCGGAAATAATTCGTTGGGCTAGACCTTCAACAATGGCCGTTTTCCCAACACCAGGTTCCCCTACTAAAACCGGATTATTCTTAGTCCGACGACTTAAAATTTGAACCACTCGTCGCACTTCGCTATCACGACCAACTACTGGATCTAAACGTTTTTCACGGGCTAATTTCGTCAAATCACGGGCTAAACCATCTAAGGTCGGTGTTCCTTGTGTATTACTTTGAGTCGGTTTTGTCGGTGCTTTGCGACGATTAGTCGCTCCTTGATTAGCGTTAGAAGATTCGTTTACTCCCATTTTTTTCAGTAAGAGCTGACGCATTTTAGGTAAACTTAACCCTAAATTCACTAATATGTGTGAAGCTAAAATTTCATCATCTCGTAACAATCCCAATAAGATGTGTTCAGTACCCACTAATTTTGCATTAAAGCGTTTTGCTTCATCGTCCGCGAAAATCAAAATCTGCTTTGCTCTCGGGGAATAAGGCAGATAGCCGCCTTCAGGATAGGATTTAACCGAGCCATATCCTGTCATGTGCTCAATCTCTTCACGAATATCATTTTCATTTGAATTCATCTGACGTAATGTTTTCCCAGCGATTCCTTGTTGTTCGATAACTAACGCTAACAGTAGATGCTCCGAACCAACCGAGCGATGTTTAAAATATTTAGCCTCTTGCTGAGCAATCCCCAAGACCGCTTTCGCACGTTCTGTATATAGCTGATCCATATCCCTCACTCCTTTTTTTCATAACTTAAACGCTCTAAAAATCCATGAAGAATTCTTGATCGCAATCTATTTTCAATTTGACTGACACCAAGAACATTCTTCGATACGGCACTCAACATCAAATTGCCTTCATTTTCTGTAATAATTTTTTCTTCAAATAATTTTTGGATAATTCCAAAGGCATTTGCTTCAGAAATTTCAGTTCCAAATGACTCCATCAATTGTTCCAAAAAATAATGTTGATCAGAAATCTTAACTTTACTAATTCGAATATAACCCCCACCACCGCGCTTACTTTCTACTAAATAACCACGTTGAAAAGTAAAACGAGTATTGATCACATAATTTATCTGAGAAGGCACGCAATTAAATAACTGTGCCATTTCAGCTCTGCGAATTTCGATGATTTCACTATTTTCTAAAATTTCTTTCAAGTAAGACTCGATCAAATCAGAGGTATTTCTACTCATAATCTCGCCTCCCATTGACTATTCCTGACCATAATTATATCGAATTTAGAGCACGAAATAAAGAGTAAAGCCTTTCTTTAAATTTGGATAAAAAAAAAGAAGGTTTTCACCTTCTTTTTTGATCGGGAAGACAGGATTCGAACCTGCGACACCTTGGTCCCAAACCAAGTACTCTACCAAGCTGAGCTACTTCCCGATAAACAAAAAAAACTA
>NZ_BCQF01000022.1 GCF_001544295.1 Enterococcus pseudoavium NBRC 100491
TGTCAGACTGAACAGTCCTCCGCAGACGACGATTGCCAACAGCACCATTTTATTCGTGAAAAAGCCGGCTTGGAACACCGTTTGCGTATTGGAGCGAGCAGCCAAGGTTTGCAGTGTGCGGCTTAAAATCAAAGTTGTAAAGGCCATCGCCACACCTACTTCGGCCGACTGCTGGTTACCGATCCACTGAGCAATGATCACCGCTAATGCAATTAAGATGCCGCGATAAGTCACGGAGATCAATGTTTTGCCAGTAAAGATCCCGCTGTTAGGATCCCGCGGCTGACGTTGCATAATCGTCGGTTCGGCTTTTTCCATGCCTAAGGCGATTGCCGGCAAGGAGTCGTTGACTAAGTTGATAAACAGTAACTGCAGCGCTGTAAATGGATTGGCCCAGCCGATCACTAAAGCAAAGATGATCGCGATAATCGCGCCTAAGTTTCCGGCAAACAGGTAAGCGACGGCTTTTTTGATATTATCAAAAACGTTTCGTCCGACTTCAACGGCCTTGATGATCGAAGCAAAGTTATCATCAGTCAAGACCATCGCAGCCGCATCTTTGGCGACATCCGTTCCGGTCCCCATCGCGATTCCGATATCGGCTTGTTTTAAAGCAGGGGCATCATTGACCCCATCACCGGTCATGGCGGAGATTTTTCCTTTCGACTGCCATGCTCGAACGATCCGGATTTTATTTTCTGGTGAAACACGAGCATAAACAGTGATTTGTTCTAATTGTTCGGCCAGTTCTGCTTCACTCAGCTGATCCAATTCAGCACCAGTCAGTGCAAGATCGCCCTGTTGGAAAATCCCGATTTCTTTAGCGATGGCGACAGCAGTCGTCTTGTGGTCGCCAGTGATCATGACTGTTTGGATACCGGCCGAGTCGGCATCAGCGACCGCTTGGAAAACTTCTTCCCGCGGCGGATCGATCATAGCCAGTAAACCAACTAGGACAAGATTTTCTTCATCCTCCAATGTCAGTTCAGCTGTTGTCATTTCTTTATAAGCAAAGGCTAAAACCCGCAGTGCCCGTTCAGAAAAGGCTTCGTTTTGTTTTTGAAAACGTGCTTTAATTTCTGGTGTGAAATCAACGACTTGTCCATCAAGCAACACTTTCGAACTGCGTTCAAAGACGATATCAGGACCGCCTTTCGTCACCATTAGTTTTTGCTGATCGATCGTGTGAAGCGTCGACATCAATTTACGATCAGAGTCAAACGGCAGTTCCGCTTCACGGGGATAGTTTTTCCGTAAGGCCCGATAAGATTGATTTTGTTTTTCGCTAAAGTCGATCAAGGCAATCTCGGTGGGATCGCCTAATTTTGTGCCATCAGCACTGATGGTGGCGTCGTTAGCTAGAACGCTGATCTCAATCAAGCGTTGTTCGTCGACTTTCCATTGCTGCGGATCATTTGAAAATTCTCCACTTTGACCATTGGCTAAGAAATGATCGACGACGGTCATTTTATTTTGCGTCAGCGTGCCGGTTTTGTCGGTACAAATAATACTCGTTGAACCTAATGTTTCTACTGCTGGCAGTTTGCGAATAATTGCATGCTGTTTTGCCATTTTCTTTGTTCCTAATGAAAGAACGATCGTGACGATTGATTGCAGCGCTTCGGGAATTGCCGCTACGGCAACGGCGACAGCGAACATAAAGGCGTTAATGATGTCTTGCATCAAATCTGCCGAACCGTCTAAGAAAACCCGCAGTAATTGAACCCCTAAGATCACTAACGATAAAAGTAAGATCGCGATACTTAGTTTTTTACTGAAATGATCCAATCCGCGTTGCAGCGGTGTTTTTTGTTCCGTCGTCGATTCTAATAAACCAGCGACTTGACCGATCTCGGTCTCACTACCAGTCGCAGTTACTAAGAATTTCCCACGACCGTAAGTCACGATCGTTCCGCTAAAGACCATATTGATGCGATCACCGATTGGGGCATTGTTAGTCAATGTTGTGATTTCTTTTTCAGCGGGAGTCGATTCACCCGTCAGCATCCCTTCATCAACTTTCAACGAACCTGCTTCAAGCAAACGCCCATCGGCCGGTACATAATCGCCAGCTTCTAAAATGACGATATCACCTAGTACGATTTCTTTAGCAGGAATACTTTGCTCTTGTCCGCCGCGAAGAACGCTGGCATCTGGCGCAGAAAGTTTTTTCAAAGCATCCAGCGAACCCTCAGCCTTTTTTGTTTGAATGACACTTACGACTGAGTTTAGTAGTAGAACAGCAAAGATTACGATCGATTCCACATGGGCTCCCATAATCATCTGAACGACAGCGACGATCAGTAAGATGATCACCATCGCGTCTTTAAAGGTTTCTAAAAATAAAGTCAGCGAGGATTTCTTTTTCGCTTCTTTTAACTGATTGGGACCATTTTCCTGTAGTCGCTGTTGCGCTTCGGTTTGACTCAAACCTGCTGGTGCAGTGTTCAAGTCATTCATCAATTCCGTTGTTTCTTGTTGGTACGCGTGTTTTGTCAATTTATTTCCTCCAATTTTTTTGTTCACTTGACTCGGTGTTTTTGGCAGTTGATACCGTTATGCGCGTATGACTTAACTAATCCATTTAATAGCGAGCTCATCATTTATGAAATCATTTTTTCGTACGCATATCATTTTTCTAATCACGCTAATCTTCTCTAAAATTATGTTGATAAATTCTTAAAAGAATTTATCGGGACTTTCGAAGACATATCATTCTACTAACCTGCTGAAGCAGGAAGTAGAACTGACAAAGCATGAAGAAAAACTGACAGCTAGCTCTGGCTTAGGTAATCATTTTTCTAAAATCGTGAAAAATGATTTAGATTTTCACTGCGCATACGATTCCACTAACGTACTGAGAGTACGAAGTGGAACTCGCAAAAAAGAGACCTAAGGCAAGTGTTTAAACTTGTCTTAGGTCTCACCATTTCATCCGATACCAGAAAACCATCGCTGGTTAACTTACTGTTGATATCACAACAACATTGTTGCCGGTTACTCCCCTAAGGAGTTATTAATATGTTTAAAGCCTAACGGAAATCAATTTTGAATGCAAGAAAAATGCTGGATATACTGAATTAAGTCAGCCATTAAGCCAGAAAACCCTTGATCGTTGCGCTTTTTCAAAGTTATTTAATTTTTATTAAGCAACTATTTTAATAATTATTTTCCGGCAACGATCGTTTTGATCGTGCTTTCGTCTAAGCCTTTTAAAACTTGGATCAGCATTTCCCGAGCAGCATCAAAATCAGCAATGCTGAACATCGTTTGGTGGGTATGGATGTAGCGTCCGCAAACGCCGATCACGGTACTTGGAATCCCTTCGTTCGCAGTATGCGCGGCACCGGCATCAGTTCCGCCTTTAGAAACAAAATATTGGTAAGGGATGTTTTGGGTTTCGGCTGTATCTAGTAAATACTCCCGCAAACGTGGAAGCAAGATCATACCGGGATCTTGAATCCGTAAGAGTGTCCCTTCGCCTAAATGCCCGAAAGTACCGTTAGTTGTAACTAAATCATCTGCGGCTGAACAATCGACTGCGAAGAATAAATCGGGCTGGAATTTTGTCACAGCCGGTTTGGCTCCCCGGAAGCCGACTTCTTCTTGAACGTTGGCGCCAGCGATCAAGGTGTAATCCAATGTTTCTTTTTGCAATGCTTCTAAAGCTTCCAGCACCACCGTACAGCCGTAGCGGTTATCCCAGGCTTTACTAATAATGTTTTTGCCATTTGCAGTCTTAATGGTTTCGGTCTGGGGAACGATCGTATCGCCTGGCAAAACACCGTAAGCTAATGCTTCATCTTTTGATTCGAAGCCGGCATCAAAGAGAATGTCTTCAACTTTAATTTGCCCTTGTCCGTTGGTTCCTCGTAATAAATGGGGCGGTACAGAAGAGGAGATACATGGATAATTGCCCTTGCTAGTTTTTAAGGTAAAACGTTGAGCGGAAACCACATAAGGATTCCAGCCACCTAAAGGTACGACCTTAAATAATCCGCGGGGAGTGATCTCTGTCAGCATGAAGCCGACTTCGTCCATATGCGCTGCCACCATTACCCTTGGTTTGCTTTCATCAGCTTGACGCAGACCAAAAATACCGCCCAAACCGTCTTGTTGGACCTCATCGACTAAAGGCGTAATAGAGTCGCGCATGTAGCTGCGAATATCTTCTTCAAAGCCGCTGGTTCCTTGCAGTTCGGTTAATTCTTTGATTCGTTGAAATGTTTTTTCTTCCATCAAAGGTCCTCCTCAAAAGTTAAAATCCGTTCTCATTATAAGCCTTTGGTAGCTGAAAATAAATCAATTCAAAATCGAGAAATTGTTGATTGCTTTTTTGTCGTGTATCGTCGAAAGTCGATTCAATGATTTCGGCTAGTTTTGCTGGGGGAAAATCATCAGCAAAATATTCCTGGAAAAATTCACGACTGACTTTTTCACTTTTTGTATAGGAAAATTTCTTTGTGTGATACGGAATATCCAGCTCGGCTAAAAAGCCTTTATAGCGTTGGTTTAATAACAAATCAGGATTCTTTTCCTCGTAGGAAGAGAAGAGTTGATCTTCATCTTTTACGACTCGCAGAATTAAACACCAATCTTTACTGGCTTGGCAGAAATCCAAGAATTCTTCTTTAGTTTGCAATGCTGGATTCATCGCAGAAAAAGTAATGTCATAGCTATGTTTGTTCTGACGCAAAAACGTTTCTTGTTCTTGCTTGATTAGCTGAACATTTCCTCTAACTTTAGCTTCCGCCAACTTCAGCATTTCCTCTGAGATATCAACGAGATCATATTTTTCAACGTATTGTTGAACGGCTGTTAAATAACGACCCGTCCCGCCAGCAAGATCCAAAAAGGTCTGGCAGGGTAATAGCCTTTCTTCCAGTAAAAAATCCCGCAGATCTTCTGCAATCGGAAACGTGGATTCTTGTTGGATTGCTTCATACTCTTCGGAAAATTCATCCCAAAATGCTTCCAGTTCATTTAAATAATCAGACATAAGAATCCTCTTTCTAGGTATTAATTGTATCCAGTATACACTTCTAAAAGATGAATTTGAAATTTATGAAACACGGCAAAATGATTCAGAAAATTGAAGGAATGTCAAAAAATAAGCTTTACATCACGAATAACATATGTAATACTTCGAAGTAATTGAGAATGATTCTCAATCTCGTTCGAAATGTTATAGGATGTCAGTTCAACTTTTCGCAGGACGCTAGAAAGAGGGATAATTTACCCGAAATTGAGTAAATCCTTTCTTCCCTGCATTAGTTGAATGATATACGGCATTCGAATCGAACTAATTAGGAGGAGAACGATGGAAAAGACGAATGTGACTTACTTATTTCGCTTGGCGGGGAAATCGAGTTTGCTGTTATTGGTATCTGCCATTTTCAGCATTATTTCCGGCATTATGGATTTTGTCCCGTTGGTGATGCTGTATCGGGTGCTGATGTTTCTGTTCGGCGATCAGCCGAATATGGATTTGGCGATGCGTTATGGGATGTATGCGGGGC
Source organism: Enterococcus pseudoavium NBRC 100491 (assembly GCF_001544295.1). Lineage (GTDB taxonomy): Bacteria > Bacillota > Bacilli > Lactobacillales > Enterococcaceae > Enterococcus_A > Enterococcus_A pseudoavium. Next base: position 5,520 of record NZ_BCQF01000022.1, read on the forward strand.
TGGCAATTATTATAAAGTTTTTGACGATGATGGTGAGCGGAGCGCTTTCGCATATTGGTGCGTTTAATACCTTGTATGAGATTCGTAGCCGCTTAAGTGCACATATTGCTACGCTGCATTTAGGCTTCTTTACGAAGACGACTTCGGGCAAACTAAAGAAAACGATCATTGAAGATACGGAACGGATCGAAACGATGCTGGCCCACCAAGTACCGGATTTGGCAAAGGCGATTACGGTACCCTTGCTAATGTTTGGCTATCTGTGCACCTTGAGTCTGCCGCTGGCCTTGTGCTTGTTATTGCCGATCGTGATCGGGGCGATCATCTTAATGATCGGTATGCGCTCCAGCAGTAAGTACATGAGCTGGTATCAAAAGTTAGTGGGTCAGTTAAATTCTTCTATCATGCAGTTTATTAACGGTATGAATGTCATGAAATCATTTAACGTTACAGCAAAAGGCTTCAAGCAATATTCATCAACGGTAGAAGAATATCATACGATGTGGTCCGAATGTACGAAGAAGCAATCTTGGTCGTATGGAATGTTTTTAATCTTGATCGAATCTGGTTTATTGTTTAGTTTTCCAGCGGGCGGTTGGCTTTATCTAAAAGGCAGCGTGGATTTACCGACCTTTTTGTTTTTCTTGATTATGAGTATCGTCTTTCTATCTTCGCTAAAAAGTCTGAGTGGATTTGCCATGGCAATCTCACAGATTTTAACAGGAACAGAGAAGATCAAAGATATTATGGATTTGCCACAGCAGCATTTTGGCGAATACTCTAAACAGCTAGAGGATGTCAAAATCACCTTTGACCATGTTCATTTTTCTTATGAGGAAGATGAAGTATTGCACGATGTCTCGCTAGAAGTACCGGCTAATAGCCTGACGGCTTTTGTTGGTGTGTCTGGTTCGGGGAAATCAACGATGGCGCAGCTGGTACCGCGCTTTTGGGATATTCAGCAGGGTCAGATATTGTTGAATGATCAGCCCGTTGATAGCTTTAGTGAAGAATCTCTGATGCAGGCGATCAGCTTTGTTTTTCAGGATGCCTTTATGCTGAGTGATACGATTCGTACAAATATTGCGGTAGGAAAAGATCAGGTCACTGACGCAGAAGTTCAGGCGGCTGCGAAGGCGGCACAAATCCATGAGTTCATCATGAGCTTGCCGGAGGGCTACGATACCGTGATGGGTGAAGCGGGGATTAAGATGTCTGGCGGCGAAAAGCAGCGGATTTGTATTGCTCGTGCGATCTTGAAGGATGCCCCGGTAGTCATTTTTGATGAAGCGACGAGCTTCACCGACATTGAAAATGAACGGAAAATCCAATTGGCTTTAAATGAGCTGCTACAAAACAAGACCACGATCATGATCGCCCATCGCTTGAATACGATCAAGCATGCAGATCAAATCTGTGTCTTTGATCAAGGGCGTGTGATTGAACGAGGAACGCATGACGAGCTGCTACGCCGCAACGGAAGCTATGCAAAGCTGTGGAATATCTATACAGAAAAATAAGGAGGGAAACGAATGACTAGTGTGATTAGAAATATTCGAGCGGTGATTGGTGAAAAGATCAAACTGCTGTATACACCAATTTTGTTGGCGATTTTGGATGCCTTTTTGAATATGGTCTTTTACTCGGTAATGATTTTGAGTATTGTTACATTGATTAATAATCAGTTTACGGAAAATTTCTTTTTCCGTGGGATCGCTGTGTTGGCTGTTGTATTTGTTTTACGGACGTTCTTGGCGCGGTACAGTTTTTCTTCCCTACAATTGAATGGTTCGATAATCGCGACCGATTTACGTTTGCGTTTAGCAGAGCATGTGCGGGGATTGAATTCTGGTTACTTCAATCAAAACAGTGTCGGAAAATTAACCAGCTATTTTTCAACTGATATCGCTGATTTTGAGCAGGTCTTAACGCATCACTTAACGGATTTTGTTAAAGCGCTGTTTAGTGTGATGGTCTGCATGTTGGCGGCTGTCGTGATTGATTTTCGTTTTGCCGGAGTGATGGTGGTGATGATTTTAGTGGCCTTGCCATTAATGATCAAGGGCGGATCCGTCGGACATCGTATTGCACCGGAGCATCGCGTAAAAATCAATGCCGTAATTTCGCGAGTCGTAGAATACATCAACGGAATCAAGACTTTTCGTTTATATCGTTTAACCGGTACAAAATTTGAACGGTTGGATCAATCCTTCAATGAATTGAAAAAGTCGTCGATTCGTTTGGAGCTCTCAATGATGCCTTATGTGATGGTATTTTCTACGATCGTCTCCTTCATGATTCCCGTTGCCTTGATCTGGGGAACCAACTTGTTGATCCAAGGTAATTCAACGCCAGAACAGTATATCGCAGTTTTGATGCTGAGTGTTTCAACATCTAGTCAGCTGATGACGATCGGAATGCTGTATCCTGAATTAAAATACTTATCAAAATCCGCGGATAATTTGAAGCAAATCTTTGAAACGCCACCCTTGCCTTATACCAAGGAGACCTTTATCGGGAACGACCATGAAATAACTTTCGAGCACGTATCCTTCAGTTATGAAAATGGCGTGACTGTTTTAGACGATCTTTCCTTTAGGGTAGAAGATGGAAAGACAACCGCTTTAGTAGGGCCATCGGGTTCAGGTAAATCGACGGTTGTTAGTTTGATCTCACGTTTTTGGGATGTCGGCCAAGGTGAAATCCGGATGGGCAATGAGAAGCTGCGGGATATTCGCCCAGATGCGCTGACCGAAGAAATCACTTGTGTTTTTCAAGATGTCTATCTGTTCAACGATACGATCTTGAATAATATTCGCATGGCAAAGCCGAATGCAACGATGGAAGAAGTGACCCATGCATGTCGTTTGGCAAATTGCCATGAATTCATTATGCAGATGGAGAACGGCTACGACACGTTAGTCGGAGAAGGCGGATCGACTCTGTCAGGCGGGGAGAAGCAGCGCGTGTCAATCGCTCGTGCCTTATTGAAGGATGCACCCGTGGTCTTACTGGATGAATCAACCTCCAGCTTAGATGTCGATAATGAGAAAGAAATAAATGCGGCCTTGGACCACTTGATGGCTAAAAAAACGGTCGTAGTTATTGCCCATCGCCTAGACACGATCATCAATGCGGATCAAATCATCGTGCTTGATGAGGGGCGAGTGCGGGAAAAGGGAACCCATCAAGAATTGTGCCGGCACAATGGCTGGTATGCGCAAATGATCAAGGAACAAGAGATCGCCAAGACTTGGGTGATTGGTGAATCAGACGTTTCTTTAACTACATTGGAAAAAGCAAAATAGAAAAGCCATGAGTGAGATCCAGCTGATTTCACTCATGGCTATTTTTAGCTCAATTTCTGCTGTTCGCGTTTCGCGATCATTGGTAAGATCATCCCTAGCAAAATCAAGACGATCGGTGTGACGATATTTGTGAACAGCTGGAACATCCAAGAACTAGGATCGGCTGCATAATCCACTTTCGGCAGCATCCATAGGACACAAGCTAGAATAGTAAAGGCAAAACACCTGGACCATAATCAGATTTCTAATTCACTTTTTAAGGATGTTCCGATGGTGGGCACGACGAAGTATTATTTAGTCAAAAGAATAAGCAGGTGAGTGTGATTTTCCACTCGCCTGCCTTTTTCAAAAGTAATAATATTGCACAATCATGATGATAATTAAAACGATAATTCCCGGTAAATAATTCGAGACGCGAATTTTAGTCAGCTTCATAACGTTTAAGCCGATCGCTAGGATCATCAAACCGCCGATCGCACTGATCTCGGTCATGATGCTGTCTAATAATTCTGGTGGTAAATAGCGGACAATAAAGCTGGCAAAAATCGTGATGATACCTTGATAGATCAAGACGGGAAACGCAGAAAAGAGCACGCCAATGCCTAGTGAAGCCGTCAGCATAATCGACATGAAACCGTCCATAACCGCTTTAGTGAATAAGGTCTGATGGTTGCCGCTGATTCCGCTCTCGATTGCGCCAATGATGCCCATTGAGCCGATCACATAGATCAAGGTAGCCGTCACGAAACCTTCCGCGAAATTGCCATTGCCACGGGCAAAGCGTTTTTCTAACAGCAAGCCTAAATTAGTCATGGAATCCTCGATTTTTAAAAATTCGCCGATCATTCCGCCTAAACAAATACTAATAATGATAATCGTAAAAGATGCGGTCTGCATCGACATTTTGATTGCCAAAGCAATCGTCCCTAAGGCGATTCCCTTGGTCACCGTTTCTTTTGTTTGCTCAGTAATATTACGTAAAACAATCCCGGACAAACTCCCAGCAACAATTGCTAGAAAATTGACCAATGACCCCAACAACATACTCCTCACCCGTTTCTATGAAATTCATTAAAGAACAATTAAAACTTATTTAGACTTCATCTTACCACGAGTAGAATTTTTTTTGAATAGCAAAAAGACTGTAAATAGCTTCTATTAAAAGAAGTGTTTACAGTTTGATGGTGAAAAGTTATGCGGCTTTTTCTCGTTCACGTTTAGCGAGAGTCGGCATAATAAAGCCTAGTCCAATCAATACGACGATGCCGACAATATTGATGATCAATTCGTGCCAGAACAAGCTTGAACCATAGGGCGCATCTTGTGGTAAGACCCCAAATAGTGTTGCGATTACTGTCACGGCCAAACACCAGCCACCGACAAAGACGGCCAGCCGATCATTTTTGATAAAGACATAATCTGACTGGAATTTTTGGCTATCTAAACGAATCTTGATAAAGGCATAGAAAATCCAGCAAGTCACACCGGGAGAAATGATTCCGTTAAGATTCAACAACCAGTTGAAAATATCATTCATCTCTGGCAAGAAAACCCCTAATAATAGAATGAAGGCACTCAAAGCAGTTGTTAAAATGTAACCGTTGATCGGTAAGCCTTCAGCATTCAACTTGGTCAATTTCTTCGGCATGAACTGTTGACCTGTATCAGAGATCAGCATCCGTGTCATTGCATCTAGCAACACGGCAAGTAGGGCACACATATAAATAATTTGAGTGACAGCGAAAATATACATCAAGGAGTTCCCTAGATGGAAGAATTCACCTAAACGTTGGAAGGCATAATAAGAACCGTTCATCTTCAAATTATTTGGTAAGTGATGGGCGTTAAAGAAGACCCCTAGTGAGAATGAACCAAAGACCGTCAAGAAAATCGTCATGACCGTCAGCATGATCATCGCTTTCGGAAACTCTCGTTGGGGTTTCCGCATCCGTGTCACGAATGGGGCGACGAGTTCCGCACCATTGATGGCATAGATCAATAGCCCGATCGTCGTCAGATAATGGAGATCGAATTTCGGAATGACCGCGCTCAGATTCATTGGCTGGGTCTCGATGTGACCATTTGGCATAAATAAAGAAGCGAAGGTCATGAAGACGAATAAGATCGCCATGATGAACATCGCGCCTCCGCCTAAAGTACTCAAAACTTCCAGTGATTTTTTAAAGTGCCGTTGTAGAAAAATAAAGGCTAGAAAAATACAGAAGGTCAATAAGGCAAACATGGAGTTAGACATTTTGTCTTCCATTGAATCGTTCCCGTTGATCAACCAACCGAAGCCGACAACGACAGCATTGGCAGTATCCACCACGTAAGGAATCGAAGCGGCCCAATAAGTCCAGGCCGTGAAATAACCTAGGCGATCACCGCTGGTTCCCCGGACCCACGAGGTCAAGCCGCCGCCTTCGTGATTAAAAACCGAACCTAATTGTCCAACCATCAACGAGTAAGGAATCACATATAATAGCAGTAAAATGATCCAAGAAGTAATGACCCCTAAACCTTGGTTAGCAAAGTTGTAAATAATATCATCAAATCCAATGACAGTAACAAACGACATCATAGCCAAAACCGGCCATGAGATAAAACTTTTCTTTTCCTCAATCATGTAAATTTGCGCTCCTTTTATTTAGTAATTATTCAGTTGAGCAGCCCATGATGGAGGCTTATTACGATAGGCCACGGAAATCCCCTTTCTGTTTACAAAATACGATCTATCATCCCACAAAAAAAGAAATTTTGCCAACAAAATTTTTTTAATGTTAGTTTAGCATAAATTTTTAGTATTAGCGCAGCCGGCTTTGACTTGAAAGCTCTTTCTGTTCATTCTGCTTTTTTTTGGCTATACTGGAATTAACAGAAAAAAGGAGGACATGTGAATGAATGCGTTTTTAGCCGAAAAAGAACCAGCAAAAGTGGAAGAAAAGGATCCGCTATTGTTAAAATTATTGAATCAGCGTACGATCTTGATCTATGGTGAGATCACCCAAGAATTGGCCAAGACAGTCACTGAGCAACTGCTTTATTTATCAGCGATTAATGATGAGCCAATCACGCTCTTTATCAACAGTCAAGGAGGGCACGTTGAATCTGGCGATACGATCCATGACATGATTCGTTTTATTAAACCAAAAGTAAAAGTGATTGGGACCGGCTGGGTAGCTAGTGCTGGGATTACGATTTATTTATCAGCGGATCAAAAAGACCGCTACAGTCTGCCGAATACGCGTTACATGATCCATCAGCCTGCTGGAGGTGTGCAAGGGCAATCCACTGAAATCCAGATCGAAGCGAAAGAAATTTTACGGATGCGTAAACGGGTCAACCAATTGATCGCAAAAGCGACGGGGCAGACCTTGGAACAGATTGAAAAAGATACCGACCGTAATTTCTGGTTATCGGCCGAGGAAGCCAAAGACTACGGAATCGTCGGAGAAATCGTCGAGTCGGAGACAGCAATCAAATAGTCGAGCTATTTTTAAGAGAGGTGTGACAAAATTCTTGTCGCACCTCTCTTTTTCCGAATGAATAGTGTTCCAAAAGTAGCTTGTTTTTGAAAATAAGCCGAAATTTCATAAAGATTTGAGAAGTAATTTTCGGAAATTCTTTCTTATTTCTTGAAGCTGACCGTTTTTGTCACATACTCTATTTTTATGAATTTCACCTAAATATTTACTTTTTTTGGATAAAAATCCATAGACAGGGATTTCTGAATCTGATAAAGTTAAAAAAATACAATATTTTGATGTGAAAAAATTAATGTAATCGTTGGTACTAGAATAGCCGTCAGCGATCTGGCCGTTTTGTGGTTAAGAGTGATGGAGAGAAATAGGAGGAAAGAACTTGGGTGCTAAATTAAAAGAAGTATTGACGTTGCCTTCTTTGCGGGAAGCTCAATTAATGAGTGGACAAAATTGCTTGAATCAAACTGTGACTTCCTTGACCTTCTTGGATATCTCAAATCCGGATGATTTTGCCGTTTTGCTTGAAAAAAATGACTATCACTCCGGTGAATTGGTCCTAACTTCTTTTTTCAATATCAAAGATGACGTTGCGAAACAATGTGAGACGATTTGTCAATTACATAAAATGGGAGAAATGGGCATCATCTTGTATTACGTCGGAACCATTGTTCCTAAACTATCGCCAGAAGTGATCAAAACGGCAGAAGAATTAGATTTTGCGATTATTCAAATGCCTAAAAATCAAAGTTTGCGCTATAGTGAAGTGATCGTAGAAGTAATGGCGTATATTCTAAAAGAGCGGACAACCAAAAATATCGTCAATGAAATCTTGGAGAAGGCTTCTTTGTTACCCGAGCAGTTGCGGACAGTGGAAGTGACGTTAAAGCTGCTGTCTGATCTTTTACGCAGTAATGTACTCTTAACGAACGCAGAGAATGAGGTTATCAATCAAGTCAAATGGCCGCGGAATTCTTCCACCGATTTAGCCCACTTATTGAGGCGTGTGGTCGTTGAAGACGGCCAGCAAATTCAAAAAAAGGACTTTGCGATTTTTTATAAAGAACTCTATCATAAGGAAAATGGCGTATTACATTTTTATTTATTGAAGGAATTGGAGTTGCTGACAGAAGTCGAGTGTCTGCAATCGGTCGAATTACTGCAAGTGGCACTGAATTTATGGGGGAAGAAACCTGGTGAAGTCAGTGAGCAGGCCTTGATCCAAGCCATTTTAAATGACGAAAGTGAAAAGATGTATCGTTTAGCCAATCAGCTGAAGATTGATGTCAAAGGCATCGAATTAATGTGGCTGCTACAATTGAATGATTTAAGAGCAGAAAAAAAGTTGAAAAATGATATTTTAGCCTATGTGGCCAATTTTTATCAAACTTGTGTCGTTCAATTAATGGACGATCAGTTGATCGTACTGTTGGGGGATTATTACGGTACCGATTCGGAATTAGATTTAGCTGAAGCTTTTTTACAAACGAGTCCTGAGCAGGAAATGATCGATAGTCTCGTAGCTTGCCCACGGTTGCGTAATACGACAGATGTACGCAATACCTATCAATTAGTCAACCAGTTAGCTTGGCAATTACCTAAATTATTCCATGGGAAAAAGACCTTCTCCATCAGTGAAATTCGGCAAGTCGCCCATGCAAGTAAGATCGTTCAAGCGGGTGAAGCGGAAGTCGAAGAAACCTTGAATGTCTTAGCCCCAATCATGGACAATAAGGAACAACTTCTGACTTTATGCAGTTTTTTGCTGGATGCTGGAGCCGACTTTCAAGTTTGCAGCGAACAATTATTTATCCACAAAAATACCGTGAAATATCGAATCAAAAAAATCAGCGAGGCGTTGGGTTATAATGTCATGCGTTTTTCTGAAAGCTATGAATGTTATGTGGCATGTCTGACGTATCGCTTGATTGGCTTATAGAAAAAGCTCGGAGAATTTTCTCTGAGCTTTTTTCTATGGCAGGCTATTCGTTATAACAAGGCCAACAGCTCATCAATCTCGGTCTGCTTAGTCGCCCAACTAGTCGCAAAACGGACGACGGTGTGCTGGTCGTCATATTTTTCCCAAAAGCTAAAGGCAACGGATTTTTTCAGCTCCTCCATTTGGTCGTTGGCTAAGATGACGAATTGTTGATTGGTTGGGGAGTCGAGATAGAAACGATAGTTTTTTGCTAGCAGTCCTTCTTTTAAGCGCTGGGCCATCGCGATCGCCTGCTGACTGATCTCAAAATACAACTGATCGGTAAACAACGTATCAAATTGCAGTCCTAGTAAACGGCCTTTAGCCAGCAGGGCTCCTTGCTGTTTCATATGAGCGATAAAATATTCCGGCTGATTGTTTTTCGTAAAGACAATTGCTTCGCCAAGTAAGGCCCCGACTTTAGTTCCGCCGATGTAAAAGACATCACAGTATTCAGCAATTAAGGGTAGTGTCAGATCGGATTCAGGACTAGCTAAGCCGTAGCCTAAGCGGGCCCCATCTAAAAAGAGAGGAATCGCATACTCGCGGCAAACTTCTGAAATATTTTTTAATTCAGACTTAGAGTAGAGCGTGCCGTATTCGGTCGGATGTGACAAATAGACCATTCCAGGAAAAACCATGAATTCGCGATTACCATCGGCCCAGAATTGTTCGAGGTAGTCACGGATTTGTTGTGCGGAAATCTTGCCGTTGGTTTGCGGCAGACTCAAAACCTTATGACCAGAAAATTCGATAGCACCTGTTTCATGGGTGGTAATATGACCAGTTTCTGGTGCAATCACGCCTTCGATTTTTTTCAGTAAAGAAGCGATGACCAGTGCATTGGTCATCGTTCCGCCAGCGATAAACTGGACGTCGGCCTCTGGACAAAGACAAGCTTGGCGAATTTTTTCCACGGCGGAAGCCGAATATTTATCACGACCGTAGCCGCTCAATTTTTCTTCGTTGGTTGCCAACATGCGCTGTAAGATTTTCTCATGCGCCCCTTCTAAATAATCACTTTCAAAATTTAACATCGGATTCTCCCTTCAATTGCCTAATAATCTTTATTATAACGGAGAAAGCTATAGAAAAGAGCAGCTTTTCAATAAAAGCTACTCAAATGGGTTAAATTTCAATTGTCTCACCGACCGCCATGACCTTGCCGACCTTTTCCGGCAGCAGCTGAACGAACGCGTCAGGATCTTGCTCGATGACTGGGAAGGTATTGTAGTGGATCGGGACTACTTGCTTGGCTTTCAGACGTTTAGCAGCACTGGCGGCATCCTGTGGCCCCATCGTGAAATTATCGCCGATCGGCAAGAAAGCCAGATCAATCTCAAAAGTTTCGCCTAAAAGTGCCATGTCCCCGAATTCGGCGGTATCGCCAGCATGATAAAGCGTCTTGCCTTCAGCTTGCAAAATAAAACCGGCAGGCTCACCCATGTAGATCATCTGCCCATCTACTTCATAGCCGGAGCTATGTTGGGCAGGGACCATTTTTACGCGGCCAAAAGGAAAATCAAATTTGCCACCAATATTCATGCCATGCGTCTTTTGTACACCATTTTGCTCGGCAAAGCTACAAATTTCAACGATACTGATAACCGTCGCATCATTGCGTTTAGCAATCGGAATCAAGTCGCCGATATGATCACTGTGTCCATGGGTGACTAAGATCCAATCGGCGGTTACTTCCTCAGCCTTTAAATCAGTCAGAGCGTTTCCAGTGATAAAAGGATCAAACAATAATTTCTGTCCGTTTGCCATCACGATTGATAAAACGGAATGACTATGATAAGTGATTTTCATCTTGCATTCTCCCTTTCGTTTAGTTTTATTATACCGGAGTCGTGAAATACTAAGGAAGCTTTTGCTTTCAGCTAAAATCAATTAAACTAAATGCTAAGAGAAGAGCTAAAGCATCAGGAACGAATAAAAGCCGCCAGACCGCAATTATTCCCAGCTTTTACAGACATCGATCCATTGTTGAAAGTGGGTATATTGTTCTAATTCCGGAATCGTTAATTCAATCGCGGTATTGGCGCTTCCGCAAGCAGGAAAAACGGTGGTGAAGCGTTTTAACGATTGATCGAGATAGACGGGGATTTCTTTTTTGACAGCAAAGGGGCAAACACCGCCAACGGGATGACCAATGGTTGCTTCGACTTCGTCAGCTTTCAACATCGTAGCGCGTTCATTAAAGTGTGCTTTGTATTTTGCATTGTCGATTTTTGCATCGCCGGCGGTTACGATCAAAAGTGTTTGATCCGACTTTTTTTGCTTAAATGACAAAGTTTTTGCGATCCGTTCGGGCGCACAATTCAAGGCTTGGGCCGCCAGTTGGACGGTGGCACTAGAGACAGGGAATTCTTGGATACGATCAGTAATTCCATATTGATTAAAATACGTTTTTACAGCTTCAAAAGACATAAGAGCCCTCCTAATTATTAGTCTTAATTACTTGGTTTATTACGTTCAATGATACACGCTTTGTTAAACGGGGTAAATTAAATTTGTTAGAATAGAGAAGAGAGAAGTACTGATGGGAGGACGCTTAGATGAAAGAGGACAAGAAGAAATTACTGGCTAGGGTCGCATATATGTATTACGAGCAGGAGTTGACTCAAGCCCAAATTGCCAAAGAATTAGCACTTTATCGGACGACAGTCAGTCGGATGTTGAGTCAGGCAAAAAAAGAAGGCATCGTAGAAATCAAGCTCAATCACTTTGATGGCGCTTTGTTTGAATTGGAAGAGCAAATCAAGCGGACTTTTGATTTAACGGCCGTTGAAATCGTTCCGAATGACGCGAACGCCAGCGAAGCAGCGAAAGAAGAGCAATTGTCAGCGGCGGCAGGCGCTTTTTTACGGCGGCAGTTCGTTGATGGGATGGTCGTGGGTGTTTCTTGGGGGGCCAGTGTCGGGAATGCAGTCAATCAAATTGACCCGAAACAACTAACGGATGTTTCTGTTGTACCAGTAGTTGGTGGTCCCAGCCATATCAATTCCCGTTATCATGTCAATACCCTTGTTTACGAACTGGCTCGCAAATTAAATGGCAATAGTCTGTTTGTCAATGCTACCGTGATCCAAGAGTCGCAGGAGCTGGCAGCAGGGATTTTCAATTCAAAATATTTTCATGAGTTGCGAGAGTATTGGCAACGTTTAGATCTCGTGATTGTTGGGGTGGGTGGTCCCCTAAGCTATCGTAAGAGTCAATGGCGCGATCTTTTGTCACCGAAGGATTACGAAGAGCTGCGTTTGCGGGAAGCCATCGGCGACTGTTGTTGTCGTTTTTATGATGACTCTGGTAAATTACTAAAAGGCTCGTTGGATCAACGGACGATTGGCCTGCAGCTAACTGAATTAGCCAAGGTTCCTCAAGCAATCGGGATCGCGCGGGGCACTTCGAAAGCCCGTTCTATCCTGCCGTTGTTAAAAAAAGGCTATCTCAAAACGTTGATCACAGACCAAGAGACCGCGCAAGAGGTTTTACGTTTGAGTCAACGAAAGTAACTTTTTAAAAAAAAATGCACATTTGTGCGAATTCCAATTAAAGAAATAGAAGGAAGCTTGATTTTAGTGCTTTTTTGTCATTTGTCTCGTAAGAATAAGGAAATATTATTTTGAAGATGCTATGCTTGAGATACAGAAATAGACAAAGGGGTTTTTCAAAATGGAATTTATGCTCGATACAGCGAATATTGCTGATATTAAAAAGTTTACAGATATTTTACCGATTGCTGGTGTGACCTCAAATCCGTCAATCGTAAAAAAAGAAGGCAAGATTGATTTCTTCCAACACATGAAGGAAATTCGCAGCATCATTGGTGAACATGCTTCCTTACATGTTCAAGTCGTGGCGACTGACTATGAGGGCATGCTCAAAGACGCAGAAAAAATCTTAGCCAATATTGATCAAAGAGTTTTTATTAAGATCCCAGTCAATGAACCTGGCTTAAAAGTAATCAAGGAATTGAAGCGTCGGGGAATCAACGTGACGGCGACCGCTATTTATACGAAGTTTCAAGCGTATCTGGCAATCGCAGCGGGAGCAGATTACATTGCACCGTATTTCAACCGGATGGAGAATTTGAATATTGATCCACGGGAAGCAATTTTTGAAATGGCTGAGGAAATCGCACGGACTAAAAGTGATACAAAAATCTTAGCGGCTAGCTTCAAAAATGTCAGTCAAGTCAATGGAGCATTAGAAAACGGCGCTCAAGCGGCAACGATGGGTGTTGATATCATCCAACAAGCTTTAGCGATGCCATCGATTGGTCAAGCAGTGACCGATTTCACGGCAGATTGGGAAGCAAGCTTCGGTGAAGGGACAACGATTGCAGATTTATAATACTTTTTAACTGTAGGCTGACCAGCCTACAGTTTTTTTTATCTACTGGGGCCAAGCCGTCATATGATCTAAAGAGAAAAAGAATGGAACAACTTCGCGCTTGTGTTCATTAAGCAAATCGTTTCCGAATTTTTGCTGGTACTTCTATAATGAAGCGATACGGAGGGATGCAAGAATGGAAACACGGGCAATTGTAATAGAAGAATATGGTCATGCCGACCAATTAAAAGAAAGTAAAGTCACCTTGCCTGAATTAGATGAACATCAAGTGTTAGTAAAAGTAAAAGCAACATCTGTCAATCCGATTGATTGGAAGTTACGAGAAGGGTATTTAGCTCAAATGTTACCATGGGATTTCCCGATTATTTTAGGCTGGGATGTTGCCGGCGAAATCGTTGAAATTGGTTCAGAAGTAAAAGATTGGCAAGTCGGTCAAGCGGTCTTTGCTCGTCCGGAAACGACGCGCTTTGGTACTTATGCAGATTATACGGTGGTCGATGATCATCTATTGGCGAGTAAACCTGATGGGGTCTCTTTTGACGAGGTCGCGGCGGTTCCGTTAGCCGGATTGACGGCCTATCAGGCATTATTTACTCATGGTGAATTGAAAGCTGGCGAAAAGGTCTTAATCCACGCTGGTGCTGGTGGTGTCGGAATTTACGCGATCCAATTGGCAAAAAATGCTGGGGCGACAGTCATTAAAACTGCAAGCAAAAAAAATCATGAATTGCTAAAAGAACTCGGTGCCGATCAAGTGATCGATTATCACACGACAGATTTCTCAGAAGTATTAGAAGATATTGATTTAGTCTTTGATACGCTAGGTGGCGCTGTTCAAAAGGATAGTTTTAAAGTATTAAATGAAGCTGGTCGCTTAATCTCAATCGTCAGTCAGCCAGCGGAAGAATTGGCTCAGCGCATTGCTAAAGCCGAAAGCATCTGGTTACAACCGGATGGCCTGCAATTACAAGCCATTGCCGAGTTGATGGCGGCTGGAAAAGTCAAAAGTATCGTAGGACAGACATACCCACTTACAGCTGACGGAGTCAAAGCGGCCCATGAACTAAGTGCCACTCACCATGCAAAAGGAAAAATTGTTTTAATCAATGAATAGTGAACAGCCTGTACCTTAAAAATCTGGTGCAGGCTGTTTTATTTATAAGAAAAATAAAAGGTCCCTTTAGTAAGCAAGGATTGATTCTCGATTAAGCTACTCACCAAGGCTTTATTTAACCGATCAGGATTCAAAAATGATCAAATCCGAACATTCAGTCAAAAAGATTTAATTATATTAAATTTATTCTAATCGTTTTGCCATGACTGTGTTATAATGAGAAACAATTATCTGAAGGGAGTTATGCAAATGCGTGGCGTAGTAACGGTTATTGGAAAAGACAAGGTCGGTATTGTGGCCGGTGTTAGTCAAAAGTTGGCGGAACAAAAAATTAATATTCTAGATGTCTCTCAAACAATCATGGGGGATTACTTCACAATGATGATGTTAGTGGACTTAACCAATGCTACTCAAGATTTTGAAGGAGCACGAGAAGCGCTTCATGAATTAGGCAAAACTTTAGGGGTTAAAGTCAGTATTCAAAATCAAGAAATTTTTGACACGATGCATAAATTATAAGGAGGGCTCTTTGTGGAAATCAATCAAATAATGGAAACAATTCGAATGATCGAAGAGGAAAACCTAGATATTCGGACGATTACCATGGGGATATCATTACTGGATTGTATTGATAGTGACAGCGATCACGCCTGTGAAAAAATCTATCAAAAAATTACGAATAAAGCAAAAGACTTGGTTAAAGTCGGGGAAGCAATTGAAGCGGAGTATGGGATTCCGATTATTAATAAACGAATTTCGGTTACTCCGATCGGGATTGTCGCCGCGGCAACATCAGACACAGATTACGTGAAATTTGCTAAAACATTAGATAAAGCGGCAAAAGCGGTGGGGGTTAATTTCTTAGGTGGTTTCTCAGCCTTAGTCGAAAAAGGCTATCAACATGGGGATAAAATCTTGATGGATTCGATTCCACAAGCTTTAGCGGAGACTGACTTTGTCTGTGCTTCGGTCAATATTGGTTCAACGCGAGCGGGAATCAATATGGATGCCGTAGCGCATATGGGTAAGATTGTGAAAGAAACCGCTGCAGCGTCTGACTTAGGTTGTGCCAAACTAGTCGTTTTCGCCAATGCGGTTGAGGATAACCCCTTTATGGCGGGAGCTTTCCACGGTGTTGGTGAAGCCGATTGCGTCATTAATGTCGGTGTCAGCGGACCTGGGGTAGTGAAACGGGCGTTAGAAAAAGTGAAGGGTGAATCTTTTGATGTCGTTGCTGAGACCGTCAAACAGACCGCCTTTAAAATCACGCGGATGGGGCAAATGGTTGGAAAAATTGCTTCCGAACGTTTAGGTGTACCTTTTGGGATCGTCGATTTATCCTTGGCACCTACACCAGCAGTTGGCGATTCAGTTGCTCATGTATTGGAGGAAATGGGTCTAGAAGTTGTTGGAACTCATGGAACGACCGCTGCTTTGGCTCTATTGAATGATGCGGTCAAAAAAGGCGGCGTGATGGCCTGTAACCATGTTGGTGGATTGTCTGGTGCCTTCATTCCAGTTTCAGAAGATGCCGGCATGATTGATGCGGTCAATAATGGTTCATTGACGATTGAAAAATTAGAAGCCATGACGGCGATTTGTTCCGTTGGTTTAGATATGATCGCAATTCCAGGGGATACGCCAGCTAGTAGTATTGCAGCGATGATCGCAGATGAAGCAGCGATTGGCGTGATCAATCATAAAACCACCGCTGTTCGGATCATTCCGGCTAAAGGGAAGAAAATTGGTGAAATGGTTGAATTTGGTGGATTGCTAGGTCGAGCACCAGTGATGAAAATCAATTCGGCTGGTTCAGCAGATTTTGTGGCTCGTGGCGGACGGATTCCTGCACCAATCCATTCCTTTAAAAATTAATTATTCAAAGAAGAGGGTAAGGCAAGCTTTTTGTCATGCCCCCTTTTTTTGTCATTTTTTAAAATAATTGAAACGTATAATGAGAATTTTAACATAAAAAGTTAATTTTATTGTTATAATTAAATAAAAGAAAAAAAGGAGGTTTCACAGGTGGAAAAGTGGAAAGCTGTCTATGACAAATTAGAAAAGAAGCAGAAAAATAAATTGTGGATTTGGTTGTCTGTCATTTTTATTTTCTTTGCGGTCTATGTGGGCTATACAAGTTGGTTTCTTCATCATGATGCTCAAATGGAAGATGTCTATTGGGAACGCTATTTAAATGAGAGTCCGACGTTGACTGCCGAAGAGGAGCTTCAAGCAAAAGATGCAATAAAAGTGAAAACCGGTGTCTACGTGGAAAATATCAATCAAATTGATATGCGTTCATCGAATTATACAGTGACGTTTCAAGTCTGGTATCGCTGGGATGGCAACCCACAATTAGATATGATCGATAATTATGAGATTTATAATGGTCAAATCGTTTCCCAGGAGATATTAAAGGATGTGGAACAGGGGGAGACGAACTATCAATTGGCCCGCGTCAGAGCCACTATCGCGAAAACATTTTGGACGACGCGTTTTCCGATGGGTTCTCACCAACTACGCTTTTATCTAGAACCAAAAGATGATATTCGCAATATCGTTTTTGAAGCGGATCGAAAGAACTCGACTATTAATGAAAATATTAATGTTGCAGGGTTTGATTTGAAACGTTTTGATACCAATATTTTTGTAAAGAAATACGCGAATAATAAATCTAATCCTGAGACAGAAAACAAAGGGTCTTACGCGGTAACTGAATTTATGACTGCGATGGACTTAAACCGTGAAAATATTGGCTTGTATGTTAAATGTTTTATTGCTTTAGTAGGAACTTTGAGTTGGGTCTTGATCGTTCTGTTCATTTGTACTTATCACAACGTGGATCCACTAAGTATGATCCCGGGAGCATTGTTTGGGACCGTTAGTAATATCATTGTTGGAGCGAATCTGATTCCCGATGCACTGCACATTGGCTTGCTAGAATTTGTCAATATTTTTGGTATTTTGGTTATTCTCTTTGCTTCATTTGCTATTATCACCATCAATCGACAGCGAACTTATTATAAGGACGATTGTTTTGCTTCATTTTTCGGGAAACATATTTTTTGGATGCTACTTTTCTTTACGGCTTTAGGCAATATTTTGCTGCCGCTGAGTGCTTACCGCTTTTAAGTAAGAACGGAGGCTGAGACAAGTTTTTTTGTCCCAGCCTTCGTTCTTTTTTATAGCAGGCATAAAAACGTTTTATGTTAGAATGAAATGGACGAAAAAACAGGAGTAGATAAATGAAAAATAAAACGTATTTAAAAGCTAGTTTACGCGAAATAAGTTATTCAAAGGGACGTTTCATCGCGATCGTTTTGATTATTTTATTAGGGACTTTACTCTACGTAGGGATCAAAGCGACCGGCCCGGTTTTAAACCATTCGGCTAGTCAGTATGTGGATCGGCAAAAATTGTCGAATCTGCAAATCGTCTCGACTGGTGGATTAACTGAAGCAGATCAAAAATTAGCGGAAAAAATCCCGCACGCGAAGGTCGAAAGTGGCCAGCAACTTTTTTATGCGGACAGTAAAAAAAATCAAGTTGTTAAGCTGTATTCGTATGCTAAAAAAAATCAGCAAAATCGTTTGATCGTAAAATCCGGCCGGTTACCGAAACGATCAAATGAGATCGTCTTAGATGAGAAGGCCAAAGCAGCCGGTTACCGCCTCAATCAGACTTATCAGATCAATCAGTCGGATCAAGTGAAACGTAAAAATTTTAAAATTGTCGGGTTCGTCCAATCACCGCTTTATATTAGTACGGAGGAGCGCGGACTTTCAAATGTCGGCAACGGGAGTGTTGATTTTTTTGCCTATTTACCAGAAAGTAATTTTTCCAATCAAATAAAATCAGTCATCTATGTTCAATTTGCAAATGTTCGGGGAAAAGAAACGTACGGTTCGGATTATCAACGAACCATGGAAAAAAATATTGAGCAAGTTGAACAACTCTTTGCCAAGCGGCCGGACGAACGCGCAGCTGAGATTCAAACAGCAGCTATGAAAGAATTAGCGCCTAAAAAGGCCGAAGTTGCGAATAATTTAGCACAGCTTGCGGAGGGTCAGCAAAAGTTGGAACAGGCTCAGGCCCAACTTTCCCAGCAAACCAAATCCCTACCTGCTGAAACGCCGCAGCTAAAAACGGCGCAAGCAGAGTTAGCCCAGCAACAGGCTGAACTTGAGCAGAATCGCGAGAAATTGTTGACGGCTCAAGAGAAGATCAGTGAGAGTGAAAAAAAGCTTAGTGAGTTAAAAGCCCCTAGCTATACCTATGAGCAACGAGGGGATAATCCTGGCTTTCAGGAATATGGCGATCTTTCAGAACGAATCGCGGCCATTGCCAATGTCTTTCCGGTCTTTTTCTTTTTCATTGCGGCCCTGATCACCTTTACTACGATGACTCGCATGGTAGAAGAAAATCGGCGGGAAATTGGGACGCTAAAGGCTTTAGGCTATTCACGTTATGAAATCTCAACGAAGTATGTGATTTATGCACTCTCGGCGGCGACAATGGGGATCGTTTTAGGAAGCGTATTGGGCACCCAGAGTTTACCGCGGCTAGTCTTTAATTTATCGAGTGATCGTTATAATTTACCTGGGGTGGAAGTTTTCTACTGGGCTCGTCCGATTGTCCAAGCGACAGTGGCCTTTCTCTTTGCCAGTCTAGGTGCGGCCTTACTAGTTTTATTACGAGAATTGCATGAAAAACCGGCAGAACTCTTACAGCCTAAAGCACCGAAACCGGGAAAACGTATCTTTTTAGAACGGATTCGACCAATTTGGTCGCGGATGAGTTTTAATTCAAAAGTCAGCTATCGCAATTTGTTTCGTTATAAGTCGCGCATGATTATGGCGGTGATTGGTATTGCTGGCTGTGCGGCTTTGATGGTGGCGGGTGTTGGCCTGCAAGATTCACTGAGCTCCGTGGGAGAAAAGCAGTTTGGACCGATTATTGATTACGATGCGATCGTTACCTTAAAAGACGAACCGGATCTTGTCGCGGTAAAAAATATTTTTTCTGAGCAACAAAAGTTGACCAGTGAATTGGCGATGTCGAATCAAACGGTTGAAATCAAGGAAAAAGGCCAAGCCAATCAAAAATTAACAATGATGGTACCAGATAAGCGGCCGGCCTTTAATGACTATGTACATTTGAAAAATCAAGGCAAGACCTTTAACTTACCTAGTGAGGGTGCTGTGATTACGCAAAAAATGGCTGAACTATTTGGTTTAGCTAAGGGAGATAAATTAACCGTCTATGATGAAAATCAGCAGCCCTTTAATGTTAAGATCACGGGAGTCGCCGACAATTATTTAGGGAATTTCTTATATGTATCAAAAGATTATTATCAACAAGTCCGTGATACAGATTTCGTGGTCAATAGCTATCTATTGAAAAGTCAGCAGTTGACTAAAGCAGAAGAAAAAGACTTATCACAGATGCTTTTGGACTCAGGTCAAGTCACGAATACTTCTTTTATGTCAACACAAATCGAAACACAAGAGCACTCGATGAACAATCTGGATGGGATTGTCTGGATCTTCGTTGTTTTATCGGGATTATTGGCCTTCATCGTGCTATATAATCTGACGAATATCAATGTTTCTGAACGACTGCGAGAACTATCGACGATTAAAGTCTTGGGTTTTTATGATCGTGAAGTGACTGCCTATATTTTCCGCGAAAACTTTGTCTTTACCATCTTAGGTATTTTAGGGGGTTACGGTTTAGGGATCGTTTTAACAAAATTTATTTTGAATCAAGCTTCGATGGAGACAATCACTTTTCCCTTAGTGATTCGTTCAAGGGCTTATCTGCTAGCCGGTGGACTGACAATCCTCTTCTCCGTGATCGTGATGGGAGCGACCCATTTCCGTCTTCAACGGATTAATATGATCGACGCCTTGAAATCAAATGAATAAAGCGATTGACAAAAAAATATTGCAAGTCTATGCTTTAGTCAATAAGCAAAAACAATGAGAAGGACATGATTTGTTTGGATGACTCACTACCAGAGAAAGAAGCCATGGTTGGAAGCTTCTAGCTGAGCAGAACAAAATTACTCCCTTTGAGTGACTGAAAACAGTCCGGTTGATAGCCGTTAAGTATCGAACGAGCCAAAGAGTGGGAACTTTTTGGGAACTTGGGTGGTAACACGTTTATTCGCGTCCCTATTTATATAGGGACTTTTTTTATTGGAAACCCTTCAGCCTTTTGTTAAAATTAGGAAGAAAAGGCGCGCAATAATAGTTTATTGAAAAAGCGGATTGGAGTTGAGTTGGATGTCAAAGGAAATCGAAATTATCTTACCAAATGGAAGTAAACAAAAGGTGGCAGAGAATACCACTTTGTTTAAGATAAAAAATCAATGGATGAACACGGCAGTCGTTGGCAGTATTGATGGCGAAATCGTTGACTTATCAACTCCCGTTAAAGAAAACGCGGAAATTGCTTTTTTTGATTGTACTTCTAAAGAAGGAATGACGGCGATTTGCCAGTTAGTCATTTTGCTATTGGAAGAGGCAATCAAAAGTCGCTATCCAGAAGCCCTTTTTGCTAAGGCTCAGCAAAAAAAACAGCAGATTTGGGTCGACCTGCGGGTCAATCAGCCGTTGAGTGCACTATTGTTAAAAGATTTAGAACACCATATCAATCAGCAAATTAAAAATAATCCACCGATTGAAAGCGTGGCTATGCCGGTTTCTGAGGCGAAAGAAGTGTTTCAAGACAATGAACTAAAATTGGCGGCACTAGCTGATTTAGCTAATGATCAAACCGTTTTTGTTTATTCCTTTGGTGAAGTCACTGAATTTTTCCTTGAGCCAACTGCTTTGGAATTAGCGACAGCTAAATATTTTTCATTGCAAAAGGTTTCTGGCGCTTATTGGCTGGGAAATCCTGATAATGAAATGTTGCAGCGGGTGATGGGAGTGGTGTTTGCTGAAAAAGCCCAGCTAGAAGCTCATTTAGCCTATTTGGAGGAATCAGAAAAACGCAGTCATCAAAAGTTAGGAAAAGAATTAGACTTGTTCATGTTTTCGGAAGAAGCCCCGGGGATGCCGTTTTATTTAGAGAACGGACTGATCATTCGCAATGAACTGCAAAAGTTTCTGCGTGAGCTGCAAGCTAAATATGATTACAAAGAAGTCAAAACACCGTTGATCTTGAACCAACGTTTATGGGAACGCTCCGGTCACTGGGGCCATTATAAAAATAATATGTATTTCACCAAAGTTGGTGAGGAAGAATATGCGTTAAAACCGATGAACTGTCCCGGTCATTGTTTGATTTTTAAGGATCGCAAACGCTCGTATCGTGACTTACCGATACGGATGGCCGAATTTGGCCAAGTTCATCGTCACGAATTCAGTGGAGCCTTGAACGGATTATTACGAGTCCGAACATTTTGCCAGGACGATGCCCATATCTTTGTCCGTCCTGATCAAATCGAACAAGAAATCGCGCTGGCCTTGAAAATTATTGATGAAGTGTACAAGATTTTTGGTTTTGAATATTCAGTCGAGCTTTCTACCCGCCCCGATAATTTTATGGGTGAAATCGAATTGTGGGATGAGGCGGAAGCTGCGCTGGGAAAAGTTTTGACCGATCAGGGATATAAATACAATATCAATGAAGGCGATGGGACTTTCTATGGACCGAAGATTGATATTTATATCAAAGACGCACTAAATCGTAGCCATCAGTGTGCCACGGTACAACTAGACTTTCAAATGCCGGGTAAATTTGATTTGAGCTACGTCGATGAAAAAAATCAAGAAGTACAGCCGGTCATGATTCACCGGGCTGTTTTCGGCTCACTCGATCGTTTCTTAGGGATCTTGATTGAACATTATGCGGGGGCTTTTCCATTATGGCTGGCGCCTAAACAAGTCGAGCTAGTGAGTGTTTCACAAGCCCATACAGCTGGGGTAGAAGATCTATTCCACGAATTTCATGATGCTGGAATTCGAGTTGAAAAAGATTTGCGTAATGAAAAATTAGGTAAAAAAATCCGTGAGGCTGAGTTGAAAAAGATTCCCTATATTGTGGTTATTGGCGATAAAGAATTGAAAGAAGGAAATTTTTCCGTTCGCAAACACGGCAGTGAGACGGTGCAACAGCTGTCAAAATCAGCTTTTATGGAATTACTGAAGCAACAAGTCCAAGAAAAAAATCATCAGTATTACTAAATGGATAACTAACAAAACGCTGAAGCGAGCTTCAGCGTTTTTTGATACCTTCTAACAGCCAGCGGGATTTAAAACGAAAATCGGTTAACAGTTCTTCTTCATTCCAGTGATTTACTAGCATATCAGTCAACGAATCGATTACTAACTTCATTGAAAAATATAAAAAACTGATTTGTTCTTCCAACGTCGGCATTAAAAAATCATTTTTTTTCAAGAGATCCGACCAGGCATCGACGCCATGGTTTATTTTTGGTCGGTAAGAAAAGAGATGGCTATTTTCAGCTAAGAGAACTAGTTGCCGATAACGATCAGACTGAGAATCTAAGTTGACATAAAGCAATAAAAAAGTCTCGATTCCTTGAAAAAAATCACCTTCTTGCCGAGTCATATATTCAATGATTTCACCATGAATTTGTCCAGCATAAAAATGGATCAGATAATCATAAGCGTCATTCAAATCCTCAAAATATTTATAAAAAATTCCTCGAGACATTTGTAAAGCCGTGACGATTTCACTGACTTTTACCTGACTGACGGGCTTTTTATAAAAAACTGCTAACAGGATATCACGAATCTCTGCTTGCCGGGTTGCGGGAAGATTTTGGAATGTTTTTTTCGGCATCTAAGCACCTCCTAAAGAATCACTGATTCTCTTTTAGTATAGCACATGAGCAAACTCGGTGACAAAATGTCACTGAAAGTGTATGCTATTTTTTGAAAGGGTGAGTGAAATGTTTTTAGCTTGGAAAGAAATCCGCTATGCGAAATTGAGATATGGATTGATCGTGGGGATTATGATTCTCGTAGGTTACGTGGTCTTCATGTTATCAGGATTAGCCAATGGCTTAGCTGACGGGAATCGCATGGCGATTGACGATTGGCAGGCCTCAAAAATAATTTTGTCGGAGGACAGTAATAAAATCGCTAGTGCGTCACAGTTGCAAAAAAGTGATCTAGAGCGGGTCACTGCTAAAGAAAAAGCTGGGATAGGGATCTATGCCACTGCCATTGAACAAAAGAGTGGCGGAGAGAAAACGAATGTTTCCATTTTTGGGACAGAAAATAATCGCTTTGTCGTGCCTAAGTTGATTAAAGGACGGTTATATAAAGAAAGCAACGAAGCTATCGTTTCAGAAAATCTTTTAGCGGAAGGCTATAAATTGAATCAACAAATAAGAATTAGTGATCAAACGTTAAAGATCGTTGGCGTGACAAAAGCAACGACCTATACGTTAGCCCCCGTGATTTATTTGAATCCTACAGCTTTTAAAACATCAAAGTATGGCGCACAGCCTAGCGAAAATGAGCCAATCAATCTAATAGTGACAAAGGGCAAAACAACCGTAGATAATCCTACTGGACAAACGAAGTTAGAGAAACTGATGCCTGAGACCTTTATTGAAAATATCCCGGGATATACGCCAGAAAAATTGACCTTAAATACAATGATTTATTTCTTATTTGTTGTTGTGACAGCAATCATCGGGATCTTCATGTATGTCATCACCTTACAGAAAACAGCCATTTTTGGTGTGATGAAGGCTCAAGGAGTCGCAACTAGTTATTTGGTTCGTTCAATTTTAGCCCAGGCTTTTCTTGTCGGTGTGATCGGCGTTGGTGCGGCTCTTGGGTTAAGTATCCTGACTAGTTTGATTCTGCCAAGTGCGATGCCTTTTGCGGTGCACGGTATGGAATGGGCGCTTTATAGTGTGATTTTAGTAGTTGTTGCGATGGTGGGCGGATTGTTCTCGATGCGGACCGTTACCAAAGTCGATCCAGTTACAGCGATTGGAGGGGAATAGAATGAGTGATATTTTACAGATGAAAAATATTGTGAAGAAATTTGGGCAAGGACACACGGAAGTAACAGCATTAAAAAACATCCAATTCGCAGTTGCCGCAGGAGAATTTGTAAGTGTTATTGGCCCATCCGGTTCAGGCAAAAGTACTTTTTTGACAATTGCAGGTGGCTTGCAGACACCGACAGATGGAACGATAACGATCAATGGGACTGATTTTGGAAAGATGTCTGAAAAAGAACGTTCAAAAGCGCGGTTCAAGGAGATTGGCTTTATCTTACAAAGTTCCAATTTGATTCCCTTTTTGAAAGTTCAAGAACAATTTCAACTAGTTGAAAAAATCGAAAAAGAAAAAAATACGGCCAAGATTGAAGACTTGTTGAAGTCATTAGATATTTGGGAGTTGCGAGAGCAATTTCCTAAAGCCCTATCCGGTGGCGAACGCCAGCGTGTGGCGATTGCCCGTTCACTATTCAATGATCCTCAGTTGATCTTGGCCGATGAGCCGACTGCTAGTTTGGATTCTGAGCACGCTTTTGATGTAGTGAAGCTTCTGGCGAAAGAAGCTCATGAGCGTAACAAAGCGATTGTCATGGTCACCCACGATGAGCGGATGACACAGTGGAGTGACAAGGTTTATCAAATGAAAGACGGGAAACTGATGTTGAAAGAATAGTTGCTAATTCCGCCATTTCCTGTGTATGATAGTCAAGTTGAGATATTAGGAAAGCAGGGAATGTATGGATATTTATTTAAAAAAAGCAGCACTTCACATTGTTGATCGGGAATCAGGCGATCCAATCTATAGTCAAAGTGAATTAGATCTAACAAAAGAATACGTACGGGAATATTTGACAAAAAAAATTCAAAAATTATCTTCCCCTCAAACTAAAACGGGGACCTTAGCAGAAGACTCCACGTTTGCGTTACTGAGCCAGCAAGCGGAGCATGACTTCTTAGCCGCTAGCGAGAAAATTGTCCAGCGCTGGTATGACGCCTACAAAGAAAGTGAAGAGGCGCCTAGTGCAGATGCCTTTGTCGTCTTATACGAAGAAGATACTCAGCTGTATGTAGCATTTTTGAAAGTGAATTACCATGAAGGTTACACCCATATCGTTGATTCAGATGAGAACGGCTTGAAAAATGAATTGATCATTCATCGGGCCTTATTATCTAACAAAAGCCAAAAAGCCGATGAGGGAATTGTGGTAAATTTAAGCAACTTGAGCTACGAATTGATTGAAAAAAAATATCCTTTCTCCGGAGAAAAACGCTTGTATTTTTCAACTCAGGTGATCGAGAGTCGGCCGGCGCCTTCTTTAGAAGAAAATGTTCGCGTAATCAAGAAAGTCGCTGAAAAAATCGGCGCCAAATTTGAAAATCAAAAGCATGATGTGATTGCCGATGTAAAAGAAGCCGTTTATGATGTAGTAGAAGAAAGCGGACAGATCGATGCCAAGGTCGTGGCACAAAAAGTCTTTAAAGACAATGTCTCGGCACAGCTGGCTTTTCAAGAAGAGGTCGTTGAAAAAGGCTATGTCGATCAAGCGCCACTGTTGCGAGATGCACGGGAAATCACTGAGAAGAAGTACGGCAAACAAAAGCTGAAACTGTCGAATGGAATCGAAATGATTGTCCCGTTGGAGGTTTATCGCAATCCTGAGTTGATTGAGTTTATTAATAATCCTGATGGAACGATTTCGGTGACAATCAAAAATGTTGATGAAGTCATCAATCGCTTGTAATCAATAAAAGCAGACGGAGGAACACGATGGAGGAGTATCAAAAGTTTTTTCGAATCGGTCAATATACTGATTCTGAGGCGATGACTGGCTGTACCGTAATTTTGTGTGAGGATGGCGTGACGGGTGGGGTTTCGGTACGCGGAGGATCACCGAATACGCGAGATACCGACGCTTTGAAGTCAGAAAATAATCGGCGGTTCGTGCATGGTGTGACCTTATCCGGCGGCAGTGCCTTTGGTTTAGCGGCGAATGCCGGGGTGGTTGATTTTTTAGAGAAAAATAAGATTGGCCGCGATATGGGGATCACCTTTATTCCCAATGTTGTAGGTGCCAGCCTATTCGATTTACGCATGGGGCGTTCGGATGTTCGTCCCGATTATCAAGCCGGGTATCAAGCCTGCCAAGCGGCTTTTGCCGGACAAGTATTTCAAGCCGGAAATTTTGGCGCTGGTACGGGGTGTAGTGTCGGCACGATTAATGGACCGCAAAACGCCATGAAAGGCGGCATTGGACTCCAGACGATGCGTCACGGCAATCTATGGGTGACAGCGGTCATCGCGGTCAATGCGGTAGGAGATGTCTATGACGAAACGGTGGGGGAGATAATTGCCGGAGCCCGTAAAGTAGGAGAAAAGCGAATCGGTTTTTCAGAAGAAATATTTCTGGAGCATTACCAAAATGAAGCCGCGTTGTTTGACGGCAATACCGTGATTGGTTGCGTCATGACCAATGCGACCTTTCCGAAGGCCAAGATGAACAAATTAGCAGATCTTAGTCACAACGGAATTGCCCGGGCGATCCGACCATCCCATACCACCTATGATGGCGATACGCTGTTTGTGTTAGGTGCCAACGAAATTGAAGCCAGCTTCGAGGCAGTATCAATTCTAGCCGTGGAAGCCGTTCGTCAGGCCATTGTCAAAGGTACAAAAGCAGCAACTACTTACGGTGATTATTTAGCTTATCATGATAGTCAATCAAAAGAATAAGGTATTATTGAGCCGCCCCCAAAAAAGTTGGATTTTGAGGAGCGGCTTAAATTTGTAGTTATAATTTTGAAATTTTAGCTGACTAATAAAAAATGACCAGCTAAAGTTCGGCTGGTCATTGGGGAAGTTTATTCGACACGGGGTTCAGATTCTAAATTATCACTAATTTTCTCTGTTTGATTGCTAACCGCATTTTTTGCTCGATTTGTTTGTTTAGAAGCAAATTTTCCAGTTGTTTGAGCTGCACTGGTGACTTTTTCTTGAACTGTTTCACTATCTTCTTCGTATTCTTCGCGAGTTTTTATATCTACGACATTCACATTAACTTCAATGACATCTAAGTGGGTCATGTGGTCAACTTCTTCAGAAATCAATTTTTTCATTTGATCGTATATATCTTCAATATCTTTACCATATTCAACGACGACATCCATATCTACGGCGACTTGCTTTTTACCAACCTCTGTACTGATACCTGCTGTCACGTCATCATTATTAACTAGCTTATCTTTGATATTAGAGAAAAATCCGCCGTCAACAGTTAACAAGCCATCCACGTTTTCTAAAGCGATACCGATAATTTTTTGAATAACTTTGTCCTCATAAGTTAACTCACCTTTAACAGCCTTTTTTGGTTCAGTTGGTTTGATTGTTGTGTTGTTGTCCATAATTAAGTTCTCCTCCTGTTGTGTATTAAATAGTGTTAACCTTTTTTATACTAAAAAGGTTAGTTCCAATGATGGGGTCGAAAATTATTTCTTTAAATAGTCGTCTAAAATGTGATTGTTTTTAAGATAGATCCCTAGTGCTACCCCAATAACGGTGATCAAAATGAGTAAAATGGTTTTAAAAAAGCCGATGGTAAAGAATAGCACAGCCAAGATAAAACCGAGGATACCGAAGATCACAGGTAGTTTGTCTCGTGTTAAAAATTCTTGCATCGCTGTTCCTCCTATTCTACTCGCGGCCGATCTACGATTGTTTCCGTTGGTGTTTTTCGTGATTCAAGAGATTGAAATTTCACTTTGATTGAAACTTGCTCCTTTGCTCCTAATAAATCTTGGAGTAAAGCTTCAACATTTTGAGCCCAGAGATCAGTTCTACCGACTAGATCTGATGTTTTTTTCAGTTGTCCACGAACATGGACTCTGATTCTATTTTTTGTTGCGGCTACATTGACCTTCGGACTATCCATAAAATCTTTTTGGTTAATACTCGTACGGACGTATCCTTCAATTGCACGTTTATCCAAAGATAATTGACCACGATTGTCTTTCAAAATGAACTTAGTTACTCGTTTTGGATAAAATAGAACCATCAAAATAACGATTACTATTAAGATTGCCAAAACGATAGCTGCCCAGAAAAGATAAAGTTGAGCATATTCATTTGTTAACACAAACCGTTGTATATCACTTAAATCTAATGGATTTGAGGGAACTAAATAGTAGATTGCTGCGACGGATAGAAAGACAGAAAGCAAAACTAATGAAAAAATAATAAGAATGATTTTAAGCAGTTTATTCATAAGACACCTCCTTAGATCAAAAAAAATAATTTATTTATATTTTAATGATAAAATGTTCCTCTGTTTTTGTAAAAAGATATGACTTGTGTTTATCTAAAAAAATTGTGAGAAAAAAGATGATAAAGTGGAGATAAGGGATATACGAGCCATTCATGGTGGTCAACGGATAAAAAAATCAGATGCATGCGTTTGGTAGAATTGATATTGATGAAGTAAGTTTATGGATTGGCAAAATTATTTCAGATTTGGATTCGGTAAAATTTGATTAATTAAAGAAATAGCTGAAATAAATACAAGTTTTATTGTTTGATATCGGGACGGATTTGCGATATCAGCTGGAAGTAAAAACGTGATTCTTGAACAAGAAGAATTGACGAAAGTTGAAAATATGATTAATTAGTATCAGATTCAATTACTAGCCATCGAGAAATTCATTTTCTCAGGAGGCTATCCTGTAGCCAATGGAATGCAAACTACTTGCATCGTAATTGTAAGGCGGAAAGGGAAGGATACGTAGTTGGTCGTTTCAAATGAAAAAATCAATCTGATCGCATATAAACTTATTAATTGTTTGTTAGATCTATTTTTTGTACTCGTTCGGTTTGCAAATCATACTTATGGTGTAGCCTTTTTTTATGAACGAGCTGGAAGAGTATTGTTACTGGCAAGGGACTTTTTCTTCGATTTAAAGATTCAAAGCCAGGTAACTCAACAGTTTTATCCATTTTTTATTGTTGAGTTAGTTATAATATCGAATCGGTGTGTTGATAACTAAGCTACCTGCAGCTTATTGTAATGCTGTCGACTGATTTTTGAAATCATAATTACATTTAGCTATTAAAAACGCCCCTAAGTAAGATTTTTAGATCTAACTTAAGGGTGTGCTTCATTTTGACATATTCTTTAGTTTTAACGTAATTTAACTTTTTATAATAGACGATTAGTGATCCTTCCATTTGCGATAACGGCGATAGAGACTTTCCAGTACTAAAAAAAGAATCGACAAAGCAGCTACGGAATAACCAAAGATTCCCAAATCAGAAATCAAAGTATCACCAGTTGGTGAGGTTTGAACCAAGATAGAGGAACCGATGACCAACGCTGAAAGAATCAAACCAATGACTAAGCGATTAACCATTGCTTCGGCTCGTTCCAATAAAGTCCGCTGGTTTTTTAATTCAAGGTTTAGTTTGCCTTTACCTTTGGCAAAAGTGTCTAGAACGTTTAGTGCATGACTGGAAAGTTTGGGTAAGGCTTTTAATGTCGATAAATAATCTAGGCCGGTTTCCTGCAGCTCATTTTTCAAATTCAGCTGTTGAATAAAATATTTTTGGGCAAATGGAGCGACTACTTCAAATAAGGAGAGATCCGGATTAAGATCTTCAATCACGCCTTCTAATGTACCAAAGGCTTTGATCAGCATCGTTACGGAATCATCAATCTGTAAATTATTATCGTGGCAGATGATGACGACTTGTGAAAAGACTTTCTGCAAATCGATTTCTTTGACGGGCAAGTTCAAATAACGGTTTAAGAAATCATCTAACTCATCGGTAAATTTTTCTTCTTCGAAACTACCAATTTGTTTACAGATCGCATGGACAGCATTGGTGATTCGCTGATTGTCTTTACTGTAAATCGCGATGATGACATTGCTCATTTTTGCCTGCAT
Organism: Enterococcus pseudoavium NBRC 100491; assembly: GCF_001544295.1. Lineage (GTDB taxonomy): Bacteria > Bacillota > Bacilli > Lactobacillales > Enterococcaceae > Enterococcus_A > Enterococcus_A pseudoavium. Next base: position 35,686 of record NZ_BCQF01000022.1, read on the forward strand.
CTCACGATTGATCGTCCCCATCATGCCAAAATCAATAAAGTTCAGGCGGAATGGCCGTAGTTTTTCATTTTTGCCATAGCTGATTTCATAAGGGAAGGCACCCACTTTTCCTTGTTTAGTCTTAGTTTTCAAGGGCTGATCTTGTTGATTTTCGCTGGGACTCAGTAGTTGCAATAAAATATTGCCGGGATGCGGATCAGCATGAAAAAAGCCATCTTCAAAGACTTCTTTCATAAAATGATCGATCAACAACTCACTGACAGTTCTTTTAAGTTCTTTGTAGCTGAGGTCTGCTTGAACGATTTGATCGTCTGGGGCATTGATCAAACCTTTTAGATTTGTTCCAGGCATTAATTCCATGACGATCACTTTTTTGGCTGAATAGGCCGGTTCCATCTTAGGGACTCGAATTTCTTTCCAGCCATTGTTTAGTCGATAAAACTCTTCTGCCAGGCTGAGTTCTTTCTGGAAATCCAATTCATTTTGTAAGGATTCACGAATTTCTTTCAAAATATTTTTAAGATCAATTACTTTACTTTCAGGCACCCAATTGGCGATTGGCAAGGCTTTTTCAAATAAAGATAGATCTAATTCAATTTCTGCTGCGATGCCAGGATGCTGGACCTTGACGACAACGGCTTGCTCATTTTTTAGACGGGCATGGTGCGCTTGAGCAATCGAAGCCGAAGCAAAGGGCTGTTCGTCAAAGCTTGCGAATAATTCAGTTAATGGTAGTCCCAGCTGTTCTTCAACAAGTTTCTTAACTGATGCAAAGTCATCGGTTTTTACGTCATCTTGCAGCTTACGCAGTTCTTTTGTGAAAGCTAAGGTAAAAATATCGGTTCTGACCGACATCATTTGTCCGACTTTGATGAAGGTCGGGCCCAATTCTTCAAAGGCTTTCCGGACATTTTCTGGCTCTTTTTGCTGAGTGATATTTTTGACGACGTTATAGTGATTGATGATTTTGATGATTTGCCGCAAACGGGCCGTCTTAGATTGTTCCTTCATTACGTCCACCGCCTCTCAGTTCTATCTTACAAAAGATTTTTACTGGATACAAATAAACCTCTGCTTCTAAACGGAAGCAGAGGTTTATTTCATTAATGATTTGTTATAACCTGAATCATTTGCATGATACAATAAGTGATTCCGGCAGCAATCACCGGTCCGGCAGCAATTCCTTTTAGAAAAACAACGCCCATGATCGTACCGAAAACTAAAGCAACGGTGACTTCCGGCGATTGATTGATCAGTCCGACCCCTTTAGACGATAAGACGGCAACCAATACACCGCATAAAGTCGCGACCCAACCAAGCGGGGATTTTAATGTATTCAACAGGTCCTTTAAAACGATGTCACCGGTCGCAATGGGTACCAAGATCGTCGCTGAAATCAAGGTGACGCCCCAATTGATTCCTTGCTTATTTAAGATCGACAAAAATTTGTCTGAGTGAGGAATTAATTTTAAAATGAGGATTGCAATCGTCGCGATCAATAAGCTTTGATTTTTAGCGAGGAAGGCAATCAATAAAATGACACCTAAAAAAAGCCAACTTTCCATCTTTTCACTCCTATATATACTCGTATAGTCAGTTAGATTTCCACATCATCCTTACTATACAAGATAATGCTACAAGTTGCGACTTTTTTCCGTGGCAACTTTAAGGTAAGCTAGGAATAAGCCAGTTTTGTTGTTGAGCAGGAAAGGCCCGAATAAAAGTATGAGATGATAAAGTAGCAGTAAAGTAAAATATTATCTTACGAGTGGGCCATCGTTAATTAAGCATAGAGAGAGGAGCAGAAAATGAAGATTGGATTACGAACAATCAAAACGGCGGTAGCAGCCCCCATCGCCTTGTTAATTGCCAGTGGTTTGAATTTAGCATCGCCGACTTCAGCGGCGATCATCACGATTTTGACAGTAACCAATACAAAACGTTCAACTGCCAAAACAGCACTGAATCGTTTGTTCTCGCTGACGTTAGCGACCGTACTTGCAGGCTTTTGTTTTTTACTCTTTGGCTTTCATCCAATTAGCTTTGGTTTGTATTTGTTGCTATTTATCCCATTGTCGATTTATTTTGATTTAGCGGATGGAATTTCAGTCAGCTCAGTTCTAGTGACCCATTACTTAGCGGCAGGCGCGATGCCGCTGCAGCTGATTGTCAATGAATATTTGTTGTTGGTAATTGGGGTCGCCTGTGCCTTAGCCGCCAATCTTTATATGCCGAACACTGAGAAGAAAATCCAAGAAGATCAATTGGTGGTGGAAGTCTCAATGAAGCAGATCCTAGGCCAGATGTCGGCTTATTTGAACCAGCCGGATAAGGAAGAGCTGCTGCGGCAAGAGTGTCTGACTTTGCGAGAATTTGTTCGAGCAGCGCAAGTTCAAGCACAGGAATTTGAAGAGAATCGTTTCTTTCCAGGAAATAACTATTATTTTGAATATTTTGCGATGCGGCGTCTGCAATTAAATGTTTTATCCGATATGTTAGAAATTTTGAATCGATTGACTGCGGCGCCCGAGGATGTTGGTGAATTACGCGAGTTGCTGGAATTTACCGCCCAAACATTGTCCGAAGAAAATGACGGGTCGGCAATTTTAAACAAAATCGCCGAGACCAATCAACGATATCAGCAAAAAAAATTACCGGAAAGTCGTCAAGCTTTCGAAGAACGAGCAATGCTGTTTCAATTGTTTCGTTTATTTCAAGATTTTATTGAGATTAAAGCAGGCTTTAGCCGGAAGAAATAATGGACAAATCAGTCTTTTGCCCTATGCAAAGGAATGAAAGTTTCTTTATGCTGAGGGAAAGAATTTAGGAGGGAAAAATGAAAAAGATAATTATCGGGGTGGTTTTAGTAGGGGTGGCATTGGTTAGTATGAGCAGTCTAGTGTTCCATCACCAGATCAACAATGAAACCTTTTCGACTGGCAAGACAGTAAAAAAATTAAGCGTGGACGATCGCAATATGCCGCTAGAAGTTGTGGGTGTTTCAAGCAATTATACTAAGATCCATTACTCAAAAGGCCGAGGAATAAAATATCGAATTAAGCAGACAAGTGATAGTTTGAGGCTGGAACGGCAAAAAAGTTTCGGTTTTAATTTCGACTTTTTCAATTTTGGTAATAACAATGCCAAAGTAACGATTGAAATTCCTAAAACAGATTTGAAGGAGTTGCAGTTGGAAACAACCAACGGAAAAATTTCAGCAAAAAACCTGACGCTGGAAAATCTCGATTTAGAAACAACCAACAGCAAACTGACGGTTCATGATGTTACAGCGCAGACAATTGATGCTGAAACGACTAACGGTAAAGTTGACTTGTCTCAGCTGACTTTTTCTGAGGGTTCTTTTGAAACGAGTAACAGCAAAATGAATTTGGCACATTTAACGTTTAAAGAGGGCGACTTCCAAACTTCTAATGGTAAAATCAACCTTCTTGACTTAAAACCATCCGACGCTCTTTCACTTAAAACTAGTAATGCGAAAGTAAATGGAACGATCATTGGTGATCGTGAGGACTTTTCAATGGAAACTAAAACCAGTAATGGTTCTAATAATCTAGGAAATCATACTAGCGGATCAAAGGAATTAGAAGTTCGGACGAGTAACGGTGATATTGAAATCGTATTTGTGGATTAGTCGATAAAACTAGAGATAGAAAAACTCTTCAGCAAGAGCTGAAGAGTTATTTTTTGTGTAAAAAATTCGTCTTGCGTTGAAAGCGCCAAACTAAGAAGGTTTCTGAAATAGCTAAATAAAGGAATAAACCAGAAATAATCAAAACGGCGTTATTACCTAAAGTTCGATAGGCAAAAACGGAGACGATGGCCCCGGCGATAAACGACAAAACAACTAAAAGAAAGTGGACAAAACGTGTTTGGGCAGCTGGATCTCTAGTGCTTAAATAATCATATAGATTGGTTGCGACACCTTTTAGATTTCCTGTGGTGAATAAATTAGTATAGGTCAACCCATTGATCTTATCAAAAGCAATCCACTGAAGCGCCGCAGTGAAGGCAATCATGATCGTAATGATGGCCGGATGCGGCTGTAAGAAGGGCAAACTGATGATAAAAAAGATTGCAGCCTCAAAATAAAGCAGAAATAAGCGCCAAAAATGTTGTTCTTTTCTTTTAAAGTAATCAATCAGAAATTTTGCTAATAGAATACCAATAAAAAAGAATAGGGTCGAAAGTAATTTTTTCCCAACCATGCTCCATTGTCGTTCATAAGCTTGGATAATTGCTAAAATCAAATTTCCGGTCTGAGCCGAAGCAAAGGCTTCATAACGGATATAGGTGAAACTATCAAGCATCCCACCAATGAAAGTCAGCAACAAACCAACTGAACGATTCTCATGAAAACTATTATTCATCTGTAACTCAACTCTTTTCGCTGACTATCTTACCACATTTTTTCAGAAAGCTGATAATCAGTTTCAAGATTATTTTTTACGTAGTAAATAAATCGCAGTGATCATGTTGACTAGACCTAACCCCAACCAAATCATAGAACTGGAATCCATTCCGGTTTGTGGTAAAAGTCTGTTAGCTTTTAGCGGTTCATTTTTTGTCAGGTCAGATGTCTCACTATTTTTGGCTAAAGATACAATTTTCTTTTTAAGCGTAACATCTTTTAGATTTTTTCCGGACGATTCTTGTAAATGACTAGTGATCCCACTGGTTGTTTCTTCAGTATTGTTTTCACTCGGTTTGCCAAGGAATGAATCTTTTGATCCGGTACTATCGCTTGAATTTGACGAACTATCTGAGCTTGAGTCAGTCTGACTGGTAGAGCTAGAAGAAGACGAACTATCTGAGCTTGAGTCAGTCTGACTGGTAGAGCTGGAAGAAGACGAACTATCCGAGCTTGAGTCAGTCTGACTGGTAGAGCTAGAAGAAGACGAACTATCCGAGCTTGAGTCAGTCTGACTGGTAGAGCTAGAAGAAGACGAACTATCCGAGTTTGAGTCAGTCTGACTGGTAGAGCTAGAAGAAGATGAACTATCTGAGCTTGAGTCAGTCTGACTGGTAGAGCTGGAAGAAGACGAACTGTCTGAGCTCGAATCTGTTGGGCTAGTAGACTCTTTTTTTATGACAAATGTGATCGTTTCCCCCTCTTCACTATTAATATCAGGGCCTATAATAATAAATTTCACGGGGATCGTATCACCGATTTTAGCAGTTGATGAAATTGAGAGCGTAACATCTTCAGCAGCTTGAGTATCACTGATTTTTTCAAAATGATTATTAGAAACTTGGACGACTCCATTGTACTTTCCATCATCTAATTTAAGCTGGGTCGCTGGATAGTCGGTAATTTTTCCGCCATAATAATTAAACTCCACATGTAATTGTAATTGCTGACCAGGAGTGACTTCAACAACGCCGGAATTGATATTTTTTCCATCTAAGGTTACATTTATATAACTTATTTCAATTCCCCTTGTTACGGAATTGTTTGCTGCAGCACTGGCTGTGATTGGAATTAGCAATAAAAAGACAATGAAGTAATAAACAGATTTTCTCATTATTTTCCTCCTTAAATAGACTATTGAGAATTATAACGCGAAAAAATGTCAGTTACCGCCAGTTTTTCAGTCAGACAAACCAAATAGTTGAAAGGAAGAAAGTAGCGTGTTTACAAAGGAAATCTATTGGCAGTTACAGTTGGTCATGTTTTTAGATCAAAAGGACGATTGGTGTAGTGGCACTGAATTAGCAAAAATGAGCGGTTTAAGTATCAACACGGTCCAAAAATATCTGGATCGTTTGCAAGAACTTGCAAATGAATTTTCAGATGTAACCTTAGAAAAGCATCATAAGTATGGCATAAGGCTCAGCCGTAAGCCGGATTTTCCGTTACAGCGTCTGTTACGAGAAATTATTCGCCAAAGCTCAGGGGTCTCATTTATTGAAGAATTGCTGCTTCATGGAAAGATTGATGCGCGAACTTTTTGCGAAAAAAACTATATCAGCTTATCGACATTTCGAAGAAGATCAGCCATTTTAGAAGAACAACTGAAACCATTGGGGTTAGAATTAGCAACAGATTCGCCGTTGCGGATGATCGGTCCAGAACATCAAATTCGCTATCTTTTCTTTCAGTATCTGTGGACAATTTACCGAGGAATCAAAGAGCTACCTTGGGAGATCGAGGAGCGGATGGCTTATCCGATTGAACAACTGTCAGATCTTTTCACAGTGAAATTCACTAATGTTCAGCGTAGTCAGCTAGGAGTGTTGCTATTTGTTTTTGAACATCGGATAAAAAGCGACCCCACTAATAGTGAGATGTGGGAACCCATGCTCAAAGCACCATCCTTATTTAGTCATTGGTCTTTAAGCGATTGGGGAATGTTTTTGTTCTTTTTGAAAATTTTTCCTATATTTTGGAATCTGGAGGATAGTAATTCTTTCGTAAAAATTCCCCCTCAAATCCAGCAGCGTGTTGCTACTCAAAGCAGACAATGGCAGCAGTTGTTTGAGCACGATTTTACTGTTGTGATCGAAGGAAAAGGGGAGTTTGCTAACAAGCTTGAACACCTCTTTTTATTCAATAATTATTTAATAGAAGTCCAATCGTTGACGGGGCTTTTTCCAATTGTTGATGAAGAATATTTGCAAACGATTGTTCCCCAGTATATGGCTCTTTTTTCAAAATTTATTCAAAATGTAAGAAATAAGATCGATGATCGCAATCCCCGAGTAACGGAATTATTCTCGTTGTTATTGTCTAATACAATAGTGCCCTATCTGTCTTATCGACCGGTTGTCAAATTTTTCTTATTATCAGACTTAGGACAGACTTTTGAAGCGATGCAAAAAGAATTACTGATTGCAGGCCTAAGTAGCGACTATCAAGTGACATTTGTCCAATCAGAAGCGGAGGCAGACTTGATCTTATCCAATATGCCGACCCATTATAGTAAATCGTTGCAGATTTGTTCGACCATTAATGCCCGCGATTTGCGATTGATTCGCCAGGCATTGAAAAGCAGCAGTAACTGAAAACGTACATGAAGTTTTCATAAGAAAATTTTAAAACTTTCCTTTTTTTAAAACGGTAAAGCAGATGTTGGGGCATTTACCCAGTGGTATTATTCGTATTTTGATGATGCTTATTCGATGTGCTCAAAAAAAAGCTTTGTAATAGTTGTATTATGCGAATGATAACTAAAAATGGTTGTGAATAGCAAGATGTCTGCTAGGTGCTATCTTTTTCGGTGGAATGTGTTAGAATGAAAATGCTTTTTATCCTGTGAACGTGAAGGGAATTGAGAACATACCATGCCTGTAAAAAAAAGGACACCATGGTTAGAGGCGTTATACGCGGCAATGCCGCTTTGTTTGAGTTATATTCCGGTTGGCTTAGCCTGTGGCATGTTGCTGCAAAAAGCGGGATTTAACATTATATTAACGACCTTGCTTTCGATGCTAGTTTTTTCAGGAGGCGCGCAATTTTTAGTCGTCTCAATGATCAGTGTTCATGCATCGTTTGTGTCCACAATCTTAATGGTCTTTTTCTTGGAACTGCGTTATGCATTATTAGGTTCCAGTTTGTCGCAATTTTTTAAAAAAGAGAAACGTTCATTTATCGCGCTGTTTTCTCAATCGATGAATGACGAAAATTATGCAGTCAATTATTTGAAATATTCCACCGACCCTGATTGGAATCGAAAAAAAGCTTTGTTTGTCAACTGGTTTTCAATGGCTTCTTGGACAGCTAGTACGATCTTAGGGAATATTTTCGGTTCAGTGATTCATGTGGATACGGAACTGGTTCATTTTGCTTTGACGGCCATGTTTATTTTTATGTTCATGATGCAGTTGAATAACGGTCTTTTATTGTTTGCCGGCTTATTATCTGGAGGATTGGCAGTGGTCTTTATGCTGATTTTTAAAAATACTTTTGGCTTGATCCTAGCTACTTTATTGGCTTCTTTTACCGGCTACCTGATCGAACGCCTAAGTAAAACGATCAATACAGATAATGATGGACCGGATCATTATGATTTAACGGGTGAGGAGGTTCATCATGAGTAATACTCATTTATTATTATTGATTCTCTGCCTCTTTTGTGCCTCGTATTTGCCGCGGCTCTTCCCAATGCTGTATTTTTCGCAGCGGCAAGTTCCGCAATGGTTCAGTGATTGGATGAAATTTGTGCCAATCTCATTGTTTGCGGCATTAGTCTTTAAGGATGTTTTTATTAGCGACAATCAGTTTGATCTGATCGGAAATGTCCGGATCATCGCGATGTTTTTGGTTGCGGGAGTTGCTTATAAAACGCGTTCAATGGCAATTTCAGTACTTACGGGTTTAGCTGCCGTCTTTTTATTGTCAATGATTTAAAAAACGAGACACTCCCAAGTGGGCGGTCTCGTTTTTTTGTTAGTTTTGATATTCAGCAATCGGACGATAAGTTAGAATCTGCATTTTCCGATAAAATTCAGCTGGTAGATGTTTCCATGATTCAAATAACTTATGAAAAAAGCCATCCTCGGCATTAATTTTGTATTCATTTAGTAAAAGGCCAAATGATTTCTTTGGCTGTTCTTTGATTAGTTTTTCATAGACCTCAGTTGCTTCAGCTTGATCGTCTGCCACAAAGAGGGTATTGACTTCAACGTAGGCGCCTTCAATGTTTTGTGTTTCCTCAACAAAGTACACGGATTTTGTAATCTTTTGTTCTTCCATCACGGGTCATCCTTTCTTTAAGTTACCCCTAGCTTACAAAAGAAATATTAACTAATAGTGAATTATTTCGCCTTTTGCGTCATTTAATTATGAATTTTTTAGGTCATTTGGCAAAAATATTATAAATTTACTTCCTTTATTGGGAGAGCTCTTGACTTTAATCGTCCCTGCGTGTAGTTGAACGATCTGTTTTGCTAAAGCTAAGCCTAAGCCATTGCCTTTGGTCTTGCGACTGGTATCACTTTGATAAAATTTATCAAAGATTCGACTAATGACCTCCGGGGTCATGCCTGCTCCTTCATCGCTGATGGTAATCAAGTCTCCAGTTGGTTGGGAAGTTAAAGTGACTTGGATGCGACCGTTTTTTTGACTATATTTAATGGCATTATCCATCAGATTTAACCAAACTTGGTAAAGAAATTCCTCATTGCCATAATAAGAGGTTCGAGGTAAAAAAAGATCTAGTATTAAATTTAGCTGCTCCCATTTTGGCTGTAGAAATAAGATGACTTCACGAATTTGTTCATCCAGTCGAAAGGTTTGAAAATCTAAGCCTAAGCCTTGATTTTCCAGCTTGCTCAATTTCAAAATATTATCGGTTAAATGGGTTAGTTGCTGGGTACCATCCAGCATGCGTTCTAAATAGATTTGTCGTTCTTCTAGCGGCAAGGCGTCATTTTGGAGAAGTTGAACGTAGCCTTTGATCGTTGCAATCGGTGTTTTAAATTCGTGAGAGACGGTCGAGACAAAATCATTACGCAAAGTTTCGATGCTGCTGAGTTCCTTGACCATCAGATTAAAATCATGGTAAAGCTCGGCCACATCTTCCATCTGCTGCTGTTCTTTTAGTTGGACGGTGAAGTCGCCCTTAGCGACGCTGCTCATGGCTTGCCGCAGATCACCGATTGGCTGCAAAATGCGTTTGCCGACAAAAACAGACAAAGCCGCACCGATGACTAGACTTAAAAAGATAATAAAATAAAAGGGAAAAAGATGCCCCTCCCGTTCTGGCGACAGCAGCCGAAAATGATTAACTATGACCAGCAGGCCGACAAAAACGAATAGTACAATCACCATCAATAAAAAAGTGATGGCAACGAAGTACATCCATAATTGGGGAAATAATTTTTTTCTCACGAGTGAATGACCACCTTATAGCCTAACCCTCGAATCGTTTCAATCGAGAAATCAGGATTATTTTCTAATCGATTCCGTAATCGTTTGATATGGACATCGATCGTCCGTTCGTCGGTATCTGAATCCAAACCCCAAATCTCATCCATCAACTGTTGTCGAGTAAAAATTTTATTGGGGTAAGCTAGCAATTTATATAAAAGTAAAAATTCTTTTTGCGGCAAAGTCTCCGTTTGTTCGGGGGTTTTGATTTGATAAGTTTCTTGACTGAGTTGGGTACTTCCCACGATGAGTTCTTTTGTATGAACAATCTGAGCGCGCCGCAGGAGAGCTTCGACTCGCAAGAGCATTTCATTCACATCAATTGGTTTGACCATGTAATCATCGACACCAATCGTAAACCCACGCTTCTTATCTTCAAAGGAATCCTTCGCAGTGATAAATAAAATCGGTAGATTATAGCCAGCTTCGCGCAGACTCTCCGCTAATTCATAACCATCCATGTCCGGCATCATGATGTCACTGATGATCAGATCAATGAACTGTTTATCTAAAATTTCTAAGGCTTCAACGCCATTTGCGGCAGTAAACACGTCGAAGTGTTCATTTTTTAAAGCCGATTGATAAAGGATTGATAAGTTTTCGTCATCTTCAACGATAAGTATTCGATTCATTTGCGTTGTCCTCCTTTTTGCTCAATACTCAATAATAATAGCAAATTACTGTGAACCTACTATGAATTGTTGTTCATTTTGAGTTAATAATGCCATGCTATCTTGTTAAAGTAAACTAAGAGAAAAAGGGTGACACAATGTTAGAGTTAAAAGACATCAAAAAATACTACCATGTCGGCGATACTACAACTAAAGCATTAGATGGAGTATCGGTGGCGTTTCGCCGCCAAGAATTCGTTGCAATCCTAGGGGCCAGCGGATCAGGAAAAACAACGATGCTGAATGTAATCGGTGGTTTAGACAATTATGATTCCGGTGATCTAGTGATCGATGGAACCTCGACGAAAACTTTTAAAGATGCGGATTGGGATGCGTATCGCAACAATTCCATTGGTTTTGTTTTTCAAAGTTATAACCTGATTAGCCATTTAGGAATCATTGATAATGTTGAACTGGGCATGACTTTGAGTGGGGTCTCAAAAGAAGAAAAGCAAAAGCGGGCTGAGGATGCTTTACGACGGGTCGGCTTAGCTGAGCATATGCATAAAAAGCCGAATCAGCTTTCCGGTGGACAAATGCAGCGGGTCGCGATTGCAAGGGCGTTAGCGAATGATCCAGACATCTTACTTTGTGATGAGCCGACCGGGGCACTGGATACCGAAACCAGCGTTCAAATCATGAACTTGATCCAAGAATTATCGAAAGAAAAATTAGTCATCATGGTGACGCACAATCCTGAGTTAGCAACGAAATATGCGGATCGGACGATTCGTTTTTCAGATGGTCGTATCATGGATGATTCCCATCCCCACATTGAGGGGAAAAAGGGGGAAGAATTCAAACTAAAACGCACGAAAATGAAATTCATGACCGCGTTGAAACTATCCTTTAATAATTTGCGCACGAAAAAAGGTCGAACGCTTTTGACCGCTTTTGCTTCCAGTATTGGAATTATTAGTATTGGAATCGTACTTTCCTTATCCAGTGGATTCCAAAAGCAAATCGACACGACTCAAGCAGAAGCGATGGCAAAATATCCGATTACCATCTCAAAGATAACCACTGATCAAACGGCTAATCGAAACCAAGCACTGGGTTCAGATAAGGCCAGCAATTCAAGCGAAAAAAATAAAAATGAAATTGTCGCAAAAATCAGTGATGAGGATAAAGCGCAACACACCAATAAAATCGATCAAAAGTATGTGGACTATATCAACGATATTAATCCGCAGTTAAGTAATAATATTGGTTTCACTCGTGTAGTTGGGATGAATCTTCTCCGAGATGTAAACGGTGAAGTAAAACCAATCAAATTATCCAATGAAGCACCTGACAGCGGCCCTTCTATGATGAATGCCATGTCCAGTATGCCTGGTATGGGCGTCTCTTCTTTTCCAACGCAATTAGACAAAAATTCTGGCAGCTTCCTTGAAGACAATTATAAATTACTGTCAGGAGCTTATCCGAAAGCTGATACGGATGTAGTATTGATCGTGGATGCGAATAACAGTACGAACATCAACTCTCTGAAAAACTTAGGTTTTGAGGTCAAAGACGGCGAAAAATTGAATTTTGCTAAAATCGTTGGAACCGAATTTAAATTAATCAACAACGATGAGTATTACACCAAGATCCCAACGGGTAATTTTATTCCTAATAATGATTACCAAGCAATGTACGATAAAGCCAATAATGATACTTTGAAGATCTCAGGGATCTTACGCGTAAAAGAATCGTCAACGATGAATCTGTTAGCCCCCGGGATCGCTTATAGCAATGAATTAACTGCTAAAATCGTCAAAGAAAATGAAAATTCTGAGATTGTTAAAGCACAACGCGCAACAGATACCAATGTTATGACGAATGAAAAATTGGATGATGCGACGAAGGACAGTACTCTTGCGTATTTAGGTGGTGAAAGCCTGCCAAGCAGTATTATGATCTATCCTAATAATTATAAAGACAAAGATAAAATCTTAAATTATCTGGATGACTACAACCAAGGGAAGAAAAAAGCCGATAAAATCATTTATACCGATCTAGCGGGAACGATGACTGAATTAACGGGTGGTTTGATGGATGCCATCACTTATGTATTAGTAGCCTTTGCCGGTATTTCATTGGTGACTAGTATGATCATGATCGGGATTATCACGTATACCTCAGTGATTGAACGGACCAAAGAAATCGGAGTCCTAAAAGCTTTGGGGGCCCGGAAAAAAGATATTACCCGTGTGTTTGATGCTGAAACGTTTATTCTCGGTGTCGCTTCAGGGACATTGGGGATTGCGATCGCTTATCTGGCGACTTTCCCAATCAATGCCATTTTATATAATATGACAGAATTGAAAAATGTTGCTCAATTAAATCCGGTTCATGGAGTTATTTTGATCATCGTTTCAACTGTTTTAACGATGATTGGCGGACATATCCCAGCGAGAATGGCAGCCAAAAAAGATGCAGCAATCGCATTAAGAGCAGAATAAAAAA
>NZ_BCQF01000023.1 GCF_001544295.1 Enterococcus pseudoavium NBRC 100491
ATTCAAAATTAAATTATATTCTCTACAAATTGAATTAAATTCCATAAGAAATTTTTCTTTTTCTGAATCCGTTGAAAACGAATACTTTATATCATCTACATACCTTGCGTATTTATACCCTTTTTCCAATAGTTCTTTATCAACATAGCACATATATAGTTCAGCTATTAATCTAGAAGTTATGCTACCTGTTGGAATACCATGAGTCTCCCCATACTGGCATTTTTGAATTATACTATCTAAATCATTTGAGAAGCCTCCACTTCTATTAGACTTAGAATTCTGTTTTCCGTGAATTACCCAAGGAATACTATGTGTGTAAAGAGTATGATAAAAGTTTGACAAATCTAGCGATAATATATTACTTCCGCCAAAAAGGAGTCTCTGTTCCATCTTCTTAGTAAATTTAAAATCAAAGTCTAGTTCATTGAAATATTTAGACGTAGATTGCACATTTTTCTCAAACATCTCAATGAATTCCTCTTTATGGTCTTCTAGAAAATAGCACATCTGTAAATAGCTAAACAGATTAGACATCTTGTACTCTCTTCTAGCATAATTACTTTTAGGAATATTAAAATAAATCGGTTCTGTATCTACATTCTTTTTTACCTCTTTGAAATCATAATAGCCTCTCAAATCTCTTACTTGCAATAATTGATACAAATCTTGTAAACTTAGAAGTTTCAGATAGAAGTTTTCTGGGATGCCATAGTGTTCTTCTAATTCATCATCTTGAACATAATCAGACTCAATTTTTTTCATCTTCACATCATAATATCCATATCTAACTAAAAAAGAAGTATCAAAAATCGTGTTATATAAATTTCTAATATCATGTTTTTTCATTTTTAAAGTCTCCTATAAGATATATCTTATCAAAAAAACTTAATTTATGGAATTTGAAAACTGCTTTCAAGTACAAATTTGTAATTTTTCACTCAAAATAAAGCTTTTCTTCAATCATTGTACTACTTTTTCTAAACTGACTTTTAAAATTACTTCCCAAAGTATAGTTCCATAGTTTGAAATATCTCTATAAGGTTTTCATAATCAAATATAAGTTACTAAGGAGCATAAACTCCAAAAAAATTAAAAATATGAGTACAAAAAAACAGACCCATCCGAAGATGAAGTCTGTTAAACCTTGTCTTAACAATGTTTTGATTATTCCGCAGCGTTTGTATCTTTGAGACCATATTGGATGTTTCAATGATTCCTAGTGAAACCTAGTTAAAATTATCGGATTTTTGAGATTTACAAGAACTTCTGATGTATTTTTGTACTACTTAAAAGAGAGGGTCAAAAGGATGGTCAAGGACAAAAAAAAGAAAACATCCTATGCTCAGGATACTCTCTAAAAACTGATAAATCAGCGCTTTTCTTATTCTGCAGCGTTTGTGTCTTTGAGACCATACTCAATATTGATATGATTTCTGGTAGTCTTTAATCGAACTTTATTTCTTTGTTCGTTCACTAACACACTCTGATGCGTCCCCTTTCATACGACTAAGGAAGGTCAAAAGGATGGTCATTTTTATGACTAAAAAACTTCGCCAGTATATTAAGGAATATTGTTTTATCAGTATGTTTAATAAGTGAATGGTACTTCCAAAAATCAAAAGGTTTTAGACACTTCCAAAGTTGAGGTGTCTTTTTTGAATAAACATAGGAATTCTGTTAAATACGAAAAAGAACTAACCCTCATAAAAGAAAAATTCAAAAAATAAGTTAATTAGAATTACATCTTTTGATACTACAATAAAAATCATTCTTCTAAAAAATATTATTTAATTATTGCGTATATTTGTATTGACTAGAAAAACATGGTTCGCTATAATTGGGTTGTTCAAAATATTTTAAACAAGGAGGAGGGTACTTTGATTATTGATAAAGAAATAGTTCTATCAGCCATGAAACAAAAGAATATAAAAACCCAAACAGAACTAGCGGAACGACTACAAATGAGTAAAAGTCAATTGTCTCAAATGTTATCCGAAGGTTTTTCTCCTTTAAAAACTAATGTTGTCAAACTCACTAATGAGTTAGGACTATCCTATGCAGAAATACTTAAAGAAGAATTGAGTGATACAATGACTACAACTATAGTAAAAAAACATGCAACTAATAATAAACAGCTAGAATTATTTAACGATGATTCATTAGACAGATTTAAATACAAGCTAGATGAGTTTATTGATATTCAAAATACTACTCCAAAACGCGATTACACGCTTGTAGAAACATTTGCTGGTGCAGGAGGTCTATCCTTAGGTTTGGAAAAAGCTGGATTCAATTCTGTTGCAGATATTGAAATAGACTCTACAGCATGTAGTACTTTAAAATTAAATCGCCCTAATTGGAATGTGATTGAAGGAGATATTAATACTATTGCTCAAAATGGTATCTTTAATCATGATCAGTTTACTTTTAGAGGAGAACTAGACGTATTGTCTGGCGGTTATCCTTGTCAAAGTTTTAGTTATGCTGGCTTACGTCAAGGACTGAATGATACTAGAGGTACTCTATTTCATCCTTATTCACAATTATTAGTACAACTGCAACCTAAAATGTTTATAGCAGAAAATGTAAAAGGTCTTTTGAATCATGATAATGGCCGTACATTAGAAACTATGATAGAAATTTTCGAGGATTCAGGTTACCAAGTATTTTGGAATATACTGAATGCTTGGAATTATGGAGTTGCACAAAAAAGAGAGCGGATTGTCATTATTGGCATTAGAAACGACCTTTTTGAACAACAACAATATTCTTTTAAATTTCCTAAAGAATATACCTATCAACCTGTTCTAAGGGATGTATTAAAAGATGTTCCGAAAAGTGAAGGTGCTTCTTATCCAGCGTCTAAAATAGAAGTCCTTAACTTAGTCCCTCCTGGAGGATGTTGGGTTAACTTGCCTGAAAATGTTGCTAAAAGTTACATGGGTGCATCCTATCATTCTGGTGGTGGTCGAAGAGGAATGGCTAGACGCTTATCTTGGAATGAGCCTTCTCTAACGTTAACTACATCACCCGCGCAGAAACAAACAGAACGTTGCCATCCTGATGAAACTCGTCCATTTACTGTTCGAGAATATGCAAGAATACAAAGTTTCCCAGATGATTGGGAGTTTGCTGGAAGCACAAACAATCAATATAAACAAATTGGAAATGCTGTCCCGGTAAATCTTGCGGAAGCTATTGGAAAATCTGTAGTAAATTATCTGAATCAATTTTAAAATATCAAAAACTAGTACACTAAAAAGGTACTAGTTTTTTTAACTACTCTTCAATTCCTTCAATATTTTTTAGTTGTTCAGCCAAAGCTTTGATTGTTTCGTCAAGAAGCTCAGTACTATCAAATTCATTAGCTATATCTCCAATACCATCAGTTAGCTTTTGATAAAAATCTTCATCTCCTGTTAAATGATACCAAAAATCTTTTCCAGCTAAGACTGTATAGTCCTCTGCTAACGTTCTATAAAACGCACTTAATTCGCTGTCTTCGCCATAAAAAACACCTACGACACAATCCATATTTGCAATAGGAATATTATTAGTACGAGCTAAATTAATCGCTGATTTAAAATGATTTTGAATTGTAGTCACATCATCATAATTAATTGTTTGAGGGCCAGCTTTAATTTGACAGTATTTTTTTCTTCCATCTATTTTATCAATAAATTCTATGTCCATTCCAGTCGTAGTAGAGCCATATCCTTCCAGAGTTTTATTGATAAATTTTTGAAGGTTGGAACCGAATGAAGTATTAATTGAAGTACCTAAAACTCTTGGATATATTAATGCCTTCGAAACACTTTCAGGATCATCGTTCCCTGTTAAATAATTTGCTAAATACTTGTTCAGAAATGGATTCACGTTAAAGTTGTTTATGTTTTTTAACTTTTCTGTATTTTTAATATGATTCTTAGCAATTACTTCTCTAAAAAAGTCTTTCGCCTTTTCAATGATTTCATCATTGTTTTGTGCTTTTTCAGTCATTTTCTTCACCTCGTTATTTTCTTATAATTTGAGTATACCCTTTTGGTTATTTCATGTATAGGTTTCCATGTGCATAAATATAGTAAAACACTCTTTCATTCTTGTCAGTTATACATTCTAATAAATGATTAACTATCTTTTTGAATCTCTTTTATTCACTTGCTTCATCCAGTTAAAAATTATTTTTTATATACTTATATTCCTTCATAGCATTTGAGAGGGTATAATTAAATTTAAAATTAGGTATATCGGAGATAACTAGATGACGAAATTTATAGATAAAATTAATGAACTAGAAAGAATAGAAATTACCAAGTATTATACAGAATTTAGAGATGGTTTTAAAGAAATCCATGATTGGGCAAAATCGGAAGGATTTTTAAATGAAGCAAAATTAGCAAAATATGAAATTGATATTTGTTCACTTATCGAAAAAAAACCAATTCTTTCGAATAATAAAAGCGACACTAGATTTGTCCCCGAATACAGTATTACAGGCATTGGAAATGTTCCTGAAATTACAGCTTTCACTGATGAACAATTTTTATATTATGAAAGAAGAATGATTGAAACTGATAATATTTTTTTAAAAGTAAGATATTCAGATTTTCTTTTTGAGTATGGGAGTGAAAAAGTAACGAGAAAAAAATATCAAATTTCACAATTTTTACTTGCATCACTTGTAGAAAGTTGTAGAAAATATCAGACTGTACATGAGGATAGTAATTTTATTTTATCTATATCAAGATTAGTTGAGGTTTCGCTTTCTATGAATAATAAAAAATACCTGCAACAAGCTATTCAACTAATACATTCACAATTAATTGAATCGAGGGATATAGATAATTCGATATGGGCTTGTAATCTTTCTCAATTAGTAAGAATCATTTTAGATTCTAAATTTAAAGGTTACATTTCAGAAGAACTTTACACCTGTACATTAACAATATTGACAAATCTTAAAAACAAATGTTTTGAAAATCATGAGTATCATTTTTATAGATTATTTATTGAGGAATCTATAGCTCTTGGAAAGTTTGAGGCATACAATACAGAACAAATACAAAACCTCCGTCTGGATATTGGAAAAAGCTATGAATTAGAGGCTGAGTATCAAGGCGGGAGACAACAAAAAAGCTCATTAACAAAAGCTTTTAACTTAGAACAAGCACTTGAATACTATAAGAATATGGGAGAAACAGAAAAAATTAATGACTTAAAAGTTTTAATAAAGCAAACTTATGAAACATATCAACAAAGTGATGAAATGGCAACAATAAAAATTCCTTTTACAATTCCTACAGACTATATCGATAATTGTATTTCACCTTATATTATTTCTAACATTCATGAATCTCTTGATAAGCTTGCAAAAAGTGACGAATTTATTCCAAATGTCAGTATAATTAAGCAGCAACAATCACTTCAAGAAGCAGATAATAATTTTTTTAATCTTGTCTCAAAAAGTATAATTCATGGTGGAAACAAAATCGTAAACGCAGAAACTAAAGAAGAGTCAAAAAAGTTCATTTTCATTACTAGTTATGTACAAGAATTGACACTAAATTTAGAGATTTTTTTAAAGGCTATTTTTGAAAAATTGATAGAAGAACATAGCCTTTCTGCCGATCATCTTATGGAAAAATTTGATTCATGGAAAATGCTTGATGAGAGAAACTACCCTCTTGTAAAAGCAGGAATTGAAAATTTTTTTAAAGAAGACTATGTTAGCTCTATTCATATTTTAGTTCCTCAATTTGAATCTACATTTAGACGGTTTCTTGCTAAATTGGGATTCGCAACTACATCACTCAAAAAAGATATGGTTCAGTATGAAATAACATTTAACGAATTTTTAGTTAAAGATTACATTAAAACTTTTCTAGGAGAGGATATTCATACTTTAATTCAAATAATTATGGTTGAACCAATGGGTCTTAATCTACGAAATGAAATTGCACATGGTCTAATTAAACAATCTGACATTACGAAATCAAAATGTATCTTAGTTATTTATCTATTTTTAATTTTAACAAGATACGATGATAATAAAGAGTAATCTTTTTATATTTCACCCTTATAATCAAATAGAAATCACAACATTTTTTTGGACACTTCATATTGGGGTGTCTTTTTTATTTACAAGGAGATGATAAGAATAACAAATCTTACTTTAGGAAGCCTCTTTGACGGTATCGGTGTCTTCCCTCTTGCCGCTCAAAAACAGGGCATTACACTATCATGGGCAGGTGAAATCGAAAAAGCACCGATTCGTATTACAAAGAAACAGTTTCCCCATATGATTCATTTAGGAGATTTAACCAAACTACATGGTGGAAAAATTCCACCGGTTGATATTGTCACGTTTGGATCCCCTTGTCAGAACCTCTCAACCATTGGAAATCGTGAAGGATTAGCTGGCAAAAAATCCAATTTATTTTATGAAGCTATCAGAATTATTGAAGAAATGAGGGATGCCACCAATGGAAAGTATCCAACTCTCGCTATTTGGGAAAACGTCATGGGAGCTTTTTCATCGAATGACCGGATGGATTTTAAGGCCGTCTTGGAAGCCTTCGTTCAAGCCGAAGTTCCAATTCCTCCCTCTCGTCAATGGGCAAATGCCGGTATGGTGCGAGGGAGAAATGTTGATGTGTGTTGGCGAGTCCTTGATAGTCAATATTGGGGTGTCCCCCAACGACGCCGAAGAATCTTTCTCGTCGCAGATTTTAGAGACTTCCGTGCCAGAGAAATATTATTTGACACCCAAGGAATGCAGTCGCATCTTGAAACTTGCGACCAGAACAGGTTGTCGTCCCCCAAAGACAATCGAAGCCTTACTACTAAAGCAGGGCGGCAACTATTCCTCTATCCCTTCCAAGAGCGCCGAATGCGTACGTATGCAAAAGAAAAAAATACCAAAGGATTCGTCTCCAGTTTCGGACAATCAACTGACCCTTTTCCCACTCTCTTAGCAGGTACTGTTGATACCTTTGCTTATTGGCAAGAAGGATTTGAAACTGAAGGGTTTGTTCGGAAGCTCATTCCACTTGAATGTGAGCGAATCATGGGTTTGCCTGAAAATTGGACACAATATGGATTTGATAATCAATTAATCAGTGACTCTGCCCGATACAAAGCACTAGGAAACTCTATCGTTGTTCCCTGTGCGGAATTTATTTTGTCGAATGTCGCAAAGGTCTATGGTAAAGGAGAATCGTATGGTTAAACACGCGAACGCTTAAACGCTGCCCAACAATTATTATGTACCAATTCAATCAATCAGTTGTCTGCGGCGATGCATAACTTCCAATTTTTACAACATATTGACGGCCGAGAAGTGCGTGGACGTCAAGCAATCGCAGAACAATTGATGGAAGTCGAAGAATACCTACTGATTGTTAAAAATCAAATACAAACTATTCGGAATTTATACAAGGAGAAATAAAAATGGATAACACAATTCAAGTATACGTCACCAACCTTAGTCGATTTGAGTATGACGGACTAATTATTGCCGCTTGGTTCACCCTACCTGTTTCTTTGGATGAACTAAGAGAAAAGCTACAATTGGAAACAGATGAAAGTTATGAAATTGAAGATTGGGAAGCCCCTTTCCGATTAACAGACGATGGGGATATTCTCACACTCAATCGTTTAGCGCTTTTAATCGAGGAAAACTGTCACTATGACTTATTTCCTTATTTAGATGAATTGATTGACTTAGATGTCTTTGAATCTCATGAGGATGGCTTAAAGCGATTAAATCATTTCGAGCACTTTGAAGAAAAGCCAACTGATCCAGATATTTTGGAAGATACCTTTGAGTTATCCGATGGCACCTATTTTACCATTTAAAGCAGTTTGACTAATCCAATAGTTGAGCTGCTTTTTTGTTTGGAAAGGAAGTGTATCAATGAGGAAAATCTCACGTTCCCCGCCGATCACAACAACAATTTTTAAGCTTATTTCAATACAAAATTTTGAATGAAAAGAGGAAAAACAATGGAATTAAAACACGTAGTACCGATTATGAAAGACACATTTGGACACTTAGAATTTGCGGGCGAAGGAAATGTTGAACAACGACGCATCAATGGTCGTTTAGCTACTGTTTCTCGTAGCTATAACCTATATTCAGATATACAACGTGCTGATGATATTGAGGTGATTTTACCTCATACAGCCGGAGAAAAATTCTTTGAAGTGGAAGAATCGGTCAAATTGATTAACCCACGCATTATCGCAGAAGGTTATAAGATTGGCGAACGAGGATTCACGAATTACATTTTACATGCAGACGATATGGTCAAAGCCTAAAGGAGGAAAATACACATGAGATTAGCACAAGGAATTATTATCGACAAAGAAAAAACGTTTGGACGGTTGAAATTTTCTGCACTACGTCGGGAAGTTTTTCTAAACAATGAAGATGGCAGTGTATCAACTGAAGTCAAAGAACGAACCTATGATTTAAAATCACGTGAACAAGGACGAATGATTCAAGTCAGTATTCCCGCTTCAATTCCATTACGAGAATTTGATTACAATGCTGAAGTGGAATTAATCAACCCAATCGCAGACACCGTAGCCAATGCGACTTATCGTGGGGCGGATGTTGATTGGTACATTAAGGCCGATGATTTGGTTCTAAAGAATAAAACCACACCGAAAATTGAGCCAAAGAATAAACAGGGATAGCCCATGAAACTCTTACAAAGAAAAGGAAAACGAATCAGACCAAGCGATAAACACTTGGTCTTTCAGTTTTTCTTTGGTGCTATATTAAGTTGTTGGTTACTTGCATTTTTTCCCTTTCATCTGGCTTTTTTCAGTCGAACTACTTGGCAACTAGAGGAATTTAAACAACACTTTTTCAGTCCCTATGGTAGTCTATCACTCGTCTTCTCACTTCTTACTGTTGGTTTTCTCCTCTATTTACTGTATCGGTATGGGTTCGATTATTACAAGAGTTTAACCCATCGTCAAAAACTCGCTCGAATGATTCTAGAAAACGGATGGTTAGAAACAAAACAAGTGGAAGAATTTCAACTCTTTGAAGATTCCCCTGCTAAAAAGAAAGAAAAAATCAGCTACTTTGCTAAGTTCTACTATCGAATGCACAACGGACTGATTGTTATTACTGTTGAAATCACATTAGGTAAATACCAAGATCAATTGTTACGCTTAGAGAAGAAATTGGAATCAGGCTTGTACTGTGAGCTAGTCGATAAAGAACTCAAAGACTCTTTTGTGGAATACACCCTACTCTATGACACGATTGCCAATCGAGTTTCAATTGAAGAGGTTTCTGTGAAAGATGGGGCTATGCAATTGATGAAAAATTTGGCGTGGGCTTTCGATTCTTTGCCTCATATGTTGATTGCAGGTGGAACCGGTGGTGGGAAAACGTATTTCATTCTTACGATTATTGAGTCCCTTCTTCAAACCAACGCCAAGCTGTTTATCCTTGATCCCAAAAATGCCGATTTAGCGGACTTAGGAACAGTGATGGATAATGTCTATTACCAAAAAGAAGAAATATCTGCATGTATCGATGATTTTTATGCTCGCATGATGGCGCGTAGTCTCGATATGAAGAAAATGCCTCATTATAAAACAGGCGAAAATTACGCTTATCTAAACCTAGAACCAAACTTCCTTATTTTTGATGAGTATGTGGCGTATATGGAAATGTTGAGTGCTAAAGAAAATATGGCAGTCATGAATAAATTAAAACAAATCGTCATGTTAGGTCGGCAAGCGGGATTCTTTATTATCTTGGCTTGTCAGCGACCGGATGCAAAATACTTACAAGATGGGATTCGTGATCAGTTTAATTTTCGTGTGGCACTTGGGCGTATGAGTGAGCTTGGGTATTCCATGATGTTTGGAGATGTCGATAAAGATTTCTTTTTAAAACAAATTAAAGGCCGAGGATATGTAGATGTTGGAACCAATGTCATTAGCGAATTCTACACACCACTTGTTCCTAAAGGACATGATTTTTTAGAAACGATTGGTGCCTTGTGTCACTCGAAACCATTAGTAAAAAAGGAGGAATCTGAAGATGGAGTTTGATGATTGCATTTATCGTTTGTATGAACTTTCAAGAACTGAGAATGAAGAATTACAACAACGTTTTCACTCTCTAGCTTCTGATGTCAGTAAAAATGGGATTACTGGTTTAGTCCCTATCGAAGAAGGCGGCATTACAGATGGCGTTCCACTCACTGTGGTTCTATCTATCTTACAATCAGGGTTAGAACTAGCCACCTCTCCTTTTGACCGGACAAAAATTGAAGCCTTGTATAATGACTTACTTTCAGAAGGTATCGATGGCTATACGAAATAGCACGGATAGAAGCGGAATTTTTAAACAAACTGCGGTATAGTTAATGTAACAAGATGGGAGGAATTGCCATGTCTCACTTTACCCGTACTGTTTTTACCAGTTTGCATCCAGCCTATTTGATCCGTCAGTATATCTTTAGTGGTATTGTCACTGCGTTTTTCTATTTTTCAAGTCCTGATACTGCCCCTACTTCATTTTATGTCTTTTTAGGATTAAACTTTCTTCTCTATCCATTTGCTATGTTTGTTTATGATTCGATTGTCTCTCTTTTAATGGGGAATAATGTGTGGATTACCAGTGGCATTTTTGCCTTCATTTGGGGCTTCATCAAAATTTTATTAATTTACTTCTTTAGTGTTTTGATTGCGCCAATTGGCATCCTTATTCTGTATTTTACAAATCGTTAGAGAATTAGATTATAAAGGTCTTCCATTCGTCCCGTAGAAAAGATGTGAAGGATCGAAGGAGCCTGTGACTGATACTTTATATCTTTTAGAGGGGAAACATGAGCGTAGTCGAATGTATAAAATCAAGAATATCAACAATTTCACTGCCCATTAGTGGAAAGAACAACGTAATAAACGGAACACAGACAGAAAAAGTCATGACGGCAGCGCATAAGTCATGGCTTTTTCTTATCTGGTGGGTGTGGCTTGCCACGCCCACCTTGATTAACCCCCCCATTCTAACAGGGGGGTAGAAATACAAAAATAATAAGCAATAAAGGCTTAGGAACTTTGATACAACAAACTTTCTATCGCTTTATGAGGTGTCAACTTTTTTTGAATAGTTGACATCTTTTTTGTTCACTCAAAAAAGAAAGACTAACTATAAGAAGTCAAGTAAAGAATAAAAGAATTAGTCCAAAATTTAATAACAAAAAAGTGCATAACAAATAAGAGAAAGCAAAGGTATTTTTTTGAGTTACATTCGTATTTCGTAAGGTTCGTTCTTTTTGAGAATCGCATGAACGATGTAACATAACTTTCTGGAAACTGCTCCAAGAGCTGTGAGGTGGTGTTTCCCTTCAGAACGTTTCTTTTCATAGAAGGCTTTAAGAACAGGATCATGTTGTACTGCAATTAAAGCAGCTGAAAACAATGCTTTTCTAAGATAAGGAGAGCCACGTTTACTCATCACATTATGTGTTGCTTGATATTGACCAGACTGAGAAACAGTTGCGTCTAACCCAGCGTATGCGACTAATTTTGTAGGATTGGAAAATTTACTAATGTCTCCAATTTCCCCAAGAATAGTAGCGCCATTGATTGGTCCGATCCCTGGGATCGTTTCAATGACAGAATGCAGAGCAGCCATGATTTTTTTGATTTCAGTTTCAGTATTTTTAATCTGTAGTTCCAGAAATTTAAGTTGTTCGATCATTGAACGTAATTGGAAAGTAAAGGTCTCTTGAGCAAAAGTAATCCCAAAAGACCGACTAGCTGCATTTTTTAAAGCGTTAGCTTTTTCTATCCCTAAACGATTGCGACTCGCATCGCTAAGTAATTTCGCAAGGGTATCTGCAGAGATCTCATTGAGTGTTTCAGGAGAACTAAATTCAAGTAAAAGTTCTTTTGATGCTTTACCAAAAACGCCTGCTTTACCGAAAACTGTGTCATATTCAGGGAAAACCTGGTCTAATACAGCAATGATTTTTCGTTTAAAGTCACTCGCTGTTCCAACTAGATACGTACGATAGCGGGAAAGTTGTTTAAGAGAAAAAATATTTTCGTCAGAGAGTGTAGTTTCAACAAAGGAACCGAAGCGAATCAGATCTGCAATTAAAACAGAATCAATAATATCATTCTTACGTTTTCGAATCTCTGTTCCTTTACGCCACCCATCCGTTTGGATGGGGTTAAGAACATGGATTAAAAAATTTTTTTCATGTAAGAATGAAAAAACGGCTAACCAATAATGACCGGTAGCTTCCATACCTACAGTAAAATCATCTGGTAAAGAAGAAAAGTCATGAATTTTTCCAAGAAATTTTTCTCCACCTTCAATGGTATTTGGAAAAGAAAATCCTTTAAGAACAACCTTTCCTTCATCATTCATGATCGAAGCGACATGAGAACGTTTCCCAATATCAATCCCAATATAGAACATAATTATACCGCCTTCATAAGAATTTGGATTGAAATCCACTCAACTGAAAAGCGTTACTACCTTGTTCTAGATACGGAGTAAAGCCTAGAGGCTTTCAACATCTAACTCATTCGTAAACAGCTAAACAGAGAGAGGTGTCAGTCTTTCGATGACGAGTTCATAGACTCAAGGAGAAAACGACATAGCCTCTCAATCCAGTAATTATATTATCTCAAATTTATTGAGTTAATACCTAATGAAAAATAACAATGGTTCATAAGGTTATCCACTAAAATCGGAAGATTAAAACCTTAAATATAATATACAAGGAGAAGTTGTGTTGATAAACCTCAAACAACAAGTATTAGAACTAAAAGAACGGAGAAAAAACTATGGTGTATCGCAAAATAAACTAGCTACTGCAGTTGGTATCTCAAGACAATACCTTAGTGAAATTGAAACAGAAAAAGTCGTTCCTTCCAGTGAGTTACTTTCAGAATTAGATGTTCTGCTCGAACGTTTCAATCCAGAGTTACCCTTGGAAATGCTATTCGACTATGTACGGATTCGATTTCCAACCACTAATCCAGAAGGAGTGATCGAGAATATCTTAAAACTAAAAATGAAGTATATGTTACATGAGGAATACGCTTTTTACTCGTATGAGGAACAATATGTTTTTGGTGATATCGCGGTCATGGTATCTCATGATATTGAAAAAGGTATTCTCGTAGAAATGAAAGGCAAAGGCTGTCGGCAATTTGAACATTTTTTGTTGGCACAACGAAGAACGTGGGTAGACTTCTTCCTAGATGTCTTTGCAGTAAATGGTGTTTATAAACGTTTGGATTTAGCGATTAACGATAAAGTCGGCTTATTAAATATTCCAGAACTCACGCGTAAATGTCAGAACGAAGAATGTATTTCTGTCTTTCGTAGCTTTAAAAATTATCGTTCAGGTGAATTGGTTCGCCAACATGAAAAAGCTGATATGGGTGATACGTTGTATATTGGTTCGCTAAAATCAGAAGTCTATTTTTGTATCTATCAAAAAGATTATGAGCAATATGTAAAACTTGGGATTCCATTAGAAGAGAATCCAGTCAAAAATCGTTTTGAGATTCGTTTGAAAAATGAACGTGCCTTACACGCAGTGATTGATTTATTAAACAATGGAAACGTTGGCGAAACGACCTTCTCCATTATCAACCGATATATTCGGTTTGTGGATAAAGATTCCAACAAACGTCGTAGTCAATGGAAAATTAATGCGGATTGGGCATTTTTCCTAGGAGAAAATCAGCGAAAACTAAAACTAACTTCAGAACCTGAACCCTATTCGTTTGACCGAACCTTGAATTGGTTGTCACGACAAGTCATTCCTACCTTAAAATTAGCAATGAAAATCGACAAACTCAATCAAACGAGTGTCATCCAAAATATGATTGATTATGCGGAATTATCGGATCGTCAGAAAAAGATTTTACAACAACAAACCCTTCCTGTAGAGGAAGTTATTATTAATTAAAGGAGAATGTGTGATGAACTTTGGACAAAATTTATATAATTGGTTTCTTTCCAATGCGGAATCATTAGTATTAATGGCAATTGTTGTGATTGGTGTGTATTTAGGTTTTAAAAGAGAATTTTCTAAATTGATTGGCTTCTTGATCATTGCCTTAATTGCGGTTGGCTTGGTATTTAATGCTGCTGGTGTAAAAGATGTCTTATTGAATCTTTTCAATCGTATTATCGGTGCTTAGAAGGGAATGAAACCAAATGGATATGCAAGTTTATATCTCCAACTTAGGAAAATACAACGAAGGCGAAATAGTCGGTGCTTGGTTCCAACCACCTATTGATATGGAAGAGGTCAAAGAAAAAATTGGATTGAATGATCAATACGAAGAATATGCAATTCATGATTATGAGTTGCCTTTTGAAATTGGTGAATACACACCCATTTCAGAAATTAATCGATTATGTGCCTTAATTGAAGAGATTGAGGACACAGAAATTTTGAAAGAATTAAAAGAAATTCAGAGCATGTGGTTTTCTAGTTTAGAAGACTTGATTGAACACAAAGACGATATTATCTGTTATTCAGATTGTGATTCAATGGAAGATGTAGCGACTTATTATGTGGAGGAAACAGGCCAACTTGGTGAAGTTCCTTCTAACCTTCAAAATTATATTGACTATCAATCACTTGGACGAGATATGGAGTTGGAAGGGAACTTTTTAGTTACGAGTAATGGGGTGTTTGAATATTTAGGATAGCATAGAAAAATCTAGCATACATCCTAATATTTACTAATCTTTTATATAAACAATTTCTTTCTGTTATAAAACAATTAATACCCTTTTAAAATTAATGATATAATGTTATTAATTTTAAAAGGGGTTGAGTTTTATGGATATTCCGAAATTCATTGATTACTTTATTCATGAAGAAATCGTTATCACTGACAAAGGAAAAGATATCTCTGTTATAAAAATTGAAATAAATGATGATCTGACCGTTTTCGAACAATGGGCAAGACATCTTAGAGAGCATTATTGTTCACTTGAAGAATTGGATGAACTAAGAGAAGGTACTGGTCTTTCTAGAGCTGAATTCCTTAGAGATATGAAGTTTCCCAATCCAAATTTTGGATTGGGTTCAGCAACAATGTCCGGTGATTTTTCAGAAATATTAATTGCAGATTACATTGAATACATCTTGAATTATATAGTTCCAAGAGTACGCTACAGACAAAAATTCAATCGAAATACTTCCACACAAGGAAGTGACTTAATTGGGTACAAAGTAGAGTCTATTGAAACTAATAGTATCAATGATGAAATGTTAATTGTTGAAGTAAAAGCTAGAAATAGTGAATCAAATCCAGAAGCAACTCTACAAAATGCTGTAGATCATTCTGCAAAAGACCTTGTTAGAATAGCTGAATCTTTAAATGCCTCTTACAGAATGTTAAAGAACTATAATGAAGAGGAAGGTATGCGTTTAGTAAGAAGATTTCAAAATCCTACAGACAGACCTCATAAGAGAACTTTTGCTGCAGCAGCTGTTAGTTCGGATAAAGCTTTTTCTAGAGAGTTATTAAAAGAAATCGATACTTCAGAACATCCTAGTCCAGATGTTCAGTTAATAGCTGTACACTCTCCTAAATTTTTAGAATTTATTAAACAAATGTATGTGAGGGCTGCCAATGTTAATTGAAAATAATTCAAAATATTACTTAAAAAAAGTTCAAGCAAAATCAAAAATGTTTGAATACAATGTTCCTCTTGAAGAGCATATCCAAGTAGAATATATGGCACAAGAATTAATAGTCCTTGCAATAGCGACAATTGGTGATGCATCTAATTTTATTTGGGATAATAGATATACTGAATTTTCTTCAAAATTAAATAATGAACTATTTGAAAATTTAAATTTCACATCAATTTACTTTGATTCACTACTTACTTCAGAGATTGGTGAAGCAAGTTATAATGATTATTTTGGATTATTAGGGGCAATTTCTTTCTATCTTTCGGATGCACTTGGAAGTACAAAAGTAATGATAAACAAGATAGATTGGGCAATGGATTTAGAAATTAATGAAATTGATACTTTTCTTTTATATCTATTAGCAGACAGATTGGACGAATTAAAGGGGTACGAGTTTTCCAGTCAATATGGTAATCTCTTCTATTATCTAATATATGACTTATCTCAATTTTACTTAGATGGTACACCCATTGATTTTGAAAAATTAAATGACTTAAAACAAGAAATATATCTATCTCAAAATCCACGAGAGATTCTTTTTGGAGATTCATTATTGGCAGTTTTTATTAAAAAGTATAAAAATTCTGCTTTGAATCTTTTGCCCAATTATTCTGATACGACAATACAAGATTGGGAAGATTTATTGTTAAACAATCATACAATAAAAGAATTGTGGCCTAGTCAAATTTTGCTAGGAGAAAAGAATATTTTTAAAGGTAAATCTGGAGTCATTCAAATGCCTACGAGTTCTGGCAAAACAACTTCAATTGGTTTAATAATTAGATCAGCTTTTATTACCCATCGAACAAAACTTGCCGTTGTTGTGGCTCCATTTAAAGCTCTCTGCAAAGAAATAACTCTAAATTTAATAGAATTCTTTTCAAATGATGAGGTAATCATAAACGAACTGTCGGATATTGCAGAAAAAGATGATATTGCGTTCTTTGATAATGATATCGCTACAAACACATTGATTATACTCACTCCTGAAAAATTACTGTTCTTAATTAGAAATAATAGTGAAATTTTGGAAGAACTTAACTTGATTATTTTTGATGAAGCTCACTTATTCGATGATAGCTCGCGAGGTACTAATTATGAATTGCTTGTTTCAACAATCAGATATTACTTAAATGAATCTTCACAAAAAATACTGATCTCAGCGGTTATTGCGAATAGTGAAGTAATCAATGAATGGTTAAATGGTACTGATGGAGAAGTTATTTCTAACAACAATATTATTTCTTCCCAACGATCAATAGCAATAGGTGATTGGATGGGACAAACTGGACAGTTATATTTTCTAAATCAAGATAATCCTGACATAGATGATTTTTATGTCCCAAGAATTGTTGATATACGTGAAATAAATAGACTTGATAGAGAAAGAGCAAAAAGGTATTTTCCTGACGTGGATTTTCGTAAAAGAAAACTCAATAAACCTTACGATATGCAAATTTATTATGCATTAAAAATGGTTCACAATGGAGCAACAGCTATATTCTCTGGAACAAAAAAAACTGCTGATAAGACCATCGAAAGACTACTTGAACTTGAAGAAAGAGGACTAGATATATCAGCCTTTTCAAATGAAGTTAGTCAAAATGAGAATACAAAAATAGCAAGTCTTATTAATATGAACTTAGGAAGTGATACTGAATATTATATTTCAGCCTTGAAGGGCATATTTATTCATCATGGTAATATTCCTCTAGGAATTCGATTATCAGTTGAATATGCAATGTCGCAGAATTTAATCAATTTTGTAGTTTGTACTTCCACCTTAGCTCAAGGAGTGAATTTACCAATTAAATACCTTATTATTTCAAGTCTCTATCAAGGAAAAAGTCAAATGAAGGTTCGTGATTTTCACAATTTATTAGGTAGAGTGGGTAGAGCAGGTAAGCATATTGAAGGAACGGTTATATTATCAGAACCTTTTATTCATTCTAACAAATCAAATTGGAAATGGAACAGATACAAAAATATGCTAGATATTGATAATTCAGAAGACAGTGAGAGTAATTTATTAAAGCTTGTTAGGCCTATTATAATTGATAAATTCCCCCCTATTAATCTTTGGAATGTACTGCCACAAAAGTATACTAATCAAGAACAGTTTAATGATGTAATCAATAAGATAAAAACCGTAATTAGCAACTCAAATTTTCCGAATAAAATATCAGACTTCAACTTCGAATTAAAGATAATTTTAGATATTTTAAAAGATGTCGAAAACTATGTAATGTACTTTGTGAAATACTTTAAAGATTCAAATCCAAATTTTACTAATATGGTAACTCAGCAAACTTTAGGTTATCATTTGGCTAGCGATAGCGAAAAAGAAAAATTAGTTGAACTGTTTGAGGTAATTAAGACTTATTCTCTTTCTTTCACTGAAGCTGAACTATCTCTTTATTCAATATCCTCTTTAGGATTTGATAACTCTAAAGTCTTGTCTCAATGGATTTCAGAGAAAATTGAAAACATTACTCAAGCAAGGTCAGAATTTGAATTGATTGACATAATCTTTCCTCAGTTAATATTATTCTCAGAAAATAATATTATAAATAGGATTGATGATACTTCTATTTTTACTCAGATATGTGAATTATGGACTCAAGGACAAAGCTATTCTGATATTTTAAACTATTGTCAAAGCAATCAATTCCAAATTAGTAAGCGTAATCAGCTAGTTCCGCTCATATTACAAGATATCATTGAAATATGTGATAACATACTAGCTTACAGCACTATATTACCTCTAAATGGAGTTGCAACATTTATGGAAAATTCCGAAAATGATTCAACACTTCATTTGATTAAAAGTCTACAAAAGAAAATACGTTATGGACTTCCTAGCAATCTATCAATAAATATTTTCGAGCTTGGTTTTTCTGATCGAGTAATTGCTCAAATTTTGGCTCGAATTATTGAAAATTCTTCTTCTTTTACAATTACTTCAATTAGTAAAAGGATAACTAAAGAATTACTTAGACAAAATAAACGAGAGATTGAAGAAGCACTAAAAGTTTTTCCTCAATATTTTCTGGATATATTGAGAAAAATATAAACTATTGAGAGCACCTTTATAGGTGTTCTTTTTTGGAGGTGTTTAAACTGAAAAAACTAAAAAGCTATACCAGTATTTGGTCCGTTGAAAAAGTGATTTATGCCATCAACGACTTTAAACTTCCCTTTCCAATTAGTTTTAGTCAGATGGCTTGGTTTGTTTGTAGTCTGTTTACGGTGATTCTACTGGCTGATATCCCTCCTCTTTCATTGATTGAGGGGGCGTTATTGAAATATGTCGGCATTCCTGTTGGCTTGACTTGGTTCATGAGTCAAAAGACGTTCGATGGGAAGAAACCCTATCGTTTTATTCAAACCGTTGTCACTTATGCCTTCCGTCCCAAACGAACCTATGCTGGAAAAAAAGTAACCTTTGAAAAAGAGAAAATGGATGAAACTGCCACAATTGTAAGGAGTGAATACATTGAATTATCCGATTAAATACATTGAAAACAACCTCGTATTCAATCACGAAGGCGAATGTTTTGCCTATTTTGAATTGTTGCCCTATAACTATTCCTT
This sequence comes from Enterococcus pseudoavium NBRC 100491, assembly GCF_001544295.1. Classification (GTDB taxonomy): domain Bacteria; phylum Bacillota; class Bacilli; order Lactobacillales; family Enterococcaceae; genus Enterococcus_A; species Enterococcus_A pseudoavium. The sequence continues at coordinate 19,317 of NZ_BCQF01000023.1, forward strand.
TTTGACCCCTGAACAGAAACTTCAAGTCCACACGAATTTTCGACAACTCATTGCACAAAATCGTGAAGGTAAGATTCATGCCTTACAAATAAGTACCGAACGATCGATTCGTTCGATTCAAGAAAAAAGTAAAGAAACGGTCACTGGTCGGTTGAAAGACATTGCTTTTCAGCGGATTGATGAACAAACCGAAGCGTTAGTAAACATGATTGGTGACAATCAAGTGGACTATCGCTTTTTTATTGGCTTTAAATTACTGGTCAATGAAGAGGAAGTTTCCTTAAAGAATTTGAAAAAATCTGCCAAAAATACACTCACTACATTTTTTAGAGAAGTGAATCAAAAATGGATGGGTGATTTTGTCGTGATGCCACAAGATGAGGTCCGTCGTTACACAAAAATGGCTGACCTCTTACAAGCAAAGATTGAACGACGTTTCCATATCAGACCCTTAGATAAAAATGATTTTGGCTATTTGATTGAACATCTGTATGGCAAAGAAACAAGTTCTTTTGAGGAATACGAATTCCCTTTACCTCTCAAAAAATTGAAACACCAAACACTCGTAAAACGATATGATTTACTGAAACCCACTCGTTCCTTGATTGAAGAAAACCAACGCTATTTGAAAATTCAAAATGAAGAAACGACGTCTTATGTTGCTTACTTTACGATTGATTCGATTGTGGGCGAATTGGATTTTCCTTCCAATGAGATTTTCTATTACCAGCAACAACAATTCGACTTCCCCATTGATACCAATATGAACATTGAAATTGTTGCCAATAAAAAAGCCTTGTCTACTGTTCGGAACAAGAAAAAAGAACTCAAAGACTTGGACGATCATGCGTGGAATAGTGACAATGAAACAGGAAACAACGTTTTGGAAGCCTTAGAAGATGTCAATGAGTTAGAAGCTGAATTAGACCAGACCAAAGAAGCCATGTACAAACTAAGCTATGTTATTCGAGTGGCAGCTTCTTCCTATGAAGAATTAAAACGTCGTTGCAATGAGATCAAAGATTTCTATGACGATTGGAGTATTAAATTGGTTCGTCCCTTTGGCGATATGTTGGGCTTACATTATGAATTTCTTCCTTCAAGCAAACGATACATCAACGACTATGTGCAATATGTGACTTCTGACTTTCTAGCTGGCTTAGGTTTTGGTGCTTCCCAAATGTTAGGAGAAACAGAAGGAATTTACATTGGCTACAACATCGAGACTGGAAAAAATGTGTATCTTAAACCTAGTTTAGCTAGTCAAGGTGTCAAAGGTTCGGTGACGAATGCTCTGGCTTCGGCTTTTCTTGGTTCTTTAGGTGGTGGAAAATCCTTCTCTAATAACTTGTTGGTGTATTACTCGGTTTTATTTGGGGCACAAGCGTTAATTGTTGATCCAAAGGCCGAACGTGGCAATTGGAAAGAAACCTTGCCAGACATGGCCGATGAAATTAATATTGTCAATTTAACCAGTGAAGAGAAAAATCAAGGCTTGCTTGATCCCTATGTTCTCATGAAACGGAAGAAAGACGCTGAAAGTTTAGCGATTGATATTCTCACTTTTCTAACTGGAATTTCTAGTCGAGATGGGGAACGTTTCCCTCTTTTACGAAAAGCGATTCGATCCGTCACTCAAAAAGAGATTCGTGGTTTGTGGTTAGTCATTGATGAATTACGAGAAGATGACAACCCACTATCGCATTCGATTGCGGATCACATTGAAAGTTTTACCGATTATGACTTTGCCCATTTACTATTTAGTGATGGGACAACGGAAAACTCGATTAGTTTAGAGAAACAGTTAAATATTATTCAAGTGGCAGATTTGGTTTTACCAGACGCCCAATCTAATTTTTCAGATTACACCACTCTTGAATTATTGAGTGTGGCTATGTTAATTGTCATTTCGACTTTTGCTTTGGATTTCATTCATTCTGATCGAACCAAATTTAAAATTGTGGATTTGGACGAAGCGTGGTCGTTTTTACAAGTAGCTCAAGGAAAAACCTTGTCGAATCGCTTAGTTCGTGCAGGACGTGCAATGAATGCGGGTGTTTATTTTGTCACGCAAAATGCGGACGACTTAATCGATGAAAAATTGAAAAACAATATTGGCTTAAAGTTTGCCTTTCGTTCAACGGATAGTCAGGAAATCAAAAAAACATTGACTTTCTTTGGTGTGGATCCCAACGACGAGGACAATCAAAAACGGTTGCGAGAATTAGAAAATGGCCAATGCTTGATTCAAGATTTATATGGGCGTGTTGGTACAATTCAAGTCCATCCAGTCTTTGAAGATTTATTCCATGCCTTTGATACTCGTCCCCCCGTCCATCAAGAAGAGTGAGGTGTATACATTGAAACCAAAATTGAAAAAAATGCTAGGTGTCATTCTTCTAATTGGAGGAATGACTTTTTTATTTCTCTTACTTTTTGGTACTGTCGCTCAGGCGATTGGACTAGTTGATGATACCGTGGACGTACAAAATTTGTATTCACAATATCCTTTGTCTCATTATCAATTGGATTTCTACGTTGATACCGATTGGGACTGGTTGCCTTGGAATTGGAAAGATGGCATTGGCAATCAAGTGCAATATGGCTTATATGCTATGTCTGATTTTATTTGGACCATTAGTTTGTACCTCTCCAATGCGACGGGTTACTTGATCAAACAAGCTTACAAACTGGATTTCATCTCAGACACAGCGAATCAAATTGGTGAAAATATTCAAATATTAGCAGGCATATCAGAAAATGGCTTTTCGACTTCTGGCTTTTATGTTGGCTTTCTGTTGTTGTTTATTCTGATTGTAGGGGCCTATGTTGCCTATGTCGGCTTGCTCAAACGAGAGACATCCAAAGCAATTCAAGCAGTCACGAATTTTCTTGTGGTGTTTGTTTTGTCGGCCGGCTTTATTGCTTTTGCCCCTTCGTACATTCAACGAATTAATGAATTTTCTGCCGATATTTCGCAAGCCAGTTTGGATTTAGGGGGGCAAATTATTTTTCCTCATTCCTCTTCACAAGGAACAGATAGTGTAGACAGTATTCGAGATACCTTGTTTTCGGTACAAGTCGAACAACCTTGGCTTTTACTACAATTTGATAACTCTAATAAAGAAGAAATTGGCGAAAGTCGGGTCAATGACCTGTTGGCAATCAATCCTGATACCAATAATGGGAAAGATCGTGAGGAAGCAGTAAAAAATGAAATTGAAGAACACGACAACCAACAACTAACCTTAACAAAAACGGTCAATCGATTAGGGACGGTTAGTTTTTTAGTCTTGTTTAACATTGGGATTTCCATTTTCGTTTTCTTATTGACTGGCATTATGATTTTCAGTCAAATTCTGTTTATTCTCTATGCAATGTTCTTGCCTATTATTTTCTTGTTGGCTATGTTGCCAACCTTTAGTGGCATGGGAAAAGCGGCATTGATGAAACTCTTTAATACCATTATGTTGCGAGCTGGAATCACGTTGATTATTACGGTGGCGTTTAGTTTATCCACCATGTTGTATAGCCTAACCACCAGTTATCCCTTTTTCCTAGTTGCCTTTTTACAGATTGTGACTTTTGCGGGTATCTACTTAAAGATGGGCGATATTATGAGTTTGTTTAATCTTCAAGCCAACGATTCCCAACAAATTAGTCGAGGGGTTATGAGACGACCAAAACAATATATGCACCGAGGAGCACGACGACTTCAACGAACCATTAGTCGAACCATGATCGGTGGTTCTCTTGGGTATTTGGCAGGCAAAACCAAAGGAAGAAAAAATGCCAAGCAACTTCCTTCAATTGCAGGTACAACGCCTTCCAATGCTCGTGCGTCTGTCCCTTCCAATCAACAAAAAAATGATCGCACACAACGACCAACCACTCGAAGTTATCAGACTGGGCAACAAATTGGGAAAGTCTTGGATAGTAAAAATCGAGCGAGCAATTTTGTGGCTCAAAAGAAACAACAAGTCAAAGAGTTACCTAAAACAGTTACAGGGAATCTTCATCAAACCATTTCTGATTTTAAACAAGGGATGTCAGATGAACGAACGGAATCAGTAACAAGTAAAAACAGACCGGTTGTACAATCTCGAAAAACAAAACAAGAAAAAAAGCGAGGAACAACAAATCCTACGACTGACAAAAACCATCAACGACCAGCTGTTGATTCGGTTCAAGCAGTGAATAAGATACAACAAGCAAGTACGTCAAACAAACGAATAGATTCAGTATCGAGAAAAAATAGACCGGTTATTCAATCTCGAAAAACAAATCGAGAAATGAAACCAATTCGTTCTACTGTTACTCGTCCACCTGTACAACACAGACCATCGAATAAGATCCAAACAGTATCGCAAGAAGTACCACAAGGACAGACAGCTTCCAAAGTACAAGAGCGAATAACCAAACAAAGGAACCGCTCGATAAAACAACAACCTTCTATCAAGCAACAAGCTCCTATTTCTCGCAAGCAACCAACAAGGTACATGACAAATCAGAAACAAACAACGTCAACTGTCCGTTATTCTCAAAATAACCGTCAAAAGAAAAATGTCCGTTTCACACGTCCAATGAAAAGAAAGTAGGTCAATCGCTATGAAATGGAAACTAAAAATAATGGTGGCTTTAACGCTCTTTCTGTCCTTCTTTGGCTTATTATCTTTTGTGGCAATTTTTGTGGCAGATGAACCTCAAGGTAATTCTTCTGATTCCATTGTTATTCAAGGAAGTGGTTTGTCTGTTTCACCAGAGGTCCTAAAGTATCGCTCCTTAGTAGAAAAATACGCAAAACAAGAGAATATTGAGGACTATATCCATATTCTCTTAGCGATTATTCAAGTTGAAAGTGGCGGCACTCTAAAAGATGTCATGCAATCGTCAGAATCAAAAGGCTTACCTCCAAATACGATTACTGATCCCGAAGAATCAATAAAACAAGGTGTTTCTTATTTTGCAGGACTGGTACGTTCTGCGGAATCGTTAGGTGTTGACCAACAAAGCGTGATCCAAGCGTACAATTACGGTGGGAGCTTTTTAAATTATGTCGCGAAGAATGGGAAAACTTATTCCTTTGAGTTAGCGGAAAGCTTTTCTAATGAACAAGCCAAAGGTCAACGAGTGACTTATAAAAATGCACTTTCTATTCCTAAAAATGGCGGCTGGCGTTATAACTATGGCAATATGTTTTATGTGCTATTAGTTATCCAATATTTAGAGACAGCTTCGCAAAAGTTTGATAATCAAACCGTTCAGATAATTATGGATGAAGCGTTGAAATATCAAGGCTATCCCTATGTTTTTGGCGGTTCCAATCCAAATACCTCTTTTGACTGTAGCGGCATTACCCAATGGACCTTTCAGAAAGCTGGCATCATTTTGCCTCGTACTGCCCAAGCACAATACGAGGTGATGGATCATTTGCCTTTGTCACAAGCTGAACCAGGAGATTTAATTTTCTTTCACTCGACCTATGCAACTGCCGATTATGTGACACATGTCGGCATTTATGTAGGAGATATGAGAATGTACCACGCTGGTGATCCGATTGGTTACACCGACTTAAATGAAAACTATTGGCAGCAACATTTAATTGGTGCTGGACGAATAAAACAATAAGAAATGAGGACAATTCATGAAAATTCATATTGAACACAAACCTAAAAAAGAAAAAGCAAACAGACAAAAGAAAGTCAAAACCATCCACTTGGGCACTCACAAAAAGAGTGTCCTTTTCTTGTGGCTGTTATTGATTGGTAGCTTTAGTTTTGGCCTGTATAAAAACTTTACCGCTATTGATACACACACGATTCATGAGACAACAGTCATTGAACCTGTGCTTGTGGATACCCATGCGATTGAGAGTTTTACTCTTAATTTCATTCAAGAATATTATTCTTGGGAAAATAACAAAGAAGCCATTGAGCAACGACCTGAACGAATCAATCGTTACCTGACTTCGGAATTACAAGAATTGAATGTAGATACAATTCGGACCGATATTCCCACGAGCTCTTCTGTCAGTGATTGTAAAATTTGGCAGATACAATCCATTGATGAACAGAATTTTGTAGTAGTTTATACGGTCAAGCAACAAATTAAAGAAGGCGAAGAAACGAAAAATGTGGCTTCTACCTATCGAATCACGATTCATCAAGATAAGAATAACAATCTAGTTATTACAAGTAATCCAACCGTCTGGGCAGCACCGAATCCCTCTGAATTTCAACCAGATACACTTGTAAACGATAATAATATTGATGAACAAACGAAGCTAGAAATTCTCGATTTTTTAGAAACTTTCTTTAAGTTGTATCCCAATGCTACTAAGAATGAATTGGATTATTATATGATGGAAGATGTTTTACCAATAATCAGTCAAAACTTTATTTACTCTGAGTTGGTGAATCCAATTATTCAGAAGAAAGAGAAACAGTATCTAGTAAAAATAGCCGTTCGATATTTAGACAATGAAACAAAGATTGAAAATATTTCCCAATACCAATTAACTTTAGAGAAGAAGGATAACTGGAAAATAATAATGAATGAATAAAGAATATTAAGATGAAAACAATACTTGAATATTTAGTATAAGCAAAAAAAATTGTATGTCACTATAGCAAACTTATAATGATTTAGCATAAATAATCCAAAATATAGCGTGAAATCAACCTTCTATGAGAAGTATAAGCAAATTCACCTTTATTCTAACTTATAACTATTTTCATTACATTACTTAAAAAGGTCTCTCCAATTTTTTCCAAATAAACAGTATAACTTTTAATGATATTTTCCAAGTCAAACTTAATATTAACAATTCAAAACTATTGGAACCACTGCAAAATATTTTGTTAAGCAGTATATATTTCAAAAATTATACGTAATATATTTGTAGAAAGGTTGTGGACAGTTGTCCTATTGACCTGAAAAGTAATATAATAGCTGGATGAATAAAGAATCCCTTATGAACTTGTAAATCGTTATTAAATCGCTGAATTTTGATAGCCATTCTGAAGAGTTATCTTCAACTACTACACTAACTTCCATTAATTTCTCATTAATTTCCCTTTCGTTCAAAAAATATGGTTGGCTTTACAAGCATTCTATCATATGATAGAATTAAGATAACATTCAAAAGGAGATAATAAAAATGCGGCAAGGTATTCTTAAATAAACTGTCAATTAGATAGCGGGAATAATTAATTAAGCATCCTTATTTAAAATAAGGACTGGTTTTTTGTGCCCAGTTTAAGAATACTTTTATCATTTTATCATAAAGCATCTGTGGCTATCAGTGTGTAGTATACAGCTATTTTTGTATTAAAATCCCAGTGATAAGAGTATTTATCACTGGGATTTTTTCTGCTTTTTGAGCTTTTGAATGGAGGAAATAAAATTGAAAATTATTAATATCGGTATCTTAGCACATGTTGATGCAGGAAAAACTACTTTGACAGAAAGCTTACTATACAGTAGCGGAGCAATTAAAGAGTTAGGAAGTGTAGATAGCGGTACAACGAAAACGGATACTATGTTTTTGGAACGCCAGAGAGGTATTACTATTCAGACCGCAATAACATCTTTTCAACGGGAAAATGTTAAAGTAAATATTGTAGATACTCCTGGACACATGGATTTTTTGGCAGATGTATACCGTTCATTATCTGTTTTGGATGGAGCTATTTTGCTAATCTCTGCAAAAGATGGAGTACAGTCACAAACTCGTATACTATTCCATGCACTTAGAAAGATGAACATACCTATAATATTTTTTATTAACAAAATTGATCAAAATGGAATAAATTTGCCAGATGTTTATCAAGATATTAAGGACAAACTTTCTGACGACATCATAATTAAGCAGACTGTGAATCTAAATTTGAAACCTTATGTAATAGATTATACTGAACCAGAACAATGGGAGACAGTAATTGTGGGAAATGATTATTTATTAGAAAAATATACCATTGGGAAAACATTGAATATTGCAGAACTTGAAAAGGAGGAAAACGAAAGAATTCAAAGTTGCTCCTTATATCCTGTTTATCACGGAAGTGCAAAGAATAATATTGGAATTAAACAACTTATAGAGGTAATTACTAGCAAATTATTTTCACCCACACAACTCAATTCAGATAAACTTTGTGGAAATGTTTTTAAAGTAGAATATTCAGATGATGGTCAACGGCTTGTCTATGTACGTCTTTATAGTGGAACGCTACATTTGCGAGACTCAGTCAATATATCAGAAAAGGAAAAAATAAAAGTTACAGAAATGTATACTTCAATAAATGGAGAATTACGCCAGATAGATAAGGCAGAGCCTGGTGAGATTATTATTTTAAAAAATGAGCTTTTAAAACTAAATAACGTACTTGGAGATAAAAAAAGATTACCACATAGAGAAATTCTTGAGAATCCTCTTCCTATGTTACAAACAACAATTGAACCATGTAAATCAGTACAAAGAGAAAAGTTACTAGATGCACTTTTTGAAATATCCGATAGTGATCCCCTTCTACAATATTATGTAGATACAGTAACTCACGAAATTGTGCTATCTTTTTTAGGTGAGGTCCAAATGGAGGTAACTTGTACTCTGATTCAAGAAAAATATCATATTGAGATAGAAACAAGAAAACCAACTGTCATTTATATGGAAAGACCATTAAAAAAATCTGAATTTACCATTGATATCGAAGTACCTCCAAATCCTTTCTGGGCTTCTATTGGTTTATCTGTAACACCACTTCCTTTGGGTAGTGGCATTCAGTATGAGAGCCTGGTTTCTCTAGGTTATTTAAATCAATCATTTCAAAATGCAGTTATGGAAGGTATACGCTATGGGTGTGAACAAGGATTGTACGGTTGGAAATTAACAGACTGTAAGATCTGTTTTAAGTATGGTCTATATTACAGCCCTGTCAGTACGCCAGCAGATTTCCGAATGCTTGCGCCTATTGTACTAGAGCAGGCTTTTAGAAAGAGTGGTACAGAGTTATTAGAGCCATATCTTAGCTTCGAAATTTATGTACCACAAGAATATCTTTCGAGAGCATATAATGATGCTTCCAAATATTGTGCAAATATTTTAAATACTAAGTTAAAAGGTAACGAGGTCATTCTCATTGGTGAAATTCCAGCCCGTTGTATTCAAGAGTATCGAAACAGTTTAACTTTCTTTACAAATGGACGCAGTGTCTGTTTAACAGAGTTAAAAGGTTATCAGGTTACTAACATTAAGTCTGCTTTCCAACCACGTCGTCCAAATAATAGAATAGACAAAGTAAGGCATATGTTTAATAAAATCAACTTACATTGATAGTGAACTAAAGAGAAATTTTTAAAATGAATATTGAGTTGTTAATTAGAACAGGAGGATATAGATATTGTAAATACTAGGTGGATACTGTGCCCTATATGTGGCAATAAGACCCGTTTAAAAATGAGGGAAGATACTGAATTAAAAAATTTCCCTCTATTTTGTCCTAAATGCAGACAAGAAATTTTAATTGAAATAACGAAGTTTAGAATAACTGTAATTACAGAGCCAGACGCAAAGACGCAGAGCCGATAATTCGAGATATCAAAATCTCATTTTATCGGCTTTTTCTTTTCTATGCATACCATTGAGCTTAGTTCTTGATATCCTTTATAAGAAAATAAGTGTACTGATTTTTTTTGCAGTAGCTGTATTACAGTAGACATCCCTCAAGCATAAAAAGTATACAATTAAAATTCAATACTTGATTATTGATGAAGTACAGAGTTACTCGTCATTTCAAAACTAGTATATCAGTCAAGTTTTTCCTAAGGAACAAAAACGAACTTCGCTATGGGAATCAAAAATTTTTAGTCGGATGAAGTGATATGCAATAAATCCAGAAAATTTTCCCAACAACAAAAAAATGAACTGTACTTTGCAGCGATAAGAGTAACCAAAGAACTATTTATCATTCGCTCTAGTTCCTAAGTGTAACAAAGATAAATTCATTTTCTATTTATGATTAACAAAAATCAGAAAAAATTCATTACATCTTTGTAATCAATCTTTCCTGATAGTATTAATTAATCCATTGTGTATTATTGAACTAGTTAAATTTACATTTTTCTCCGTAAATTGCTTGAATCACTTTCCCAATCGTCACTAATTCATCTTCATCCAGACAATCCAACTGTGCTTCTACTTGAAGACGTTTGGAGCTTTTATGACTGTTTTCTTCCCCTAAAATAAATCCATCCAAAGAAATATTTAGCAAAGTCACTAAATCATATACAACATGAAAACTTGGCTGTTGTCCTTTATTTTCAATGTTCGTCAAATAGCGTGGCGCAATCTGGATCATTGATCCTACCTGCTCACGAGTCAATCCTTTACTAAGACGGGCTTCTTTAATCGCAAGACCCAATGGTTTGAAATCAAAAGTTCTATGTTTTTTTCTGTCCATCATATATCACCTATCGGCATTATACTGTTCCTATCTAAATGTAAACAGGCCTTATATAAAGCAGTATATAGCTTAAATAAATCCTATTTTTTTCAAATTGCTAAAAGAAAAAAAAAATCAGTCTTTTAGCGATTTCTTTCCTATGCACAAAAATATATCTGAGTACACTAAACGACGATTTCTGAATCGTCATTTTTTTATGTGTAAAGCTAAAGACGATGTTTTTGGGAGAATAAACCATGACTCATGACAGCATCCATTGGATTTATTTACTAAATTTATCAAAAAAATTTTTTCTATTTCAAAGAATCCTTTCGGATTAAAATGTAGTTTCCTGGTTCTATTAAAAGGGAACTATTTGTGTGAATTACTTTGTCCATATCGTCGGATATGGACTTTTTTGTGTTTTTCTAAAAGTTTTTTTCAAAAATTCCGTCATTTCCTCTCTTTACGTCGGGTTATATTACGAAAGGAGATAAATGTTCATTGGAATCATCTTCTTTCTCAACGGGAAAGGAGGTGTGAATGACATGAGTTCTTCCCTGTTCCAAGCTGCCATTGAAATGCAATTTGACTATATTTGTAAACGATCCATTGATGACGAACGTAAGGATTATTTAAAGTCTCTCAGTCGGATATCAAAAAAAGAAGTCGCTTTTTCAGAACTAGATGATTATGTAGTGGAACAGTTTGCTAGTATTGACCAGTATCCATCCGATTTCAGTTACTTTGAATTGGAGGGTGCAGAAATTGCTGTTAAAAGTATGTCTCTAGGAGAAGCATTAGAGCGTTTGCCAAAGAAAAAAAGAAACATTATCTTGTTTTATTACTTTATTGAAATGAATGACGCAGAAATTGCAAATTTGATGGGATTGAGTCGCTCAACGGTAAATGAGCATCGACACAAAGCGTTACATTTGATTCGAAAATTCATGAAGGAGGATGCGCAATGAAGACAACCTATTCCAGAGTCCCCTTTGACGTGATTGTACAGGCAATTGATGGTGATGTGGTGGCAATTAATCAAATCAAAGAACATTTTCGTCCGTATATGATGCAACGCTCTCTCCGGTTTCTGAAAGATGAAGTAGGGCAAAAACATCTGGTGGTAGATGAAGTATTATCTGCTCGTCTTGAAACACGTTTGCTTACAAAAATCTTAGCATTTAAGATTTGATAGCTTCATCCTTCGTGGAGGTGTGGTCAACCTCTCACACTTCCTCGATTGTTTATTATTCCATGAAAGTTTACTGGTTTAAGCAAATTTTCATGGGCTAGTAAGCCACTTGCTCCTTGACAACTAAATAGCATAATTAGATACGTTCAGTTTTAGAAGAAGCGGTGTAAGAAAGTGCGCGATGATTTTCATTTGAAAGGAGCGATACACACTTTGGTTACAGCTTTCATTTTGGGAAAATGGAAGTGCGAGGATCTCTAAGCTGGATAATGATACACCTACCTTGAACGCCTCACCGCATTAGGTAGCTCTCCGCGTATGAGAAGAGATGAAACTTCTGTGGGTCTTCCCAGACCGTCTAATTATGAGTACTACCGATTGTTACAAGGATTTATACACCTGTTACTAAGACCAGATACTGATTTCTGCCTTTGAATTGTTAGATGCAAAATCTGTTAGTTTAATGGCATCGCCCAGATTCATTTTTTCAATGGATCGCTCGCCGCTTTTCCATTTTTTGATGGAACTTAAACTGATACCTGTGTGGTCAGAAAGTTCTTTTGCTGGTTTTTCTTTCAAAATTTTACGAATTAAATGAATGTCTGCGATACCTTGTTTCATAAGGGATTAGCCTCCTTTTCATAGAAAATTTTACCATGCCACTGTAGTGGTTTTCAAGCTTATTTCAAGGGTACTATAGTGGTCTGGCGGAATTTTTGATAGGAGAGAGCCAAAAATACAAAAATAGATAGGTTTTTAAACTTTCTTAAACGAGGTGATGAAATGAAAATTGAAATTTCATTAGAAGACAATAGTGAAATAATCGAAGTTTTAACCGAACAGATACTGCAGCGAATTGAAGAACAATCAACAAAATTTTCTTCTGTCAATGACTTACCACCCTATCCGAATCGTAAGCAAGTCAAAAAAAGATTACGTATTGGAGATGACCGATTAAATCAGTGGATTGCCTCAGGATTAAAAGTCATCCCTTTTGGAAAAGAAGCTCGTTTTGATCGCGATGATATCAAAGATTTCTTACACCACTTAAAAGTTTAAGTTTGACGATTTACGCCAATCCGCCTATGATACCAGTATGGAAGGAGGAAAAACGATTTCCCTTTGATATACTGGCGAATCATTCAAAGGAGAACTCCCATGATTAAAAAATATACAAAAAAGAATGGGTCTACTGCTTATCTGGTTAAAGTCTATTTAGGCGTTGATCCGCTTACTGGAAAGAAGAAAACAACAACCAAGCGAGGGTTCAAAACCCAAAAAGCAGCCAAACAAGAAGTAGCACGTTTACAGTTACTCGCACAAGAATATGATCTTGTCATCGAGTCTAACCGATTGTTTTCGGATATCGCTTTAGAGTGGTTTGAACAATATAAAAATACGGTCAAAGAAAGTACCTATGTTGTTCAAAGAGTCGCATTAAACAAACATATTCTTCCACTATTTGGTGAACGGAGAATTTCTAAAATCTCCATTCCGTATTGTCAGAAACAAGTCAATCATTGGTATTCCTATTACAAAAAGTATTCTAATCTGATTGGTATGACAAACTCCATTTTTCAATACGCCAAAAGCTTACGACTGATTCGTAGAAATCCAATGGAAGGCGTTATTCGACCAAAGAGACAAAAACAAATTGATGAAGAAAAATATACGGCTCCCTTCTATACGAAAGCAGAAGTTCTATACTTCTTGCAAATTGCTAAAAAATATCCTGATCCATTGTACCCAATGTTTCATATTTTAACTTTTACAGGCTTACGTAAAGGTGAATTACTAGCTTTACGATGGAAAGACATTGATTTCAAACGAGGAACCCTTTCTGTTAAGCAAACATTAACGACTGTTGAAGATTGGAAATTAGCTTTCCAAACCCCGAAAACAGAAAAAAGTTTGCGAACTATTTCGATTGATAATCAAACTTTATCAATCTTTCGACAATGTATTCTTAAACAAAAAGCCTTTTTTTTAAAAACAGGTAGAAAACCTGTGGAAAATGGCGCACAACTTCTTTTCACGACAGAAGAAAATAAACCGCATTACCTAGATTTCTTAAATCATAATTTAACTAAAATACTGAAAGAAAATAAGTTAAAGCATATGACTGTTCATGGTTTTCGTCATACGCATTGTAGTTTATTGTTTGAATCAGGAGCTTCTATCAAAGAAGTACAAGTTCGTTTGGGTCATACGGATGTTCGAACTACCATGGATATTTACGCCCATGTGAGTGAACAGAAAAAAGAAGAAACGGCAGATCGTTTTGCTGATTACATGAATAAGTTGCACGAGGAAGAAGATGGGATGGTCAAAAGGATGGTCAAAACGAAAAAAGAGCAGACTCCACCTATAATGAAGTCTGCTAAAAGCTGATAAATCAGCGTTTTTCTTATTCCGCAGCGTTTGCGTCTTTGAGACCATATTTTTTGTTGAAACGATCGACACGTCCATCTGCTTGAGTGAATTTTTGACGTCCAGTGTAGAATGGATGAGAGTCTGAAGTTACTTCGACACGGATTACAGGGTAAGTGTTTCCGTCTTCCCATTCAACTGTTTCTTGTGAAGTTTTAGTAGAACCTGACAAGAATTTGAAACCTGTAGTTGAGTCCATAAACACAACTGGATGATATTCTGGATGAATTCCTTGTTTCATAGTTTTTTTCGCTCCTTTGCCCTGAATCATTTGCTGGTTCAGAGTTATTTTTGCAATTTGCAACATGAACATATTATCATGAATGATTCGACAATGCAATTATCTTTTTTGATTTCTGCGTGGTGTTTTACTACCGAAGGAAACATCTTTGAAGGCTTTGAAGACTTCAGCGTTATTCTTAGATTTTTTGAGGAAATTCACGAATTGTGAGGTATATTCTAAAGAATCACCTGTCATGTTATTGCGGATTTTCCAAATTTCTTCTAAACGAGCAGGTGCCATCAATAAATCTTCTTTACGGGTCCCTGATTTTTTGATATCAATTGCCGGGAAGATTCGGCGTTCGGCTAATTCACGGGATAATTGTAGTTCCAAGTTCCCCGTTCCTTTGAACTCTTCATAGATTACGTCATCCATCCGGCTGCCGGTATCGACTAAGGCGGTCGCTAAAATCGTCAGACTGCCTCCTTCTTCGATATTTCGAGCGGCACCAAAGAATTTTTTGGGTTTATAAAGCGCGGCTGGATCAATCCCACCACTTAGAGTCCGACCACTTGGCGGCACGACTAAGTTATAGGCCCGCGCCAAACGAGTGATGCTATCCATCAAAATAACGACATCTCGCTTATCCTCGACAAGACGCATCGCACGTTCTAAAACGAGTTCCGAAACCCGCGTATGATTTTGTGGTTGTTGATCAAAAGTTGAATAAACCACCTCGCCATTAACACTACGTTCCAGATCGGTAACTTCTTCTGGACGTTCATCGATTAGCAAGACAATCAATTCAACCTCAGGATAATTATCCGTAATGCCGTTAGCAATCTCTTTTAAAATCGTTGTTTTCCCAGCTTTAGGTGGCGCTACGATCAGGCCCCGCTGACCAAAACCAACTGGCGAAAACATATCGATCATTCGAGTCGATAAACGACCTGATGTTGTTTCTAATATTAATTGTTTTTCTGGATAAAGAGCTGTTAGCGCTGGAAAATGGGGACGTTCTTTAGCTTCTTCCGGATCTTTACCATTGACGCTTTCGACGTGCATCAGGCCATAATACCGTTCGGATTCTTTGGGTGGTCGTGCTTTACCGGCTACTTTGTCGCCATTGCGTAACCCAAAACGGCGGATCTGTGACGTTGAAATATAAATATCCTCAGCACTTGGACCGTAATTGATAGGCCGTAAAAAGCCATAGCCATCTTGTCCAACAATATCCAAGACTCCTTCCATATAGAAGAAGCCTTGTTTTTCAGCCTGAGCCCGAATAACCGCCAACGACAATTCTTTTTTGTTCATTTGGCTGTAATAGGGAATCTTGAAATCTTTTGCATAAGTATAGATTTCTTTCAGCGTCTTGTTTTTAAGTTCCGCCATTGTTAAATAGTCGCTCATTATTCCGCCTCTTCCTCGTCGATCATTGCGATAGTGGCACCAAGAGCCGTTAATTTATCAATAATGTGGTCATAGCCGCGTAAGATATATTCTACATTGAAGATGGTGGTTTTACCTTCAGCCATCAGTCCAGCAATCACTAAACAAGCTCCTGCTCGTAGATCAGAAGCAACCACTTCTGCACCGTGTAATTGGTTTGGGCCATTCAAGACGATTAAATTGCCTTCTACTTTGGCATCAGCCCCCATTCGAACCAATTCAGGAATATGATTGATCCGTTTTGAATAGATCGTATCAATAATTTCTGCACTTCCCTGAGCTTTTAACAATAACGGTGTCAACGGCTGCTGTAAATCCGTTGCAAAACCCGGATAAGGAGAGGTCGTCACATCAACTGCTTTTAGATTTCTAGAAGGCAATACTTCGATACTGTCTTCTGAAATGTTCATTTCAACGCCCATCTCTTCCAGTTTTGCGATAAAACTTTCAATGTGTTCATAGATTACGTTATGGACAGTGACCCCTTCACCTATCGCAGCAGCTAATGCTAGATAGGTCCCTGCTTCGATCCGGTCAGGAATGATGGAGTGAACACATCCATGTAATTCCTCGACGCCTTCGATTCGAATTTCATCAGTACCGGCACCACGAATTTTTGCCCCCATATTGTTTAATAAAGTGGCTACATCAATGATTTCAGGCTCTTTAGCAGCATTTTCGATAATCGTTTTACCTTTTGCTTTAACGGCTGCCAACATGACATTGATGGTCGCACCAATCGAGACCACATCCATAAAGATCCGGTCACCTTTTAGTCCTGTTTCATCCGTCCGTAAATAAATAACCCCATGTTCATTAGAAACATCGGCACCTAAGCTTTCGAAGCCTTTGATATGCAAGTCGATTGGACGAGGACCTAAGAAACAGCCTCCTGGTAAACCAACAACTGCTTCGCCAAATTTTCCGAGTAATGCTCCCATAAAATAGTAAGAAGCGCGTAATGAATTGATTTTCCCACTAGGCATTGGAATAGAAACAACGTTCGTTGGGTCAATCACCATTCGATTATTCGCAAAAGAAACCTTCGCTCCCATAATTTCTAAAATTTCAATTAATGAATGGACGTCTTGAATGTCTGGAACACCTTCCAAAGTTACTGGCGAATCCGCCATGATTGCTGCTGGAATTAATGCGACTGCGCTATTTTTCGCCCCGCTAATTGTTATATCACCTGATAATGGCTTTCCGCCATGAATTTCGATTTTTTTCATTATTTTCACCTAATTAATTATTTTGAATCATGTAAACCATTATCCATTTTAGCATATTATGTAGCGTATAAAAAGGAAGCTTTCCTAAAACTCTCGATAAAATAAAAAAAGCCTCGAAGCGAATGCTCCGAGACTAGAAAAAGTAGATTAAGCTTTGTTTGCTGAACCGAACCAGTCGATATGTTCTTCAGCATCTTTAACGATTGCAGCAACACCTGGTGCTAACAATTTACGAGGGTCAAAGCCTTTTCCTTCTTTATCTTTGCCAGCTTCGATATATTCACGAGTTGCTTTAGCAAATGATAATTGGAATTCAGTGTTAACGTTGACTTTAGAAACACCCATAGAGATAGCTTTTTGGATTTGTTCTTGAGGAATACCTGATCCACCGTGTAATACTAAAGGAACATCAGAACCTACAGCATCAGCGATAGCTTGCAAGTGGTCAAATGCTAAACCTTTCCAGTTTTCAGGATATACGCCGTGAATGTTACCGATACCACATGCTAGGTAGTCGATACCTGTAGCAACCATTTGTACACATTCGTCGATGTCAGCTAATTCACCAGCACCGATGATTCCGTCTTCTTCACCACCGATTGAACCAACTTCACATTCTACAGAGATACCTTTAGCGTGAGCTTTTTCAACAACGTCTTTAGCTAATTTCAAGTTTTCTTCAAATGGTAGATGAGAACCATCGAACATGATTGAAGTATAGCCAACTTCGATACATTCTAAAGCAGCTTCGTAGTCACCATGGTCTAAGTGGATTGCAACTGGTACAGTGATACCCATTGAATCAACTAAATCAGTGATGATATCTTTAGCAACTTTGTATCCGCCCATGTATTTCGCAGCGCCCATTGAAGTTTGGATAAGAACTGGTGCTTTTTTAGCTTCTGCAGCTTTTAGAATTGCTTGTGTCCATTCTAAATTGTTTGTGTTGAATCCACCAACTGCATATCCGCCTTTACGTGCAGCTTTTAAGAATTCTGCTCCTGATACTACTGGCATAAAAAAATTCCTCCTAGTGTTTTACTATTTGGTTAAGCCAAGCTTAACTAACGAATTAATTCTATCAAAGTTTTGGCATCTTTGCTACTCCAAACCTTCCAATAAAACCTTTACATTCCAACTTTTTTTGTAAAAAATACTGAAAGGCCTGACAGCCTTTCAGTCAATGTTGCTATTTTGCTTCTTTATTCTCTAATGAAGCCCCTACAAATGCTTTGATCAATGGTTGCGGACGATTTGGCCGAGAAATCAATTCTGGGTGGAATTGACAACCTACGAAGAATTTGTTTTCAGGAATCTCAACGATTTCAACTAAACGGTTGTCAGGAGACACACCTGAAAAGACTAAGCCTTTTTCTTCAAACATTTGACGGTACTTATTGTTGAATTCAAAACGATGACGATGGCGTTCTTGGATAACTTCGGCGTTTCCGTATGCTGCTGCTGTTTTGCTATCTTTTTTCAATTTACAAGGGTACAATCCTAGACGCAGTGTTCCACCTAAGTTTTCCACATTCTCTTGATCAGCCATCAAATCAATAATATTGTTTTTCGTATCTGGCACAGTTTCCGCTGAGTTGGCATCTTCTAAGCCGGCAACATTGCGGGCAAATTCAACACATGCCATTTGCATACCTAAACAGATTCCTAAGAACGGCACATCATTTTCACGTGCATAACGGATGGCTTCGATTTTTCCTTCGATTCCGCGATCACCAAAGCCCCCAGGAACTAATATTCCGTCAGCATCGCCTAATATTTCAGCAACATTTTCACGCGTTACATCTTGTGATTGGATCCATTCGATCTCAATATCTGAATCAAAGGCAAAACCGGAATGTTTCAATGCTTCAACTACTGAGATATAAGCATCTGGCAATTCCACATATTTCCCAACTAAAGCGATTTTGACTTTCTTTTTAAGATTCAAGACTTTTTCTTCAAGTGTCTTCCATTCTGTCATATCCGCAACCGGTACATCCAATTTCAAATGATCACAAACAATTTGGTCCATGCCTTGTTCTTGCAACATTAATGGAATAGAATACAACGTTTCAACATCCCGAGACTCAATAACTGCTTCTGGTTCCACATCACAGAATTGTGCTAATTTATTCTTGGTCCCTTGTGAAACAGGCAGTTCTGTCCGAACTACTAAAATATTTGGTTGGATCCCTAGACCACGTAATTCTTTTACGCTGTGTTGCGTTGGTTTAGTTTTCATTTCACCAGCAGCTCTTAAGTAAGGAATCAATGTTGTATGGATGTACATCACATTATCTCCACCGACTTCTGCCTTCATTTGACGCAATGCTTCTAGGAATGGTAATGATTCAATATCCCCTACAGTTCCGCCAACCTCGGTAATGATCACGTCTGAATCCGTCATCTTGGCTGCACGCATGATTTTTGATTTGATTTCATTCGTAATATGCGGGATTACTTGAACAGTTGCTCCTAAGTATTCCCCTTTCCGTTCTTTACGAATCACTTCTGAATAGATTTTTCCTGTCGTTACGTTGGAGTATTGATTCAAGTTAATATCGATAAAACGTTCATAGTGACCTAAGTCCAAGTCCGTTTCAGCACCATCGTCGGTTACAAACACTTCTCCGTGTTGGTAAGGACTCATCGTACCTGGATCGACATTGATGTATGGATCAAATTTTTGAATCGTTACTTTTAATCCTCGGTTTTTAAGTAAGCGGCCTAATGATGCTGCCACGATCCCCTTACCGATTGATGAAACTACGCCGCCAGTTACAAAAATATACTTTGTCATAAATGAAAAAACTCCTTCATACTAATTTGCAGGAAACGTCTAGGAAAAACAAAGAAAGCTCCCTATCCAATTTGAATAGGGAGCTATGAATTCACTAAACACTTGACCCTTCTAAAAGGGTGCCCAAGCAGTATAATACCGACACTTTCAGAAAATGTCAACTGTAATTAATTAATTCCTTATTTCTTTAATCAAATAATTTACTAAAAAAGCTTTTTTTAGGCTTGGTTTCAGCTTTTGAATCAACATTTTTAGTTTGGTATTTTTCTTCAATGTCGATGATCTCTTGATTCACCGCGTGATCTGTCACTAGCAAGACGCCGATACTATCTTCCGATTCAGCCGTTGCATCATTTACGATCGTAAAATCAACCGCATTTTTTGAAGCTAGACCAATAAAAGTACGCTGTAATTCTTCAGAAATAGCACCGTTAATTAATAGCCGACCTTCTGGATGTTTTTTGATTTCCGTCACTAGATGCTGCTGATGTTGTTTATTTTCCATTTCTTTGACAGTCATACTGACAAAACAACGTTCTCGAAAAGTTCCTAGATATTTGCGCTGCTCATCAGGATTAACCAGCGGTGCCCCATAACGCCCCTTATCCATATGTTGTTGCAACTCATCTTTTGCCAAATTATTCACTTCCTTATTCTTCTTTTGAAGCTATTATATCAAAAGCTTTCAAAAAACTGAAAAAATCCTTTTCCTCGTTGCTTAGGGTGCTCAAAAAAACATTGATAAAAAATATTGACAATGAATTTAATCAAGTGTATTGTATGGCAAAAGAATTAAAATAAAGTGATGAAGAGAAAAGTAAATCAAATGAAATTTTAAGAGAGTCTGTATTTGGTGCGAACAGATAAGGACATTTGATTGAAGATGGTCTCTGAACTTTTTGGGGGTGAGTCCTTGTGATTAGCCGCCAACGGGTCTGCACCGTTACTATGCAACAGTATCTAGCTATGCTACGTGCTGATAAGGTGCTTTTTAAGCATGAAAAAAGGTGGTACCGCGTTTTCGTTTTTAAACGTCCTTTCTTTCCCTAGGGAGAGAAAGGACGTTTTTTTTATTTTATTTTTGAGGAGGACTTAGTTATGAGTGAACAACATTTTGAAACAATTCAACTACACGGTGGACAAACAGTCGATGAGACAGGCAGTCGAGCCATTCCAATCCATCAAACAACTTCTTATGTTTTTAAAAATGCTGATGAAGCTGCTGATCGGTTTGGTCTAAGTAATTCAGGAAATATCTATACCCGCATTACCAACCCTACTACCGCTGTTTTAGAGGAACGTCTGACCTTATTGGAAGGCGGTGTCGGAGCAGTTGCTACGGCTTCAGGTTCTGCTGCGATTACTTATGCCATTCAGAATCTCGCCACCGTCGGAGATCATATTGTTTCCGCTGCGACACTTTATGGTGGCACCTACAATTTATTTGCTCATACCTTGCCGGATTTTGGTATCACAACGACGTTTGTCGATCCCGATGAACCCCAAAATTTTGCTGAAGCCATCCAATCAAATACTAAAGCGATTTACCTTGAATCTTTAGGAAATCCTGATATCAATATCGTAGATTTAGCGGCAATCAGTGAAATAGCCCATAACGCAAATATCCCCGTAATCGTTGATAATACTTTTGCCACTGCTTATCTATTTCGACCATTTGATTATGGGGCAGACATCGTAGTTTATTCTACAACTAAATATATTGCCGGTCATGGCGTGGCTTTAGGTGGTGCAGTCATTGATAAGGGTTGCTTCAATTGGAACAACGGAAAATTTCCACGTTTGGTAGAAGCAGACGACAGTTATCAAGGAATCTCATGGACTGAAGTAGCTGGAGAAGCAGCTTATATCACTCGATTACGTACGATTTTGCTCCGTGACACAGGAGCTACACCAGCACCGATAAATTCTTGGCTGACACTATTGGGAATCGAGACTCTCTCGATTCGTTTGGAGCGACATGTCGAAAATGCTCAGAAGGTCGCTGAATACTTAGCTGCACATCCTAAAGTTGCTTGGGTAAATTATCCTACTTTGGCTGGGAATAAATATTATGACCTCGCCCAAAAATATTTCCCAAAAGGTATCAGCTCTGTCTTTACTTTCGGACTTAAAGGAGACGGCTTAATAAATGGTAAAAACTTGATCGATCAAGTTGCACTATTTTCTTTGCTTGCTAACGTTGGCGATGCAAAATCTTTGATTATTCATCCCGCTTCTACTACTCATTCCCAACTAACAGAAGAACAACTTGCTACAGCAAATGTCCGACCAGAAACGATTCGTCTATCTATTGGACTTGAATATGTCGATGATTTGATTGCCGACCTAGAACAAGCTTTAGAAAAGATCCCTCTATAAAGTTAAACAGTTTAATTTTGATGCTAGCAAAAGAACTCCAACAAAAAAATAGTGACAGAAAAAAGCCTGTGAGAAAATTCTCACAGGCTTTAAACAGCTTCAACTCACTAATTATTTGGCGATGAATGGGTTGTTTTTTAAGTTGTAGAAAGATTTGATACCTTTGTATTCTGCAACATCACCCAATTGGTCTTCGATACGTAATAATTGATTGTATTTAGCAATCCGGTCAGCTTTACCTGTGATTTTTTTCTTCTATTATATAAAGAATATTATCACCTCAGCACTGGTGTAACAACCCCTTCAAAATAGAAAGTGGGTAGTATTGCTAACTAGGTGTAAATTTCTTTTTAGAAATACTTGTCTATTTAACTAAAATGAGTTTACACTACTCCTCAAACCGTTTTTTCATCTCATATATTCGTTTTTGTTGCTCCTCTATTGTCCATCCATCAAAGGTTAATTCCCAGATTACATCCCCTATGAGAGCTGCATTTTCTTGATATCCTTCGACAGGGTAATTCAATAGTTCAATGAGTGGAATAAAATCTATAGCATACATATCATCATTTTCATCTTTGAGAGAAACATGCCAATAAACG